>NZ_CP065026.1:0-161566 GCF_018288855.1 Rahnella inusitata | reverse complement strand
TTTTCTGTGATCAGATGCAACGGGTCGAAGTTGTCCTTACGTGACAGGAACCGCGTCTCTTCCACGCTGTTGATGAATTCCTGCCAGGGAAGGACGTCTTCTATTGCGGCCCAGGGATCTTCCCCGGACTCTCTGGCGTTAAGTAATGCCTGTCCGACGGTAACGTATTGCTTCAGTTTACTCTGAATCAGCTTTCCCGTTTGCTGGAGCCGCTCGGCCTGAGTACGTTTTGCCCTGCTGAACAGACTACTCAGAATACGCTCGTGCAGATCAATAACTTCGTCAGTCAGGGTGGATCTGGCCTCCGATATGATACAAACCAGCGAGGCATAACGGCGAACATCCGTGAATCTTGCCAGATCCCGGCTACTCATTTTCCTGCCTTCGCGTGCGAGTTTCAGGAGTCGGTTCTGGTGAACGGAAAGTGCAATGCCGTCAGGGAGTGCCAGCGACTCAATCGCATTTAACCGGTCGATATGTTGCAGGACATTTTTACCATTAATTTTTCCCGGAGGCTGGAGCAGCCAGGCCAGCCGTGAAGGTTGCTCACCCTCAGATACCAACAGACGGTCCAGTGCCGCTTTATGCCCTGGTTCAAGCTGCGCGGTAAGCGCAGAAAAAACCGCCCTGTCGGCAAGTGTTGTTGCTTCGGCCAGGGTTCGTTCGATCACTTCAACAGAGGGGAAAATAACCTTATTATTGTGGAGCCAGGAGAGCATTTCCTCCGCAAGTAAAAAACCTCTGTCTGTCCGCATGGCGTGGGGATAAAGGTGGCGAATACAGGTTTTTTGCAGCGCCCGGTTAAAAGGGGATAATTCCAGGTAGCGGTAGAGTTCAGCCAGATGTTCCCAGCGGGTGACCTCTCTTGATGCATACTCGGCCCACAAATCAGACTGGACTTTCAAATGAGCCGCCAGCCTGAAGACAACACCGTCGTGAGGTGAAATACTTTTGTCGGGAGGAAACCCTGGTCCTCGCAAATAACAGAGTAAAACTGCAAAGCCCAGACGGTTAGCTGGCCTGCGGTGTTTATTAATGAGCGCGAGGTCATGTTCACTCAGAAAGCACATGCGCGTCAGAAATACGTCATCATCCGGCACAATCAACAAGCGTTCTTTTTCTTCACTACTGAGTATTTGTCTCCGTGGCATAAATGCTTCCCATGCACATAGTTCACTAAAGTTATCATTCGCACTGACTGAAACCGGTCGGTTTCGTACACCTTCTAATATATCTGTCCGAAAGTAAGTGAAATTCATTTCGTACAGGCGCTATAATTCGGACATCCATTTCGTACGGAAAGTTTCATATGTCACGAGTTTTTGCTTACTGCCGGGTTTCGACTCTTGAGCAAACCACCGAGAATCAGCGAAGGGAAATTGAAGCGGCGGGTTTTGCCATCAAACCCCAGCGACTGATTGAGGAACATATAAGTGGTTCGGTTGCTGCCAGCGAACGTCCCGGATTTATCCGGCTGCTTGATCGCATGGAAAATGGTGATGTGCTGATCGTCACCAAGCTGGACCGTCTTGGGCGTAATGCCATGGATATAAGAAAAACTGTTGAGCAACTGGCTTCGTCAGATATTCGTGTTCACTGCCTGGCGCTCGGAGGTGTTGATTTGACCAGCGCTGCCGGGAGAATGACGATGCAGGTGATTTCAGCGGTGGCGGAGTTTGAACGGGATTTGCTTCTTGAGCGTACACATTCAGGTATTGCGAGAGCGAAAGCAGCTGGGAAGCGGTTTGGTCGACCTTCTGCACTGAATGAAGAACAGCAACTTACAGTGATCGCTCGTATTAATGCCGGGAACAGCATCAGCGCCATTGCCCGGGAATTTAATACTACCCGGCAAACCATACTCCGGGTAAAAGCAGGACAGCAATCATCATGAATGTAGCTCCAGCTTGACGGCCAGCTATGTGCCAGGCATTTCAAAGCAAAATATGTGTATCACTTGTTGGGGAGGACTTATGTACTAAACCCCAGATTTGACCCTGCCTGTAATTTGTTTATAGTATTGAGCGGCTTTGGTTTGGTCCTGGATCAGACCCTATGCCTCTCATTTATCCCGGGCAACAGACCCGGCAATACATGCACTCTCGCTTTGGAGAATCTGACAACCGCTATGCGTATTACGCCACCCTGAGTTTTTCCTTCCTCCGTCGTACTGAGCGAGCCTCAGCACGCACTCAATAACATCCCGTCTGCGGATGTGCTTTACCGTACGTAAAAATGTAGCCCTCCAGGGCTGACTGTATTTAAAAACTGAGAAATTACTATGTTGCTGTCCTCGACGCGTAAGGACTGGCTGGGTAACGTCCGTGGTGACGTTCTGGCCGGTATTGTTGTCGCGCTCGCACTCATTCCAGAAGCGATCGCCTTTTCCATTATCGCCGGTGTTGATCCCCAGGTGGGCCTCTACTCGGCGTTCTGTATTCCTCTCGTTATGGCCTTCTTTGGCGGACGTCCGGCGATGATTTCGTCCTCCACCGGTGCAATGGCTCTCCTGATGGTGACGCTGGTTAAAGATCATGGCTTACAGTATTTACTGGCTGCCTCCATACTGACCGGGGTATTCCAGCTGATAGCCGGATATCTGAAGCTTGGCGGGCTGATGCGTTTTGTTTCACGCTCAGTGGTCACGGGGTTTGTTAATGCACTGGCAATACTGATTTTTATGGCCCAGTTACCTGAGCTGACCAATGTGACATGGCATGTTTATGCCATGACTGCGGCAGGGCTGGGGATCATCTATCTCTTCCCTTATATCAACAAAACCATTCCTTCACCGCTTGTGTGCATCGTGGTGCTGACCGGGATTGCCATGTGGCTGCATCTGGATGTGCGAACCGTCGGGGATATGGGGAAACTTCCCGACAGTCTGCCGGTCTTCCTGCTCCCGGACGTGCCTTTAAATCTTCAGACGCTGCTCATCATCCTGCCTTATTCTGCGGGGCTTGCGGTGGTTGGCCTGCTTGAGTCGATGATGACCGCCACTATCGTGGATGACATGACCGACACGCCAAGCGACAAAAACAGGGAGTGCAAAGCTCAGGGCATCGCGAACATCTGCACATCCTTTATCGGAGGAATGGCAGGCTGCGCGATGATTGGGCAATCTGTTATCAACGTAAAATCCGGTGGACGCGGACGACTTTCAACCCTCACGGCGGGCGTGGTGCTGCTTTGCCTGATTGTGTTCCTGCGCGACTGGGTCTCCCAAATCCCGATGGCAGCGCTGGTCGCGGTGATGATTATGGTTTCCATCGGGACATTCTCCTGGCGCTCCATTGCCAACCTGCGGACACACCCCCTTTCAACCAGCGTGGTCATGCTTGCCACCGTCGCGGTTGTGGTGGCAACACATAATCTGGCCTTCGGTGTGCTGACCGGTGTACTGATTGCTTCGCTCAACTTTGCCACTAAAGTATCCCGGTTCATGCGTGTAACCTCAGTTCTGGAGGGGACGAGCCGGACGTATACCGTCACCGGCCAGGTATTCTTTGCTTCAGCAGACCGCTTTACGAGCCACTTTGATTTCCGTGAAGCGATTGAGAATGTGGTGATAGACGTTTCACATGCCCATTTCTGGGACATCACGTCCGTCAGCGCCCTGGATAAGGTGGTCATTAAGTTCCGCAGAGAGGGCGCCGGGGTTGAGATACGTGGGATGAATGAAGCCACCCGCACCATCGTTGACCGGTTTGGTGTTCACGATAAACCTGAAGAAGTCGAAAAACTGATGGGCGGTCATTAACAGACCGGAGGGAAAACTATGAATAATACTGTTACAGCCTGTGTGGACGGTTCACTTTCAACGCGGTCAGTGTGTGAATATGCGGCGTGGGCAGCCCGCACTTTACAATCACAGCTAGCACTGTTGCACGTTATCGAAAAAGACAGCACCCCGGTAGTGTCAGACCTGACCGGCACTCTCGGCATAGACAGTCAGCAATTGCTGACCGATGAGCTGGTAGAAATTGAAGGGCAACGTAATCGCCTGCTGATGGCCCAGGGGAAAGCAATACTGGAAAGTTGTGCTGAACTGCTTCAAAAACAGGGAAGCCCGGATGTGCTTTTGATGCAAAAACACGGTACACCGGATGAAGTTCTGGCAGAGCTGAGCGACCTTCGTCTCATGGTGCTGGGGCGTCGGGGTAGCCAGCATCCGGTAGGCTCTCATCTGGAAAGCGTTATTCGTCTGCAAAAGAAACCCCTGCTGGTTGTTCCGGATAACTACTCAGTGCCTTCCAGAGTCATGCTGGCTTATGATGGCAGTGAAGAAAGCAGGAGTAACCTGGAACGTCTGACGATGAGTCCCTTACTCAGGGGGCTGGAGTGCCACCTTGTCATGGTAAACGGTAAGAAGGAAGAGCTGCTGACCGCACAGCAAATTTTACGTGACGCGGGTATAGAAAACAGCACAACACATCTTACCGGGCAATCAGTCGGGGATGCGCTTATTCGTTACGCCGAGGAAAATGCTGTCGATCTGATAGTGATGGGGGCCTACGGTCATTCCAGGTTGCGGCAGTTCTTTATCGGTAGTCATACCTCCGAAATGCTGCAAAAGACACAGCAACCGCTTCTGATCCTCCGTTAGCACTGATTATCTTAAATAAAAAAGGGCGAGTTCTCTCGCCCTTCGTCACCAGAACACGTTTAGTTCAGCCGGTTACCTTTTTCATCAACTACCTTCTCACCGTCCTCTTTCGTGAACGCGCTTTTCTGCGCATCGGGAAGAATATCCAGCACGACTTCAGAAGGGCGGCATAGCCGGGTACCCTGCGGCGTTACCACGATAGGGCGATTGATCAGAACAGGGTGCTGCAACATAAAGTCGATTAACTGCTCGTCAGTAAAGCGGTCTTCCGCCAGCCCTAACGCTTCAAAAGGTTCGACATTCTTACGCAGCAGCGCTCGTACCGTGATCCCCATATCCGCAATGAGTTTTACCAGCTCAGCTCGTGATGGTGGGGTTTCAAGATAATGAATAACGGTCGGCTCTGTACCGCTGTTGCGGATCATTTCAAGGGTATTGCGTGACGTGCCGCAGGCCGGGTTGTGATAAATGGTAATGTTGCTCATATCAGTATCTCATTACAAAGTGAAAGACAGACGAAGCGCCAGTGCTGCCAGCGTGACAAACAGCACGGGGATTGTCATGACAATGCCCACCCGGAAGTAATATCCCCAGGTAATTTTGATATTTTTCTGCGAAAGAACGTGCAGCCACAGCAATGTTGCCAGACTGCCGATAGGGGTAATTTTAGGCCCCAGGTCGCTGCCGATGACGTTGGCGTAAATCATCGCTTCTTTGATAACACCGGTCGCTGTGCTGCCATCAATCGACAGCGCTCCAACCAGCACGGTCGGCATATTGTTCATCACCGATGACAGGAAGGCCGTCAGGAAGCCCGTACCCAGCGTTGCTGCCCATAATCCCTGCTCTGCCAGCTGATTCAGCACGGATGAGAGATAGTGGGTCAGACCGGCATTTCGTAAGCCGTAGACCACCAGGTACATCCCCAGCGAGAAGATAACGATTTGCCAGGGCGCACCACGCAGCACCTTACCGGTGTTAATGGCATGCCCTTTTTTCGCAACAGCAAACAGAAGCAATGCACCAGCGGCTGCGACCAGACTGACCGGTACGCCCAGCGGCTCCAGTCCGAAGAATCCCACCAGAAGCAACACCAGAACCAGCCAGCCGGTTTTAAAGGTATTCACATCACGTATAGCGTCTTTCGGTTCTTTCAACAGAGAAACGTCGTAAACGGCGGGAATGTCCTTACGGAAAAACAAATGCAGCATCACCAGCGTAGCCGCAATCGCGGCCAGGTTAACCGGGACCATCACGGCGGCATATTCGGAGAAACCAAGCTTAAAGAAATCCGCCGAGACGATGTTAACCAGATTTGAGACAATCAGCGGCAGGCTTGCCGTGTCAGCGATAAACCCTGCGGCCATTATAAACGCTAAGGTTGCTCCCCGGCTGAACCCCAGCGCCAGCAGCATCGCGATAACGATAGGCGTCAGGATCAGTGCCGCACCGTCGTTGGCAAACAGTGCCGCGACCATCGCGCCAAGCAGGACGATCCAGGTGAAGAGCAGCCGCCCCCGGCCATTCCCCCAACGGGCAACGTGCAGTGCGGCCCATTCAAAGAAGCCGGATTCATCGAGCAGAAGACTGATGATAATCACGGCAATAAAGGTGGCGGTCGCATTCCACACTATCTGCCAGACCACCGGAATATCCCCCAGATGAACGACGCCAGTCAGCAATGCCAGACCTGCGCCCAGTGAGGCACTCCAGCCAATTCCCAACCCTCTGGGTTGCCAGATAACCAGGACGAGCGTGAATAAAAAGATAGCACCAGCCAGTAACATCAGAAACTCCATTCACATTTGTTTATTCGGATATATATCGCCATCAGCAGGAGGCAGATGCCACGCTACTGAGCTTGTTGCGTATGTTTTCTCGTTCACAGTTCCAGGCTGTATCAATAATACCCGCAGCCCATGCTGGCATGTGTGGCGACAGTCGGTAATGCACCCATTTTCCTTCGCGACGGTCGATGACCAGCTCGGCTTCACGTAAAAGGGCCATATGGCGAGAAATTTTTGGCTGAGACTCTGCGGTTGCCGCACAGATGTCACAGACGCACATTTCACCGGACTCCCTGAGAAGCATCACGATAGTTGAACGGGTCTCGTCGGCGAGCAGTTTAAAAAGCTGAACAGGCTGTAGCATGCTTAACCTCGTAAAAAATAACAATACATATGGTATTTCATATGTGATAACTTTTAAAGCATAGCTTATGAAATGGAGATTTTTTATGACCGACTTACCAGCAGTCGAACCGGCTTATTTTGATGATGCGCTTGCCAGCAAACTTACGGGCAACAACGAAACCATGCCGCGAATTCTCATCCTGTACGGTTCAGTACGAGAGCGGTCCTACAGTCGTTTTGCAGCGGAAGAGGCCGGGCGGTTGCTGGCAAAGATGGGCGCTGAGGTGAAAATCTTTAACCCATCCGGTCTGCCGTTACCCGATGATGCGCCCGAAAGTCACCCCAAAGTGCTTGAACTCCGCGAGCTGGCCAGGTGGTGTGACGGAATGGTCTGGAGTTCTCCGGAAAGACATGGCGCCATGAGCTCGGTGATGAAGGCCCAGATTGACTGGATACCCCTGAGTGAAGGTGCTGTTCGTCCGTCCCAGGGCAAAACGCTGGCGGTCATGCAGGTTTGTGGTGGTTCACAGTCGTTTAACACGGTGAACCAGATGCGGGTACTTGGCCGCTGGATGCGGATGTTCACCATCCCCAATCAGTCGTCAGTGCCAAAGGCATGGCAGGAATTTGATGATGAAGGGCGCATGAAACCCTCACCTTGGTATGACAGGATTGTCGACGTTACCGAAGAGTTGTTCAAAATGACGTTACTCCTGAAAGGGCACACAGCCTACCTGTCCGACCGCTACAGCGAAAGAAAAGAAAGTCATCAGGAGCTCTCTGCACGGGTCAATCAGGCCAAAATCTGATAACCAGACACGCCCGGATGGATTACCGGGCTTTTATATCTGTTTTTCCCAAATATTTCTTCAGTTCGAATGATCTAAGTTAGGGGCATCATTACCAGATCAATACTGCCAGGGAAGGTAGTATAACGTCTGCGTCGCTCAAAGTTGCCCGTCATGCCAGATTAAGAAACAAGCTTAGCGTAGGATATTTAATGAGATGGTCACTCCCTCCTTCCCGGTACTATGCTGAGGATAGGCTTTCATTCGGAGAACTATCATGGAAAACATTGCGCTCATTGGTATCGATCTGGGTAAAAACTCTTTCCATATTCATTGCCAAGATCGTCGCGGCAAGGCTGTTTACCGTAAAAAATTTACACGGCCAAAGTTAATCGAATTTTTGGCGACATGCCCCGCTACAACCATCGCAATGGAAGCCTGTGGTGGCTCTCACTTTATGGCACGCAAGTTGGAAGAGTTGGGGCATTTTCCTAAGCTGATATCACCACAATTTGTCCGTCCATTCGTTAAAAGTAACAAAAACGACTTTGTCGACGCCGAAGCTATTTGTGAAGCTGCATCGCGTCCGTCTATGCGTTTTGTACAGCCCAGAACTGAATCTCAGCAGGCAATGCGTGCGCTGCATCGTGTCCGTGAATCCTTGGTTCAGGATAAGGTAAAAACAACCAATCAGATGCATGCTTTTCTGCTGGAATTTGGCATCAGCGTTCCACGAGGAGCTGCCGTTATTAGCCGACTGAGTACCCTTCTTGAGGACAATAGTTTGCCTCTATACCTCAGCCAGTTATTGCTGAAATTACAACATCATTATCACTATCTTGTTGAGCAGATTAAAGATTTGGAATCCCAGTTGAAACGAAAGTTGGACGAAGATGAGATTGGACAGCGCTTGCTGAGCATTCCCTGCGTCGGAACACTGACAGCGAGTACTATTTCAACTGAGATTGGCGACGGGAAGCAGTACGCCAGCAGTCGTGACTTTGCGGCGGCAACAGGGCTAGTGCCTCGACAGTACAGCACGGGAGGTCGGACGACATTGCTGGGAATTAGTAAGCGAGGTAACAAAAAGATCCGAACTTTGTTGGTTCAATGTGCCAGGGTATTCATACAAAAACTGGAACACCAGTCTGGCAAATTGGCCGATTGGGTCAGGGATCTACTGTGTAGGAAAAGCAACTTTGTCGTCACTTGTGCTCTGGCAAACAAGCTGGCCAGAATAGCCTGGGCCCTAACGGCACGACAGCAAACTTATGTAGCATAACGGCAGAAATACACCGGTTTAAAGAATCACTGATCTGGTTTTGCGAATACTGATATTGATGATACTAACGGCCCACCGGCCTGTTGAGGAACCTGTAAAACGGAAAGGCTCATTGAAGCCGTATATTTTCTGGAGGTTCATCAGGCGCGGAACTCATCGAGGCGCGGGAATAAAATCCCATTCAGACGCCGGATAGATTCAAGCAAGCCAATTTATCGTCAAAATCGGTGTTGCAAAAACGGGAGTGACCATAGATTCCGTTTTCCAAGCGGACCCCTTATTTCCCTGGTGGTTCCTTTCCACTTGAGGCGCCTGAAACAGCCTGTAAAGGTGCAGTTAACGCGATTGAAAAAGCGCGTGAGGAAGGCTGGTTGATCGTCGGTATTCAGCATATCGCAACAGCCGATGCACCATTCTTCAGGCCTGACAGTGAGGGTGCAAAAATTCATCCGGATGTTGTCGCTGCACTGGGAGATGCGCCGGTTATCATTAAGAAAGAGGCAGACAGCTTCTTCGAAACCGGTCTTGAGCAGCTGCTGCGTGACAACGGCATTACTGATATTTATCTTACCGGCATGATGACGCAACACTGTGTCACGCATACGGCGCTTTCCCCGCAGGGACTGGGGATGAATATGCACATTATTGCTGAAGGGTGCGCTGCACCAACCAAAGCACTGAGCGACCTTGCCCTGTTCGGACTGAGTGCGCGCTGCAGCGTAAAATAACTCTCTGGTTTGTAAAAATCGCAGGTCTATATATGGGTTGTGTTGTTACCCGATAACACAGCCCTCTCTTTGATAACCCTCCCGGCTTCATCGTGGCTATTTACAGTGTACGACCGCTTATTCATATAAACATCTGCTTAATTTATTAAGGAAAAAATGCTCATCGCCTTATACAGCCTGCTGCCTATTTTCCTGGCCTTTGCGGGCGGACTTAACCTGAAAAAAGTCGTTAAAAATAGTCACCCTTCCTTCTTTGATAAAATTTCAATGCTGTCTCTGTATTTGCTTCTGTTGTTTATGGGGGCCACGGTTGGCGAGATCCCTGATATTAAGGGGCAACTCTCCGTCGCGGGCTTTAATGCTCTGATCATTGCGTCAGGTACATCGGTGGTCACCTTTATTACCCTGGTCGCTGTGGGCAAGCTGAGTGGAGAAAAACGGCTTCTCCGTAATGCTTCACACCTGCAGAACAGTCATTCAGATCTGCTGTCAATTTTTCTTCCCACACTTACTCAGATAATCACGGCGGCGGCCGGCTTTATACTGGGGTTCAGAGGGTTAATGCCCGACCTGGACGCAGACCGCATTATCTCTTTGCTTCTGTATCTGTTGATATTTTCCGTCGCGGTAAAATTATCGTATTCGAATATCAGTATTAAACGCGTGCTGTTAAACAAAGCTAACCTGAGGCTGACGTTGGTCACGATATTATCATCATTTATGGGGGCCGCCCTGGCATCATTGTTTATCAACGTGCCGCTCCATGAGGTTCTTGCGATCGGATCCGGGTTTGGCTGGTATACCCTTTCTGGAACGCTGTTCACCAAAATGGGCAATCCTCTGTTAGGAACCGTGGCTTTCTTAAGCGACCTGTTTCGCGGGATATCTGCGCTGATGCTCATTCCGCTGATTTCGCGGTTCGGTTACAGCAACGCCACCATCGCTATATCCGGTTCAACTGCTCTTGATGTGACGCTGCCAGTTATTGAGAAGTACTGCGGCGCGGATTATGTCCCTTTTGCTGTTCTGATGGGCGGGATCACGACGCTGGTTGTTCCCTTTTTGATCCCTTTTTTCTATTACCTTTGAACAGGCCTTTTGGCAGCGGAGAAAGGACAGTAAGAAAACTTAACCATTGCGATTGACCTGATTTCATCGACTTATGACCTGTGGGCATATCACGGCCTATCCCTTCCTGCTCTTATAGTAAAGCCACTCGCAGCCACCCAGCCGAACGCAGTGGCTGAGCCTCAAAATCTGATGAATCCCTGGAGCAACTAATGAAATTAACGCAAATCCGCAATGCCACTCTCGTGCTGCAATATGCCGGTAAAAAATTCCTTATCGACCCAATGCTGGCAGAAAAGGAAGCCTGGGATGGTTTTGCCGGGAGTGCTCGCCCGCACCTGCGTAATCCCATGGTTGCTTTGCCTGTGCCTGTAGAAGATTTACTGGCTGTTGATGCCGTTATCCTGACCCACACTCATACCGATCACTGGGACGAAGCAGCGCAGCAGGCTGTTCCTAAAGACATGCTTATTTATACGCAGGATGAAAAAGATGCGGCGCTGATCCGTTCTCAGGGCTTTTTTAACATCCGGGTACTGAAAGATGAAAATCATTTTGTTGACGGACTGACGATTTATAAAACTGACGGCCAGCACGGCAGTAACGAACTGTACGCCGATGCCCAATTGGGTGATTTACTGGGTGACGCATGCGGTCTGGTATTCACGCATCATGATGAAAAAACGATTTATATCGCCGGTGACACCGTCTGGGTTAAGCCTTATGTAAAAAGCCTTCAGCGCTTCAAGCCAGAGATTGTGGTACTCAATACCGGCTATGCGGTCAACGACCTGTACGGTCCGATCATCATGGGCAAAGAAGATACCTTGCGCACGCTTAAGATGTTGCCAACTGCGACCATCGTGGCGTCTCACATGGAATCAATCAATCATTGCCTCCTTACCCGCGCAGAATTACGCGAGTTCTCACTTGAACACGGTATTGAAGATAAGATTCTTATTCCTGCAGACGGTGAAACAATGGCTTTCTGATAAGCCAATAAGATTGATTCAGGGGAAGAATGTATTCCGACAGGTCACCTGTTATCCTCTGATCAATCGGAATCAGCAATACTGCCGCCGGTGTTCCGGTGGCTATCCTTTACGGTAAGGTTAACGTTATGTCTGCATTGACGGTCGCCGTGATTGCCACGGCCGGATTCAGCCCGTTTCACTTTTCAGTCCCCTGTATTATTTTCGGACAGTCTATGCCGCAGCCGGATTTATTCCGCGTGGAAATTTGTGCTGAAAAACCGGGCGTCGTCCTGTCAGATATTGGCCTGTCAATCAATGTGGAACATGGCCTTGAGTTACTTGACGTCGCAGACATTATTATCGTGCCTTACTGGAATCATCCGGAAGAGCGGCCTTCTCAGGCGTTACTTGATAAGCTGATAAACGCATGGCAGCGCGGCGCAGAAGTGGTGGGGCTTTGCCTGGGAGCTTACGTGCTCGCGTATTCCGGCTTGCTGGATCAGCACCGGGCTGCAACACACTGGGAGTTCGAGCAGGACTTCGTTGAACGATTTCCCGCCGTTCGTCTGGACAGCAACTCGCTGTATACCAGCGATGAACGCCTTATTACCTCTGCCGGCACCGCCGCCGGTATTGACTGCTGTCTTAATATCATCAGGGATCATTACGGTTCAGCGGTTGCAAACCGGGTAGCAAGAAGAATGGTGGTTCCTCCTTACCGGGAAGGCGGTCAGGCACAGTTTATTGAACGCCCGGTCCCTGTATCTACGCGGGACGGAAAAATGAACGAGCTGATGGACTACCTGCGTCGCAATCTGGACAAGCCTCACGACCTCGACTCGCTGGCGGGGTTTGCCAGCATGAGCAGGCGGACACTTACCCGTCATTTTTTTAAGGCAACCGGGACAACGCTGGGTGACTGGCTAAACGCTGAGCGTCTTCAGAGAAGCCAGGAGTTACTGGAAACTACGGACAGCAGTATTGAAAGCGTGTCTGACATGGCCGGGTTTCAGTCGCCAATCTCTTTCCGCCAGAGTTTTAAGGCGAAATTCAGCGTCAGCCCAAGCGAATGGCGCCGGGCATTTCGCGGTCCTGTACCTGTTGATCACGAAAAGGCCTGAGCGGAAGCTAAGAAATCAGAATAGTTTTAAAAAACTGGCAACCTGATACCGGAATGAAAATTTGTTCCTGAAATGAGTGAACTTGCTCATTCTTTAGCGTCGATTTAAAAAGGATTTAGTGCTACTTTTTTCAAACGATAATAGGTTGCCCGCGAAATCCCCGTTTTGTTCATCACGGCTTCAGCCGTCATTTTTTGATGTATAAATTGCAGGGCAATCACAGATTTGCTATGGGGTTTTCGCCCGAATTTAACACCAGCAGCCATAGCTATCACCCGGCCATCATTGGTACGCTCAAGAATGCGTTCCCGTTCTGCCTCAGCCACGGCGGCCAGAATCTGTATCACCATTTTTCCCATAGTTCCTTCGGTACTGAGGCCGTTTTCCAGAAAACGTATGGCGATCCCCTTTTTATAGCAGGCATCCACAATGTGGATCATATCAGCGGTATTACGGCCCATACGATCCATTTTGGTACACAGGATGACGTCATCCTTTTCTGCCCGTGCCAGCAGCCGCTGCAACCCTTCCCGTGCGTCTGTGGCTCCCGACATCATGTCAGTAAAAATTCGATCGTCCCTGACCCCGGCAGATTTCAGCTCAGAAATTTGCATCGTCAGTTTCTGATGGCTGGTTGATACTCTCGCATATCCCAGTAATGCCATATTGGTCTCATAAATCGATATTGATACTGCGTAGTATCATAAAGCATAAAATACGATTTTTGATACTCATGTTTATACCCATTTAGCTAGGTCTCAAAACTTATAACATTTGAGATAGTTAAAAATAGACCTAAGTCATAGTTACGCAAGGAGTGCTGGATGCCTATCGATTTTTTGACTGAAGAGCAGAAGCAAAATTATGGGCGTTATGCGGCAGAGCCGAACGAGGTACAACTTTCCCGTTATTTTATTCTGGATGAAAATGACCTGATATTCATCGCACAAAGGCGCGGGGACCAAAACCGTCTTGGTATAGCCCTTCAACTAACATCCGTCCGATTTTTAGGAGCGTTCCTGCCTGATTTGGCTCTGGTTCCGCACAATGTACAAACCTTTGTTGCCACGCAGCTTTCAATCAGTCGGACTGATATTCTGGCTGAATACGCAAAACGAGAACCAACCCGCTGGGAGCATTATGCTCAAATCAAAAAATATTATCACTATCATGAGTTCGGGGAGTTTCCGTGGACATTCAGATTGAACCGGTTGCTGTATACCCGAGCCTGGATTAGCAATGAACGCCCCAGCCTGATGTTCGATTTCGCCACCGCATGGCTGGTACAGCATAAAATTTTATTACCAGGAACCACAACACTCTCCAGAGTGATCACCGAAATCCGCGAACGAGCAGCAAACCGTCTTTGGCAAAGATTACTGGCATTGCCCAATGATGAACAGAAACGACAACTGGATGAATTACTGAGCTTTAGTGAAGGTCAGAGAGTATCCATGTTCGAGCAACTGAAAAAAGGTCCTGTGACAGTCAGTAGTCCTGCATTTAACGATGCACTTGATCGTTATAACAAATTGCACCAACTGGGTTTTCAGCAACTTGATTTTACAGGCCTTCCACCGGCTCAGCTAAAAAGTCTTGCTCGCTATGCCAATGTAACCTCGGTAAAAAAGATAGTTCGTATCCCCATGAAGAAACGTACAGCGATACTTATTGCCTTTGTTAAATCATTGGAGGTCATTGCGCTGGATGAAGCCATCGATGTTTTGGATATGCTAATCACTAATATTGCGGGAGAGGCTAAAAAAGCAGGGCAAAAGAAGCGGTTGAGGACGTTGAAGGATTTGGACCGCTCTTCGTTGATACTGGCAAAAGCCTGTGCACTCCTGCTGGATGAGGTAACTGATGATTCCCACCTCCGAAAATCAATTTTTTCCTGCATTTCCAAAGAAAGACTGGCTGAGTCGGTAAAAATGGTCAATGAGTTGGCCCGACCGGCAGACAATAATTTCCAAGATGAAATGATTGAACAATATGGGCGCGTTCGCCGTTTTCTACCCAGAGTTCTTCGGGAATTAACTTTTCTGGCCGCCCCGGCGGGAGAACATACTCTGGCAGCTTTTAACTATTTATCGTCGCTAGGCGCTTCAAGAAAGCACATCCTTGACGATGCTCCAAAAAATATTATTACCGGCCCCTGGAAGCGTTTGGTTTTTGACGAAGAAGGCCGAGTAAGACGGCCTGGCTATTCACTATGTCTACTTGAGCGGTTTCAGGATGCATTAAGGCGGCGGGATATTTATCTTGAGAATAGCGATCGTTGGGGAGATCCACGGTCAAAGCTATTACAAGGGACAGAATGGCAAGCTCAACGCGTCTCTGTCTGTCGAGCATTAGGCCACCCTGTCAATGCTCAGCAGGCAACAGAAAAGCTTGCTCAGCAGTTAGATTTTGCCTGGAAAGCGGTAGCTGATAGCTTTGATGATAATGCGTCAGTCCATATCGAATACGGGGGGAAACATCCTACGTTGACTATCAGCAGCCTAGAGAAACTGGATGAATCACCAAGTCTGATAGCTCTCAACAGACAAGTCAGAGGTCTTTTACCTTTGGTGGATCTGACTGAGCTCTTACTGGAAATCAATGCCCATACAGGATTTGCCGAAGAATTTACTCATGTCAGCGAGTCTAATGCGCGAGCGAAAGATCTGCATATCAGCATTTGTGCTGTATTACTGGCAGAAGCCTGCAACATTGGCTTTGAACCATTAATTAAGCACAATATTCCATCATTAACCCGGCATCGTCTTAGTTGGGTGAAACAAAATTATTTTCGGTCAGAAACCCTTATCAAAGCGAATGCTCGCCTGGTTGATTACCAGGCTACGCTCAGTCTCGCTCAGCGATGGGGTGGTGGAGAGGTCGCATCTGCTGATGGTATGCGTTTTGTTACGCCAGTAAAAACGATTAACGCCGGACCCAATAGAAAATACTTTGGCTCTGATCGTGGAATTACCTGGTACAACTTTATCTCCGATCAGTTTTCTGGTTTTCACGGCATTGTTGTCCCAGGTACGTTGAGAGACTCAATCTTTGTTCTGGAGGGTTTACTTGAACAGCAAACGGGGTTAAATCCACAGGAAATTATGACTGATACAGCAGGTGCCAGTGATTTGATATTCGGTCTGTTCTGGTTGTTGGGATACCAGTTTTCCCCACGTCTGGCGGATGCCGGAGATGCCGTTTTCTGGCGAGTGGATAAAAATGCGAATTACGGCCCTCTCGATGAATTGGCCCGTGGTTGCATCAATCTAGCACTGATTGAGGCTAACTGGGACGATATGATGCGGATTGCGGGTTCTCTTAAATTGGGAACTGTACAAGCATCAGAGCTAATCCGTAGTTTATTGAAGAGCACGCGCCCGTCTAGTTTGGCGCAGGCCATCATTGAAGCTGGGCGAATAAATAAAACGCTATACCTGCTGAATTATATTGATGATGAAGATTATCGTCGCCGAATACTAACGCAACTAAACCGGGGTGAAGGGAGACACAGTGTGGCTCGCGCCATTTGCCATGGTCAACGTGGTGAAATCAGAAAACGCTATCGCGAAGGGCAAGAGGATCAACTTGGATCATTGGGACTGGTAACAAATACTGTTGTTTTATGGAATACGCTGTATATGCAGGAAGCCCTTGGACATATTAATACAGATAGCCAGCCTACTGAAATTAACGAAGAAGATATATCCAGATTATCACCGCTGATGCACGGTCATATCAATATGTTAGGGCATTACTCATTCACCTTGTCTGAAAACGTGATGAATGGTGAATTAAGGCCTTTAAATCAACATGTTAATGAATATGTAGACTCTTAGCGTAGGTTTTCGCCCCATTGGACCTCAAACCCCTAACGTAGTGGTCTCCAAGAACATTCAGGACTGATCCCAGGCGTCGATGGTCAAGACCTGATCGGCAGGACAGGCGGCTACGCGGTCGGGAACTGGATGGTGTTCAGTCTCATGCCGACCCCATTCGATTGATCGCGTCGCTTGCGGCACGCTGCGACGCAAGGAGGTTTGCGACCTGGTTTAGCAGCCGTGTCCGCTGCATGTCTGTTACCTATCTCCCCGACCGCTCATTGGACCAACTCCAGAGATTGGGCTCTATCGCTCAGCCAATACGAAACCGGCATTGGCTGATGCCACAACCGAGACTAACACAAATGGCTCGGTACCTGTATTTCGCGCCCCGTGCACTTGGCCCGGTCTTGCCACGGCTATCTCACCTTCCCTGAGGGCACGAACAATCCCATTGCCCTGAAAGTAATCAGCCATTCCCGACAAAACAGTCCACGTGTCTTGGCCGTGAGGATGAATGTGAGCCGCAATTTCCTGCCCGGGATGGACATGCCAAACCACGATAATTGAGTCTCGGGTTTCAAGCACAACGGAACGAATAGGCTCGCCTTCGGACGGCTGAACATACTCGGCTACAGAAAATATTCTCGATTCAACAGTCATCGGAGATCCCTCTTTCACAGTGCCCCCAGACAGGCTGGATATGAGTTCTAACTCGAATTTGAACGGGAGGCTGGTCGTGCGGTCGTGCAGTTGCCGATGAGCGTGTCGGCTGCTGCCTCCTTGCCCACCAGCGAACCAGACGGTCGCATGCGCATCCTTTCTTATCGAAACTCGTTGAGATGATATGCAATCAAGAATAGAATTTCAAGAACTATTTTCGAGAATCGCAATGCCTTGATTCCCGTGCCGCGCCGGTTGCCTTGGCGGGCTTGTCACAAACCTACGTTTTCAAGAAGAAGGAAACCGCATGCCCCGCCGTTCGATCCTCTCCGCCGCCGAGCGCGAAAGCCGGCACTGTTGCAAAGTTAGCGATGAGGCAGCCTTTTGTCTTATTCAAAGGCCTTACATTTCAAAAACTCTGCTTACCAGGCGCATTTCGCCCAGGGGATCACCATAATAAAATGCTGAGGCCTGGCCTTTGCGTAGTGCACGCATCACCTCAATACCTTTGATGGTGGCGTAAGCCGTCTTCATGGATTTAAATCCCAGCGTGGCGTCGATTATCCGTTTCAGTTTGCCATGATCGCATTCAATCACGTTGTTCCGGTACTTAATCTGTCGGTGTTCAACGTCAGACGGGCACCGGCCTTCGCGTTTGAGCAGAGCAAGCGCGCGACCATAGGCGGGCGCTTTATCCGTGTTGATGAATCGCGGGATCTGCCACTTCTTCACGTTGTTGAGGATTTTACCCAGAAACCGGTATGCAGCTTTGCTGTTACGACGGGAGGAGAGATAAAAATCGACAGTGCGGCCCCGGCTGTCGACGGCCCGGTACAGATACGCCCAGCGGCCATTGACCTTCACGTAGGTTTCATCCATGTGCCACGGGCAAAGATCGGAAGGGTTACGCCAGTACCAGCGCAGCCGTTTTTCCATTTCAGGCGCATAACGCTGAACCCAGCGGTAAATCGTGGAGTGATCGACATTCACTCCGCGTTCAGCCAGCATCTCCTGCAGCTCACGGTAACTGATGCCGTATTTGCAGTACCAGCGTACGGCCCACAGAATGATGTCACGCTGAAAATGCCGGCCTTTGAATGGGTTCATGTGCAGCTCCATCAGCAAAAGGGGATGATAAGTTTATCACCACCGACTATTTGCAACAGTGCCCTATTTATCGCTACACCACAAAATCATGAATGACCGCAGCATGGCGGTTTTATTTTCTTATGCCGTCAGGGCATGGAAGGCGACCACGCCGGAGTTAAACGGGCACCGGCCGCAAATCGCCGGAAACCGCAATGCTGAACGTATCGCCCGACCCAGCCCCCTCCCTGCAAAGCCCTAATCCCGCTCACCGCCACACAGCTGCCGTACGTCCCCCACGGGGGTGCGCAGTGGGCGCCGCGCGCCTGCGCGCGGGAACGGCGGCCCGCCTTCGGGTCGCGGCGCCGTACTGCGCGTTAGCGGCCGCACGCGGCCGGTTACGGGGGACACTACGCCATACGACAAGCGACCCGCTGAGCTGCACAATCCACGGATAACACAAGCTACATACATGTCGATATGGGAATCCGCCCATCTTGCCGGGCGCCGCTGTCGTGTGGGAATCGGCCCACCTTGCCGGGCGCCGCTGCCGTGTGGAAATCCGCCCATCTTGCCGGGCGCCGCTGCCGTGTGGGAATCCGCCCATCTTGCCGGGCGCCGCTGCCGTGTGGGAATCGGCCCACCTTGCCGGGCGCCGCTGCCGTGTGGGAATCGGCCCACCTTGCCGGGCGCCGGTGCTGTGTGGAAATCCGCCCATCTTGCCGGGCGCCGCTGCCGTGTGGGAATCGGCCCACCTTGCCGGGCGCCGGTGCTGTGTGGAAATCCGCCCACCTTGCCGGGCGCTGCTGTCGTGTGGGAATCGGCCCACCTTGCCGCGCGCCGGTGCTGTGTGGGAATCGGCCCTCCTTGCCGGGCGCCGCTGCCGTGTGGGAATAGGCCCACCTTGCCGGGCGCCGCTGCCGTGTGGAAATCCGCCCACCTTGCCGGGCGCCGCTGCCGTGTGGAAATCCGCCCACCTTGCCGGGCGCTGCTGTCGTGTGGGAATCGGCCCACCTTGCCGGGTGCGTAATTGCATCGGACTTGACTACCCATTTGCATTTTACTTGGTGACCGTTTGCAGATTACTTGACCATCACCAACTAAATCTGTCCCATTAGATTTAGTTGGCGTAAGGCCTTACATCTTAACGGCTGCTGTGTGCCAGAAGCGGACGTTATAGGAAGCAATCTTTTGCCGGATTCGGTAAAACCCCAATTTTTCCGAACCGCACTCGTCCCCGCGCCGTTGTGGCGCTGATAACTACATGTAGTGGTTTTCTCAGATGCTGCCGATACTACATACAGCGGGTGCGGGGGAACCCGCAGGCCAACACTAAATAGCTGCGCGGAATAGTAGATCACTGAAAGGGAACTCAGCCCGGATTGCGCGATCTGATCATTCGCCAAACCAACCAAAACCACCAACCGGACTGAGCGATGCCGATCATAGCACCAATACCCCGTGGCGAACGACGCCTGATGCAGAAAGCTATTCATAAAACGCGCGATAAAAATCATGCCCGCAGACTCACGGCCATGCTGATGCTTCATCGGGGTGAACGGGTCAGCGATGTTGCCAGAACTCTCTGTTGTGCCCGTTCATCCGTTGGTCGCTGGATTAACTGGTTTACGCACTCAGGTATTGAAGGCCTGAAATCCTTACCCGCAGGGCGCTCCCGACGCTGGCCTTTTGAACATATCTGCACCCTGTTACGTGAGCTGATAAAGCATTCTCCCGGCGATTTTGGTTATCAACGTTCACGCTGGAGCACCGAATTACTGGCAATAAAAATCAATGAGATAACCGGTTGCCAGTTACATGCAGGAACCGTTCGCCGCTGGTTGCCATCTGCGGGGCTTGTATGGCGCAGGGCCGCGCCAACTCTGCGCATCCGTGACCCACATAAAGATGAAAAGATGGCGGTAATCCACAAAGCGCTGGATGAATGCAACGCAGAGCATCCGGTATTTTATGAAGATGAAGTGGATATTCACCTTAATCCTAAAATCGGTGCGGACTGGCAGTTGCGCGGACAGCAGAAACGGGTAGTGACGCCGGGGCAGAACGAAAAATACTATCTGGCCGGCGCACTGCACAGTGGCACGGGTAAAGTCAGCTACGTGGGCGGCAACAGCAAAAGTTCAGCGCTGTTTATCGCTCTGCTGAAGCACCTGAAAGCCACTTACCGGCGGGCGAAAACAATCACGCTGATCGTTGATAACTACATTATCCATAAAAGCCGCGAAACACAGCGCTGGTTGAAAGCAAATCCCAAGTTCAGGGTAATTTACCAGCCGGTTTACTCGCCGTGGGTGAATCATGTGGAACGGCTATGGCAGGCACTTCATGACACGATAACCCGTAATCATCAGTGCCGCTCAATGTGGCAGTTACTGAAAAAGGTCCGCCATTTTATGGAAACCGCCAGCCCATTCCCCGGAGGAAAACATGGTCAGGCAAAAGTGTAGCGGTATTAGGCGCAGCTATTTAGTCAGCAGCACCACGCTGTGAGGCGCCAGCTCACGCATTAGCGCCCCAATAATGATCATCAACAGACCGACCGCCACGCTATCACGCTCGCGAATATGACGAGTGATCCAGCCTCCCGCCAGCGCCAGTCCGCCCATCGCGACCATCGGTAATGCGGTAAGAAGAGAAGCCACAGTAAAACTCATGCCGCTGGCCGCACGTAATTGCGGGAGTAAAGGCCCGATTGACGTGAGTAGCGGACGCATATTCAGGCCAATCAGCACCAACACAAGGAGCATCAGACCCGTACGAGGAGATTGATTCATATTGTTCTTTGAGCCCGGCGCGGATAACGCGCCAGGCTTTACTCGGGTTTAGAAAGGTTTTGTCGGCAGATATTTGCCATCAAGCGTAATCACCGCGCGTTCACCGCCTTCCGGGTCAGCCACTTTTTTGACATCCAGCTTGAAGTTAATGGCGCTGATAATGCCGTCGCCAAATTTCTCATGCACCAGCACCTTCAGCGTAGAGCCATACACCTGCAGGATTTCATAGAAGCGATAAATGGTCGGGTCAGTGGGTACGCGATCGTCAATACTGCCGCGCAGTGGGATCATTTGCAGAAGCAGCACCGCATCTTCATCCAGTGAGAGCTTTTCACCAACCAGACGCGCCGCATCAGCCGGCAGTGCATGCTGCCCCAGCAAGGCCGCGGTAACAAAAGCTTCAGATAAGCCCGTACCATCGGTGAGTTGCGCAAAGGTCAGATCTTTTTTCGCTTTGATAAGCAGAATCTGGTCAGCCAAAGAGAGGCGAATATCGCGGTTAATTTGTGCGTGGATCATAATGGAACCTCCTGTATAGAGAGAAAAAATTAAGCTGCGGTGAGGCTGCGAAGCGGCATCGCGCAGGTATTTGGATTTTCGGCAAGCGAGACAAACTGCCCGCTGGCACCGTTGTAGGCGGCAATATCGCCACGTTCGATGTCGTAAACCCAGCCGTGTAATGCCATCCGCCCCTCTTCCAGCGCCAGGCGTACTGACGGGTGGGTCTGAATATTGGCCAGCTGTGCGATAACGTTTTCACGCACCATTGATGCGGTTTTCGCCTGCAATGAAATATGCGTGCGTGATTCATTCACCACGCGGGCTGAATCGGCATAGCGCAGCCAGTGGCTGACGGCGGGCATACTGTCCAGGCAATGGCATCCGGCGATGGCCGTCATGGCGCCACAGTCAGAGTGACCACATATAACAATGTCATTTACTTTCAAAACCGACACGGCGTACTCCACCGATGCGGTAACGCCTCCCGGTTCCGGGCCATAAGAAGGAACAATGTTGCCCGCATTACGGATGACAAACAGATCGCCAGGCTCACGCTGCGTCACCAGCTCCGGCACCAGGCGGCTATCTGAACACGATATAAAAAGCGCGCGTGGGTTTTGCTGGTTTGCCAGCGATCTGAAAAGCTCGGCGCGTTCGGGAAAGACGCTGCGCTGAAATTTCAAAAAGCCATCAATAATCTCTTTCACGATTGTTCCTCTGTCTCACTATGGAATGGACACAGGCTACTCGCTACGTTCCATAAGATAAAAGACTCATTTATAATCAAGTCTATTGGTAAAACTTATGGGAAAGATGATGCTGTTACGACATATTCACTACTTTCTGGCAGTCGCTGAGCATCGAGGCTTTACCCGTGCCGCCACGGCGCTTCACGTTTCGCAGCCCGCGCTTTCTCAGCAAATCAGACAGCTTGAAGAGTCACTTGGCGCGCAACTGTTCGATCGCAGTGGTCGCCATATTCAGCTCACCGATGCTGGCGAAGCCTGGTTGGGTTACGCGAAAAATGCGCTGAGATCGCTGGAAGAGGGAAAGCGGGCAATTCATGATGTCGAGGATTTGAGCCGTGGCTCACTGCGTGTCGCCGTTACCCCCACGTTTACCTCGTGGCTTATCGGGCCGCTAATGGCGAGGTTTTATGCGCGCTATCCCAATATCACCCTTGCGTTACAGGAGATGTCGCAGGAAAAGATGGAAGAGCTGCTGCTCAACGATGAACTGGACATCGGCATCGCATTTGATGATGTTCATTCGGCAGACATCGACGTACTGCCGCTACTGAAGGAATCCCTTGCGTTGATGGTGTCTGAAAGCCATCCTCTGGCGCAACAGGAGTGCGTAGCCTTGTCACATCTTAATAATGAACGACTCATTTTACTGAGTGAGGAATTTGCGACGCGCGAACAAATTGATCGCTATTGCCGCCAAAGAGATCTGCATCCGCAGATAGTAATAGAAGCAAACTCTATCAATGCCATTCTGGAACTGGTGCGTCGTACAACGCTCGCCACCCTGCTTCCATCGCCAATCGCCGCGCAAAATGAGGGATTAAAAGCCGTTTCACTGACGCCGCAGTTGCTGGAACGAACCGCCGCGCTGATGCTACGCAAAGGCGCGTGGAGAACGGCCGCCGTGAAGGCATTTACGGCAATGGCGCAGGAAGTGACGAAAACGTACACCCGGTAACATTGAATTTCGCACGCCAGCAGGCGATAGTGCTTTTTTGACTGAGACAGAAGACGAGTATGACATCAACCGCACTCTCATCGACACTCAAAGGCGGCGCGCTGATCCTGTTGCTTGCCCTGATTTACACCGGCCTCTTTACCGCTGACCGCACGACCTGGCTCATGGAGGTCACCCCGGTCATTATCATTGTGCCGCTGCTATTGTCCACGCATCGTCGCTACCCGCTGACGCCCCTCCTTTACACGCTTATCTTTTTCCACGCGCTTATTCTGATCGGCGGCGGCATGTACACCTACGCCAAAGTGCCCATCGGCTTCGACGTGCAGGAGATGTTTAACCTGAGCCGCAATCCTTACGACAAACTGGGCCACTTTTTCCAGGGGCTGGTTCCGGCACTGGCGGCGCGAGAAATTTTACTGCGCAGCGGCTACGTGCGCGGGCGTAAAATGGTCGGTTTTCTGGTCTGCTGTATCGCTTTGGCCATCAGTGCAGCCTATGAATTGATCGAGTGGTGGGCGGCGCTGGCGATGGGCCAGGGCGCAGATGATTTCCTGGGGACTCAGGGCGATCCGTGGGATACGCAGTCGGACATGTTCTGCGCCTTGCTCGGGGCATTAACCACGGTATTGCTGCTTGGTCGTTACCATCAGCGCCAGCTAATGCGCTTACTGTAATTTCTCGAACCCGCCTGATTGGCGGGTTCTGCGTTATACAGCACACCGTTTATCAGGCAACAACCTTACAAATCAGGATGGTTCTTCTCAGGTCGCTCCAGCGCCAGATATCATTTTGCAATTTATCCAGCTTATAGGGAAGGTGCGAACAAGTCCCTGATATGAGATCATGTTTGTCATCTGGAGCCATGGAACAGGGTTCATCATGAGTCATCAACTCACCTTCGCCGACAGTGAATTCAGCAGTAAGCGCCGTCAGACCAGAAAAGAGATTTTCTTGTCCCGCATGGAGCAGATTCTGCCATGGCAAAACATGGTGGAAGTCATCGAGCCGTTTTACCCCAAGGCTGGTAATGGCCGGCGACCTTATCCGCTGGAAACCATGCTACGCATTCACTGCATGCAGCATTGGTACAACCTGAGCGATGGCGCGATGGAAGATGCTCTGTACGAAATCGCCTCCATGCGTCTGTTTGCCCGGTTATCCCTGGATAGCGCCTTGCCGGACCGCACCACCATCATGAATTTCCGCCACCTGCTGGAGCAGCATCAACTGGCCCGCCAATTGTTCAAGACCATCAATCGCTGGCTGGCCGAAGCAGGCGTCATGATGACTCAAGGCACCTTGGTCGATGCCACCATCATTGAGGCACCCAGCTCGACCAAGAACAAAGAGCAGCAACGCGATCCGGAGATGCATCAGACCAAGAAAGGCAATCAGTGGCACTTTGGCATGAAGGCCCACATTGGTGTCGATGCCAAGAGTGGCCTGACCCACAGCCTAGTCACCACCGCGGCCAACGAGCATGACCTCAATCAGCTGGGTAATCTGCTGCATGGAGAGGAGCAATTTGTCTCAGCCGATGCCGGCTACCAAGGGGCGCCACAGCGCGAGGAGCTGGCCGAGGTGGATGTGGACTGGCTGATCGCCGAGCGCCCCGGCAAGGTAAGAACCTTGAAACAGCATCCACGCAAGAACAAAACGGCCATCAACATCGAATACATGAAAGCCAGCATCCGGGCCAAGGTGGAGCACCCATTTCGCATCATCAAGCGACAGTTCGGCTTCGTGAAAGCCAGATACAAGGGGTTGCTGAAAAACGATAACCAACTGGCGATGTTATTCACGCTGGCCAACCTGTTTCGGGCGGACCAAATGATACGTCAGTGGGAGAGATCTCACTAAAAACTGGGGATAACGCCTTAAATGGCGAAGAAACGGTCTAAATAGGCTGATTCAAGGCATTTACGGGAGAAAAAATCGGCTCAAACATGAAGAAATGAAATGACTGAGTCAGCCGAGAAGAATTTCCCCACTTATTCGCACCTTCCCTAACTCACTGCGCTTCACGCGCTGGTTAGCAAGGGTGGTTCTCAGTACTCCCGCAATGACGATATGCTTAGGTTCTTGTCCCAGATCGCGCATTTCCAGCACTACTTTACCGACTACTCTGCACATTTCACGGTACAACTCGTCGTCTTTCGTCTGATTTCCCATTTTTGCCCGCTCGTCATTAACTCAAACCAACAGCATATATCACTCTGAGGATTTAGACAAAATTCAATGAAAATCAAATAAATGTTATCATTCTACTGAATTCTCTGAAGTCGATTAACGAGCTCAGCAAGACTTCCTGCCTGCATTTTTTCCATCACCCGCGCCCGGTGCACTTCAACCGTACGCACGGCAATATTCATGGCATCAGCAATTTCCCGATTCATTAACCCTTTTGCTACCAGATGCGCCAGTTCCCGTTCTTTTGGCGTAAGTTGTTGGTAGCATGAGATGATCTCTTGTCGCGAGAACGCCGCTGCCGAGACCTGCAAGGCATGTTCTAATGCTGCCTGAAGCGGCACGGCTGACACCGGTTTTTGCAAAAAGTCGACCGCGCCACGTTTCATTTGCTCAACCGCCATCGGCACATCGCCGTGCCCGGTGAGAAAGACCACCGCCAGCGTACTTGCTTTCTGACGCATGATTTCATGCACAGCGTGCCCATCCAGTACCGGCATACGCATATCCAGCAGTAGTACGCCCACCTGGTGCAAATTTGCCTCGGCGAGGAATTTCTCGCCTTGCTCCCAGCAAGACACTTCATATCCCAGACTTTCCAATAAAAACGCACAGGCCTGGGTAACGGCAATGTCGTCATCCAGCAGATGAATTATCGCCACTACGGCCTCCTTCCTGATTTGGCTTAAAATACAATGTCACTCTCGCCCCCGCTTTACCGTCCGGGGCCTGCTGATTTTTGATCTCAATATCTCCGTTTGCGTAGCGCACCAGTCGCTGACAAATGGCCAGTCCTAGTCCCATACCTTCTTTGCGGGTGGTCATAAACGGCTGAAACGCCTGATACAACTGAGCCTCGTCAATACCTCCGGCATTATCCTGCACCTGAATACGCACGCCGCCATCCTTATGCAGGGCGCTAAACCATACCGTCGTAGCGCCTGCCTGGGCGGCATTGAGTACCAGGTTAGCCAGCACCTGCTCAAGAAGAACGCTTGGCAGCATCAACGTTAACGCCTTACTAACCTGCGTGTGCAGCGTTATCGCCGGGAATTGCTGGGGCATACGCAGTAATTGCCAGACGTGATGGATAGCATCGTGAACGTTGATGGCTTGCCAGTCATCGGTGAGTACCGGATTGCCCTGTGCCTGGCTGACCCACTGCCGGAGATTGCGCAGCGTATCGGCTCCTCGTTGTGCCTGGGCGTCTATGTGCTCAAGCGCGGGCAGCAACGGATGCTGCTCATCCTGACCACGCAGGCGAATTAGACAGCCTTGGGCATAATGACGGATAGCAGACAACGGCTGATTGAGTTCATGGGCAAAACCGGAGGTCATCTCCCCCAGCACGCTCATTTGGCGGGCAGTCTCCAGCGCCTGTTCCTGTTTGTGCAACAACACGTTGTTCCGCTCCAGCTGCCTGCCACGTCGGCGAACCAACAGCATCACCCAGATGTAATTGAGCGTAAGCAACAGCAATACGATGACCACGCCCCCCATCGCCAGTCGGTGTTGAATAAACCAGCTTTTGACATCCAGCCACAGCTGACGCTGCTGCGGATGCTGTCGGACGTCGCGCAGCAACGCTTCTACTTCACGGGTCGAGGCGGGCGCACCCCAGCGAAACGTCGCGTTTTGCGGTGCATTGAACAGTACCCGCGTGACGCGATCGGCCAGCTCGTCACTCACTACAGGTAGTGCGGCAAATGACCAGTCCGGATAGAGCGGCGTACTGGTTAAACAGGGAATTGAAGTCGGATGATTCAACACGGTCATAAAATCGGTTTTACGGATGAGGCCTTCTTCATCCATTTTTTCCAGCAGGCACACCGGCACGATCACCGCCTGCACGGCTTTTTCACGTAATAAATAGAGTAAGGCATCGGCGGGAAATCCGGTAAACGTCAGACGTAAATCACGTTCAGGGCGCAGACCGGCATCACTGAGCGCTTTATATCCCAGCAAATAGCCGCCAAACGCCTGAGCATCAATGGCGCCAACCGTTTTGCCGATCAGATCGTGTGCGGAGGTTAACCCACTGTCGCGCCTGACGAGAATGGCGCTGCCAATCACGTTACTGGTGGCTTTCCCACCACGGGTGGATCGTAACGACGCCAGCCAGCGTAGCGCTGAGCGGCTGTTAAGCTGGACAAACTGCGCCGGATTGGTGACCACAAAGTGTACCGTTCCACGATTCACCGCCTCCTGCATCTGCCGCAGGTCCAGCGGTTGAATATGAAACTGCTCACCGGGGATTTGCTGATTCAACAAGGTTTCCAGCGGCTGCCAGTGATTACGTGTAGAAACCTCCCCGCGCATCGCCAAAACGCCAATGTTCCATGTCTGCGCCCTGACCGCGCCACTTAGCATCCACAGCGACGCCAGTACCGTCAGACATCTTACTACGTTGCGTCCCACTCAATTGTCCCTGTCAATTATGTTGTTTTAGATCAACAACAAGCCGGGTATGTGGTTAACCACAATAGAGTATACCCCGTCACGATTTTTACACTGTAAATCATTGAGATTCTTTATTCATCACACGCAAATCAACGGCGTGACCAATGTTTCGTTGTTGCATCGTGACGGGAGAAAATATGGACAGCAGTAAACGGCAGTTTCTCCAGCGACTGGGCGTCCTGACCGCTGGCGCATCACTGGTTCCGCTGGCTCAGGCGCAATTTCCCTTTTCGCCTGAACGCCACGAAGGCTCACAACAGCATCGCTACGCCATGCTGGTTGACCTGCGACGCTGTATCGGCTGCCAGGCCTGTACCGTCAGTTGCGCCATTGAAAACCAGACGCCACAGGGCGAATTTCGTACCCTCGTCAACCAGTATCAAGTACAGATTGAAGGCCAGCAAAGCGTTACCAACGTCCTGCTGCCGCGACTGTGCAACCATTGTGATAATCCCCCTTGCGTGCCCGTTTGCCCGGTACAAGCCACTTTCCAACGCGAAGACGGCATTGTGGTGGTCGACAACACACGCTGCGTGGGCTGCGCCTATTGCGTGCAGGCCTGCCCTTATGATGCGCGATTCATCAACCATGAAACGCAAACCGCCGATAAATGTACCTTTTGCGTTCACCGCCTCGAAGCGGGGCTGCTCCCGGCCTGTGTGGAATCCTGCGTCGGCGGCGCGCGCATCATTGGCGATATTAAAGATCCGCACAGCCGCATTTCGCAAATGCTGCATGAGCACCATGATGCCATCAAAGTCCTGAAGCCGGAAAGCGGTACGTCTCCTCACGTGTTCTATCTGGGGCTGGATGAGGCGTTTGTTACCCCATTGATGGGACGTGCTCAACCCGCTCTCTGGCAGGAGGTTTAAATGAACCATTCACTGATTATCGACGAGGTTCTGGCCCATCCCCAGGACGTAAGCTGGTTACCCTGGGCCGTACAATATTTCTTTTTCATCGGCATTGCCGCCTGCGCCGCGCTGTTCGCATGCGTTCTCCACTGGCGCAAAAAAGAAACGGCAGACCTGGAGAATCTGACGCTGCTAATCGCCCTGACCTGCGCGATTACCGCGCCGCTGGCGCTGACTGCTGATCTACACCAAACCGCCCGCGTCTGGCACTTCTATGCGTATCCGACGCCATGGTCCTGGATGCCGTGGGGCGCGCTGTTTTTACCGCTGTTTACCGGTTTTTTAGGTCTGTGGTTTCTGGCGCAGCATGTGAAACGGCTAACGCTAAAAAGTTACAGCGTCACAAAATGGTTAGCACTTGGTAGCGCGCTGTCCGCCATCGGATTGCTGGTTTACACCGGCCGTGAAGTGTCGGTGGTACAGGCGCGTCCCATTTGGTTCAGTTACGCCTTTCCGGTTGCGATGTTCCTCAGCGCGCTGCAAACATTTCTTGCCCTGCTTATTGCCACGACAAATAGCAAGGACGCACTACCGCGTAAGCTAGCGTGGGGGCAAATGGTCACGTTGATCGCGCTGGCTATCGTGGTGGCGATCTGGGCGAGTGGGAATACGCTTTCCGGTTCGGCTATCCGTCAGTGGCTGGATGTTGCCTCTTCAGCACAACACTACGCTATCGGTTGGGTTGCGCTATGGCTTGTTTCGCTTGCTCTTTGCGGGTTGGTTGTACGTTACCCCTTATCGCTACCGCTGCGCATATTACTCGCTTTTAGCGCTATGGCGCTGTGCTGGCTAATGCGCTGGACGTTACTCATCCAGGTGCAGACCGTACCGAAATTTAACGCGCAGTTTAATCCCTATACCCTGCCCGGCGGCACCGATGGCTGGCTGGCTATTGTGGGTACCTTCGGCCTGTGGATAGCACTGATTATTATTGTTCGTGAAGCCCTGAACGCGATCGCAAGGAGAATGCAACATGGCTAATTTAACCCGTCGTCAGTGGCTTAAAGTCGGCCTTGCCGTAGGTGGCATGGTGACTTTTGGCCTGAGTTATCGGGATGTGGCAAAGCGCGCGATAGACGGTTTGTTGGACGGAACCTCGGGCAAAATTACCCGTGACCGCATTTTTGCCAACGCGCTCATCCCCGAAGCCAACGCCCGGCCTCACTGGCAGCAAAACCCGCAGCAGGTGATCTCGATGACGCAGTGCTTTGGTTGCTGGACGCAGTGTGGTGTACGGGTTCGCGTTGACACTGAGCAAGGCAAAGTGCTGCGCATTGCGGGCAACCCTTATCATCCGTTGTCGCACGAGCACCATATAGACGCCTCTGTCCCCTTTGCCACGGCAATGGAACAGTTGACCGGGGAGTCAGGTCTTGACGCACGTTCTACCGCCTGCGCCCGTGGTGCAACCTTACTCGAAGGTCTGTACAGCCCGCTACGTATTCTGGAGCCTATGAAGCGCGTCGGTAAACGCGGTGAAGGAAAATGGCAGCGCATCAGCTTCGAACAGCTGATCAAAGAGGTGGTGGAAGGTGGGGATTTGTTTGGTGAAGGCCACGTTGATGGTCTGAGAGCTATCCACGATCCCACTACACCGCTTGATGCGAAACATCCCGGCTTTGGCCCAAAATCCAATCAACTGCTGGTCACCAATACCAGCGATGAAGGACGTGATACCTTTTTACGTCGCTTCGCACTGAACAGTTTCGGCAGTAAAAACTTCGGCGCTCATGGCGCTTACTGCGGTCTGGCCTATCGGGCCGGTTCAGGTGCGTTAATGGGCGATCTGGATAAAAATACCCACGTAAAACCCGACTGGGATAACGTCGAATTCGCGCTGTTTATGGGCACCTCTCCGGCGCAATCCGGCAACCCGTTTAAGCGCCAGGCCCGCCAGCTGGCCAGCGCCCGTTTACGTGACGACTTCCGCTATGTTGTGGTGGCGCCAGCCCTGCCATTAACCACGGTGCTGGCTGACGATCGCGGCCACTGGCAGCCCGTACGACCGGGAAGCGACTCCGCGCTGGCTATGGGGATGATAAGCTGGATTATCGATAAACAACGCTATAACGCTGATTATCTCGCCATTCCCGGCGTGCAGGCCATGCAGCAGGCAGGAGAAAAAAGCTGGACTAATGCAACGCATCTGGTGATTACCGATGAAATTCCAACGCTTGCCGGACAACACCTGACCCTCGCCCATCTGAGTGCAAACGCAGCCCAGGAGCCGGTGGTCGTCAACGAGGCCGGTGAGATTGTCGCCGCCAGCAGTTGCCCGCGCGCTCAGCTGTTTGTTACCCGTGAAGTGACGCTGGCCGACGGGCAGACAGTAACGGTAAAAAGCAGCTTCCAGTGTCTGCGTGAGTCCGCAGAGAAACTGTCGCTAACGCAGTACAGCCAGCAGTGTGGGGTGTCAGAAGCAGACATTGCCGTTCTGGCCGACGCATTCACCCGCCACGGGCGTAAAGCGGCGGTGATCACGCACGGCGGAATGATGGCAGGCAATGGATTTTATAACGCCTGGTCGGTGATGATGCTCAATGCGCTTATTGGTAACCTCAGCCTTGAAGGCGGCGTGTTCGTCGGCGGCGGCAAATTTAATGGTGCCACCGACGGTCCGCGCTACAACATGGACAGCTTCGCCGGGAAGGTAAAACCGAAAGGGTTAAGCATCGCGCGCAGTAAAACCGCTTATGAGTCTTCGGAAGAGTACCGCAATAAGGTGGCTGCCGGGCAATCGCCCTTCCCGGCTAAAGCGCCGTGGTATCCGTTTGTCGCCGGTCAGCTTACCGAACTCCTCGTCTCGGCGCTTGAAGGTTACCCTTATCCGCTGAAAGCCTGGATCTCCAACATGACCAACCCGTTTTACGGCATTGCGGGGTTACGCGGCGTGGCGGAAGAAAAGCTCAAGGATCCTGCTCGTCTGCCGCTGTTTATTGCCATTGACGCCTTTATGAACGAAACCACGGCGCTGGCAGATTACATCGTGCCGGATACCCACAACTTCGAAAGCTGGGGATTCAGCGCTCCGTGGGCGGGCGTGGCCAGCAAAGCCACCACCGCGCGTTGGCCAGTTGTCAGATCGGCGACCAGCCTCACGGCTGACGGTCAACCGGCCTCGATGGAGTCTTTCTGTATCGCAGTGGCAAAGCGCATCGGGCTACCTGGATTCGGCGACAATGCAATTACCGATCCGCAAGGTAATCACTATCCGTTGAACCGTGCGGAAGATTACTACCTGCGTCTCGCGGCCAATATTGCGTTTATGGGCAAAGCTCCGGTTGCTGAAGCACAGCCGGAAGACATAGCGCTGACCGGGGTCCAGCGGATCATGCCTGTGATGACCCAAACGTTGAAAACCGATGAAATCAGCCGAGTGGCGTTTATCTACTCCCGCGGCGGGCGCTTTGCGCCGGACAACAGCGGGCGAGTTGATAACCGCGTCGGCAATGCCTGGGAAAAACCGCTCCAAATCTGGAATGCGAACGTCGCCGCGCACCGCCATGCGATTACTGGCGAGCGCTACAGCGGCTGCCCGGCCTGGTATCCATCACGTCTGTCAGATGGACGTGCGGTCGAGGAGTTGTTCCCGGAACAAGAGTGGCCGTTGAAGCTGATTTCCTTCAAATCCAATACCATGTCCAGCGCCACGGCGGTGATCCCACGCCTTCATCATCTGAAGCCGGTTAATCTGGTGGCGCTCAATCCACAGGATGGTCAGCGGTATGGTTTAGCACACGGCGATATCGTGCGTATCACCACCCCTGGTGGTCAGGCGCAAGCGCAGATAAGCCTGCTGCATGGCGTCATGCCGGGTGTCATCGCCATTGAACATGGTTACGGACATAAAGAAATGGGCGCGGCACAGCATACCCTCGACGGTGAGCCGATGGCGTTTGATGAGCAGATTAAGTCGGGGATTAATCTCAACGAATTGGGTTTTGCGGACCCAACCCGACAGGTAGCCAATACCTGGCTTGACTGGGTGTCGGGTGCGTCGGTGCGTCAGGGGTTGCCAGCGAGAATTGAGCGAGTGTAGCTCTGGTGCCGCATGGCATCGCGAACGCGTTTTACCCGGCCTACAGGACATCGTAGGCCGGATAAAGCACTGCCGCCACCCGGCAAAAAGCAGATTAGTTGTTTACCGGGATCACCGCACCTTTATATTTAGTACGGATCCAGTCCTGGATCTCTTTTGAATGCAGGACATCAACCAACGCTACGATATCCTTTTTCTTCTCGTCGCCACGATGCACGGTAATGATGTTGGCATACGGGTTGTTTTCACCACTTTCAACGGCAATAGGATCTTTCACTGGATCCAGCCCGGCATCGATGGCGTAGTTGGCGTTAATCACCACCGCATCGCCTTCGTCGTTGTTATACATCTGCGGTAACAGCGCGGCTTCCACGTTTGGCAGGAACTTCAGCTTTTTCGGGTTTTCGACGATATCGCTAATGCGCGCGGTTACTTTATCCACGCCCGGCTTCAGCTTGATCACACCCTCTTTTTGGTAATGACTCCAACTTATTGATAGTGTTTTATGTTCAGATAATGCCCGATGACTTTGTCATGCAGCTCCACCGATTTTGAGAACGACAGCGACTTCCGTCCCAGCCGTGCCAGGTGCTGCCTCAGATTCAGGTTATGCCGCTCAATTCGCTGCGTATATCGCTTGCTGATTACGTGCAGCTTTCCCTTCAGGCGGGATTCATACAGCGGCCAGCCATCCGTCATCCATATCACCACGTCAAAGGGTGACAGCAGGCTCATAAGACGCCCCAGCGTCGCCATAGTGCGTTCACCGAATACGTGCGCAACAACCGTCTTCCGGAGCCTGTCATACGCGTAAAACAGCCAGCGCTGGCGCGATTTAGCCCCGACGTATCCCCACTGTTCGTCCATTTCCGCGCAGACGATGACGTCACTGCCCGGCTGTATGCGCGAGGTTACCGACTGCGGCCTGAGTTTTTTAAGTGACGTAAAATCGTGTTGAGGCTAACGCCCATAATGCGTGCAGTTGCCCGGCATCCAACGCCATTCATGGCCATATCAATAATTTTCTGGTGCGTACCGGGTTGAGAAGCGGTGTAAGTGAACTGCAGTTGCCATGTTTTACGGCAGTGAGAGCAGAGATAGCGCTGATGTCCGGCAGTGCTTTTGCCGTTACGCACCACCCCGTCAGTAGCTGAACAGGAGGGACAGCTGATAGAAACAGAAGCCACTGGAGCACCTCAAAAACACCATCATACACTAAATCAGTAAGTTGGCAGCATCACCTGGCCAGCGGTAATGACTCCAACTTATTGATAGTGTTTTATGTTCAGATAATGCCCGATGATTTTGTCATGCAGCTCCACCGATTTTGAGAACGACAGCGACTTCCGTCCCAGCCGTGCCAGGTGCTGCCTCAGATTCAGGTTATGCCGCTCAATTCGCTGCGTATATCGCTTGCTGATTACGTGCAGCTTTCCCTTCAGGCGGGATTCATACAGCGGCCAGCCATCCGTCATCCATATCACCACGTCAAAGGGTGACAGCAGGCTCATAAGACGCCCCAGCGTCGCCATAGTGCGTTCACCGAATACGTGCGCAACAACCGTCTTCCGGAGCCTGTCATACGCGTAAAACAGCCAGCGCTGGCGCGATTTAGCCCCGACGTATCCCCACTGTTCGTCCATTTCCGCGCAGACGATGACGTCACTGCCCGGCTGTATGCGCGAGGTTACCGACTGCGGCCTGAGTTTTTTAAGTGACGTAAAATCGTGTTGAGGCTAACGCCCATAATGCGTGCAGTTGCCCGGCATCCAACGCCATTCATGGCCATATCAATGATTTTCTGGTGCGTACCGGGTTGAGAAGCGGTGTAAGTGAACTGCAGTTGCCATGTTTTACGGCAGTGAGAGCAGAGATAGCGCTGATGTCCGGCGGTGCTTTTGCCGTTACGCACCACCCCGTCAGTAGCTGAACAGGATGGACAGCTGATAGAAACAGAAGCCACTGGAGCACCTCAAAAACACCATCATACACTAAATCAGTAAGTTGGCAGCATCACCCGCCAGATAATAGTGTTGCAAATAAAACAGATTTTTTAAACATATAAAATACCATCAATGAAGTGATTAAGAAGTTATAGAGTAACAGAGAATTAATAAGATTCTTTTCTCTGAGACGCCAGAATATTTGTTCTGGCGTCTGATTTTGAGTTTATTTGACTAATGAAAATAGATCATTGAGTGATTCGCTCATCGACGGATGAGTAAATATCTGATCGCGTAATATGCTATAAGGCAGCCCGGCATCCATCACCATTTTCACTATATTGATCATCTCGTGGGAGTCAACACACAGCAGTGATGCCCCTAATATACGTTGGGTTTTATTATCAACAATCGCTTTTAATACCCCACGGGTATCGTTCATCACTCTGGCGCGCGGAATTGCAGCTACAGGCAATGTCACCACCTGAATATCAGCACCACTCTCTCTGGCTTGTTCTTCTGTCATACCAACCCTGGACAGGGGCGGTGTCATAAATACGGAATAAGGCACATTTTTCCGATCATCAGTACTACGTTTGCCTTCACCCAGTAACTCATCACGTACAATGCGGTAATCATCCAGTGATATGTAAGTAAATTGCAGCCCGCCGGTAACATCTCCCATCGCCCAAATATTGTCTGCGGTGGTATGTAATCGCTTGTCAACGACAATTGCCCCGCGCTCGTTTACTGCGATACCGGCATTTTCTGGATGTAACGAAGCGGTAGCCGGTTGACGACCGGAAGCTATTAACAGTGCATCCACCGCCAGTTGGGCGTGCTCGCTATGCACTTGCACTTGATTTTCATGGTGACTGATTCGCTCCACATGGGCATTGAGGATAATATCGACGCCCTGATCGCGTAAAATCGTCGCGATATTATCAGCAATATCCCGATCTTCCCGAGGCAAAAACAGCGAAGCTGACTCTAAAATGGTTACTTTGCTGCCAAAATTAGCGAACATAGAGGCGAACTCAACGCCAATATATCCGCCGCCCAAAATACCTAAATGCCCAGGCAATTCTTTTAGATTAAGTAATCCGGTGCTGTCATATACACCAGGTGTGGTGGTAATTCCAGGAATTGGCGGAACCACGGCTTGTGCACCGGTATTAATAAAAATTTTCTCGCCATGAATCTCCAGATTTCCCTCAGGCCGATGAACACGCAGGCTATGATTATTGATAAACTCCGCCTGGCCGTCGATCACGTCGATATTGGGCATATCCGCAAGATTATGAAAATTCTTATTACGTAAAAAATTAACCACTTCATTTTTAGGGAAGGTGCGAACAAGTCCCTGATATGAGATCATGTTTGTCATCTGGAGCCATGGAACAGGGTTCATCATGAGTCATCAACTTACCTTCGCCGACAGTGAATTCAGCAGTAAGCGCCGTCAGACCAGAAAAGAGATTTTCTTGTCCCGCATGGAGCAGATTCTGCCATGGCAAAACATGGTGGAAGTCATCGAGCCGTTTTACCCCAAGGCTGGTAATGGCCGGCGACCTTATCCGCTGGAAACCATGCTACGCATTCACTGCATGCAGCATTGGTACAACCTGAGCGATGGCGCGATGGAAGATGCTCTGTACGAAATCGCCTCCATGCGTCTGTTTGCCCGGTTATCCCTGGATAGCGCCTTGCCGGACCGCACCACCCCGTCAGTAGCTGAACAGGAGGGACAGCTGATAGAAACAGAAGCCACTGGAGCACCTCAAAAACACCATCATACACTAAATCAGTAAGTTGGCAGCATCACCCATGTCCGAAAGTAAGCAAAACCATTAACGGACAGCCGGATCATTTCGTACATCCCTTACGGTCAGGGGTTCGCGCTCAATGGAACGAAATCACCCGTTAGCTTAAAACGCTTAACGAATGGAAGGGACTTCCCCTAGATATGCGCCTGATTAACTTTCGTGCAATCATAGGATAAACATTGACCCAGAGGGATTCGTTATGACCATCACCACTGTCGGTATCGATCTTGCTAAAAATGTGTTTGCTGTTCACTGCATTGACCAAAATGGTAAAGCTGTTCTGGTTAAACCCAAGGTGTCGCGTGCAGCACTTTCTGAACTCATCGCAGGTTTACCTCCCTGTGTCATTGGAATGGAAGCCTGCTCGGGTGCCCACTATTGGGCAAGATTATTCAGGCAGTATGGCCATGATGTCCGGTTGATGGCTCCGAAATTTGTCTCACCCTATCGCATGGCGGGTAAGACCGGGAAAAATGATGCAGCTGATGCAATAGCTATTTGTGAGGCAGTGCAGCGGCCGCATATGCGCTTTGTACCAGTCAAAGACGAAAGCCAGCAGGCAATGCAATGCTTACATCGGACAAGACAGGGATTTATCCAGGAAAGAACAGCAACGTATAACCGTCTTCGGGGCCTGATATCTGAATTCGGGGTTATTGCCCCACAAAGCACTGATGCTCTGCGTCATGTTGTTTCTGACCAGAAGGAAACTCTGCCAGTACAGGTTAGGCTGTGCATTGATGATCTATTGACACATGTCACTAATATTGAAGAGAAAATCGCCGAATATGACAGGGTATTATCTCGTGTGGCCAAAACAGATCATCGCAGCCAGCAGTTAATGGAACTGAAAGGTGTTGGGCCCACCACAGCGAGTGCGCTGGTCGCCAGTATTGGCAATGCCCATGATTTTAAGAACGGGCGCCAACTGGCAGCCTGGTTGGGGCTAACGCCATCACAATACAGTAGTGGCGGAAAATCAAAGCTTGGCAGGATAACAAAAGCGGGTGATGCCTATCTGCGAACCCTACTGGTCCAGGGAGCCCGTTCTGTAATGGTAGGGGCAGAGAATAGAACGGACCCGTTTAGCCGTTGGGTCTGCTCGTTGATTGGTAGGCGGGGATACTGGCGTGCTGTCGTTGCAATCGCCGCCAAGAATGCGAGGTTGTGCTGGGCATCATTACATTACGGCGATGACTTCAGACTGTATTCAACAACATGAAAAATTTAACTGAGTAGTAACTGAACTGTAAATTGTTGATGGTAAAGGGTTAGACCCCCGTGAGAAGTATCTGCATATCCTACTGGATATCACTATCCGATTAACGAAGGAGGATCTCACGAGCGTCTTTCATCAGGGTCCGAATCACTAGCGATTCAGCATGACCGTTTATAGTAGCGCAGTCTTATCCCTTGCCTTTCATTGATGAACAGACAGAAATTAAAAACCGGCGTTGACTGTTCGGGGAAGCCCTTATAGTAGGATATTTTCCGTTTTCCAAGCGGACCCCTACATTCTGCAATCTCTCATTGAAAGCAGCGCGATTGTATAAACCCGTCAGAGGATCGTGGTAAGCCTGATAACGCATGTGGGCTTCAGCCTGCCGCAGTACAGAAATGTCACTCAGTGAGATAAGCAGATAGGATTCAGCATTAAGGATAAGCAGGGATGCCCTGATTACAAAAGTTCTGGTTTGGTTGTCGGGACCGGGTACTTGTTCCTCAAATTCAACTGATTCTCCCGTGTCCAGGACATGCTTTTCCTGGGCCAGAATGCGAGAGGCAAGTGGCAAGTCTAGGTGTCCCAGCCCCTTTTTACCGATCATTAACTCGGGTGACTCACCGAACAATTTAGACGCGTTATGGTTTAAAAAAACCAACCGAAAATATTTGTCTTTTAGGAACACAGCCTCAGGCAGAGCGTTCAGCACCGACTGGCAAACTTTAAGGTTATTGAACATTATCCGTATCCGTTTAGCTGTTTTAAGAAGATTAGCAGGTCTTTTCGTGTTATTAATTGCCAGTGTTCAAATGATGACCCACACAGCAGGTGAGAGTACAACACCGGCATTGGGCGTAGCTAAGAAATTACTGGGAGCGACTTCCTAAAAGACATGATGCGAGTGCATGGCTGTCGGCCCCATCAGTCTAAACTATTATATTTCTCATCAGAAAATAAGGAACCTTTGATGTGAGTAATATGGGGGTGTTTTAACATTCTTAGCTGAGCAAAAGTATCCACACCTTGAATGCAAATATTGTTAGAATATCTTGAGATGTTTTCAATCAAAGAAAAAAACATCACTGAGTCACCATACTCTTTAAAAGTTCCATCAGACACGTTCACTAATTCAAATTTGATATTTCTTATGGCCGAAAATGATGCAGGGTTTGCTGAGAAATCATTTAACCAAATAGGATATTTCTCGCTCAAGCCCTTTGCTAAAGAACCTGGATTATTGGTATTATCATGTAATAGATTAATTGATATGGATAATCGAATAAATTCATGCGCGAAAATGATATTTTTTATTTCTGGGTCAGTGAGAGTAATGAGCGCCATATCGCGATCGATATGAAATGAGCATAATGCTTTCTTCTCCCGCAGAAAACTTGATTTCTTTACAATCTCATTGAGTATGTCAGTGAGGTATTTTTTTTTGACAGATATTGACATAAAATACATCACATCATCATTAAAAAACTTCTTTCCCTCCGTGTTTGTGAATTCTGGGTATACGTCAAAGGCATATACTTCCTTCTCTGAAGTGAAAATAGGTTCAAAGTTGAAAGTGCAGGAAAATGAGAGATTAAAATTCACCATACAAATGACCATGCAATTAAAATAGAAATAGTTCAATGATTAAGAATAGCATATTTTTTTGAGTTGTGAAGGTATTTTTTAAAATATAGCATAGGTTGTGGTTTAAATGCAGGTCATATGTACCCTCACCTGGTGACTAGTGATATACCATAGAAAGGTTAATGAAGTGGCCAGTATTTTATTATTATTTAGAGTTCACAAGTTTTAAAATCTAAAGATTTTCCGTTTTTTATTAGTTTTCACCAAGTGCCACTATTGCTCTCTTTAAGGTGCGTTATGTATATTCTTAGATGAGTCTGTTTAAAATTAAGCCGATTATGGCCATGTATTAGGCTGATAATGTTACGTATTAAAGAAATAAACGTTATCTTGCACATTCTGTAATTCCAGTCGAATTTTCTAAAGCTGGCAATGAGAGTGTTATATGGTTTTTAATTATTTTCATTTCATCTTTTTCACGGAGAAGGATGCGAGGTTAAATGACTCATTCGTAATTGAATGGGTAGGTGTTTTTATCTATACTGCAGAGGTATGTTCCATGAACATGAACATGAACATGAACATGAACATGAACGCTACCTACCTTCCTTTTGTGGAAGGATAGCCGCTCGAATTGACTAACTTTTAGTATAAATGAATATGCGGATGGTAAAAATGCCTGAATTAAATCATTATGGTCAATCGCTAGGGCCATCATTATCTGATTGGAAATTAAGAGAGCGCCCTTCCAAAAAAGTTCTTTCTGGTAAATACTGCCGCCTTGAACCCATCACCTTAACGCACAGTCAGCAATTGTTTGAAGCTTGGCATAGTATCGACGATGAACGAGACTGGACATACCTTCCTATAAACCGTCCCATTACTCAGCGCCAAAGTGATCATTTCATTACATCACTTGCAAGCAGTTCAGACCCTTTATTTTTCGCTGTTATCAGTCAACTTACTGAAAAAGCTGTGGGGTTTGTTGCGTTGCAGCGCATAGATCCCGAGAATGGGGCCGTTGAAATTGGATGGATAAACTGGACACCACAGATGAAACGCACCCCATCCAGTACTGAAGCCATCGCCTTGTTGCTATCTTATATTTTCGACACGTTAGAGTACCGACGATGTGCGTGGAAATGTGATAGTCATCATGAGGATGCAATTAAAGCAGCAGAACGATTGGGGTTTCAATATGAAGGCACGCTGAGACAAATACAGGTTTCAAAAGGACACAGCCGGGATACCCGTTGGTATTCTATCCTTGATAAAGAATGGCCTGCACTGCGAAATGCAATGAACTTATGGCTAAGCCCCGCTAATGTCGATGAACGTGGTCGGCAAAAGCAGCGTCTTGGCGAATTTATGCCAGCGCAGTTTAGCGTTGATAGCTAATTATCCGGTCATGGGCAAGGCATTGTCATGCCAGTTCTATTACAACACTTCGCGTTAGGCATATACTCTGATTCGTCCGATACGTTTCGTCTCATAGGCCTGCAGATCGGCGCGGTTGACAACATCCGCTGACAGCACACCTCGGTACTGGCCGAGGTAAACAGTGGTAACGCGGAAACTCGCGCTGAACTGATCCCATGACACATCCAGATGGGCTATCTTCAACGCGAGTATCCTCTCGAGAATGCCTTTAGCAGCCTAGATCGTTCTGTAAGTATCCCAGCTTTAGTTCCACACACTTTTTGAGATTTCCGGTTTTTCAGCCATCAGCCGATATTCTTCCGGCGTCAGGTTATTCAGGGATTCATGCGGCCGCTCACTATTGTATTGATTCAGCCAGCGCTCCGTTATTTCCCGTGCTTCGTTCAGCGTTCTGAACAAGTAAAAATCCAGTATTTCTGTCCGGTATGTTCTGTTAAAGCGTTCGATAAACGCATTCTGTGTCGGCTTACATTTACACTAACCCTATTGAGTTTTTGTAAAAACAGACTAATTTTTAGTATCTATAAAGTATTAGATGTTCCTTTTCTATTTATATTTAGAACTACCTTGTGGTCTTTAATAAAGTACTCCACTCAACAACAATTTTTATCAGGACAATACTTCTCCAGATACTCGTTTAGGTATAAACAGATACGGTACTTATTCCCGAGACAGGTTAGTCTGGCGGAATATTGGCTGTTCAGATTGTCGTTTGCTTTAAGAACATCATTATCTCATCCCGGATAGCGGCTTAGCTTCGACCCTCTCTTTTCTCCGTAACCCGATCGCCATCGCGGAGCATCGCATTTCGCCCTGACGTCGCCCAGAGGTCTTCGCTTTTCACGTATTGGGGTTTACCCCCAGACTGCCCAATTGCCCACAGACTTATCCCCCGTTTTTGTGGATAAGACTACATTTAGCGTTTTTCATTTCAAAAAAACACCAGATGTTGCGGTTTTTGCCCGTTTAACGTGGAGAAATTTCCGGCTGACGTCAAAGAGAGGTTTTTTCTGGTCATTGCGATATAATCCCTTTTGTATCAGATGCCTGCACATCCGGTACGGGGGAAAGCGACGGTAACGGGGCGTTGCCGCTCGCTCAACTCCCCTCCCCCGCAGGTTGGGCTTTTTCCCGTATACCGGAAAACTCCCCAAAACGACCGATCACCATTTTGGTATTTATTCTCCTCGATCGGCACGGAGATTTTCGGCACACTGGGTTTAATGACAGTGATATCGCCGCCGGCAACCGGCTCTGCGACGCAGATTGCGGAGATTAAAAAATTGAGCCTTATCCCCCACGAAACTTTGCAGAATTCACGTAGCGTCACCAGCGGCTACTTTAACTACGACGATGCCCTGGCCCTTCGCCAGATGGCACTGAGCGCCGGCGTCGGGATGCCGCACTACCTGCTCGCCCCGGAAGTGAGCCAGCTGTTGCCCTACCTGCGGGATCTGACCCAGCGGCTGTTCGGGGAGACGCTTTGGAACACCGGCGCCCGGCTGAACGAATGCCTGGCACTCACGCCGGCGCACTTCAACCTCGACAACGGCTCGCGGCCGTTCGTGGTGATCAAAATCCTCAAGCAGCGCACCCGCGGCCGCGGGCGCCCGGAGGCCGGCGAGCAGCTCAACCGCATCGTGCCCCTGTTTGATGAGGCGTACGTGCAGCGGCTGCGGGAGTATTTTCAGACGTTCAGGCCGAAGAAGAACGAACCCCTCTGGAACGTGAAGAGCGACGAGACGCCGCGCAACTGGATCCGCGCCGCGGTCCGGCGGGCTGAAAGTGACAGTGTCACGTTCTCGTTAGAAACCATTACCCCGAAAACGTTCCGCCACAGCTTTGCGATGCACTTAATTCAGTCACACGTGCCGATGAAGGTGGTTCAGGCGTACATGGGCCACACCGAGGCCTCGAGCACGGAGGTTTACACCCGGGTATTGGCGCAGATGCCGGTAATGTTGAGCTCGTTCATTGCACGCCCGAACTGTGTCTGACCATCGCCGCCGGCCGCATTTTTGTTGTTGATGCGAAAGACGCTGGCTTTGTCGCTATAGAATGCTAATGGTTTGCCGTGCTTTTCCAGGTAGCCGCGGGTCGCCTCGAAATACGTGAATGTCGACTCCGACTTCACGAAGTGCAGCTGCATGAGTCGACTGGTTGCGTCATCCACATAAACCAGCAGCGTGCAGGCCGGACCGCGTTCTTCAAACCAGCGATGATCGCAACCATCAATCTGGATAAGCTCGCCGACGCAGGCGCGGCGATAACGTGGCTGCTGAATTTTTGGGGCACGCTGTTTTCGAGGGATCCAGAGCCTGGCGAATATCATCAGCTTGCGGACAGTCTCTTTAGCCAGTACTACGTTATGTAAGTCGGCCAGCTTCTCGCAGGCCAGCGTGGGACCAAAGTCAGCGTAGCGTTCGCGGATGATCTGAATGGCAAGCTCAGCAATACCTGCAGGCAACTGATAATTGCTGGGCTTGCCGCGTCTGCGATCAGTCATGCCAAGTGGGCCGTCTTCGCGATAACGCTGAAGCAGGCGGCGACACTGCCTATCTGAAATACCAAGACGTTCTGCGGCAAGACGCGTGGTCAGCCGTCGGTCAATAACGTCTTGTATAATTTTAAGTCGGTTAACTTCGTTCATCGTAAAAAACTCCGCACCAGAAGCCGTCATAACAGGTTCCTCAGCAGGTCACCCGAAGCGGCCATGTCAGCTTAGCTCATAACGGTCATCTTAGCTTAGCCTCTATAATCGCGGTGCGGTTAATGCTATTTATGTTAAATTATGCGTATTAAAACAAATACCCAGCTTTTATCAGTTTGACTGTTTAAGATCTTCAGCGATATTCCACACATCTAGGCTGCCCTGTGCGGCTGACACAGTCATTTCTTCATGACGTGGAGAAAACCGGACAAGAATGCCATTACGGCGCAGGAATAAAGCAGATGAAGCAAATGCGGTTCTCTAATTTGCATCATTGAAACAATGCCCCGCGCTATAGCAAGAAGATATGCAGCAGTTGGAACGTATATATCATCCTCGCCTCCATACATGTGGCGGTTTAGAATTCGTGTATAGCCCCGGTCACAGAACGAAGTGGCCAGAAATCCTGGGTACACTGGCGTTGGCAATGTGCGAAGTTCGTCCGACAGACATTCGTGGAATGGACTGCGAAGACGGTAAACTCATCATACTGGGCCAAATTGTATTATCAGGGGCGGCGAGAAAAGGGAAAATCTCATCAATCCGCGATCCGGGCTCTGGCATTCAAATGGATAAGGATCATTTACCACTGCTGGAAGACCAGAACCCGTTATGACGAAGCGAAATATTTGCTGGCACTGGAAGAGAGAAAATCGCCCTTACTGATGCCGTATATTGCTATCACAATCCCCGAATTTGATAATGCAAATCTCCTCCCCCACCTAATACTTTAGCCGCCGATCAAAGCGATAGATCAACCCAACCGCCAGCCCCAGCAATAAAACCGGCGGCACCAGCGTAGTTAGCTGGGCATTGATTGAGAACAGAATCCCCAGGTTCAGAACGATCTGGTAAACAATCCAGGTCACCAGCCCGACGATTACGCCCAGCGCTAAGCGACTTCCCAATCCCGGCGAACGCGGCGTGCTGAAGGTGAAGGGAACCGCCAGCAGGATCATCGCCAGAATCAAAATGGGCCGCCCCGCTTTTTGCCACAACGCGTTTTCATACTCGAGGCTTGGCTGCGCGGTTTTGTGCAGATAGACAATATAGTCGGCAAGCTGTCGGGCCGAGAAGCTTTCTGCGGGCAACGTGAGCCTCTTCAAATCTTCACCCGAAAACAGCGAATGCCACTGCATTTCTGGCAGGATATTGACGGTTTCTTGCTGCTTATCCCAGCGCTTTTCGGTGACGTTGTGCAGCGTCCACATTCCCTTTCCAGCGATTGTCGCGCTCTGCGCGAAAATATAGGATTTCAGCGTCAGGTCGGGCTGCCAGCTGAAGATTTCAATTCCCACGGGCTGGTTCCGATTATCTAACGATTGCACCGTCACAAAGTCATCGTGGCTCCTAGCCCACAGCGCATTGGCGGCGTCTGAGTCACTTTCTGCTTTCGCCATCGCGACATTTTTTATCTGCAACGCCCGCTGTTGCAACGGAGCGGCCACCCACTCATCTACCGCGCCGAGCGTCAGAGTCATTACCAGCCCGGCATAGAAAATCGCCCGCGCAATGCTGGAGATTGAAAATCCGGCGGTGCGGATAGCGGTAAGTTCCAGGCTTTTGGATAGCTGCCCCAGCCCGACAATGCCGCCCAGCAAGGCAACAAAAGGCGCAAGATCCACCAGGCTGCGCGGTAAGGTCATCACCACAACCAGCAGCGCCTGCGTCCAGCGATAGCCGCCAGGCGCCACATCATCCAGTTCGTTGATCAGGTTGAAGGTGGTAAACAGCGGGATCAGCAAACCGGCGGCGGCCGCAAATCCGATAAAGGTATTCCGCATCAGATACCGGCTGAAAATAGTCATCGGGAGAATTTCCGCAGCAGTGAGAAATCGCGCGCAATACACAAGGCCAGGCCAATCAGCATCGCCAGCGGAACCAGCCACACGCCGGGGATGGCAGGCAGCGATCCGTTGGCTACCAACGTGCGGCAGACGTTGCCGCCATAAAATATGGCGGTAAATAGCAGCGTCAGCGGCAGCAAGGTGGCGTAGCGCCCCTGCCGGGGTTTGGTGCGGCTGAGCGGGATGGATAACAGCACCATCAGTAAGGTGCTGACGCCGCGGCTTTCCCGCCACTGCAGCTCTGCTTTATCCGCCGGATCCGACGACTGCCTTAACTCGGCCACAGGAGCCGACTTTCGCCTCACTTCCAGACTTTCAATAAAGGGTTTCAACGCGATATTGAGGCTGTGATAGTTCTGCATATTGTCCTGCGTCCCCTCGCGATCCAGCACATAAGCGGTGCCGTTCTTCAGGTTGACGGTGGGACTGGTCGGGGAAGGATCGGTGACCACCACCGAATGCGCCCGGTACAGGTTGGTATTTTTCCCGGAGCGGGAGTAAATCAACGCGTCGGTAAGCTGATGGCTGGCGGGATCGATACGGCTGGCCATCACCATTCTGCCGCTGCCATTAACGTTGAATTTATTGGCCTGTAAATGGCTGACATCCAGTACAGACTGCGACTGTTGCTCCAGCCGGTAGATATTGCCATACGCCCACGGACGGCCGTAAAGAGACAGCAGCGTCACCACCACCGCCAGTGGAATCGCTAACAACATCACCGCTTTATACAGGCGAACCGGGCTGGCACCGGCCGCAAATATTGCGGTGATCTCAGAGTCAGTGTAAAGCTGGCCCAGCGCCACGGCCGTGGCAACATACAACCCAACCGGCAGCAGCATCTCAAGCGCAATCAATACCTTGTAGCAGACGACATCAAATACAACCTGTAGCGCAAGCGTGCCATTGGCCGCATCGGTCAGATAGCGCTGCGCAGAATAACTGGCGAACATCACCACCAGAAAACCGACGATGACCATCACCAGCCGACGAATTTCGACCGTGATATAGCGTTCAATCAGCGACACCACGGTTCTCCTTTCGCGCCCGGCCAGCCGCTTTTCTCAACAGGGCTCATCGTCAGGTTGCACATCATGATTGGCCGCTGCCGATCAGCTTTTGTACCAGGCCGATCACATCGCTGACTTCGGTCGGGCTCAGCGACCCATCCCTGGCCCAGCGCACGCGTCCTTCCTGATCGAGCACTAAAATGGTGGAACTCTCTTCAGGCAGCTGCCAGGTTTTCCGCCCGATGCCATCGCTGTCGATAACGAACTGTGCCCAGGGATAGTTCCTTTTGTTCTTCTCAATCTTCCCGCGGACGAAGAAACCGGAGCCGGGGATCGCGTCATCGGTGTTAACGATGGTGGTGGGCTGAAAGCGGTCCTCGGGAAATTGCGCCTCTTTAACGGCAGTGATCAGCATCGAGTTTTTCTTTTTCGCCGACGTACGGCCCGCGATGTACTGCACAACCCGCACCTTTCCCGCCAGTTCGCCACTGTTCCAGTTTTGATAGCTGAACTCCCCATCCCTGAGGATCAACTCCCCACGATCGGCGATAGCCACGGGCGCAACGGGTTGACCATAAACAAAGTTATGGGCGGAGGCCGCCATTGGCAGCAGCAACAACATCATGGTCAGCAACTTGCCCAGCATCCCGGCGTTGATCACTGCGCGTGAAACCTGGCGAGCAAAGATTCAAGACGCTGGCGAATATCGATATCCAACACCGCAGGCGCGTCGTAGGATTTACCGCCAGACAGCTTCTCGGCCACCATCACGTCATGTCGGTCCCCCATCAGCCCATTGATCGCCGCCATAAAGCGGGAGATTTTCCGCGCTTCGACGTTATCAGGATCGAGGGATCTGAGAGTGTCATAAAAGGAAACCTGCTGACTGATGATTTTGCGGACATCGTGAAACTCCTTACCGGTCAGCATCGGGTTAGCGATCAACGTTTGCAGTAGCAGCAACTGCTCCTGACGATAGGCAATAAATCCGCTTTCTGTTTCTAATTCAAGATGACGCAGACCATAGCTGACCCGTGACCAGACCGGCTTACTGAGGAACACCCGCAAAATATTGCCGTAGAGATTCAGGTTCTTTTGATTTCCATTGCGGAAGGCATCCTGGAAGTGGCCAAGAAGCACGGTAGTCAGATGGAAAAGACGGCCCGACTGATGTTTTTTGCCATACAGGCGCTGAGCAAAACGTAAATGCTTATAGCGCGCGCGAATATATTTGTAGCGTAAACGCGTCGACGCCGACATTTCACGTCCCCTGAGGAAGTCACTCACCAGACCCAGTAACTCCTCACGGGTAAAGCCGTCCTCCCAAAATTGCAGGCAGAGCGCATAATTATTTCGCAGCCCCTCCTGAGAGCACGGCAAGGCGATCTGCTGCGGCAGACTGAAATTCGCATCAACAATGTCGTCCTCTTCCACCGCGGCAAATAATAATTCCGTGGTTTCCACAGAAAATTTCTTCCAGGTATTATCCATTTTGTTGGCTCTCTTGGGACAGGGTAAACCGCAGGGCAGTGCGATGGCGCCAGGCATGGAACGTGGGGATCATCGTTAATAATACGTCTAAGGATTGCCCACCAAAGTAGGCGAAGGCCGCGCCCCGCAAGCCAAAAAAGTGCGACATGCCGATCAGCAGGGCAATATAACAGAGCGAAGAAATCGTCTGCATAATCAGAAATGCCCGCTGCTTGCCCGCCATAAACAGCAATGACTCCTGCGGGAAGCCCAGCATAGAGACGATAATCGCCCCCAGCATTATTTGCATCAGGTCATAAGCCTGTAAATATTTATAGCCGAAGACCACGGAAATAAGCGGCTTGCCAACGACAAGTACGAGGACCGCAACCGCCACCCCTATCCCTCCGGCAAACAGCGCGGAGCGCAGGCCGAGTTGCCACGGCTTGCTGGTGCGCGGATCCAAACGCATGATTTCAGGATAAAAGCTTTTCTCCATCAGCTTAGCCGGCGTGCCGGTGGCATCAAAGAAGGTCAGCGCAATTTTAAACAGGCCGGCCGCCGCCGGACCTAAAACGATCCCAACCAACACCGTACTGCAGGAGTTTCGCGCTGCCCAAATGGTATGAGCAAAATTGGTGGTCCAGACAAAGTCCCACGCCCCTTCAATTCGGCGAGCGGTCTTCATCAGTCGGGGGGTTAACGCATTATGAATATCCCTGCTACGCAACTCGCGTGCGGCGAACCACCAAAACAGCGTGCCACCAATCAGGTTGGAAACATACCAGGTAATAATAAAGCCGGGGAAACCCAGCTCGAAATAGAAGCAGAAGAGACTGCCGACCGCCTGCAGGAACGGCTTAATCGCCTGCTGCACGGCAATTAAGTCGAAGCGGTTGAATGCCCGCAAAATACCGGTCGGTGTGGACGAGGTCATCGACGGAATTAACGTACAATAAAGCACCGCCAGCCAGAGGCTGTGAGTATCCAGACCCAGCGAGTGAGAAAGGAAAGGCAGCAGCGCCATTCCACCCAATACAGCCACGACGCTACTAAGAATATCGAGCCCGAAAGAGAACGAAATCACATCGCGGAAGCGGGAGATATTCTTCCCTTCCAGGGCCGGCGTGCCGAATTGCACCACGAACTGCCAGGTCTGGAACTTAATTAAATCACTGACCGCTTTGGTGTAGGCCTGAATAACCACCAGTACGCCAAACATTTCTGTCGACATGCCTTTGCCGGCACAGGAAAGCGCCACCAGGCCGAGCAAGGCACTTGCCACACTGCCGGATCCGAGGTAAGCGGCATTTTTCAACATAGTGCGAAAGGCGCCATCCGTAAACCAGTGCTTCATGATGTGGAACCGGCGGCAACAGCCGTGATCGAATCCAGCGCTTTCGCCAGTACTTCATCGTAAGGCGCGCGGGCGTCCAGCTCGATAATACGGGAACCGTTATAGTGAATTCTGACCATGGCAGAAATTTTATCTTCTAACTCTTCATAACTGTGGTCCGGTTTACGCGCATAGGCCGTATCCACATCAATATCCAGACGCAAAATAAGCTGCGGACGAATCAACGCCATCTGCTGATATAAGCGTCGTTCACTTTCGGCCAGTCGGCTCATTAACCAGCCTTTTGCCCTTTCCACGCCAATGCCGGGACCATCATAATAAAAACCGGAAATTTCAGCCTGGGGATATCGGTCGCTGATCACCAATACGCCGCTCTGCGCCAGACGGATGACCTTCTGTAAATTAGAGGCACGCCATAATGAAAAACCGTACATTATCAGTGCCGCCCAAAGCGCCGGTGGCTTATTACTCATGCGCTGAGTTTTATCCGATTTCGCCGCCAACCGACGTTCAAGCCAGATGCCAATAATGGGTAAGCGTTTAATTTTATCGCCATCTTCACCGGAGATAAGTCCTAAATAACGGCGTTCCGTCACCCTTTTCTTCTGCAAATTTCTGACCAAATCAACCGTCAGCGTTGATTTCCCAGTGCCGTCACTGCCAACGACCGCAATAAGCCCTACGATACAGGGAGAAACCTCTTTCGCTTCATCTTCTGTCGGCTCGGTATTAATTTTCTTCAGCATGATGGTCATGAAATAACTCTGTCTCTGAATAGGTTAATGAGGCCTGAACCGCACGTAATGATTCATCCAGAATTTTATTCTCCGGGTCCCTGCCATCGAGATCGAGAATGGTTGCGCCATTGAAGTTCAGATGAGGAATAACGGCAATTTTCTCGTGCAGCGCGGAGAGCGCGTGATCGGGTTTGCGGGCATGCGCGGTAGCCGCGTCGATATCCAGACGGATCAGTAATAATGGCGGATATGAGGCCATCCATTGATAGAGTTTTTGCTCTTTATTCCTGAGCCAGCCAATCCAGCGATTTCCGCCGCGGGTTTTGGCAAGCTGCGGCCCATCAAAGCGGAAGCCAGGCACTTCGGCCTGCGGGTAGCGGTCGGCGATCATCAACTGACCTGATTGATTTTTTCTGAGCATTTTCCAGAACTTATAAGCACGCCAGAATGAAAGCAGAAAAATAACCAGTGCGGTAACGTTGCCGGGAGGAGTCGAAGGCCGCTCGTGAACGCGATCGGATTTCTTCAGTAAATAGCGTCCAAATGGCGCACCTATTATCGGTAGATCGGCGATCCATTTTCCTATCAGCCCTGATGACTGACCAAGATAAATAAACTCCGTCAGTTGCTGCGAAGAGAAGTGGCTTACCAGACTGGCAGCTAACGTCGATTTTCCGGAACCATCGCAACCTGTAATAGCGATCACGCGTACCGGGGAATAACGCGAGTGGGAGTTTATCTTCTGGCGCACAACAAGCTATCCACAGGTAAAAAAACCATTTTATTCTGTTCCTATACGTGTTCAAGTCATTTATCAGCGGGCAGCAGGTATTGTTAAATACCTGCTAACAGCATAACCGAAAAGCCTTTTCATTCTTTTTTTCTTATTATTTCGTGCTATAATAACACAAAGTATACCTCTCACGATTTATATACCCTTGCCCGTCCGCAGAATAAATCACCTGGAAAAGACGCAACCACCTGATTTAATTTTTCGCGCACAGCTTTGACAACAAGTAGCATTTAATAGCCATGTCTCACTAACGACTTCTTGCGGCCAAAATGCTAAATTCGCATAGTGTTTATAAAGAGCAAAGTATTATGACCTCCAGACTCCCGCCGCTTATTGCGGTAATTGGCAGTGATGGCTCCGGAAAGTCGACTGTCTGTGAACATCTGATTGTTCATGTCAAAAAATACGGTCCTGCAGTAAGGGTTCACCTCGGTAAACAGGCCGGAAATGTCGGACGTGCCGTTTCACAACTGCCTTTAATGGGCAAATCCGTCGAGCGGGCTATCGAGCGGAATACCAAAAAAGTTAAAACCAAAAAGACCCGCATTGGCTTGTTGCCCTCAGTGGTGATCATGACCTTTGTCGTGCGCCGCTTATTACGTTTTCGCCGCATGCTGGCTTATCGTCGACAAGGGCTCATCGTATTAACCGACCGTTTTCCACAGGCGCAAATTCCCGGTGCCTATGATGGAACGGTATTTCCACCCGAAACCCAAGGTAACGGCCTGGTGAAATGGATGGCCGGTCGCGAGCGTTCAGCCTTCAAATGGATGGCCGCGCATAAGCCGGACCTGGTCATCAAACTGAACGTTGACCTCGAAGTTGCCTGCGCACGTAAGCCCGATCACCGCCGAGAACAACTGAGCAAAAAAGTGGCGGCCACCCCGCTTCTGACTTTTGAAGGCGCACAGCTGGTTGATATTGATGCCAATAAACCTGTCGACCAGGTGATTAACGCGGCGGAACAGGCTATCTCTGAGTTTATGGCCGCCCAGGGTTATGAAGGTGAGCCGGTCGCCCACTCGCAATAACCTCCCCTTTCAGCTTGCTTTCACTGCTTATGGTCACCCAAAAGCAGTGAGTGGATAATTACTTTTTCAGTTCCGCAAACGCCTGAATGATCTTATCAATCTCTTCTTCACTGTGTGCCGCATTGACGCTACAGCGCAGCAGCGTTACGCCAGACGGCGCCGCCGGCGGCAGAACCAGATTGACGTAAACTCCAATCGCTATCAGATCACGCCAGAAATTCAGGCCGTCTTCTTTCGAGCCAATCATCACCGGCACTACCGGGCTGATACGTGGCCCCAACTCATAGCCGATCTGCGCCAATCCCTGGTAAAGACGGTTAGCATTACTCCAAAGCTTTTGGCGTAATTCGGGCTGCTGCGCGATTTTTCGCAGGGAGGCACGCACCGAAGCAATGCTGGATGGTGAAGGTGACGCGGTGAAAATATAGGGACGACTGCTGTAGCGCAGCACCTCCATGGCCTTACTACCCACCGCAAAACCACCAATCGACGCCAGACTTTTGCTGAAGGTGCCGAGGATAATATCGACCTCCTCTTCCACGCCCAGTTCTTCTGCCAGACCGCGACCGGTTTCGCCCATCACGCCAAAGGAATGAGCTTCGTCGACCAGCAAATACCCGCCTAACCGGCGTTTGATATCGACAATTTCCACCAGTGGGGCAACGTCGCCGAGCATGCTATAGATGCCTTCGACGATGATGATCGCCTCTTTTGCCCGTTCGCCAAGACGCACCATCCGGCGTTCCAGATCTTGAGCATCGTTGTGACGGAAACGGATAATTTCAGCGCCGCCCAGGGCACACCCATCATAAATACTGGCGTGGCTGTCGGCATCGATCAGCACCACCGCGCCGGGGCCCGCAAGGGTGCTGATGACGGCGAGGTTAGCGGTATAGCCAGTGGAGAAGACGATGGCACAGGGGCGGTTGAAAAAAGTCGCCAGCTCCTGCTCCAGTGCGAGGTGTGAACCATAGCTGCCGTTAGCCATACGTGAGCCGGTGGTGCCGGTTCCCTGCACGGCTAATGCAGCCCGACCGTCAGCGATGGCCTGCGCATCAAAGGTCAGCCCAAGGTAATTGTTGGTGCCTGCCAGCACAATTTTCTGGTCGCCGATGCGCCCTTCCGTCGCGGAGTAGATCTCATCGATACAGGTGCCAAATGGATTCAGTCCTGACGTCTGGAATTGCTCACGCTCACCTGCCAGGCGTGAAAACTTATCATACAGGCCCATTGGCGTTCTCCAGGTGAGGTTGCAGCGCGACAAGCAATTGCTCAGGCGTTCTGACATCGAGCAGGATGTTAATCGGAATAGAAATATCCAGTTTGTCTTCCAGCATCATCAGCAAATCCATCACTCTGATTGATTCCAGGCCAAGATCGTTGACAAGATCGCTGTCCGGCCTGACATCCACCTCACCTTTAACGATGTCCTGTAAGCAGGTAAGAATATAATCCATCACTTCGTCGCGATTTAGCATAAGAACGTTGAAAACCTCTACTCGTAAGAATTAAAACAGTCTTTCACGCAGCGCGCGTTCCAGACTGACCTCTGGAAACCAGTGGATGGTTTCAGATAAAGATGTGTTGCTTGCCGACCAGTCCTGATGGGTTAATTCGCGGATTTTGCTGTGGGTCAGCATCGGCTCTTTTCTGGCCAACCAGTTCCACAAAATACTGACCTCGGCGAAGAATTTAAGCGCCGGCCACGGCACGCCCAGTAACCACACCGGGCCTCCGCGCACCGCTGAACCGATAGCCTTTAATCGCAGCCAGTTATATCCCCCCTGCACGCCATCGCAGAGCTCGCAAATTTGCGTCTCCGGCACCTCGGCCAGCAGCCACTGGCTGACGGCTTGCGCAAGATCGCTCACATGCAAGAAAGAGAGCTTCGCTTCTGGCGAGCCCAATCGGGGAAGTACACCGCGTAACAGCCAGTCGAAAACCGGCTTCAACTCTTTATCACCAGGCCCGTAAACCGCCGTCGGGCGAAATATGCCCAGAGACATGCCAACGGCCATCGAGATCAGCTCCCTCTCGGCGGCAAATTTTGATCGCGCATACCAGGACAGTTGAGGATGGCGGGCAGCCAGAGACGACAGGAACAGGAATCGCTTACAGCTGCCGCTTAACCGGGCAGCCTGCATCAGGCCGACGCTGCCGTTAACGTTGCATTGGGTGAAGGTGTCTTGCGAACTGCCCCGCACCTGCCCCGCGCAGTGCACAACACTGGTTGCCCCGCGCACCAGCTCCCAGAGCGAAGCCTGATCTTCCAGCGAACCGTGGATCCACACCAGATTGTCGTCGGTGGAGGGTTGCGGTGTGCGGGTTAACGCCCGCACCCTGAAGCCCCGCGACAACAGATTCCCGACGATGTGTTTACCAATGAAACCCGTTGCGCCCGTCACTGCTACAGTGGTGCTCATCAGACCAGCCCTGCCAGTTGCACCGCCGGATAGAGTGCTGCGGATAACCAGCGTATTTTGGCTTCAGCACGCGCAGGTTTTCCTGATGAGGTGCGTGGAATGCTGTGAGGTGGCAGAAGTTCTATGTCCACCGCCACGCCGAATTCGCTTTGAATGCTGGCCGACAGCGAGTGAACAATCTGCTCCCTGCGTTCCTCAGAACCGATCCTGCACTGGATCTGCAATATAATTCTGGCGCCCTCGCCGTGCTCTTCAGTAACAAACGCAATCGCATCGCCGGCATGAATTTCCGGCTCCGCTTCAGCAACATATTCAATATCCTGCGGCCAGATATTGCGGCCACGAATAATAATTAAGTCTTTCTTACGGCCAGTGACATACAGATTTCCGCCTGACAGATAGCCCAAATCGCCGGTATCCATCCAGCCCGTCGCCTTGATCATTTGCTGCGAGACATCGTCGCGGAAATAACCCTTCATCAGGCTGGGGCCTGAAATATAAATATGCCCGATCTGACGCTCAGGCAACGTCGTTCCGTTTTCACTACGAATATCGATGCGATGCCTAGGTAAGGCTCTGCCGCAATTCACAAAGGATGAGGTGGTCAGCGTATTTTTGCCTGGCGCGACAGCCCGGCCTTCATATTCCAGCACTTCACGGTCAATCTCATGAATTTGCGCACCGGCATTCTCTTCCGAGAAACTCACCGCCACCGTATTTTCAGCTAAGCCGTAGCAAGGCATAAAAGCATTGGGATTGAAGTTGAGTTCACTGAAATGCTCACCGAACTGCCTGAGCAATTCGGCAGGAATAGGTTCCGCACCCACACCCGCCACGCGCAAGCTGGAAAGGTCCAGCCCGGCCAGCTCTTTCATGTTGCTGCGTCGCAGGCACAAATCGTAGCCAAAAGGTGGCGCGACAGTCACCGTGCCACGATTTTTGTCGATCAGTTTCAACCACTGCAAAGGCCGCATAGCGAAATCTTGCGTCCGCAGATAATCGACGGAAAGCTGTGTCGCCACTGGCGTTAGCAGGAAACCTACCAGCCCCATATCGTGATAGAACGGCAGCCAGGAAACGCAGCGGTCGCCAGCGCGTAATTTGATGCCGTCGTGGCTGATAACCTGCAGATTCGCCATCACTGAACGCTGGGTAATAATCACCCCGCGCGGGAAACGGGTGCTGCCGGAGGTATATTGCAGGTACGCAATATCATCGGCGGCAGGTTTGTTGAGCTCAATATCCCATTCCGGCAAGGCATTGAATTCGGCATTGCTGAGAATATGCGGAGGTGGTGCATTCTCTGTGGCTGAGCTGATTAACGGCACCCACTCTTCACTGCTGATAATCGCCGCAGGTGCGCAACTGGAAATCAATCCTTTCAGCTTGGTGACATACGAAGCACGCTGCCCGATACCCATAGGAATGGCCAGCGGGACCGCGACCAGACCGGCATACTGGCAGGCAAAGAACGCTTCGACAAAACCGACGCTGGTCTCTGCAATTAGCGCAACACGGTCGCCCTTTTTCAGATCCAGCGAGAGCAGACGACGAGCGCCACTTATCGCCCGCTCTTTCAGCGTCCGATATTCCAACACGCCGACAAGTTGATTGCGACGGTCATAGAAGTTCATTCCCGTGCTGCCCTGGGCGGCGTAATCTAACGCCTCCACCAGTGAGCCAAAATCGGCATAGCGCATAGGAAGAGAATGGGTTGAGCTCGTTTCAGACATAGACAAATCAGCCATAGATTAAAATCACCAAATGCGACAGGCAAGGTTGGCGAGAGAGTTGATGTTTTATTATGAATTTTTTTTATAATCCGTTATTTAACTCTTTTTTATTCCGCCATTAACTTCGCAGGCAGTTTTGCATTCGCAAACCACCCATTACTAAAAAAAGAGTCTCACTGGCATTCATATTCAGGATGCCAGGATATATTCCGGCATCTTCACATGTTCATCACTGAACCTAAACACTTCATAAACAGTAGCCGGAAGCCGGTTAAAAGTGAATAGCTGATTCACGATGATTATGACAAAAGCATTAAGTGATAAAAAATAGCTTCACGTCAGAAAAATAAAATCAGTAGACTGCAAATGATCAGAGGTCTTTACAAAACTAATAGAATGAAAGAGTAAAGCATAAATTGCTTACCCTGTTGCGGATGTACTCTGCCAATAATTCCAGCAGCACGTAATGTTTAAATTAACGCTTACCAGCGCGAAGCCAGATTTTTATTAACAAATAATGCTTTTGCCATCATCTGCATCAGCTTTCAGGCCTGTTTAATCATCGCTTTGAAAACTTAAAAATGCCTGCCAACTGGCCTTGGGCTTCTTCGAACAGACGAAAATAATTAAAGGTTTTTTATGATTCATATTAAAAAAGTCACTGAAAAGCGTGATTTGAAGGCATTTATCGCTTTTCCCTCCTCACTGTATCACGGCGATCCTAACTGGATTGACCCGTTATTTATCGAGCGTGAGGAGCATCTATCAAAGAAGAACCCGAGCGTTGAGCATATTGAGTGGCAGGCATTTCTGGCAAAAAAAGAGGGTAAGATTGTCGGGCGAATTACCGCGCAAATTGACAGTCTTCACCGCGAGCTTTATGGTCAGGATACCGGCCATTTCGGCATGATTGATGCCATTGACGATGCGGAGGTCTTTGCGGCGTTATTTGCGGCGGCAGAGGCGTGGCTTAAGTCGAAAGGGGCAATGAAGATAACCGGCCCTTTCAGCATGAATATCAATCAGGAAAGCGGCTTATTAATTGAGGGCTTCGATACCCCACCTTCCGCTCTGATGACGCATGGCAAACCCTATTACGCTGATTACATTGAACAACAAGGTTATTTACAAGGCATTGATCTGTTGGCCTATTGGATGAAGCGTACCGATCTGCATTTTGAACCTTCGCTGACTAAACTGATGGCTCAGGTGAGAAAAAAGGTCAGTATTCGCCGCCTTAATCGTAGAAAATTTGCTGAAGAAATGCAGGTATTGAGGGAAATCTTCAACTCCGGCTGGCAGAACAACTGGGGGTTTGTGCCCTTCACCGAACATGAATTCGCCACCATGGGCGATCAGCTGAAATACCTGGTCCCTGACGACATGATTTATATCGCCGAAGTGGATTCGGTGCCCTGCGCATTTATCGTTGGCCTGCCGAATATTAACGAGGCTATTGAAGGGTTAGAAGGCCGTTTATTCCCCTTCGGCTGGGCAAAGCTGTTGTGGCGACTGAAGGTTAGCGGCGTGCGCACTGCGCGGGTTCCATTGATGGGGGTTCGCCACGATTTCCAGTTCAGTCGGATGGGGCCAATTATGGCGCTATTGCTGATTGAGGCGCTGCGTGATCCCTTTGCCAGACGCAATATTGATGCGCTGGAGATGTCGTGGATCCTCGAGTCCAACACCGGCATGCGCACTATTCTGGAGCGCATTGGTGCAGTGCCTTATAAGCGCTATCGCCTCTTTGAGAAGACGCTCTGATCGGTCTGCAGGCGCTAACTTCCCTGAGCTCTCGCGGTGGTGTTGCTTATCCGCAACCGGACATGTTGCTGGCTGCTGTTAAAGGCTATCGCCACGAGGTGATTAATTAATATAATTAATCATTATAAAACCAATATAACTCACCTGACGTTATTAGTTGGGTGGGTTAATTCAATCTAATTTATAAGAGTAAACGCATGTCCTTTGAAAAGAAAAAAGGCATAAATCGCTTCATCAGCAGCGTCAATAATTCATGGGAAGGTTTGAAAGATGCCATCTTCACCGAAGATGCTTTTCGCCAACTCATTATCATTAACGCATTCTTACTAATCATTACATTTTTTCTGGGCATCACTAAAACAGAACGGCTGCTGTTAATTGCTACCTGCTTTATTTTGCTGATCGTTGAATTATTGAATACCGCCATTGAAACTGTGGTTGACCGTATCTCTTTGGAGATCCATCCCCTATCCAAACGAGCCAAAGATATTGGCGGTGCAGCACAGTTAGTGGCAGTGATTATGACGATAATCATTTGGCTTAGCGTTATCTTTTAGCGATTACCAGGGCTTAAACCGCAAAATAAAAGCGTTTATCGTATGCTGTCGCTAGCTTTGGTGAGGCTTTGTTGAATAAATCGAACTTTTGGCCGTAGTCAGGATCAGATCTTCACACTCCTGATCCTGCAGCGATATCACGTGGCAAAACAAAAGTTCAAAATCACCAACTGGGCTACCTACAATAAGTGATCTCTTCCCAATATCGGTGCCAGGCTAAATCAGAGATCCGGGCCTGTTTGCAGGTTTCGGATAAATTCTGCCGGAGTCTGGTTATTTAACGAGGAATGTGGCCGGTACTGGTTATATTCCTGCCGCCAGTGCTCGATCTTCTCCTGAGCATCTTCCAGTGACAGGAACCAGTGCACGTTCAGACATTCATCACGCAGGCTGCCGTTAAATGACTCAACCAGGGCGTTATCTGTGGGCGTCCCGGGGCGTGAGAAGTCCATCGTTACCCGGTTTTCATACGCCCAGCGATCCAGCGTTTTCGAGATAAATTCGCTGCCGTTGTCCGTCTGTAGCCGCTGTGGTACACGCTGCTGTGTCTGCCTGATCCGTTCCATCACGGCGACCACATCGTCACCGCGAAGTCCCTGGCCTACCTCGATCGCCACGCATTCACGACTAAAATTATCGACTACAGTCAGCGCACGGATCCGGCGCCCGTTGAACAGATTATCAGCAACGAAATCCATGCTCCAGCACTGATCCACAGCGGTCACGGCCGGGCGGATACGCCTGTGCCTGGCCGTCACGTGCCGCCGCGGGCGTTTTGACCGCAGGTTCAACCCTTCCAGACAGTAAATCCGATGGGTTTTCTTGTGGTTAACCAGCCAGCCCTCGCGCCGCAGCAGGATATGGATCCGCTGCACACCATAACGAATGCGGGTTTCTGCAATCTCCCGTATCCGCTGCGTGAGGGCCCGGTCATCGCGGCAGCTGCGGTAGTTGTAGACCGTTCGGCTCTGCATCATCAGCCGGCATCCCCTGCGAACCCCGATGCGGTACGCCGCCAGCAGGTATTCGACCGCCTCGCGTTTCTGCACCGGCCTCAGAACTTTTTTCGGATGACGTCCTGCAGCATTTCCTTGTCCAGACTGAGATCGGCGACCAGCCGTTTCAGGCGGTGATTCTCTTCCTCCAACTGGAGCAGCCGACGCAGTTCCGTCACGCCCATGCCGCCAAACTTCTTCTTCCAATTGTAAAAAGTAGCCTCAGAAATCCCCATCTTTCTGCACACTTCCTCCACCCGAGTGCCGGTTTCGGCCTGTTTAAGGGCAAAGGCTATCTGTTCTTCGGTATAACGGGTCTTTTTCATGGTTGATATGCCTCTCAGTGAGATGAAAGAAAGACCGGATACTTCAGTTTAGACTGGCACTGTTTTCAGGGAGGAGATCAAATTCAGTGGTCAATATTATTAACTTTATATAATGGGACTTATATAAAGTTATCTATTCGCTACAGTAGCTGATAATCTATCCAGTAGTTATAGGGGCAGGTAATTTTTCGCAGATGACCTTGTAGGTTTTGCTACGTGAAATCTGCAAGGGAAATCCCCTGCATCTTTCTCAGAATCCACGTAGCGTTGTCAGTGACCGGGAGTTCGCTTTTTAAGCTATATATGGGCAAATTGTCACCAACCAACCAGGCACTACCTGCTATCCAGGCTGAAGAGGATGTTCTGGCGAGGCTTAAGGAATTTGTTCAAGACAAAGAGGCGTTTTCACCCAATACCTGGCGACAACTGATGAGTGTTATGCGGATCTGCCACAGATGGTCGATTGAAAATAGCCGCTCGTTTTTGCCCATGCTTCCGGCCGACCTTCGCGATTATCTGAACTGGCTGCAAGAGAGCGGTCGCGCTTCTTCAACGATTGCGACGCATGGATCATTGATTTCAATGTTACACCGTAACGCTGGCCTAATCCCCCCTAATACTTCACCGCTGGTTTTCCGCGCAGTGAAGAAAATAAATCGTGTTGCAGTTGTCACGGGTGAACGTACTGGCCAGGCCGTACCCTTTCGTCTTGAAGATCTGCTTGAGCTTGATGCGCTCTGGTCTGACTCGATATCGCTTCGCCATAAACGTGATTTGGCATTTCTGCATGTCGCTTACAGCACGCTGCTGCGTATCAGTGAATTAGCCCGTCTCCGTGTTCGTGATATCTCCCGGGCAACAGATGGCAGAATCATCCTTAATGTGAGTTACACCAAAACTATTGTTCAAACTGGCGGCCTGATCAAGTCCCTAAGTTCGCAGTCCTCCCGCCGGCTAACTGAGTGGATGTCGGTGTCTGGTATCAATGCTGAACCTGACGCCTTCCTCTTTTGTCCGGTGCACCGCTCTGGGAGTGCAACTCTTTCAGTCACCCGTCCGCTGAGCACGCCTGCGATTGAATCAATTTTCGCACAGGCCTGGCTTACAATTGGAGCAGGTGAACCTATCATTCCAAACAAAGGGCGCTATACGGCCTGGACTGGTCACAGTGCCCGCGTAGGCGCTGCACAGGATATGGCGGGACGTGGCTATGCTGTTGCTCAGATCATGCAGGAAGGGACATGGAAAAAACCTGAAACATTAATGCGTTATATCCGTAATCTTCAGGCGCATGAAGGTGCGATGACCGATATTATGGAAAAAAACACTCTAGATCATAATAATACAAAATAACAAAAATCACACTTCATCATTATGAAGTATTACTTCATATTTAGTGTTTTTCGGTTTCATCACATGCTGTGCTTCATAGTCTTTGGAAACGCTAAAGGCGTAGCATTAATGTCATCGGATTAATTGGCGATGATGTAAAACCGTAGTGTTCATAAAATTGTTTAGCCGGTTCATGAAGTGCATGTACGAGCAATGCTCTGACCCCTGTGTTTTCAGCAATTGAGTGAACTCGAAGAACGGCATCCTGTAGCAATGATGAACCTAACTTTACTCCTTGAGTACGAAGGTCGACCGCCAGTCTTCCCAATACAATGACCGGAATAGGATCAGGCATATTACGCCGAACAGATCCTGCCGCTTCCCTGTGCGACACAGCACCGGCTGCGAGTGCATAATAACCAACAACACTTTTATCGTGAGCCGTGACAACAAAAGTACGACTTGCACCGTTTAAGTGGTTTGTCAGAGCGAGCCGTTTTAACCATTCATCTAACGTTGTTTCCCCACAACCGAAAGCGTCAAGGATATGTGCAGTTGTAAGTGGCTCAGGAGCAGACAATTGTAAACTCATGCCCAAGGCGCTTTAACTGCCATCAGACGTTCCAGACCTTGATTTGCATTTTGAGGTGCGTCAAGCATCGCTGTGAATTCATGAAATTTCTCAGTATCTAACTGGAAAAAAACTTGGTCGAGCAGAATAGCTTGTGCGCGCTCACACGCTACTTCCAACATAAAATCAGATCGGTTTTTACCTAATAGGCTGGCGGCTTGATCTATGAGATCACGTTGTTCCGGCAAAGCACGCAAATTAATCGCAGCGTCACGCATTTTTTATATCTCCTGTATTGACAATGGATATACATTATAAGATTGTATATCTATTGTCAATACACTATGCCTTTGGGCAACTCTCGATAGATGTGTAAGCACACCTGTTTTAGTTCCACGCACTTTTTTCGGTGCATCAGGATTTGGAATAATGGTTCTGGGCCTGACGGCGACGCCCATCGCAATGAAGCATTACGGTTTCGATTTGTCACAAATCGCCGCCGAGATCCAACTCTATATACTGAGCCGGTTTGTAACGTCGTTTTGCTCAGGAAAACTGATCGACCGGTTCGGTGTCATTAAAATTAAGCTGACGGGTCTGCTTCTTATGCTTGCCTATATTGCTCTGGCTGTTTCGGATGTCTTGTGTGGGATATTTGCCATTACATTAGTCCTGATGGGACTAGATTGGAATTTTCTCTACACCGTCGGAACCAGCCTGCTGGCAACGACTTACACCACGGGTTATGCTGGGGTGCATTATATGTTTTAGTTACCGGAAGATATTTTTACGGGCGAGTTAGGTACATTAAATTTCAATATAAACAATGGATTAACCTCTTAGCGTGGTTTTTTTACATCATTGGCCCTCGGCCTCCAATACGGTGCATAAATAAATGCTATACAGGAGTTTGTCGCTCAGTAGAACGAAATTCGTAATAATATTGCTGTGCCGTAACGGATCACAGGATCGCGAAACGGCTAGAATTATTGGCACGAGGGAGCACAGATGAGATCATTTAGGTTCCAAAGGGTCACTAACTAATAAGAGTAACAGGCCCGGCTTAACTGCCTAGACAAAGTGCATTTACCATTAAAAGACATTTTAGGGAAATTGAATGAACAGCCCTTATTGGTTGACGAAAAGACGGGTCATTATTTTATTTACTTTCATGCTATTAACCGCTTTTATGCTCATCAGCTGGAGCAGTTACGAAGTCGCTCGGCAATCCCTAAATAATGAAATTGAAGAAAATATCCTGCCTCTAACCAGCGATAATGTCTATTCAGAAATTCAGCAAGATCTGTTGAAACCCATTCTTATTGCATCTTTGATGGCTCACGATACTTTTGTTCGTGATTGGGTTCTAAATCGTGAACAGGATCCTGATGCAATGATTCGTTACCTCAACGAAATAGACCATCGTTTCGATACTATTTTTTCCTATTTCGTTTCTGATAAAACCTACCGTTACTATGACCCCAAACGCATCCTCGAAACAGTCTCTGAAGAGAGTCTACGGGACCGTTGGTTCTTCCTGGTTAAAGCGCTGCCCGTGGACAAACCCTATTCGATTGATGTCCGTCCAGATCCAGAGGACCATACCCATCTTGACGTATTCGTTAACCATAAGGTCAATGACTATAAAGGTGACTTTATCGGCGTTACTGGTATTGGTATTTCAGTGGAAAAGATTAAGGTGCTGATTGAAAAATATGAGCAGCGCTATAGCCGGACTATCTACTTTGTAGATAAAAGCGGACAAGTAGTCCTGCATGGTCAATCCTTCCAACGAGCAGCGAATATCAGGCAGCAACCAGGATTAGGTCCACTGACTACCGCTATTCTTACTGTTCCCGGCGGAAGCTACCGGTATCAGGTCCAGGGGCAGCAAGTGCTACTCAATACTCGTTTATTACCCGAGTTCGATTGGTATTTGATGGTAGAACAAAGCAATCATCCTCTGGAAAAGGTGCTTTTCATCACGCTACTGAAGAACCTGAGCATCGGCATTGTGGTCAGTGTGCTGTTTTTATTACTGCTATGGCTGACCATCGGCGGATATCAGCGCCGGCTGGAGCAAATGGCCACCAAAGATAAGCTCACTGGAGTCATGAACCGCCAGGCATTTGAACATCATTTCCTGCGTATGCGTTCAAATATGTTGCAACAGGGCAAGCTGGCGAGCTTGACGATAATCGACATAGATTATTTTAAACCCATCAACGATCTTCACGGTCATAGCATTGGCGATCTGGCCATTGGGCACATCGCCAGGCTGATACAAACATCTCTGCGGTACACCGACGGCATGTGTCGCTGGGGGGGGGATGAATTTCTGGTGTTGATGCCGGAATGCAACGGCGAGCAAGCTGTGGCGCGTATGCGAACCCTGTCCGAGCACATTGCACAATCACCGTTAATCTCAGGAAGCAAAACCATACCGACCACCATAAGCTGTGGAATTGCAGAGACCCAAGGCAATGAGGAACTGAGATCCTTGGTGGAGCGCGCAGATATTGCTTTATATCAAGCCAAGCGGCAGGGGCGGAATTGTGTCGTAAAAATGGATGAATAATCCGGCAGGCAGCGGAGTGATGGGCTGCCGCGATGCTGATACTGATCGTTTCTACATAAGAAGGCGACTTACCTCACTATGTGAAACACTGTAATTCTAGGTGTCATCGACGGCGATTTGCCTCAAATACTGCATATTATCAGCTAATGTTAATTGCTGCCCGGCACACGCCAATGCCAATAAAGAATGGCGTCTTGCTGACCTGCCGCTAGGATTAGATACAAGGCTCAGTTAGTAATGTCGGACCTTTGACCCGCTCCCTTAAAGCAGACATAAAAAAGCCCGGTATAACCGGGCATTGAGCATCATTTCAGAATGTTATAACGGTAAAGCAACTTCCCAAAATCTTGTTTCATACTAACAAAAAGCAGTATCTCAATATTCGTGCCGTCAAAATCGTAGAGCACACGATACTCACCTTCTACATCAAGCCTTTCACGCAACATCAAACCACGATCTGAAAGGTATACGTTGAAGCGATACCTCTGAGGATCTTCAGTAATGTTAGCAACAGATTCTGTTAGTAGGTTATCGACGAAACTCGCAGCCTGTTGCTGCCCGATCGTCCCACTTTTATATGATTCAATATCTTCCAAGCACTGCTGCGCCATTGGCGCGACTACAACTGAAAACTGATTTGACACTCAATACCCCACTATTATTTTCTTGCGGCACGTAGCCTCCCTAAAACATCTTCTGGGGTCATGCCTTTGCCATCTGCGATTTCCTTTTTAGCCATCATTGTCAGCTTAAAAAGGGCATTTATATTTCTTTCCTGCTCAATTTCTCTCAGTTCCGCCTGACGTTCTGCGGCGGTCTGAATGAAAAGCTCTGCGACACCGTTTTTTGTTACGTACATACCTCCCTCAAAAGTTTGTGCATTTCCAAGACTGTCTCTGGCAAGTTTCTGCGACATGGTCTGAGTCATATTTTTTCCACTTAAAGCGAGATCTACTGGCGAGAACAGTAATCTCGTTGCTCCTCGGATAGGGCTTCGCATAATTGCTAAGCTAATTTCTCGCTCGCGCGACTTGTGCGCGTTATAAGATTATAACATCTCGGGTAATATTGTGTACATATTTGTACGCGCTGGGTCTCGCCACGAGTAGATCCGCTAAAATGCCCATCGTGACGAGTGTCTTTCCGCATAGACTCACGCCGTATAAAGTGTGGTGAAATCATCCTGAGGGTTGAAAATTTTCAACACATCACAAATGACATTTAGGTATACCTAAATATCATGTTAATTTTAATAATCACATAGATAAAATTAACAATTGTTATTAATTTGGTGCGAAGTGTTCTATAGGACAATACCAGCGGACCTTTTTCCTTGAGTCGGAACTTTAGGCAGATCGTGAATTCGCTTGATGAAAACGAAAAGGGAGTGAAGCTGAATTTAATCCGGCCTAGAATCGACTCATACTGCTCATGAGTCATTGAGCTTTTAATGAATAAGGTGTCAAGGAATGTTTCCCATCTTCAACAATGGCAGTTGCTGGATTAAAGCCGATTTTCATCTCCATACACAGGCAGACAAAGAATTCAGGTATAGAGGCGAACCGGACAGATTTATTTCTGACTACGTGAAGACCCTCAAAGAGGCGGATATAGGGCTGGGGGTTATCACCAATCATAACAAGTTTGATGTTGATGAATTTAAGGCTTTGCGTAGAGCGGCTGGTCGGGAGGGGATCGGATTACTGCCGGGAGTGGAGTTGTCGGTCAATGATGGTAAGGCAGGTGTACATACTCTTGTGGTATTTGCAGATGCCTGGTTCATTAATCAGCAGCAGACTAATCATATACAGAGCTTCCTTACTGCAACCTTTGCAGGGATTGATAACTTTGAAAATGAGAATGCCAGGTCTACGGAAAATATTGTTCAGACCATCCGTAGCCTAGACCGATATGGACGAGATTACTTTATTGTCTTTGCTCATGTTGAGGCAGATAACGGATTATGGGGTGGGATGACTCCTGGTAGGATTAAAGAACTTTTTGAAAATGAGCATGTTTGCCACCGTGCACTTGGTTTTCAGAAAGTCACGACTCGTGATTGGCGCGTAAAAATTCAGGAAAGTCTTGGTTGTCTTTATCCCGCCGAATTACAAGGTTGTGATGCAAAAAAACTTGAAGATATAGGTGCCAGAAAGGTCGCCTGTTACCTAAAATTGGGGAACTATAGTTTTGATGCCGTGCGTTTTGCATTGCAGGATTTCAATAATCGGGTCAGACCCGATATGCCGCTAGTAACACACAGCCATATCCGACAGATAGCGTTTGAGGGCGCCGGCTCTCTGGGAGGAACTGTTGTGAGATTTTCTCCAGAGCTTAATACCTTGATAGGGATCCGCGGAAGCGGAAAGTCATCCATTTTAGAAGGGGTGCGTTACGCTCTCGATATACCGTTCGGTGAAAAGGCCTCTGACAGGGAGTATAAGGAAAATCTCGTCAGCAATCTGCTGAAAAGCGGTGGAAAAATTACAGTGGATGCGATTTGCCGTCGTGGGATGGCTTATCAGATCACCCGTATCTACGGTCAATCGCCTGAAATCACCGTAAACGGGCAGGTACGAGACGGAATTGCCTTGCGAGAGACCATCCTGCATAAGCCTGTCTACTTTGGTCAAAAAGATTTATCCAATACCGGTGCTGGATTTGAAAATGATTTAATTGAAAAACTTGCGGGGGAATTATTGATTCCTGTTCGCGAGAAAATAAGCCACCAAAACGCTGTTGTCATTGACGTGTTACGCCAGTTGCTACGCCTGAAAAAAACGGGTGAAGAGTTGGCAGAGTGGCAGGCGAAAGAGAAGGATGCAAAATTTAGACTCAGTTTTTACACACAACACGGTATTGAAGAAAAACTTGAGCGGCAGACAATCTTTGAACGCGATGAGCGTTACATTAGCAGTACCAACAAGCAGGCAACCGAAGCTCTGGACGCATTGCACGAAAAAATTGACGAAACTCTCGCTGGATTGAAATCCGAGCAGGTACATTTGTCAGCCCATAACCAACTCGACATTGATGATTACCGTGCGGGGTATGACCGCCTAACTGCTCACCTTGACACACTGTCTACTGTCATGGCCGATTCTCGCCAAATCCTTGAAGAACTAAATGGAAAACAGCAAGCTTTCACTCAGAAAAAGCATGCTCTGAATGATGAATTTGCCGAAATTGAACGTAGTCTGGCCGAAGACTTGCGACAGGCAGGTGCAGATAAAATTGACCCGACCGAGTTTCTGCAACTCAAATCAGGACTGGAAACAGCGGAGCAGAAGATCGCTGGGCTCATCCGAACCGAAGCCGGAAAAGAAGCCCTGAACCAAAGACTTAAGGAGGAACTGTCCAAACTGGGTGATCTATGGGCAGGGGAATACAAAGAAATTGAAACGGTATTAGCCTCTGTCAGCCGAGCGGATTCAGCATTGAAGATTATCCCCGCCTTTGCGAATGATAAAAAAACCATGCTGATAGTTTTGAAAGAGGCTTTTACCGGTAGCCGATTGCGGGAAAGCACTATCCAAGCTGTTATTGATGAATTCAGTGACTTTGGAGGACTCTGGTTAAACAGGGACAAAGTTTCAACCATCGTTACGGGATCCGCCGACACATTTATCGAACATTTAGAAAAGCAGATAGAGACTCTCATTACTTGGCAGCCACGCAATACCTATGCCATCGAGTTCAAGGGCAAACCGTTGGAGGAACATTCACTAGGCCAACGAGCTTCAGCGTTAATGCTTTTTGTCCTGAATCAGCAAGATAACGATGTGGTAATTATCGATCAGCCAGAGGACGACCTTGATAATCAGACTATCTATGATGATGTAATCAAGATTATCAGGATTATGAAACCCAAGACCCAATTTATCTTTGCCACGCACAATGCCAATATTCCAGTTCTAGGCGATGCAGAAAACGTGCATACCTGTGAATACGAACGTGGCAAAATTAAGTCTACTGGGGGCGGAGTTGATGCGCCGACCGTTCAGAAGCAAATTATTGCTGTAATGGAGGGGGGACGTGAAGCCTTTGAGCGACGCCGGGCTGTTTACGGTTCCTGGCTTAGCCAGAGTTGATTTAATCAGGCCTTTCTAAAAGCAGGCCTGAGAGCATTCGTTTACTCGCTTAAACTTTGGCAATTAGCTTGATTCAAGGGTAAAAACGGAAAACTCTGTTAATTCAGGTTGCTGTCGGAAAGAGAGGTAACACTGTTCCATTAGGGCGTAAATACCTGAAATATCGCCCGTGAAGCGTATTGGCAAAGATTTTATCAGCGCTCCGGTGTCATCAAATGACGGATGAAGCTGGGCTTTTGGGGTATAGACGGCACTAGCTGTTTCAGAGCACTTCCAGCCGTTCTCCCAGTCTTTAGGCGGAACCAGAAAATCTAGCCATCCCATTGTCTTAAGGGTTTCGATAAAATAGGTGAAGCGAAAAAGTACGCTCTGGGTGGCGAGTTCGCCCACGCTGGAACGATATATATAATCTATTTTGTTAAACAGATTGGCAGAGAAACCATATTTTTTGCCCTGAGCCAACAACCATGCAATATCCGGTGCGACGTTTTTGGGCAGCAGACGCCGTTTCTGTGCGGTCATCAGCCACTGCATGATAAAGAGGTGTTGTTGCAGTTGGGACTGCGCTTTTCCTTCCTGCTGCGCGAGGCGGACAGCGACAAGCGCACACCAGGCTAAGTGGGATAATTCGGATGTCGGGCGGGGTTCGTAAGCGGCGGTCACTGGGCAATCTCGTAGTCAGATGTGGCGAGGCGTAATAGCTCAGCTCATGAGTGCGGAAATAAAATTAAAGAGAGGTCGGGTAAGTCCCAACCTCAGAGAGTATTAGTGGCGGATTTGCTCGACTTCAGTTTCGGTCAGACCGGTCATTTTCATGACCATTGCGCGATCGAGACCGCTGGCCAACATCGTGCGGGCAATTTTTAATGCAGCTTCGCGTTCGCCTTCTTCACGCCCTTTTTGCTCACCTAATTGCAGACCTTTCTGGATTCCGCGTTGTTCACCCTCAAGGCGTAACTGCTCAGCGATGGTCATAAGAGTCTCCTCATGTTGCGGCACGCGTGATGCCAACGTATTAATCAGGGCTGCCGGGTCACGGGATTCACCGGCCTGAAGCATATAGTTTATCACAGATATTAACTGTTCCTGCGTGGTGTTGCCACCGAGCAACAAGGTAGTCAGCTGGTCCAACAGTTCTGTCAGGTCGCGCTGGCGAATGTGTTTTTGCAGCAACTCAAGTATGGCCATCCGACGATGCTGCATAATTTCATCATCCGGGATTATCGTGATATCTACCAGTGGAAAATTTTCACCATACAGGGTTCGTGCATATTCAGGCGTTTCAAACTCATCCAGCCAGCTCATCGAATACGGGTAAGGACTGACTTTGCCCTGGTAAAAGAGAACCGGGATAACCAAAGGCAAAGTTTTATGCCCTGCATCGAGATGGCGTTGCATTGCCGCAATGGCATATCTCATGAGGCGGAACGCCATGTGTTTATCTGGCGTGCTTTGGTGTTCGATGAGGCAATAAATATATCCTTCACCATTGCCCGCCTTCAGGGAGTACAGCACATCGGAATAATACGGCCGCAGGTCGTCTTCGATGAAAGATCCCGACGCCAGCTGCAACGTATTTAAATCACAAAGTTTACGCAACGCCGGTGGCAGATGGATATCCAGGAAATCGCGAGCAGTTTCGGGATGGGTCAAAAACTGTTTGAACACAGCGTCATGTAATGTTGGGGTCGTATTCTTCTTCATGGCAACTCCTGCCGACATATTCCTGTGATGATCTTACCATAGGCATCCTTCTGGCAATATTCATCCTTGCCAAACTTCCCATTCAGCCGTGTAATCACACTAATATTATTTTTTAAACAGCTAAAATGACTATTAACATGGAATTTTTCAATATCTATAAAATATCATTTTAATATTAAATTAATAGGTTTTTGCACATCCAAACCGCAAAGCGGTTACTTTCATAATGAAGGCGGTCACTTTCATAAAATCTGGTAAAATGATGCTGCTTTCATAATACACCCCTTGGATTTGTATACTATTCGTACATAAACGGTGAGAAGCGAAGACAATTTTAATGATATTTATGAAAGTGGCCGCTTAGCTCAAGGTTTTTATGAAAGCAACCGCTTTTCCCGCAAACATTTATGAAAGTGACCGCTTTTAAGAAGTCGCTAATCCGAGCTTGGGTGAACGGGTATGGATTATGAACATAATCTCCCTGCCCTTTTTCGTCTCTGTGTAGTCGATATAACCGATTTTCTTCAAATCAGTCATTGCTCGGCGGATCGTCGCGTTTTGGTCTTTAACTTGCGATTCCATCGCCAGACGCTCCCGGAGACGTTTCATTGAAATAAACAATGTAGATGGGGGCATACTTTCAAAGTACACATACAGTGACTGCGCTGCTTCTTTACGGGATAGCTCAGAAAGTGCTTTTAACCCAAGCAAAACCTTGTGGTCGTATCTGTAAAGTTCCCAAAGGCTTGGATCCCCAACAATTTCAACCAGATCAGCATCCATATCTAACACCGCACGTTGAACTAGATGCGTCACTAGGGAGCGTTTGCCATCTTTGCTGCGAAATGCCAGGGTAACACTCGATAAATTGAACAGAGAGTCGCTGAGACGCGTTCTGGCTCGTCCGTTGATATCTGTGGGCTTCAAACCACACATACGTGCAAACTCAGAAAACGGTAAGGTTATCTTTTCACTGGAATAACCGTATTTTGAAAAGGCAGAGATGATCCCTATCCACGTTTTGAAATCAGTGGACATACCGAGCTTGGCGCCCTGAATTTTGATATTTGTATACCCTTCCTGCCTAGCTACCTCTAAGCTGGAAAGTTCTTCTGACGCATCAATCAGAAATTCCCGCTTCCCCTTTTCCTTAGGTGAAACAGGGGTAAACACGCTCAATCTAAGTAGTGCTACAGGCTGGACAGTTTTGCTGCTGTTCGGGATCAGTTCATAAGCTGTGCCTGAATCTTTCTTGATGATCGCGAATGGACTTTCTGGTGGATTGATATCATTAGAGTTTTCCATTTATCCACACCGTATTTGAAATTTGAGAACTTTTTATGAAAGTAACCGCCTAAAGGTTATGAAAATAACCGCCTTTATTATGAAAGTAAACGCTAAATTTATGAAAGTAACCGCTTTTCTTATGAAAGTAACCGCCAAGCGTGCCGATTTAAGTAATGTTTTCAATAGAATACGAGGCTGGTGATCTGTTTTTCTTTAATATGATCTAATTATGATCTTAAGAATTGTTATATCAGGTGTATATGTGGATAACTTATTGATACTAAAGTCTCTGACTAGATCTTGTCTTCAGTGCGGTACGGGTTAAAGGGTTATTCTCCCATTCCTTCACCATCTTTCGTTGCTGTAACGTCCAAAATTTTCACTGTTGGCATAACCGAAACCGTCGATATCAGGAAACAAAGTTAACTGGCGTACATCAAAGCTATCTTCGAGTATCCTTAAACAAACGCTTTTCATTTGAGGCGTAAGACCAATCGCCAGGAATGCCTTCTTTTCTTTTTTAAACGCCAAACTACTTACTGGGTCATCACAAACTCTGCTGTATAAAAATTCAGCGCTTTGAGCAGCAATTCTTTTTGTTACTACAGGTGGTTGCCAGACAACAGGATGTGAGCCCGTATCAAGACCTTTAGTGTCCCCTGCCCCAAAAATTTCGTTATATCCCCTTTCTTCAGAACGACCTTCAAAACCCAGAATATTACTTATATGCCATCCCAGTAGAATGCCTGTTTTGTCAGTTTGCGATCTGCAAGCGAACCATAAAGCCACTAACATATTTCTTGATACATCGATCAGCCTTGTTGCAGCACCATGGTGTTGAAGCTTTGCCAGTAACTCAAAATCAGTCAACTTCCTGCCATTTTCATAGCCATAGCCCTGATGCCAAGCGTTAAGTAGCAGATCTCTTTCATAATCGCGCATCGTCATCTCAGAAGGTGGCTCTTCCCAGCGTCTTTCTTTCAAGAGACGGCGATATGCTGAACTATGTATTGCCCAACTCACATCACCCTGCCCTCTCCACATGTATACACTTCGTCTGTCACCAGAATGGTCATCAATAATTTCCAAAATCTGGCTAAATTTACTAGGAGTGTATATTTCACCAAACAACAAAGTCTGCGTTTTATGCACGTGTTTAACCATTATTACGAATCTAAAAACCAATCAATTTAATATCATAATGATAGTATTATAAGTGTTAAAAGAAACGATAGAGAATATCCTCTAGTCTTTCTTCCCACCAATCATTGCGCCTTCATTAAGTACATGCCGGATCCCGATGTTGATCAGAGCCGCGCGCGAAAGCCCTAGGTCACCTGCTTTCTGGTCTAATTGGTCAAGGATATCTGGGGTGATAGTTAACGTGATTTGTTGTTTTTTCCCTTTAATGACACCTTTCTTTTTGGCTGACTGGCCATCTGGAGCACCTTCGATGAAAGCATCTAGTTTAGCGCTGGCTTCATTTGTTTTTTTTGGTGGTTTGGTAATTGCCATTTAATATCACCTTAATATTAATATGATGTTTTATTGATTGTTAAATAGGATGTTTATGAGGGTAGTAAGTTCCAGATTAGCTTTAGCATCTTGTGGCTTATATTCAAAGACGCATTGGCCTGAACCAGCAGCATTTGAAAATGCTTTACGGCCAACAATATGTTCAGGGATAAACTCAAGCTCCGGGTAATCGGTAAAGATGGCTGCAGCTTCTCTATTGTCTATTGAGTTACGATTTGCATCGGCAACGTTAATGATTGAGTAAGCTTTCAACCCGTCACGCACACTACGTGCCTCTGTAATTAGGTCTGAAATATCCTGCAAAGCCCATACATCAAAACTGCCTGGACGGTAGGGAACTAAAAGTACATCTGTCAAAACGAGTGCTGCACGCAATGCTGTTGAGTCCCTGCCGCCAGCGTCAATGATCACATCATCATACTTTGCTTTTTGCTGCATAAGTTGTGAGCGCAGAATCGGGCCATCGGCATAAGCCGAGCATGCGATACCTGGTTGGATATCGTTTTGTGCTCTTATGCTGATTGCCGTCTGTGCTGTCTCCTGCCGGTCAGCATCAATAAGTAGGACATCGCGGCCTTGCATGGCTCTGGCGGCAGCAATATTCACTGCAAGTGTTGTTTTCCCTACACCACCTTTAGTATTCCCAACTGTAAGAATCATTTTTTACCCTCATTTTAATATTAAAATGCTGTGCTTATGATGTTCTTATACTAGCAGTAAAATATCTTTTTAAACCAGCATTTTCTTAGATAATCATCATAAAATGATATCTTTTTAATATTAATATGATTTGTTTTTGATGTGTAAGTGATTGTTAGCTAGATAAAGATAAATTTCATGCATGGGTTAAATGGGCTAGATGCAATTGCTATTGCATCAGAGTCACTTTTTCTCCACTTAGGTGGCTCTTCGATAGCCCTAGTTTTTAAAATACTATTTAAAATATTCCAAGCATAAAACTCCCGTCCGACCATACTGTGGGAATTGGGTAGGTAGGGCAGAGTAGAAGCACAATCCAGATTTTAAATGTTGAGATGGATTAATGGTATGTAAGTTATTTTAATATCATTTTAATATTAAAAAAATATTATTTAACAATCACAATGATTTTTTTTTAATATTGTATTGCGGCTAAGATTTACACGCAGATAGAGAAGGGTCAACGAATAGAGGCAACCGGTAAATCCGACCATCTTGTGGTGTAAGCAGGGGATAGCATGTCACGTTTCATCTGCCATTCGGGTGCAATCCCACGCCCCGCAAACCATATCTTTCCCAGACCCGACTGATTGATACCATCGAGAACGTGCATCAACGCGTCACTGGCAGGGCGGGGCCTAACTTCATCGAACAAATCCAACTGTGACACACCGTTTGGTGTGAAATCATTGAGCATGATTCCGGCCTTTGCGTACCGGCGGCCATTGTCCCAGATGCGATCGAGCGCCTTCATTGCGGCCGCTATAATATCGCGGGTGTCTCGTGTCGGTGTGGTGAGCTTTTCAGAGGCCACGTTGCTGTAATAGATTTCGTTGGCTGCGAAAGGTGATGTTTTCACGAAAACGGAAATATGCCTGCAGTACTGATGTTCACCCCTGAGCTTTTCCGCTGCCCGTTCGGCATACTGGCAGACGGCCTGATGCATAGCCTCATAGGTTGTGATCCTCTCGCCGAAAGAGCGGCTGCAGATAATTTGCTGTTTGGCGGGCGGGGCTTCCTCCAGGCTGATACAGCTTTCGCCCTTCAGTTCCCGACATATCCTTTCCAGGACAACGCTAAAGTTCTTCCTGATAAAAGTGGGATTCGCGCGAGCGAGCTGCAGGGCAGTGTGAATACCCATCAGGTTTAGCTTTTTTGAAATCCGGCTTCCGCAGCCCCAGACTTCCTGAACGGGCATCAGCGATAACAATTTTTCAGTCCGCCGGGGATTACCCGGCGTAAGAGCCAGTACACCCTTAAATTGTGGCCATTCCTTCGAGGCCCACTGAGCGGCTTTGGCCAAAACTTTGCCGGGTCCCATCCCTACACCGATTGTCAGGCCAGTTCCCTTCAGAACGTGGGCGCGCAGCTGGTGGCCAAAGGTTTCAAAATCCATGCAGTTATCGATGCTTCTGATATCAATAAACATTTCATCGACGCTGTATTGCTCCACGCGTGGCGAAAGTTCCTCTAAATGACTCATCACCCGTTGGGAAAATGAGTGATATAAGGAATAGTTGCTGGAGAACGCGTACACCTTCTCAGGGAACGACATCTGCTGGATCTGAAACCACGGCATGCCCATTTTTATGCCTAATTTTTTGGCTGCTGCGGATCGCGCCACGCAACAACCATCATTATTGCTCAATATTATCAATGGTTTGTCGCGAAGTTTTGGGTTAAGAACCGCTTCGCAGCTTGCATAAAATGAATTTACGTCCGCCAGGGCAAACATCATTCACCGCCCCGGGTTTTATGCACAAAAGCCATCACGACTCCAAAAATCTGCAAGTCCTCCGGATAGATTGTCGGAAAGTTAGGGTTCATGGCCTGAAGCCCGGGGCGAGGTGTCAGTAACAGTCTCTTTACCGTGAATTCACCGTCTATCTCCGCTATCACAATGTCACCATGATGTGCCTCTTCTGCCTTATCTACGACCATCAGATCACCGCTGTGCAAACCGATATCGGTCATCGAATTTCCAATCGCCCGGACGAAGAACGTGGAGGATTTTTTCTTTATACAGTAATCGTTCAGATCCAGTTCTGCGTCAGCGTAGTCGGCACAAGGGCTGGGAAAACCGGCGGGGCATCGTTCAATAAACAGGGGCAACGAAACCTTCACCGGATCAACGGCGACGGGAGTGATATGTAGCATGGCAACTCCTTTCAATAACACTGTATATAATTACAGTATTATTGTTGTGAAAAATCAGACTTGCAAGCGCCGTATGGCTTCTTTTAACTAGCTCTCTGTTTTCTCAGGCGGAAATAATTCGTGGGAACATTCTTTGAACAAAATGCATTTCACCGCAAATAAATCCCTTTTTGACGATTTAATAATACTCATAATGAGTATTATTAATTGCCATTAGTCCTTTTTGGGGTATTATATTTACTCTAATTGAGTAAATATAAGGGTGTGTCATGAAAAAGATGGGTTGTGACGACGGTTCGACGAACGTAAAACTGGCCTGGCGGGACGGCGATGAAATCTGTACCTCTGTCTCGCCGAATTCGTTTAAAGCGGGGTGGAAGGTCGCCGGGATCGGCAGCAGTGAAACGTACAACTATGAAATTGACGGGCTGAAGTACTCCTTTGACAGCGTCAGCCATCAGGCGATCAATACCACCAACATTGAATATCAGTATGGCGACACCAATTTGCTGGCCGTACATCATGCACTGCTCACCAGTGGCCTGCCGCCACAGTCGGTAAGCCTGACGGTCACCTTACCTATCAGTGAGTTCTACACCAGCGACTGTCAGCACAATGACGTCAACATACAGCGTAAAATTGACAATCTGCTGCGGCCGGTAACGCTGAACAAGCGCGAAACCTTCACCATCGCGCATGTTGACGTCATGCCGGAATCGTTGCCTGCCGTGATATCGCCGCTGGAACGTGCAGGGGTAGGGGCGCTGGAAACCTCGCTTGTGATTGATCTGGGGGGAACGACGCTCGATGCCGGTGTTCTGGTGGGGCAGTTTGAAGATGTCAGTGCCATTCAGGGCAATTCTACGATCGGGGTATCGATGGTGACACAGGCCACACTCACGGCACTGCGTATGGCCAACAGCGACACCAGCGCCTTTGTGGCCGATCAACTGATACAGCGACGGCATGACCGCGAGTTTGCCGCCACAGTTGTCAACGATGAGTCAAAAGTGGACTATGTGCTGGACATGATAAGTTCGTCCATCGAGCGACTCGGGGAACGGGTGGTCAATGAGCTGTCGGCGTATCGCCAGGTGAACCGGGTTTGGCTGGTGGGGGGCGGGGCGTCGCTGATTGAGGCTGCCGTGCGCCGTGCCTGGAAACTGGCCCCCGACCGTATTGTGGTGGTCAATGAACCCCAGACGGCGTTGGTTCGCGAACTTGTTTTACTTTAATTCCAAGGAGCGCTATCCGTGACCGACAAACGTAAGAAACTGACCGTCTATTTGCACCCTGAAGACGACAGTCAGGATGCCAGGGCGATGGAGATTATCGAGTCAGTTCCCCTGCGCACCCGTGGTGATTTTTTCCGGGCGGCGATCGTGGGCGGAAGCGCGTTATACCAGCTGGATAAGCGTCTGCCTTATCTGTTGTCCATGCTGTTCGATGGCCAGCTGACCGCCGATCAGCTGGTGGGTATTATTCAGCAAACGACGGGATGGCAGCCCACGACGGCCAGCATTCAGGAAGTCATTGCCGCCTGCGCTGGCCAGGTGCCTGCCCCCTCAGTGCTCCCGGAACCCACCGGCAGTACGGAAGGGGAAGGGCAGGCCCGAACTAATTTCAAACGCATGCTGAAAAAAGACTGAAGCCCTCCGGCGTGCCGGATGATTTGTGGAGAGAACCATGTCATTGATGCTGTTATGCAAAGGGATAATCGGACTGGAGACGCTGACGGGCAGGGCGCGCAAAAGCGCGGCGGAGTGGTGTTTTCTCCTCAGCTGCCTGTTTATTGTGCCGCTGCTGATATTTGACGGATTCAGTGTGCCGGTGAAGATACTCCTGCAGCTGTGCTGGGCGATCGTGGTGGTACGCGCGGCCTTTCTGGCCTCTGAAACCTGGAAGAAAAACCGTAAGTAAAACCGATCATCGTTTTTCCGCCGGCCTGGGTGCCGGTTTTTTTTATGGCTACATCAGGCCGGGAGTGTGCGGTTTTCACCTCAGCTGCAGACGATATGACGCTTCCTCGTCGCGGCTGTTCGTTCCTCGCGGTGCTGCGGTACGCCTCAGCCGAGTCTGCGGCGAGCGTTGCGGGTTTTTACAGGGTGGACTTTTTTTCCACTTTTCGACATTCTCAAGACGACGGCCCGGTCGTGCTGGACGGCATCAGGACCCGGACGCATGATAAGGGGGCGTTTAACCCCGCCGGAGACATGAAATGGTCATTAATCCCCGCTTTCCTAAAGAGCTGATTTTCTTCTCGGACGTCAAAGATGCCGTCGCTGACGCGGCGACCCGCATTTTTCTGACAGGTAAAGAAATCTGTCACGATACCCTGGTGGAATGCCTGGCCGACCGGCTGACTTTTGCGAAAATCATTGAAGACAACTATACGGCCGGCGTGATGCAGCAGGCGATTGATCTGCTTGAAGAGCATCGTGGCCACCTCTGAACCGCCCGCGACGAACAGAATGTCATCCTCATTCATCGGCCGGCCTGGCCGGTGTCTGTCCTGCTGCAATTCATTTCGGGTACCGCGACCGTCGTCGCAGACTACCGCCTCATTTTCAAACCGCAGCCGGTTATCCACAGATTCACTGAGTAACTTCGGTATTCGCGGGGGATAAGTCGGTGTACCTTTCTGCGCCTGTCCTTTCCCTGGCGGCTTTTAGCATAAGATACCCTCTTAACTTGCAAGCGGAGATCAGGATTAAAAGGGCCATTTTCGAAGGACAGGGAAAGTAAAGGTCTGCTTTGAGCGAGGTATAGTCATTCGCACCCTGAGAATTACACTTTGAAGTGATTCAGGGTATGCGCTTACTGGTTACGAATATTGAGCGAGAATCATGCGATGATCGCCGCTTTTCTTTCGAGCCAGTAGGTGCTCCACGTTCGCTAACGAATACTCAGGGCATGCAGATAAACTGCTGGCTATATTTCTTTCGAAGAGCGTGGAATGCATACCAATCCCCGATGAAAAGGAGTTGGTGATGACTGCGACTAATCAATTTGCTGCGCACGTTGGTCTGGACTGGGCAGATAAAAAACACGATGTCTGTGTTCAGTTTAAAAACGGTGAACGCGTATTCCATGTGATTGAACATACAGCAGAAGCGCTTGATGTCTGGCTTACCGAGTTACACCAGAAGGTAAAAGGCAGGATCGCTATCGCCGTTGAGTTGAAGAAAGGCCCCGTGGTGTATGCTCTTCAGAAATATCCGTTTATCACCGTTTTCCCCGTCCACGCTTTGTCCCTAGCTCGTTACCGGCAAGCCTTCTCGCCCAGCGGCGCTAAAGATGATCCGCAGGATGCCGAGCTGGCATTAGAGTTAATGCTGCGTTACCCCCAGAAGATAAAAGCTATTGAACCCGCCAATGCGGATATTCGCTTACTTCAGCAGCTGGTTGAGCAACGTCGTCAGTTGGTTGAAGATAAACGCCGTTTTGTGAACCGGATAATCAACACGCTTAAACAGTATTATCCTCAGCCACTGGAGTGGTTCTCACATCGGGGTAGCTTACTGTTGTGTGAGCTGATTATCCGGTGGCCCAGTTTGCAACAACTGAAACGAGCCAGGCGCGAGACGATCCGCAACTTTCTGAATGCCAAAGGTGGCCGCGCAATAGCCCTTACCGAGCAGCGTATTGCGAGTATTGATAACGCGATCTCATTGACGACAGACCCGAGTGTTATAGAGGCTAATGCTTTGATGGCAACAGCACTGGCGACACAAATTAAAGTCGTGAGTGAAATCATCAAAACCTATGACGAACGAATCGAAGCGCTGTTTGACACATTGCCAGATGCGGGGCTGTTCAAATCACTTCCGGGCATGGGGCCGTGTATGGGCCCACGGATGCTTGCTGCACTTGGTGATAACCGTAACCGGTTTAACAGCGCTGAAGAAATTCAAAACTACGCAGGTATTGCACCGGTGACAGAACGAAGTGGCCAGAAATCCTGGGTTCACTGGCGATGGCAATGTGCCAAGTTCGTCAGGCAGACCTTTGTTGAATGGGCTGCCAAGACGATTAACTCATCATACTGGGCCAGACTTTATTATCAGGGACTGCGAGAAAAAGGAAAATCTCACCAGTCTGCAATCCGGGCTCTTGCCTTCAAATGGATAAGGATCATTTACCGCTGCTGGAAGACCAGAACCCAGTACGATGAAGCGAAGTATTTGATGGCTCTCGAAGCGCGACACTCGCCCTTACTTAAGCCATAAAAAGCTTGTCGAATGTCTCAGGGCGTGATATAGCCATCAGTTTATCTGCATGCCCTGAGTATTCGTTAGCGAACGTGGAGCACTTACTGGCTCGAAAGCAAAGCGGCAATCATCAAATCACATGATTCTGGCACAATATTCGTAACCAGTAAGCGCATACCCTGAATCACTTAAAAGTGTAACCCTCAGGGTTCGAATGACTATATCTGGCACAAAGCGACCTTTGTCATGAATCCTGACTCACTGTCTGAGGCAGGAGCAGGCCCGCTGAATGCGGCTTTAGCGGCAGGAAGCGTTAGATAACGTTGAGCTGAACGGCGCCGTAAGCCCGGCTCCGCCGGTTATATTCTGATATATGGCGCTCCCCATTCCTGTCAGTGTATCGAATCTCACAGGTGAACCAGCCGCAGACTGCTTCCATAGGCTGCAGGTTAAAACGTTTGCTTACTTTCTGAATCATGAGGGCTTTTCTGGTGGCCCAATATCCGGTTAACGATAACTTTCAGAAAATGAACCCTGCCTCTCTGGGATGATTAGGATTAACTAATCATCTTATGGAATTGTAAAATCCCGTATGAAATTAAAAAATCTGTGCGGGATTGCCGTTTTATTAAGGCTGCACTGCAGTCAATTAAAGAGAGGGAGACTGAATATGCGTGTTCGCCTGACCACTGAAAACGATGCTATATCCCTGATTACTATCGACATTGTTGCCCAGAGCCAGCCAAAAGGTGCGGCGCAAATCCGCATCTGGTGTGCCTGGTCTGTCTGTTATATTGCCGAACTGCAGGGAATAGCGATGGGATATGGCGTGCTGAACTACCATTTCTTCGGCTACGGCTTTATTGAAATGCTGATGGTAGGCGAACACTACCGCCGCAGGGGTATCGGTCTGGCGTTGATTGCAGCATTGAAGTCCCGCTGCCAGCACCCGAAGCTGTTCACCTCCACCCATCGTTCTAACCTGCCAATGCAACGGCTGCTGTTGAACGCCGGATTTATCCCCAGCGGTCAGGTCGACAATCTCGATGACGGGGACCCGGAAGCGATATTTTTTATTCCAGCCTTAACGTAGCGCAGAGAGAAGGGTACACAGACACCCATATCCAGGGTGCCAGGCTCAGCGAGGCCAGGGTTTTAGCGACATCTGTATCTAACGGGAAGTGCCTCTCTGAGAAGGTTCTGGCAGTGAATCAGGCAAAAACTGGCCGGGTGTAAGGTAAATCATCTTTCTGATAAATCGGGTCTTTACCTTCAGGCTGCGTCTGAGATTGCTGCCGATAATTGATAACTGTTTTACGCAAATATTCCCGCAACGCTACCGGCTGCTGCCGCTCGGCTTGATGCGGCATGATCCTGACCTTTTCCCGGCTGTCTTTGACCGTCATCCCCGGCCAGCATTCCTCAACGTATCCGATAAGAAACCTCCCGATTGCCTTGCTGTCGATTGCGTTATCAATCATGGCAGCTAAACTTAGTTGACACTTACCCGGTCGGGCAGCCACACCTTTCCGGCCGCAAGCGGGAGAAGATCATGAAAGCAGTTATTTACAACGGTCCCTATGATGTAAAAGTTAAAGACGTGCCGGATGCAAAAATTGTTCGCCCCACCGATGTGCTTGTCCGCATTACCACCACCAATATTTGTGGATCGGATTTGCACATGTACGAGGGTCGGACCAGCTTTGAGCAGGGACGTATTTTGGGGCACGAAAACCTGGGTGAGGTGGTTGAAATTGGCTCAGGAGTGGAGCGTGTTAAGGTCGGTGACTATGTCTGTCTGCCATTTAATGTCGGATGCGGTTTTTGCGAGAATTGTGAAAAAGGTCTGACCGGTTTTTGCCTCACCACCAATCCCGGTACTGTGGGCGCGGCCTATGGTTTTGCTGAAATGGGCTCCTGGGAGGGTGGTCAGGCGGAACTGCTTCGGGTCCCCTTTGCAGACTTTAACTGCCTGGTGCTTCCGCCTGACGCAGTAGAAAAAGAAGATGATTATGTGATGCTCTCTGACATTTTCCCTACCGGCTGGCATGCGACAGAACTCGCCGGATTAAAGCCTGGCGAAAGCGTAGCCATTTACGGCGCGGGGCCGGTGGGTCTGATGGCCGCACACTCAGCCATGATAAAAGGCGCTTCACAGGTATTTGTAGTGGATACACACCAGGACCGTTTAGCGCTGGCAGAGAAAATGGGGGCGACGGGCATCAATGCGACCGGCGATGAAGCCGTGCAACGAATTCTCGACTTAACTGACGGACGCGGCACTGACTGTGGCTGTGAATGCGTGGGCTATCAGTGCTGTAACAAACATGGCCATGAAGATAATTCGGTCACTATGAACAGCCTCGTTGCATCAACCAAAGCAACCGGGGGAATTGGTGTGGTTGGCGTGTTTATCCCGCAGGATCCGGGAGCTGCATCAGACCTTGCCAAAGAAGGTAAGATGCCGTTTGATTTCGGCAGTTTTTGGTTTAAAGGACAGTCAATCCGCACCGGCCAGGCGAACGTCAAAGCCTATAATCGTCAGCTGGCCCGTCTGATCCATCAGGGTAAAGCCAGCCCGGGCGGCATAATCTCACACCGTCTTTCACTTGCTGAGGCGCCTGAGGGATATAAGCACTTTGACGATCGCGATGAGGGATGGACGAAGGTTATCCTTAAGCCTTAACTGACGCTGATCGGTTATAAAAGTTAAATCGGAACAATTAAACCGGAACAATGTAGAAATATCGACGGGATACCATTGCGTATCCTGTCATAATATTTATCTTCTGCTGCCAGGCTCGCCCCTGTATCTATTGTGATGTTTAATGACGCATTATGAATATTATCAGGACCTGTGAATAGCGCCCGATCTTCTTCAGGCATAAACGAAATAAACGCTATTCATGTAATAACGATGAGAGTGGGTGAGAATGAAGTGCGATATTATAAGGATTCTATGTAACATCATGTCGGGATAGATCCAGAGTCAAAGCCACCTGAGTATTACAGGTGGCTTTTAAACGATTCTGAGCTGCGTTTTTACCTTAAGCTGGTTTTGAAAAACTGTTCAAACCTGGCAAAAGGGATCTTACCTGCAGCGTTGTCGTATAAGTCCACGTGGTTTGCGCCGGGGACGATCACAAGCTCTTTTTCAGTGCTGCCAACCGCTTTGTAGGCATCTTCTGCAAAATAGCGCGAGTGCGCTTTTTCACCTGTAACAATCAACACAGGAATAGTGATTTCATTTGCGTAGCTAAGCAGCGGCATATTCATAAACGACAAGGGCATCGTTGCATTCCATGCGCCATTAGAGTTAACAGAACGCCCATGGAAGCCGCGTGGCATTCTGAACCGCCCCGGTAATCCTGGTTACCTCTCTCAAAGAGTGTAGTCTCCAGGATTACCGGGGCGGTTCAATGGTGAATATTCTCATCAGATTATCTTTTACCTGTTCACAACAGTGTTAATAAGCGCCGTATGAAAATCATGATCCCGGCACGCTATTTTGTTATCCATTACTGAAAAATTTCTCGTTAGTCCAAGTATCACAATAAATATAATATACCTGCGGGAGATTACTGATACAGAACACGCCGGGAATGTGCCGCCATTGACGCAATGACGACACAGCCCTTTTTAACCGTTCCGTGAGAGTTCCCTGGCAATATACTGTGCGGTACGGCTTTCTTTGACCTGCGATACCTGTTCGGGAGTTCCTGCGGCAACCAAGCGTCCTCCCTCATGTCCCGCTCCAGGACCGATGTCGATAACCTGGTCTGCCTGAGTAACCGCCCGCATATCGTGTTCAATCATTATCACTGTATTTTCTGCATCAACAAGCCGCTGCAGCTGCACAAGGAGGCGGTCGGCGTCTGAAGCATGCAGGCCGGTTGTCGGTTCATCTAGGATATACAACGTGTGGCCACGTTGGCTACGTTGTAGTTCGGTTGCCAGCTTGATCCTTTGCGCCTCCCCTCCGGATAACTCGGTTGCTGGTTGTCCCAGACGCAGGTAGCCCAGACCAATTTCACTCAGCAGACGGAGGGGACGAGCCACTGGTTCTTCAGTCGCAAAGAACTGACTGGCTTCATCCACCGTCATATGCAGGACCTCCGCGATATTTTTGCCCTGCCAGCAGATCCTGAGAGTATCCCGGTTATACCGCGCGCCATGGCAGGCCGGGCACGGTGCATACACGCTCGGCATAAACAACAGCTCCACGCTGACGAATCCTTCACCTTCACAGGTTGCACAGCGGCCTTTTGCCACATTGAAAGAGAATTGACCCGCATCGTAATGATGGAGTTTGGCGTCAGTCGTTCCGGCAAAGAGCTTACGAACAGGATCAAACAACCCGGTATATGTCGCCAGGTTTGAACGGGGGGTCCTGCCTATCGGTTTCTGGTCAACCTGAACCAGACGCTTTACCAGTCCGGTATCACCGGTCAGGGTACCGTACGTTTTCTCCGTTACGGATGGCCCCTCAGCGTCGCTGGCTTCGGAAAGCACGTCTTCTGGCTCACCGCCAAGTGAAGAAAGCACCAGTTCCGGTAAGGCCTGGGCAATCAGACTGGATTTACCGGAGCCAGAGACTCCCGTCACGGCTGTCAGCACACCCAGAGGAATATCAACATCGATCCACTTAAGATTGTGGCGATGGATCCCCTGCAGTTTCAGCCACCCGGATGGGATACGGGCAAAAGATTGTGGTGGCCGGACTTCATCAAATAAATAACGCGCGGTACGAGATTGGGTGACGGCTTTCAGATCTTCAGGAATTCCACTGTAGAGAACATGTCCTCCCTGTTCACCAGCCGACGGTCCCACATCAACAAGCCATTGCGCCCGTCGCATCAGGTTAAGATCATGTTCAACGACAAACACCGAGTTTCCGGCATCACGAAGGTTCTCAAGCGCATCGTAAAGCGCTTTACTGTCTGAGGGGTGCAGACCCGCAGACGGTTCATCAAGAACATAGACCACACCAAACAGCATCGAACTTAGTTGCGTGGCAAGACGCAGTCGCTGAAGCTCTCCGGCAGATAGAGTTGGGGTTGCTCTGTCCAGCGTAAGATAACCCAGCCCCAGTTTCTGCAACTGATACAACCGGGCCATGACACCACCGGTCAGCCGTTGTGCCGCCAGTCGTTTCTCTTCCGATAACGCCGATGTCCGGCGGACATCGGGTGTCACGGAATGGACCGCTTTTCCGGATGCAGCACGCTCTGTCCGATCCCGACGGGTGATATCCCTGTCGGCATCTGCGCCGGCGTGGTGGGCACTGAAATCCCCCCGGGAGATTGGAAGGAGCAATTCCGCCAGCTGGTCTAAGGGCATCTGCATAAATTCACCAATGTCCACACCGGCAAAGGTGACGGACAATGATTCTGACTTCAGTCTTTTCCCGTGACAGACCGGACAGAGCTTGCCTTCCATAAAACGGGAGACTCGTTTTCTCATCAACGCGCTTTGCGTGCTGGCGAAGGTATGTAGCACATAACGACGTGCCCCGGTGAAGGTCCCCATATAACCCGGCGTCATTTTTTTCCTGACGGCTTCGCGCGTATCTTCCGGACTCAGTCCCGGGAAAACCGGTACCGTGGGGGTGTCTTCGGTAAAAAGGATCCACTGACGGTCTTCCGCTGGCAGATTTTTCCAGGGAGTGTCGATGTCATACCCCAGCGTCACCAGAATATCCCGCAGATTCTGTCCGTGCCAGGCCGGGGGCCAGGAAGCAATAGCCCTTTCACGGATACTAAGTGAGGGATCGGGCACCATCAGTGTTTCAGTTACCTCATAGATATGGCCCAGACCATGGCAAGAAGGGCATGCCCCCTGCGGCGTGTTGGGAGAAAAATCCTCGGCATACAGCATCGGTTGTCCGGCAGGATAAGTGCCCGCCCGTGAGTACATCATTCGCACCAGACTGGATAAGGTGGTCACGCTGCCGACAGAGGAGCGCGCGTTACTGGCACCGCGTTGTTGCTGAAGCGCAACGGCTGGCGGCAGTCCGTCAATGGCATCCACATCCGGAACCCCGACCTGATCAATGAGGCGACGAGCGTAAGGGGCAACCGATTCAAAGTAGCGCCGTTGCGCCTCAGCATAAATGGTGCCAAAGGCCAGTGAAGACTTACCCGAGCCTGACACACCCGAAAAAACAACCAATGCGTTGCGCGGAATGGAAACATCCACCTCTTTAAGGTTGTTCTCGCGAGCACCGCGAATCACAACTGAATTGCTGTCGTCAGTCAGGATGGGATGATAACCGAAAAGTTTCTTTGCCATAGAATTTCCTGTGTTAGGTGTGTCCGCTCTTAATAAGGCCACCTCTTGTGACGGTATCTGGTGTGCCGGACCGCTCGATCAGAAAGCCCGTCGAAAAAAGCGTTTGTGTGACCGGAAACAGATTGCTGAAGCTGGGCCCGGTGGTACCCTGCGGATCCGCCTTCTGTATGAGAACTGGCTGGCGGCGTACCCGGGACCGGAGATTTGGCTCCCGTGATAATGCGGGCTCCCCGGTACGCGACGCTGTGGTTCCAGACCCAGCTGATGGCGACACTCAGGCGGTTTCGGGTACCAATTAAAAAATACAGATGAATAATGCACGTGATTTCATATGTCATTTCCTTTCATTACAGTTTTAGACCCCATCAGACATCTGCCTGGCAGAGTTAACGGAGATAGGAGCGGACTATCGAAATGGTGTCGTCGATTGACCTCTTCTGCGACTCATTTCGTTTGCCCGTATCGGGGAATTCCTCCCGAAGATAGCTTTCCAGAACAACCGCCATCAGGTCGTTAACGGCTCCCTGGACTGACCCCGCTCCGGTAGACGATCCTGCCCTATAGTTTGAGTATAGGAGGAGCGTATGGGCACACCACGATTTACACCTGAATTTAAGGAAGAAGCCGTCCGTCAGATAACGGAACGCGGTTATTCCGTCGCCGAAGTATCTGCGCGTCTGGGCGTCTTTGCACACAGCCTCTACAAGTGGCTACGGGCTATCAAACCTGATAACAGCGAGCAGCATGCCCGGGATTTACTGGAAGCTAAAAGCGAGATCCTGAAACTCCGGGCGCAGCTAAAACGCACCGAAGAAGAACGGGATATCCTGAAAAAGGCCGCGCGGTACTTTGCAAAGGAGCCCGACTGAAGTACCGCTTTATCAATGAGCACCGAACTGTATGGGGTGTGATGACGATGTGTCGGGTACTGAATGTCGCCCGGGCCGGGTTCTATGCGTGGCTGCATAACCCTGTCTCGGGGCGTGATAAAGATAACCAGCGCCTGCTGATGCTTATCCGCGACTCATATTCCCTGAGCGGAGGCGTATACGGTTACCGGCGGGTTCATGGCGATCTGAACGAAATGGGGGAAACCTGTGGTAGAAACCGGGTGGGTCGGATCATGCAACTGAACCGGATTAAAGCTGTGCGCGGCTATAAAGCGCCACGTCGTATCGCTGGCAGGCCTTCAGTCGTTGCTCCTAATCGCGTGCAGCGGCAGTTCACCGTTGTCCGGGCCAACCAGGTCTGGGTCACCGATATTACTTATATCCGCATCTGGCAGGGCTGGCTGTATCTGGCGGTGGTTATCGATCTCTTCGCCCGTAATGTGGTCGGCTGGTCGATGAAACCCACTCTCTCACGCGAACTGGCGCTCGACGCGCTGATGATGGCGGTCTGGCGCCGAAAACCAGACAGCGAGGTTATCGTACATAGCGATCAGGGCAGCCAGTACGGCAGTGACGACTGGCAGCGCTTCTACCGGGCCAATAACCTGGCGCCGAGCATGAGCCGGCGTGGCAACTGCTGGGATAATGCGGTGGCCGAATCGTTCTTCAGTTCGCTGAAAAAAGAACGGATCAGAAAACGCATATATAAAACCAGGGATCTGGCCCGGGCGGATATCTTCGATTACATTGAAGTCTTCTATAACCGGTCCCGGCGCCACAGCCACCTCGGCGGCGTCAGTCCGGAGGCCTTCGAACAGGCCTCGTCGTGAGGACAGGATTTGTCTACAGGCGTGGGGTCAGTCCAAACTATAGGGCAGGATCGTCTACCGGGGCGGGGTCAGTCCATCAACGGCTCGGAAGTGTCTAGATTATCCGTGGCGATTCAGGGGTGACTTTTGGGTATACCCGGTCAGATTTGGCTGCTTAGGGTTACCGCTCTAGAATTTTCATCAAAAATGTCCGCGAAAAGCGGACATGTAAAATTTACAGCCTTCTATGTGCGCTATGAGATGTGAGCTGAACTCATAACGTACCGAATTAAATACCTTTTGCCGCAATCAAAACCGCAGGATGAATTTGTGGCTCTTCTGCCAGCAGAGCGGGTACGGTAGCGAATATTTGTTTAGCTGCTTCACCGGACATATGGAGTTCCCTTGAGTCTGTACTACTGAACAGATCTACAAGGAAAACCGTTTCAGGACTCGTTTCTGAGCGGATCACCAGCCAGTGAGTGGTGCCCTCTTCTGCATTAACATGAGGCAAAGCAGCGGCTATGCGCTCTGCTACTTCAGCGCCTTTTCCTTCTCTCGCTTTAAATGAAATCAGTCCTGCTGTTGTACTCATTGTTTCTTTCTCCTGTTGTAATAATCATGGCTTTCTTACGAGAATTATTGTATCAGGGTTAGGCAACATGGCACTGTGGCGAATCTGCCATTAAACCGGCATTTTCGGCCAATTACAGGACTGAGATGAAAAAGATAGTCATTATTGCTTCCCCGGGATGCCTTGCTTCAGGCTATACCGGGCTGGCTGATATGTTCTCTCTTGCCGGAAGAGCCATATCAGCTGCTCGCAAGGAGCCGTCACCCTTTAATATCATGACAGCAAGTCCGGACGGGCGGCCTGTGACCGACGGAAGCGGGCGGTTACTGACCGCCGATGCGGCACTGGCAGATATCAAATCATGCGATGCGGTTCTGATCCCCGGGTTTGTACCCGATGCATCAAACACACCGCCACAGCTCGGTAAGCTGGGCAGCATAGCATCATGGATACGGCAACAGTACGTGCATGGCGCGCTGGCTTGTGGCTCGTGCAGCGGAGTGTTTATGCTGGGCGAGGCGGGGCTGCTCAACGGCAGAAAATGTACGACAACCTGGTGGCTGTACGATGAGCTCAAGCGCCGTTACCCCCGGGCAAACGCCATCTGGGGCAATGCTCTGACTGAGGATAACCGTATAGTTACGGCTGGCGGGCCGCTTTCATGGATTGATGTGGCCTTACACGTTGTGCGTCAGCTTGAGGGGACGGAGGCTGCGCGCATTGCAGCAGAATTTGCTGTAGTGGATACAACGCCTCCCGCAAGGGCTGTTTATATGCCCACCGCGCACCTCAGCCGGCCGGACAGTATTCTGCCCGGTGCAGAATTTTTTATAAGGCAGGAAGCATCAACGCTGCTTACCACAAGAGAGCTGTGCCGGCGCCTTGCCATTTCGGAGCGAACCTTTCACAGGCGTATAAAGGCGGAAACAGGCGAGTCACCGAAACAGTTTATCGACAGGATCAGGTGTGAAATGGCAAGGCTGGCACTTGAAACATCCGCTAAAACCATAAAGCAGATCGCAGCTGATGCAGGTTACGCGGATGAGGGCAGTTTCAGGAGGGTCTTCAGCCGGATGACCGGTATGAATCCGGCATTATACCGCCGTTGGGTGAAAGACCGTACCCGGGAATAATGCACAGTAGGACCGGGAGGTATCCGCGCGGAATTATGGGACGCCCTGACAGCACAGTGCTGCCAGGGCTGTGCTGTGTTAACTACTGAGGTCTTTTCCGTTCGTGGCGATGACTTTTTTATACCAGTGGAAGCTTTTCTTACGGGAGCGTTTTAGTGTTCCGTTCCCCATATCATCCTGGTCAACATGTATAAATCCGTATCGTTTGGACATCTGAGACGTGCTTGCGCTGATCATGTCTATAGGTGTAGCGACCTGCATTTGAAATAGGTACGACCTGCATTTACCGCTGATTATCAGCTCACATTAGCTGCAACCAGCGCAGCTCTCAAACCCACAATACCTGCAAATGAGCCTGCATTTATCCCTGTCGACCTGCATTCCATTTTCACAAACCCACATTAACTGAAAACACGTCAGGCATCCCAACGATATATCTGATTGGTATTAATTTTGGAATTATATAATCCACACTATGCCATTAAATGGATTACTGGTTCCTGTTATCTTCTGTCCGTCCCCAATTACATAACAGGAATACACATGAACCAGACAATGACTGCTCTCGTACTCGAAAATTTCGGTGATGATAAATTTGCCCGTAAAGAACTCCCGGTGCCACAACCACAGGCTGGTCAGGTTCTGGTGCGTGTTCATGCCAGCGGTGTAAACCCGATTGATTATAAAATTCGTCTTGGAGAGGCTCCGTACGCCATGCCTCAGCTCCCTGCTGTGCAGGGTACTGATATGGCAGGGGAAGTGGTTGCTGTCGGTGAAGGCGTAACCCAGTTCCGTGTTGGAGATGAAGTCTACGGCCTGACCGGTGGCGTTCGCGGCCTTCAGGGTTCACTGGCTGAGTTCATTGCTGCAGATGCAGACCTGCTTGCCATCAAACCACGTAACCTTTCCATGCGTGAAGCCGCAGCTCTGCCGTTAACGTTCCTCACGGCATGGTCTGGCCTTGTTGATAATGCCAATGTACAGGCTGGTCAACATGTGCTGGTACAGGGTGGCGCCGGTGGCGTAGGTAACATGGTTGTCCAGCTGGCAAATGCACTCGGTGCAAAAGTTGCTGCAACCGGATGTACGGCAGATCAGGAGCTGATTACAACGCTGGGCGCATTCCCGCTGGATTACACAAAGGTTTCCACGCAGGACATCATTGAGCAATGCACCGATGGTGAAGGCTTTGATATCGTTTACGATACGGTTGGTGGCCCTGTCCTCGACGCCTCACTTTCCATGACGCGCTATTACGGCCATATCACCAGCTGTGCTGCATTTGGTGACCATAACCTGGCTACGTCATCGCTGCGTTGTGCAACCCTGTCGGGTGTCTTTATTCTGCTGCCAATGCTCACAGGTGAACGTCGTGCTCATCACGGTGAAGTTCTGAAAACCGCCACCCGTCTGGTTGAAGAAGGAAAAATTCGTCCGGTCGTTGATGCTCGTCATTTCTCACTAGACCAGGCCATTGATGCCCACCACGCAGTTCAGGATGGTTCAGCTTCCATCAAGGTTGTGATTGATGTCATTTAACGGCCTGATGGCGAGAACCTGGCGCTTTAACTGCACCGGAGAAGCCGACGTCCTTGAACTCGAAAACCTGCCTGTTGCCTTACCGGCAGCAGGTGAGGTGCTGATTCAGATGAAAGCTATCGGTCTTAACCGGGCAGACACCATGTTCAGACGGGGTACTTATATCGAGAAGGCCGTATTTCCCTCTCGCCTTGGTTACGAAGGTGCTGGCGTGGTGCTGGCTACGGGCGAAGGTGTTAAGCAGTTCTCTCCTGGAGATAATGTTTCAGTGTTGCCTTCTGACAGCTTGGCGCGTTTTGGCACTTGCGCAGATAAGCTGCTGATCCCTGAAAGCTATCTGGTGCATAAACCTGACAGTCTGAGCTGGGAAGAAGCCTCATCAGTATGGATGCAATACCTTACCGCCTGGGGTGGGATCGTGCATGCCGGGGAATTGACAAAGGGTGCGTCCGTACTGGTCACTGCTGCATCAAGCAGTGTTGGCCTGGCTGCGGTTCAGATTGCAGAAGCTGCCGGAGCCAGAGTGATTGCCAGCACCCTGACGATGGAGAAAAAGGAACGTCTGCTTGCCTTAGGTGTGAAAGATGTCATTGCCAGTGAAGATGAACCTGACCTCTATCAGGCGATTGTTTCGCGGTTGGGGGGTGAGCATCTTGATATCGTGTTTGATGCTGTTGGTGGACCTCAGATTGAACATATCGCACAGGCCATGTCCGCAAAAGGACGTATGGTCATGCATGGTGCGCTGAGTCCTGATGTAACGCCTTTTCCTCTGCGACTGGCATTACGCAAGAGTCTCACTATGCGGGGCTTCCTCTTTTTGGAAGTGTTGAATGATCCAGCCATTCGGGAAAAAGCAAAGCGTTTTATCCTGAGCTGCATGGGGGCCGGTTTTCTGAAGCCACAGATAGATAAATGCTTTAAATTTGAAGAGCTGCGGGAAGCACACCAGTATCTCGAATCAAATCAACAAATCGGAAAGATCATTGTCAGGGTTGATCCTGTCTGAATAAACCTGACCCCTTTTCGGGTCAGGTTTCCAGTTCACCCAGCACGTCTACAAGATAGTCAAACAGCGCTCTGATCCTCAATGGCGTTGGCCCACGCTGAGGGCGGTAAAGGTACAACCGCCAGACGGGTGATGTCTCCTCGGTGAGTATCTGAATAAGCTTGCCACTTTTAAGCCACGGCAGAACTAAAAATCCCGGCATATGCCCAAATCCAACACCGGCCAGAATAGCCTGGAACTCAGCCTCAAGATCATCGGCAATAAAGCGAGGTTTCGACGGGATGAAGCTGCGGCTTTCGGTAAATGTCCAGGGCCAATAGCGACCCGTCTTATGATCAAACAATGCCGTCAGAGGATAGGAATCCAGCTCAGCGATGCTGGCAGGCATTCCAACCTTATCAATCAGCTCAGGTGTACCGACAGGGTAAAAATGAATCTTTGCCAGTTCGCGCGCCACATACCGGTTGTCAGGCAAAAATCCAAAACGGATACCTATATCGATACGTTCATCGATAACATCGCTGTGCGAGTCGGTCAGCACACAGTCCACCACGATATCCGGGTACTGACGCGCAAATTCAGCCAGTGCAGGAACAACCAGTTTTCGGCCTAATACCGAAGACATAGTTAATCTCACCGTCCCCCCCATTTCATCAGTTTTATCCTTAACGCCTTTTACTAACAGCGAATCAAGAGAGTCAACCGCCTGGCGCGCCTGTTTTGCAAGACGTTCTCCATCTGCAGTTATCTTTATTTGTCGGGTACTCCGGTAAAATAAAATTTCTTCCCGCTGCTCTTCAAGTTCCTTTACTGCCCGGGTGACTGCCTGGGGCGATATCCCCAGTAGCATCGCCGCTTCCTTAAAATTTCGTGATTCGGCAGCCACGCAAAAAATACGCAGCATCTCCAGCTTGTTTTGCATCGTAGCAGCTCCTTGAAGTTTCATGGTTCCATATTTAGGAATTCTGAAAAGTATTAATTTCCATTTATTATGCCACTTTGCGCTGCGATACTTAACCCCGTTCAGAAAGTAATCATTCATTTCAGAGGCTAATACGATGAATAATATCGATAAAAAGGTTGTCGTCATTACAGGTGCGAGCAGTGGACTGGGTGAAACTACAGCCCTGAACCTGGCAAAAAAAGGCGCTATTCTGGTGTTGTCTGCTCGCCGCAAGGAGCGTCTCGACCAGCTGGCTGCCCGGATTATTGCTGATGGTGGCCAGGCTATTGCTGTTGAAGCTGATGTGACGCGTAAAGCAGATGTCCAGAATATTATCGACAAAGCCATTGAAGCTTTTGGCCGTGTTGACGTGATGGTGAATAACGCGGGTCTGATGTCGATAGCTCCACTCAGTCTTGCCAAAACCGACGAGTGGGATCGCATGATTGATATCAACATCAAAGGCGTTCTTTATGGTATTGCGGCAGCCCTTCCTGTTTTTGAAAAGCAGCAATCCGGTCATTTCATTAATCTGGCGTCGGTTGCAGGTATCAAGGTATTCAGCCCTGGCGGCACGGTATATAGCGGGACCAAATTCGCGGTGAAGGCTATCTCTGAGGGTCTGCGTCATGAAGTGGGTGCGCATATTCGCACGACCACTATCAGTCCCGGAGCCATCGACAGTGAGCTGAAGCTGGGGAGTTCTGACCAGGATAGTTCAAACTTCGTCATCGACTTCTATAAACAAGCTATTCCTGCCGATTCGGTAGCAAGAGCGATTGCCTATGCCATCGAGCAACCTGCCGATGTTGATATCAACGAAATTGTTTTGCGCCCAACCAGTCAGGAATTCTAATTCCCCAAATCTGTAGCCACTCAGTGGTCATTTCCTGAATATTTATGTCATACCAGCCACTTCCGTGGATGAGCGGAAGTGGTCTGGTATGCATGTCATCATGATGTAACGAGTTTATTCCATGTTTTCAGCTAAACGTATTGTGTTAATTTCTGTTCTGGCTTTTATGAGCGCAAATGCCTTTGCTAAAACGGTCAGCGTGACTGATTCGACGCTTGAAGGTGCAGAGGCAAAAGTGGCTCAACAGGCAGTCAGTGAAAATGCATCCTATAAAATCGTCAGTGCCTTGTATAAAAACCGCGTATACATGACAGCAGAACTCAGCAATTAAATTCCTGGACAGAAGATCCCATGCAAAGGGATCTTCTGCTTCAAGAGCCACAACGCTTACCTTCCATAAAACGACCGTTTTTTGGACTCACTCCCGTCTCATTATTAAGTGACCTGCACCCGCGATGCAGGATTACACCATCTCATTCCAGTATTCATTTTCCATCTATACTCAAATCAGGTGACTTACTGGAATCGATACAATGCTGATTGGTTACGCGCGGGTTTCCACCGACGATCAACATCTCGATCTGCAACGTGATGCCCTGATGCTTGCAGGGTGCGAGCGCATTTTTGAAGATAAAGTCAGTGGTGCCCAGGCAGAACGCGAAGGACTGGCCAGACTGAACAATTCTCTCCGGCCCGGTGATACCGTCGTTATCTGGCGGCTGGACCGACTGGGGCGATCGCTGAAAAATCTGCTGCAATTGGTCGAAAGACTTGACGGATTGCAGGTGGGCTTACGCAGCCTTCAGGAAGATATTGATACCACGTCCAGTGGCGGCCGCCTGGTTTTCCATCTTTTTGGTGCACTGGCGGAGTTCGAGCGCAATCTGGTATGTGAACGCACCCAGGCTGGTCTATCGGCCGCCCGTATGCGGGGACGTCAGGGCGGACGACCAGCTCTGCTCAGTCCGACGAAAAAAGCATTGGCGCTGAAGTTACATCAGGAGCGCAACCCACGAGAGCCATCAATGCCAGACAGCAGCTCGAAGGATACGTCCAGGTAACCATCACTGAGCATGGTCACAGTCATGTCGCCCACTTTTTTGCGATTTATGGCCGGTGCCTGCCAGTTAAGTTGTGAAGTCATGTGTTACTCCGTTTCGATGATGTGATTACAGGGAGATTACCGGGATAATCGTACCGTGATTGATGAAAGAAACTGCTCAACATGGTACGTGAAACGCTCAAAGTGGAATGCCAAAGCACTGAGCGCTATTAGGGGTCAGTTTGGATATCGAAAATTATTGTACGTTAGGCTCATTTTTTGACCATCAATGATGAGCCAATATCTGCCGAAATTTAACAGAACCGCCTATGCCCCAAATTCCGTATCCGTAGATATCATTTTTGTAGTAACTTTCCTTCCGGCAGCATCACAACCAAAAACCATATAAATATATGATTTATATCGTAAATATAAATAATTGTGTTTATCCTTCTTTGTACTATAGTGGAGTATGTATTGACGTCAGTTATATACTCCACTATAGTATATAAAATCAAAAATGGTGAGGTAAATAATGCCCAGTACTCCTGAAGAGAAAAAAAAGGCCCTTACCCGTGTTCGCCGCATTCGGGGTCAGATTGATGCTCTGGAAAGAGCGCTGGAAAATGGTGCTGAATGCCGTTCCATTCTTCAGCAGATAGCTGCCGTTCGCGGAGCAGCTAACGGTCTTATGGCAGAGGTGCTCGAGAGCCACATACGGGAAACCTTTGACCAGAATGACAGCTACAGCCATGAAATCAGTAAATCCGTTGACGATACGATTGAACTGGTTCGCGCCTATCTTAAATAGCTAAGCCATCACATTGAGGATAATTTACATATGAAATCACGTGCTGCCGTTGCATTTGCACCAGGGAAGCCCCTGGAGATTGTTGAAATTGATGTTGCACCACCTAAAAAAGGCGAGGTGCTGATTAAAAATACCCACACCGGTGTCTGCCACACCGATGCCTTTACCCTCTCCGGGAACGATCCTGAGGGCGTTTTCCCGGTGGTTCTCGGCCACGAAGGGGCCGGTGTCGTCGTGGAGGTCGGTGAAGGCGTGACCAGCGTGAAGCCGGGAGACCATGTGATTCCGCTTTACACCGCCGAATGCGGGGAGTGTGAATTCTGTCAGTCCGGGAAAACGAACCTCTGTGTATCGGTTCGCGAAACTCAGGGAAAAGGACTGATGCCTGACGGAACCACCCGCTTTTCTTACAACGGCCAGCCTCTTTACCACTACATGGGATGCTCCACCTTCAGTGAGTATACGGTAGTGGCCGAGGTTTCTCTGGCAAAAATTAACCCGGAGGCAAACCATGAACACGTCTGCCTGCTGGGCTGTGGCGTGACTACCGGGATTGGCGCTGTTCACAACACAGCGAAAGTACAGCCTGGAGATTCTGTCGCTATTTTTGGTCTTGGCGCAATCGGTCTGGCTGCCGTTCAGGGGGCTCGCCAGGCAAAAGCAGGACGCATTATCGCTATCGACACCAACCCGGCCAAATTCGAACTTGCCCGTCAGTTCGGTGCAACCGACTGCATCAACCCGAACGACCATGACAAACCGATTAAAGATGTGCTGCTTGAAATCAACAAATGGGGCATTGACCACACTTTTGAATGTATCGGTAACGTCAACGTTATGCGTGCGGCGCTGGAAAGTGCTCACCGTGGCTGGGGCCAGTCCATTGTCATCGGCGTGGCCGGCGCCGGGCAGGAGATATCCACCCGTCCATTCCAGCTCGTTACCGGGCGCGTATGGAAAGGTTCTGCTTTCGGCGGAGTGAAAGGCCGTACGCAGCTTCCGGCCATGGTAGAAGATGCCATGAAGGGTGAAATTGAACTGGAGCCATTTGTTACCCACACGATGACGCTGGATGAAATCAATGATGCCTTCGATCTTATGCATGAAGGTAAATCAATCCGTACGGTAATCCGTTACTGATAGCGTCTCAACTGAGTCAAACCAACTGAAGGAAATGGATCATGGCAACACCTGTAATTTCAGGTAATGACGTTTTTTCCCACGTCTTCATCGGTGCATCCGATGTTGAAAAATCCGCTGCTTTTTACGATGCTGTCCTCGGTACGCTTGGCATCAATAACCTCGGCCCGTTTGGCAATGGCTGGGTACTTTATGGTCGCGAAAAGCCAGCCTTTATTATTGCACGTCCGGGCAACGGTGAAGCGCCATCGGCCAACGGCGTTACTGTCGGCTTTGCAGCTGCAAGTCCGGAAGAAGTTGATGCTTTCCACGCCGCGGGCCTTGCCGCCGGAGGGAAAGATGAAGGTCAGCCTGGCCCGCGCAGCCATCTCCCTGGAGCCTATGCAGCCTACCTGCGAGACCCTGCGGGTAACAAAATCACGGCTTATACGTTCATCTGACGTCCGGCTATGAATAGACCTCCCCTGACTCCCTGTCAGGGGAAATAACCATGAGACAGAGGCTGATGGAACTCATCGAGCAGCATGCCAGCGCTGGCGGCTGGCAAAACGTATACCGCCATAATTCACAAACACTTAATTGTGAGATGAATTTCGGTGTTTATCTTCCCCCCCAAAGCAGCAACAGAAAAACTGCCGGTGCTGTACTGGCTCTCGGGTCTGACCTGTACGGAGCAGAATTTCATCACCAAATCGGGTATGCAGCATTATGCCGCCAGGAACAACATCATCGTCGTTGTTCCTGATACCAGTCCCCGTGGAGAGCATGTCGCAGATGCTGACAGCTACGATCTGGGCCAGGGTGCCGGATTTTATCTGAACGCGACGGAACATCCGTGGAACATCCATTACAGGATGTATGACTATATTCTCCATGAGCTTCCGGATGTTGAACCGCTCCGGTTTTCCTGGAGAGTATTTTGCCTGAGTGATCAGGCTGCCACATCCCGGTCATTCAGCGAAGCGTAATAGGCTTTTTCTGCCTCCACTGGCGGGATATATCCGGTCCGTTCCATCAATCGGTGATTATTGTACCAGTCCACCCATTTCAGCGTAGCCAGCTCAACATCCTGTCGGGTTTTCCAGCTTTGCCTGTGGATCACCTCCGCTTTGTACAACCCGTTGATACTTTCTGCCATCGCATTGTCATATGAGTCGCCCGTGCTGCCTGTTGAAGCCAGCAGCTCCGCGTCCTGCAGCCGTTGCGTGTACGCCAGTGACACATATTGCGAACCTTTGTCGCTGTGATGGATGGTACCGCTCGGGCGTCTGGCCCACAGCGCCTGCTCCAGTGCATCCAGCACGAACGACGTTTCCATCGTGGATGAGACCCGCCAGCCCACGATAACACCGGCGAACACATCAATGATGAAGGCCACATATGCGAACCCCTGCCAGGTGCTGACGTAGGTAAAATCGGCCACCCAAAGACTATCGGGCCGTTCAGCCACGAACTGCCGGTTCACCCGATCCTGCGGTGTTTCGGCTTTGTTGCTGCGGGTGGTTCTGACACTTTTGCCGCGTGTCACCCCACGTAGCTGCAGGGCTTTCATCAGGCGCTCAATGGTGCAGCGGGCAACGCCGACACCTTCACGTTTTAGCTGTCGCCAGACCTTACGCACACCGTAAACGCTGTAGTTTTCTTCGTATACGCGCTGTATCTCAGGTATCAGCACGGCATCGCGTTTATCCCGACTACTGCGTCGTTCAGGACACTTCCGGCGTTGCTGATGCCAGTAGTACGTTGACGGAGCAATATCCAGCTCATGACAGACTGGCCCGACCCCGTGTTCACCGCTCAGATTTTCCAGAAGCGGCATTATTTTTTCCAGTGGCGGTCGAGCTCCGCCTGGGCAAAATACGCTGAAGCCTGAGGCAGAATATCATTGCTGCGGCGCAGCTCGCGGACTTCCCGCTCCAGTTCTTTCAGACGCTGGCGTTCGCTGGCAGTCAGCGCATTCTGCTCATCATCAACGGGCTCCTGCTGACGGATCCAGATACGCAATGTCTCGGGAGTGCAGCCGATCTTAGGGGCAATGGAGCAGATAGCGGCCCATTGTGAGTTGTAGGTATTCTGGTTTTCCAGAACCATACGAATAGCGCGTTGACGAACTTCAGGGGGAAATCGGTTATGTTTTGTCATCCTGGTTACCTCTCTCAAAGAGTGTAGTCTCCAGGATTACCGGGGCGGTTCAGGGCTAAAGAGATTGATCTGGCTACTGTCAATGTATCAATCGAAAACAGCCTTAATTTTGGCGTTTATCATGATAAAACCCAGATAGGTTTCGCGCGTTTGATAACAGATTACGCTACGTTCGCTTACCTTTGTGATGTTTATATTCTGGAGAAATATCAGGGAGAGGGGCTGGGAAGATGGGTGATGCAGTGTATTCATCATCATCCTGTCTTTGAGCAGCTTCGTAGAATTATGTTGTTTACAACGACAGCTCCCTGGCTCTATGAAAAATTTGGCTACGAACCTGTTAATCGGAAAAACTACGCATGGAGCATTACCCGGCCTGATATTTATAACCACGAAAAAAAACCTGACTAACCTGCGCTCATACTCATCTCCAGGCTGGCGTATTAGCTCCTGAGTTTGCATAGTCCGCTTCACGCCCTGAGACATTCGACAAGCTTTCTACAGCATTAGTAAAGGCGATTTTCGCGCTTCCAGTGCCAGCAAATATTTCGCTTCGTCATAACGGGTTCTGGTCTTCCAGCAGCGGTAAATAATCCTTATCCATTTGAATGCCAGAGCCCGGATCGCTGATTGATGAGATTTTCCTTTTTCTCGCATCCCCTGATAATACAGCTTGGCCCAGTATGATGAGTTAACCGTTTTGGCGGCCCATTCGACAAAGGTTTGCCTGACGAACTTGGCACACTGCCATCGCCAGTGAACCCAGGATTTCTGGCCACTTCGTTCAGTCACCGGTGCAATACCTGCGTAGTTTTGAATTTCCTCAGCGCTGTTGAAGCGGTCGCGGTTATCACCCAGTGCGGCAAGCATACGTGGGCCCATACACGGCCCCATGCCCGGTAGTGATTTGAACAACTCTGCATCCGGAAGCGTATCGAATAACGATTCGATTCGTTCGTCGTAGGTTCTGATAAGTTCACCTACAAGTTTGATTTGTGATGCAAGAGCTGTTGCCATTAGCGCGTTCGCCTCGATGACACTTTTATCAGTGGTCAAGGGAATCGCGTTGGCAATGCTTGTGACCCGCTGTTCTGTATACGCAACAGCGGGACCACCTCTTGCGTTCATAAAATGACGGACGGTATCACTCCGGGCACGTTTGAGCTGTTGCAGGCTTGGCCAGCGGATTATGAGCTCACAGAACAATGAACTGTCCCGATGCGAGAACCATTCCAGGGGGTGAGGATAATACTGCTTAAGCGTGTTAATGAGCCGATTAACAAAGCGGCGTTTGTCTTCTACCAGCAGCCTACGCTGCTCGACTAGTTGTAGAAGTAAACGGATATCAGCATTGTCGGATTCGATGGCTTTTATCTTTTGGGGATAGCGAAGCATCAGATCTAACGCCAACTCGGCATCCTGAGGATCATCCTTCGCACCACTTGGCCAGAAGGTCTGCCGATAGCGGGCCAATGATAACGCGTGTACAGGAAAGACAGTAATAAAGGGGTACTTCTGGAGAGCATATACTACCGGACCTTTCTTCAGTTCAAGGGCGATAGCGATCCTGCCTTTGACCTTCTGGTGCAACTCATTGAGCCAGGTATCAAGCGCTTCCGGCGTATGGTTAATCACATGGAATGTGCGCTCACCGTTTTTAAACTGAACGCAGACATCGTGCTTTTTATCCGCCCAGTCCAGACCAACATGAGCAGCAAACTGATCTATAGCAGTCATCACCAACTCCTTTTACCGGGGATTGGTATGCATTCCACGCCCTTCGAAAGAAATATAGTCAGCAGTTTATCTGCATGCCCTGAGTATTCGTTAGCGAACGTGGAGCACTTACTGGCTCGAAAGCAAAGCGGCAATCATCAAATCACATGATTCTGGCACAATATTCGTAACCAGTAAGCGCATACCCTGAATCACTTAAAAGTGTAACCCTCAGGGTTCGAATGACTATATATGGCACGATGCGGACAATGTGCAACATTATCTGCAGTGAGAGACCAGTGGAAGTTAGCGATTTTCCTGGCTGACGATCGATACTTTACTATCATAGCTGCGTATTCATCTACGGGGAGCAGGTCAGCACAGCCTGTTCCCTGAAGTTGAACGCAGAGAGCGGCAGCGGGGGGAACAGCGTGCCCGTCTGAAGGCTAACCGCAGGCAAAATGTTGAAGCAAAAGCAGGGGAACAGAAGCGGATACGCTATGAAACGCTGTTGGGGCAGGCTGAGATCGAGCTGGCATTTTGTACCCCGAGCACGGTAAGGCCGTGGTACGACAACTGGTCGCGCAGAGACTTGCTACTCCACGATTTAGGCGAACTGGTTTACGCGTGGTTTTCACGCTTTCCCAGTCTCGGGCATTTTGACCGGTACTTTCTGCGGTATGAACCGCTGTGGGTGGTGATGCTGGAAGTAAACCGGCACGCTGACGAACAGAGTGAGTTTGAGGTCTACCTTGATCGCCTGATGCTGCCGAATCGTCTGTCTGACCTGGAGAGAAAAGAAAGATAAACCCGCAAGCTGCTGCGGCTGCGCCGCGGCGGCTTTGCTTTGCCTCCGGTCTGTTTCACCGGCTTCTCTCTTTCATTCCTTTCGTACGTTTCCTCTCCTGGCTTCCCCTGTTCTCCTTCATTTGCTTATTTCTTTGATTTTTCTCCCTGTCCATCGATGTCCGGCTTTTCTTTTCCACAACAAACCACAAAGGCTGGAACCTGTCCCCCTTCGGCTCATGACCAGCAGGCTGGTCAATCGTCGAGCCCGACTACGCTAACCGGCAAGCCGGTAAGCTCCGCGTAACCCCACAGGGGTTACGGCCTGACGGCTAGGGTCTGATGGTAAAAAGCCAGGTCAACCCCCGCAGCCGGCTGCGCCGCCGCACGGACACTGGCCGGTAAACCGGCCGCTAAGGACGCCGGCGCGTTCCCCGCCGTCGGGTGTGTGCATTCTGCCGGGTGCGGTTATCCATCTCGCGGCAAGCCCTTACGCGGAGGGCTGGGTGTAGCACCGCCACCCAGGTTAACGCAAGGGTGAAATGCACGCCTGCGGCGCCCTTGCGTTCCCCCGTGCGTCGTCGCTACTTCGCCCTTTGCCGCGAAAGAACTCACCGAGAGATGACATTTAACCTGAAGGGGACCTGAAGAATGCACACACAAAACGTCAAAACCGCCGCTCCTGAATCTTCCGAAAGATGGGTGAAAAACACGTCATTAATCGTTGCCGAACAAGGAGCCTTGTTGGATGAACTCTCCGGCCTCTACATCTATGAGGTCGCAACGGGCGAGGATGAAATGGTTGAAATTTTACGCCGCTATCTGGTTCCGCTGGCCTTGAATGTTGCTGAGACCACCGGTGCCGGTAAAGACGGTAAACCGTGCGTATTCTTCCCTGTCGCACAGTGCTGGATGCTGGCGAAACGTGTTGTAGAGAGTCGCTACAGCCTTCTGGGTCTTCGGGCGTGGGAGCGCGTTCGCGCGGAAACTTTTGGTCATTAGTGATACCGGAAGGCGGGATTTCCCCGCCTTCACTTAACAGGAGAAACACCATGTATACACCCGACATCATCACCGGCGACGCGGGTAAAAACCGGTTCGAATGGAGCGCAGGCGCGGAGGCCGCTTACTGGGAGGCGCGGGCAAAATCATATGTGACCGCGCCGGTGGAAATCGACCTGCACAGATATATGGACGTACTGGGGACGTTACCGCCGATGGACTGGCAGGGCGATCGGGACAGCGAATCATTCAAGTTTGCCGAAATGATGTGCGGCAGTGTGACGGACATTTACGCGAAAGTCGAAGGCCGGTATTTCCAGCTATGCGATGAATGCACCCTGAGCCATGCCGAAATTGTGGGACGTATTAAGGAGGTGTTAGGCAAAGAAACCGTAGTGCAGAAATGAAAAAAGCAGACTTTCGTCTGCCTTGTCATGCCGGTTTGTCCCGCAAAAGCCAGACCGGCTATCAATACTCGATTGGATTTCATGCCATGAATACTGAAGCACAGATAATTGCATCCCCCATGCCGTTTGTAAAGTCTGAGACGGCAAAAAAGCACCCGCGCATTGTGCGGGAACCGCTAAAAAGTCAGGACATCACCGTGCCGTTTAAGGCGCTGGGGCGTCACATCGCAAAATGTCAGCGCAAACGCCAGTCCGTAAGAGTGCCCGCCATGCGAGCCAGTGAACTCGGTCAGGTGCTGCGCACGCTGGAACTGAAACGGGCTTATGCCTGATGACCTTGCCGCCCTGCGGGGCGGCAATTCAATGATTTTTGGGGGGCAGGATGAGTAAACAACTGATGTTCAGAGCGGAAACGCTGAAGCCGGTCATGATGGATCTGAAAACGAACGGCGGCGCGTTGCTGCTGGTCGGTGAGGAAGGCATTTTTCTGACCGCTGAAAAACCGTCTTACGTGGGGGCAAAACGCACCATTGCCTATGCCGAAGGGTTTGATCTTGAGCATTGGGATGATATCGGGGAGCTGTTTGTCGCAATGGATGAAGCGACAGGCATTGAGGGGGCAATGTTGGAAGTTCTGAACGTTGAACCTGAGATGCTGGAACTGCTGACTAGCCGCGTTGCCGATCTGACGGTGAGCATTGATGGCGGTGAATTTTCCCTGAGGGAGGCGGTGTGTGAAACGGGCAAAACAGCATGAGCCAGTTATCTTTTGATTCGCTGTTTTCTCAGCCTGAAATGCCGGAGTCCAGCGCAGTTAAACCGGTTTTCGTGACAGCCGTACCGCACGCTGACGTGATTGCACCTTCCCGGCCTGTGCGCGACAGCGCCGTTTCGCCGCTGGATAATCACCGCAAAGATTTTGTGAAACTGTTTCGTGAAACGGCTCGCTATCACAACCGGTATCAGGTGTTCAGGGACTTTGTGACGATGGCCGCCGTGGCTCTGGAAAATGCCATTTTGCAGTGTGACGAGCTGGAAAATGAATATTTTCAGACGATAGCCGGTTACGAAAAAGACGATTTGAACCGCATGGCACGCTTACTGGCTCTGGTCACGGAAGGACTTGACGCCGGTATGTGTGATTTTCTGGGTTCCATTTTTATGGAGCTGGAGATCGGCAGCAAGGACATGGGGCAGTTTTTCACTCCGTTTTCCCTGAGCGAGCTGATCGCGGGGCTGGTCATGGGGCAGCGCGTGCAGGAGCTGGCGGATGGTGCGCCCTATGTTACGCTCGATGAGCCGACCTGCGGCGCAGGCGGTATGGTGATCGCCGCCGCTAAAGTGCTGCTTGACCGTGGCTATAACCCGCAGACGCAGCTGTTAGTGCAGTGCACCGATCTGGATCCGGTGGCGGCGCGTATGTGCTTTGTGCAGCTGTCCCTGTTGGGCATTCCCGCCTGTGTCAGGATAGGCAACTCGCTGAGCCAGAAAATCACCCGAGAAATGTACACGCCGTTTTGGTATCGCATTAAGGGCAGTTGCCGGACATTCTGAGGAGAGGGCAGGGAGCAATCCCTGCTTTTAGCCCGCCAAACACCCTCAGCAGTCAAACTGCTGCGGCTGCGCCGCGGCGGTCATGCTGCTTCTCCGGCCTGTTTCTCCGGTTTCTCTCTTTCATTACTTTCGTACGTTTCCTCTCCTGGCTTTCCCTGTTCTTCTTCTTTTTCTTCTTCCTCTGACTATTCCTTTGACCCTTTTCCCTGGTCATCTGTGTCCGGCTTTTCTTTTCCACAACAAATCACCAGGGCTGGAACCTGTCCCCCTTCGGCTCATGACCAGCAAGCTGGTCAATCGTCGAGCCCGACTACGCTAACCGGCAAGCCGGTAAGCTCCGCGTAACCCCTGTGGGGTTACGGCCTGACGGCTAGGGTCTGATGGTAAAAAACCAGGTCAACCCCCGCAGCCGGCTGCGCCGCCGCACGGACACTGGCCAGCGACGCTGGCCGCTAAGGTCGCCGGCGCGTTCCCCGCCGTCGGGTGTGTGCATTCTGCGTGTTCCGGTTTTCACATCTCACGGCCAGCTCTTACGCGGAGGGCTGGGTGTAGCACCGCCGCCCAGGTTAACGCAAGGGTGAAATGCACGCCTGCGGCGCCCTTGCGTTCCCCCATGCGTCGTCGCTACTTCGCCCTTTGCCGCGAAAGAACTCACCGAGAGATGACATTTAACCTGAAGGGGACCTGAAGAATGCACACACAAAACGTCAAGACCGCCGCTCCTGAATCTTCCGAAAGATGGGGGGCGAAAACCACGACGCTGCGCAGGGACGGTTTCATTACTGACATTTCGTCGTCTCATCCGTTTGATGTGATCCGCGCCGACGTGGTGATTTCCCGGCTGGAAATTTATGCAGGCAACACCTGCGGCCAGCATGCCGAAATTTACGAGTACACCCTGATTTCCAGCGCCGTCGCGCACCTGAAACGCCTGCCGGAAAAAGACCAGACGGTGTTTTTGCAGGCGGCGGAAAAGAAAGGCCTGACGCTCACGGACGAGGAAGTTGTCCGCACCGCAAACGCCTATTGCGACCTGCGCAATGAACTGTTTGAAGAGGAATAGCGTCTTTGTCGGGCGGTGAACGTCAGCTGCCCGGCGCGCTTTTCATGACTCACACCTGACCCAACAACATGATCAACATCGAGGATAATATTATGCGTTTAGCGTCTCGCTTTGGTGCCAAAAATCAGATCCGCCGTGACCGTCCGCTGACCAATGACGAGCTGGCCAGCGTCGTCCCGAGCGTGTTTTCAGAAGAAAAACACGGCTCCCGCAGTGACCGTTATACCTATATTCCGACCATTCAGCTGCTCGACAGCCTGCGCAAAGAAGGCTTTCAGCCGTTCTTTGCCTGTCAGACCCGCGTGCGGGATGAGGCCAGGAAAGGCCATACCAAACACATGCTGCGGCTGCGCCGCGAAAATCAAATCAACGGCTGCGAAGTGCCGGAAATTATCCTGCTCAATTCACACGACGGCAGCAGCAGTTATCAGATGTTGCCCGGCATTTTCCGCTTTGTTTGTTCGAACGGCATGGTGTGCGGTGAGGACTTTGGCGAGGTGCGTGTCCCCCACAAAGGCGACGTCACCGGGCAGGTTATTGAGGGGGCGTATGAGGTGCTCGGCATCTTTGACAAGGTCGATGAGCACATGAATATCATGAAAGACATGCCCCTCAACCGGGATGAACAAGACCTGTTTGCCCAGGCGGCGCTCATGTATCGCTACGGGGAAGACGATAAAAAAATCCCCGTTACCCCGGCGAGTGTATTAATGCCACGACGCAGAGAAGACTGCCAAAATGATTTGTGGGTGACCTTTCAGCGGGTGCAGGAAAATATGATTAAGGGCGGCTTAACCGGTCGCAACGAAAAAGGAAAACGCACCACGACGCGCGCGATTAACGGTATTGACGGCGACGTGAAATTAAACCGGGCGCTGTGGATGATTGCCGAGCAGTTTAAAAAAATGAAGGCGTAACATTTTGCATTTACATTAGGGAGAGTGTTCGCTCTCCCTGTGCATAAGGTCAACAGTATGGAAAAGATTCACGGCATGACATGCAGCACGGCACATATAACGCCGGGCGATGGGGAAATTTTATCGCAATACGTTAACGAAAAATTCCCCTGGGTATTTGACACCGGCTATGGCTATCTTTTAATGCTGCGTGAATACCGGTATCCGGTATTGAAATTAAAAGAAATGGGGATTTCAAAGCCCGTGAGGAAGTTGGTGTTTTGTATGCGCAAACAACATCAAATAGGGATGATCTGTTTTGACCCGGACGCTGATACTCTTGACGGGTACGAAGTTTTTGAATGGTAGCGGTTTATCTGTCCGGCGCAATCGAAAAGCGCCGGATATTTCCCATCATTACCCGATACTCCCCCCGAAGTATTTCCCTTCCCGTGCCATAAAATCAGAAAACGTATACGAATGCCTCACAATTCCATTATTGATTATTTTCTTTTGTGTCTGTATTTACGGATGCCGATGACCTGACCAGAAGCGGATTTTCGTCACGCTGGGCGGTTTGTTTATTTTGAATAATTTGTGTAGCCAGCAGGATGCGATATATATTTTTAATATCGGTTGAGTAGGCGCGTCGCTGCACGATGAGCTTCGGTGACGGACCGGTGTTATACATCCCGACGCTGTCCCAGTTTTTACCGTAAGCCCGGAAATTGTGCGCGAGTACCCAGGCGCCGGTGTAAATACACGTACAGGGTTCTTTCAGTAACCGTTCACGGGTAATATCAAATTTTCGCAGCGCCGCATAATGTGAACTGTTAACCTGCATGCCGCAGACATCTTCTGTTTTATTCCGGTTACGGTCATTAATGGCGTCCATTCTGAGCCGCGACTCTTTTATTGAAATTGCGGTCAGTAAAAGCGGATCAATACCGTAATCGCGTCCCGCCTTGTTAAAACACATTTCCGGGCTGGCCTGGGCAGAAAACACCGCCGCCAGCGTAAGCAGAGCATACCATTTCATTATTTTATATTCCCCAGGAATGCGCCGGATAAGCGCGGCGTGATTTCTGGCGAAAATACGCTTTCACCTTTCCCGATGCAAGATAATTAGTTACAGACGCGCACAGGGCGCTCTGCGAACGCCTTCTGATGTCACCACGGAATTAAATAAATCAACAGAATAGGGATATTTCACCAGGCCGCTTTTTCTTACAACTTACATCACACCCCACGCAAGATTTCATCTTGCAGTTTTGTTGTTGTAATTCATGGTGTTAACCGTGATTTTTAATGTAATTTTACAAGCATCCCGGAAAGTGTGTGCTAATTAGCACACTCTGCAGTGCTGAATGGTGTGTTAATGAGGTGCCGTATTGTGTGTGTTTACAGTGCCTGATGGTGTGTTAATTCGGCACTCTAACCAGCACCGTATGGTGTGATAATGGTGTGTTTTGTTAAATATCAATAAATTAAATAGTTCACAATGGTGTGTGGTGCTTAATCCACACACCCATTTTTTGGATTGGTGCCTAATTAACACACATCAAAATACCCGTCAGTGCTGGCAAATACGCCTAAAAATGGCGTGCAGTGCCTGATTCACACACATGAAATTCTTCCACAGCGCTGGATTAACACACCCCAACCAAAACGGACGATGTTAATTTGCAGTGCCGTATTGACACACACTGAGTTTCGGCAGAATAATCGCCACCAACAGAATAACACCTTTCGCTTTATCTCACCCATGCGGTTGCCTAATACCTCGGGAAATAACGCGAACATCACCGGCAATAAACCCCAGCCGGACACACAGGAAAAAGAGATGGCCAGACGCAATATTTATTTCAAAGAAAAAACCGAAAGGGAAGTGTTGGAGCTGGTGCAGATTGAGCTGCAAAACGGTGCCACGCACGGCGAGGTGAACTTTTCCTCCGTGGTCAATGAACTGGTTAACATCGGGCTGATGGTAAAAAAACACCAGGGAGAAGGAAATAGCTTTGACCAGGAAGGGTTTAACCGGGATTTAATGCGCAAAGTTTCCGGCAGCCGTGAAGGCATCAGCATTATGATGGCCATGATGTCAGAAATATATTTGCAGCTGCGCGGTGAGAGCGGGAATGAAAAACTGGAGGAACTGCTCGACAGAAACCTCTCCGGTATGAGCGCTGCCGAAGACAGGTCAGAGTCAAAACATTTTATTGCAGAAGAGTGAAGTTTATGCCGGGCTGGTTGCCCGGCATACCTTGTCAGGATAACTAAGATCCCAATTCGTTATTTTCCTTATTCGTTAACGGGTTCTCCGCCACCGCCACCTTAGACACAATGAATTCATCGAACAGCATCGCCAGCGAACGCAGTCGTTTTATTTCCTCATTTTCGGGCAACTGCTGCTCAGTGAAATAATTGAGTGACCCTAACAGGCGCTGAACGATTTCCTGATTCATACTGCGCTGATTAAACCGCGCGCTGATTTCCATGTCCTTTTTTAAATTCACCGGGAAACTGCTGCTGAAGCGGCGCATTTTACCGGCCACAAACTGCCGCTTATCATCCACCACCGTGGCTTCCTGGGCATATTTTTCCCGCAGCATATCCAGGTGCGCCTGAATAAACTCATCAAACAAACGGGCCAGGGCTAATAATCGCTCTCCCTCCTCGGTTTTAATAATGGGTTTTTTCGGGGTGAAATCCAGCGACTGAATCAACCGGCCCACCACCTCATCGTTCATGCTGACCCCGCGAACGCGGGCGGCAATGCGCAACTCCAGCAGCAGATTTTCAGGCGCCCAGAGTACGCGGTAACGCACTTCGCCCATCGTATATTTTCTCGGACGGCCGCGCCGTTCGTATATCTTCTCTTTTACTTTCATATTTTTGTGCCTGATTGAAATAACACAGGAAATGAGAGTGTGAGCCTACTACCGGTGAATGATAAGAAATATCTTAGAAACTGAAAAAACTGTGATATGTGTCACAGTTTTTTTTTTTTTGACTCAATGTAAGATGGGCGGGCGTTACGTCTGTTTACGCACGCTGACATTTTTATTTCTCAAATCGAGGTTTTTTATAATGAAATCAGTGATGAACGATTCCGGTATGACGGAAAGGGTAGCGGTAGCTTTGCCTGAAGGGGGACATAATCTCCAGAAAGGGGGTATCGGCAACCTCCCATTTTACTTTAGTGCTTTTTATTCTCACCGTATTAAACCCGTTATTTCGCAGTCTCCCGCCGCCCGGCGAAATCTTATTTTCTTTGCGCTGGCCCTCGCGGTTGTTATTTCCCCTCACCTGGTTCACGCAACGGATTTAATGGCCACGCAAAAAGCGGATGCCAATGATACTTTTGGTCACGGCTCGACGGTGGAGTGGGTGTTATACGTGGCGGAAATTATCGTGTCGGTGACCGGTTTTATTAAAACCCGTAACCCGATGGTATTCGCCGGCCTTATTATGCTCATCCTTATCACCCGCGCTTTCTTCGCCCTCATCAATTAATTCCTCCTATGGACCAGGACTCGTTGAAATATCGATTCCCGGAAACTCTCAATCAGCAAAAACGCGTTGCCGGACTGCCACCCGAAGAAGCCTTTGTGCTTTTAGCCTGTGGGGTGACGGGGTTCTTCTGCGACATTTTTATCGTGATGCTGTGCGTGGGTGCCGTTCTGTGGCTGCTTATCCGACACCTTAAAAAAGGCCAGGGCTCATGGTGGCTCTTAAACCTTCTTTACTGGTATCTGCCAACGGTGCTTTTCCGGGTGCAATTCAGGCGGGTGCCTGATTCAGGCAACCGTCACTGGATGCAGTAACGTGTGCGCCACTTTCGGGTGGCGCCTTTTCCCTGCCCGAAGGAAGAAACGATGAAGTATCAAGTGAAAGAAACGCGAAACCGGGTGACGATGCTGGCTCTGGCGTCACTCGGTTCGCTCCTTGCTCTGAGCCTGGTGGGTACCTGCATCACCGGCGCAATGGCCTGGCATTTTGCGACCACGCAAAAAACCATCACCACCCCGATGTTATTTGACCGGTCATTCACCTCCGATGCGTCGCAAGGGGATGCCAACCTGAACAACATGCTGGTGCGCTCGTTTGTTAACTTACGCCTGAGCGTGACGCCTGACACCGTTGACAGTCAGCACGCCGCCCTGTTGCGCTGGGTACCGCCCGAAGCCCGCTCTGAGCTGAAAAAAGCGCTGGCCGTCGAGGCGGATTACATCAAGAAGAACGGCATTTCCACGGTGTTTCGCATCGAGGATGAGGCGTTCGACCCCGCGACCGGTGACATCATCGTCAGCGGCACGCTCTCTGCCAGCACCTCTAACGGCAGCCTGAAGTTAGACATCCCCGATGTGCATAAAGCCTACCGGCTCAACGTGAAATATGTGGACGGCATCATCCGTCTGACCGCCTTCCCCGAAGTGCAGCCCCCTCAACCCGTGTCAAAACAGCATCAGGGATAACCGCATGAAAGCACGACTTCTTGCCGCGTTCGTCGCCGGCCTCTGCCTCACACCGGCGGCGATGGCCGACGTCAGCGGCCCGGCGGGCACCGTATTTGAAAACGATGCGCACCTGAAAGCGCAGCTGAGCAATACCAGCCCGAACAAAATTGTCATTGAGGGTGAGCTTATCACCCGCGTCACCGGCCCCGACGGGGCCTTTACCCAGGAGAACACCGAAGACGGGGCGCTGCTTATCACCCCGCTGACCGGTCAGAACTTCACGCTCTTTCTGGAAACGGCCAGCGGCATCGGCGCCTCTCTGGACGTGACGCCAAAACCGGGCAGCGGACATACGCTGCACCTTATTCCCGCCTCAGTACCGCTGAAGGCCAACCCGGATGCAAAAGCCTGGGAGGAAAGCCAGCCGTGGGGGAAAACGCTGGTGAGCGTGGCCCGCACGGTGGTGAACGGCGGCGTACCTGACAGCTATATCGAAGCCAAAGCGGCGCGCGGACCTGCCTACAATCCGATGCCGGGCGTCCTGCTGACACCTGAACGCCAGCTGGTCGGCTCGCACCTGCTGGTCATGCGCTATCGCATGAAAAACACCGGCTACATCACGCGCCCGCTGTCAGAAAAACAGTTCTGGCAGAAGGGTGTCCGTGCCGTGATGTTGTCCACCCATAACCTTTACGCCGGCGGTGAAGGGTACGTGTGGGTTATCTTCTCCACGGCAACGGAGGGCGGGGTATGAGCAACATCAACACCACGACCCGCCGCAAGCAGTGGGTCATGACCGGCGTGTGTGTCGCGGTGGCCCTCGGCGTCGGGGGCGGGATATGGGCTTATGCTCACCATCAGTCAGCGCTGAAGAACCCGACCAAACCCAAAGCTGTCGATATGACTGGCGGCGTTGTCACCAGCTCCTTTACCGACAACCTGGCCACGGCGGCACTGGCTCAGCAGCAAAACAAAACCTCGGCGCTGGAAAGCAGCGTGAACCAGCTTAAAACCGACCAGCAGCAGCAAAATGAAGCCCTCAAGCAACAGCTTTCTAAAATCATGGACGCCATGAGTAAGTTGCAAAGTCAGCCGCCTTCTGCGCCTGTGACCAGCGCACCGTCAACCGGGCCAGCCAGCGGCCCCGGCGCAGGCACAACAGGCCCGGTCGCCACCGGCCCGGCCAGCCCCGCGCAGTGGAACGTCACCGACCCGAACCGTGGGCCGGGGGGCGGGCAGGGCAGTCAGTTTTATCCGGGACAAGGTCAGGGCGCGGGCTTTTACCCCGGCACCGGCTCGGGCCATCTGGGGGGCATGACCAGTAAAACCTTCAGCTATACCTCACTGCAGGCTAAGAAAACCAAACTGCCGTGGATACCGTCCGGCTCCTTCTCGGAAGCCGTAATGATTGAGGGGGCGGATGCCAACGCCAGCGTGACCGGTCAGCAAAACACATCTCCCGTGGTCATCACCTTGATTGGCGATGTTTCCATGCCTAACGGTAAAACCTACAACATGGACCAGTGCCGCGTCACCGGCGAAATCTGGGGGGACATCTCCAGCGAACGCGGTGAGGTCAGAACCAAAAACATCAGCTGCATCCTGAAAAACGGCAAGCATATCGACATGCCGTTTGACGGACACGTGGCCTATCAGGGCAAGCAGGGTATTCGCGGCAAGCCGGTGATGCGTAACGGTCAGATCATCGGCTACGCCGGTATGGCAGGGCTGCTCTCTGGCTTCGGGGAAGGCATCAAGTCAGCCGCCACGCCGTCAGTCGGACTGGGTGCCACTGCGTCAGTGGGTGCCGGCGACGTGTTTAAGCAGGGGATTGGCGGCGGTGCCAGCAAGGCGGCTGACACGCTCAGCCAGTACTGGATAAAACGGGCTGAGCAGTATCACCCGGTGATTGATATCGGCGCGGGCAACAGCGTGACCGTGGTCTTCCAGCAGGGCTTCCGTCTGGAAACCATTGAAGACATTGAAGCGGATAAAGACAAAAAAGGTGACGCGCAAAATAACGTGCAGCAGGTGGCCGGTAATGCCTCCGCGCAGGTGAATAACGTCACCCGCGCCGCCGTCCTCAATCCTGATGAAGTGTTGCGTCAGGCGAGCCAGCTGAAGCTGGGCGATACCATTAACTGACAGGGGGAAGGGATATGGAACACTGGTACGTTGCACAGACGCAGTATGCACAGGAAAAACGCGCACAACAGCATTTGGACAATCAGGGGGTGACATGTTTCCTGCCGCTTTATACGGCACAAGTCATCACCCCCATGTTACTCGGCAGCCCGCTGATTAAAACGGTGTCACCTCAGGCACTTTTCCCCGGTTACATCTTCGTGCGTTTTGATCCGGAGGTTATTCACACCACCACCATCAAAAGCACAAGGGGGGTGTCGTCCTTAATCAGTTTTGGCGGCATGCCATCAGTGGTGCCCGATGAGGTAGTGGAGCGGCTGAAAACCCATGACTGCCTGTCACCTGCACCGACGATGCCGGTGCACGGTGACCGGGTGGAGGTTCTCAGCGGGGTGTTTGAAGGGCTGGAAGCCGTTTGGGACGAACCCAACGGAGCCAGGCGAGCCATGCTGATGCTGACGCTGATGAATCAGGTTGTACGGGTGCCGGTCAGCGGGCGTCGGGCACCGGAAACGCTGCGTGTCCGGGTGTTGGGGCGGGGAGCAGCGGCATAAAAAGGGGGGAACGTGGTGAAAAATCGGGAACAACGTATCCGGCTCGGCGCATTAAAAGTGCGTTACCGCCAGGCCTGGAAGCGCAAAGCGTCATCCTGTGAGTTGTCGGCCCTGCTCAGTGACATTGAAAAGCTTGAGCACGGCCAGTCTGATGCTGACGCCGGGAACGCGACGCAGCCAGCCAGTGGGCCGGAAGCCTGCCCTTCGGAATATTGAGGAGAACATGATGATGCTGAGTAAACACAACCGGTGGCCCTTTGCCATTCTTGCCCTGGCGTTTATCGCCTATTTTGGCGGCTGGGCCGCTATCAATCAGTTCGCGCATATACGGGCAGAATGGAACATATGGCGGTGCACGCTGCTTTTGGGGGGTATTTATCTTGTCAGTGTTTTCTTCGCCGCCAGACGAAAATCTTTCAACGGGAAAATCATTCTGACTGCACTCGGGTTCCCCCTCGTGTTGGGCCTGTTGGTTTTTACCTTTTGGATCATCGTGGCCTGGCGTCTCCCCGTATTAAACGCTGACGATATCAACGCACTCTTTTTGATAGAAGCCTGCTGCGTGTTAACGGGGGGAGTGATGGCAAAGTTATACGAGGTTTATGGCGTATGAACCATGACGAATTGAACGCGATTGCGGCGAAGTGGTGTAAGCGTCCTGCGAGCGGTAACGGCCCCGGCTGTCAGGTGGCATTAACGGAGGTGGGCGGGCTATACGGTGGCGAGCGCGCAGATGTCTTTGCGTACCGGTGGGGGTTTGACGGCGGTTCGGTGGTGGTGGAGTCCAAGGTCAGCCGCTCTGATTTTCTGGCTGACCGGGCAAAACCCCACCGCAGTGGCGAGATAACGGGCATGGGCACTTACCGGTATTACATTTGTCCGGAAGGTTTAATCGGCCTTGATGATCTTCCCGACCGTTGGGGACTGCTGTGGGTGAACACACGCGGACATGTCAGGGTGAAGGCCGGTCATATTTGTGGCTGTCTCGCATGCGGGTATCTGGGTCACCAGTTGTCGCCGTTCTGGCAACATCCGGCAGACCTGCGTTTTGAACTGGATATGCTGGCTTATGCATTGGCGAATTTTGCTGATCCAGAAGGCGCTAAAAAGGTCGTCCGAAAAGCGGTCAGGGAAAAGTCGCGGCTAGCCAGCGAGTGTGACCATTTGCGTCAAAACCTGAAGAAAACGGAAACAGAAGCATATACGCTCCGCCGCCTGGTGCAACGATATGAAGAAATGTTCGGCCCTCTGCCCGCAAATCCCGCATATGTATTATCCCGTTAACCTAAGAATCGCGCACCCGTAATTCAGAACACAGAAAGTCCCCCCACTGCACTGCCTACCATTCACTCATTTTTTCTTTCACAAAAGGCGGCATCGCCGCATCCGGAGTAAACACCATGTTCAAAGTCCTTCCTGCCGTGCTGCTGTGCGGCATGCTGACCGGCTGCGCCGGTATGAATTCCGATTTCGACTGTAACAAGACAGCCACTGATCAATGCTTGTCCATGTCAGACGCCAGTCACCTGGCCGCCAAAGGCAAAAGCCTGGACGACCTGACGGCGGAGGCGCAAACCGTCCCAAAGCCTGCCGCTGAGTCACTGGCTTCCACAACAAACATCAAACCCAACGTGTCGCCTGACCGTCCCATCAGCGTCGCCGGTCTGGCCCCCCGGCCGATAGCCGGCACGCCAGTATCCAATAACGACGCCATGCTGCGGGCATCAACCATTCCGGTCGCAGGCAGTAACACCCGATCTCTCTCGGCAATCCGCCCCATCACGCCGGCTGACTATGCCGGTCCGGGACAGGTGGACGCCCGTCGTATTCCCGATGCCACGCAGCGTCTGTGGATCGCCCCCTGGGTGGATGAGCAAGACAGCTTTCATCAGCCCGCCGTGGTCGAGTTCGTGAAGAACAAATCCCGCTGGGATGCCGATTTTCGCGTGATCAGTGAAGGGGAATGAGGCCAATGAAGCGGACCTTAATGCCCGAATTTATTGACGCGCAGCCCGTGCCTGCGTCATCCCCGCATCCTCTTTGTTATCCAGAACGCATTGAAAAAATGGGGGCGTCATGAGCGATTCCTGGTTAGACCAGCTGGCTAACATTATTGCCGGTAGTAAAGATGAAGGCGGGGCAAAGACGGCGGCCGACATGTTGCAGCAAAGCCTGAGCTATCCGTCCATCACCAGCCTGTTGCCCTACCGAATGTATGATGAAAAAACCGAACTGTTTATCAACAGCCGCTCCATCGGCTTCATCATGGAAGTGGCTCCGCTGGCCGGGGCCAATCAGCAGGTTGTGCAGGCGCTCGATGACCTGTTGCGCAAAAAAATGCCCCGCAAAACGCCGGTGACCGTGCTGATGGTGGCCAGTAAGTGCGTGGGTGAGATGCTCGACAATGGTCTCAGCAAGGACATGTGGAAAGGCAGCATGGCGAAACCGCTTAATGCCATCACCAAAGCCTACTGGGAGCGGGCGGCCCTGAAGGGACTCAGTAATGACCGGGAATACCCGCTTTATCTGCGTAACTACCGCGTGTTTCTGGTGTATGCCCGCTCAGGGCGAGGCGGTATCCGGGCGATGGACGCCGTTGTGCAACTGCGGGAGACGCTGCGCGTCTCACTGATGGCGGCCCATATGGAAACCCGCCGCGTTGGTGCCCCGGAATTTCTGTCGATCATGCGGGAACAGCTTAACTACCGGCCGGGACAGGTGACCCGCAGTCCCGATCACTGGAACACCGACCAGGAACTGCACCGCCAGTGCGTCGATCACAGTACCGAAATGGAAGTGCGTCCGGGCTATCTGCGGCTTACCACCGCGCGTCAGCCGGAGGACCGAATCCTCGGAGACAGCCGCGATACCGCCGTCGCCAGCACCCGTATTGTGAATATGCAACTGACTAAAGCCCCGGCGAGGTTTGCGCTCTGGCAGGCGTCAGACAATCTGCAGAACATGCGTTTTCCCGATCTGGGTATTCCCTGTCCGTTCATCCTCAGCTGGACGGTCTCCGTGGAAGATCAGGTAAAAAGCCAGAACGACGCGTTTCGTAAAGAGCAGGACCTGGGTAAGAAAGCCGGCACGTCCTACGCCAAACTGTTCCCCGGCACCCAGCGGGCGTATGAGGAATGGCGAGACCTGCGGCAGGGGCTGGCCAGTAACGAAATTGCCATGTGCAATTTCTCGCTGAACCTGACCCTGTTCACGCCGGATGATGCCAGCGAACAACAGTCGTGTGAACTGGCGGCCATCAACGTCTTTCGCAAAAATGACCTGGAAATCTCCGCCCCGCGCTTTCAGCAGTTGCGAAACTGGATCAGCTCCTTCCCCTTCATGATGCAGGAGGGGCTGTGGGAAGACATGGTGGTGATGGGTTCGACGCTGCGCTGTAAAAGCTTTAACGCCGTCAACCTGATGCCGGTGGTGGCTGAGCGGCAAATGTCACCGATAGGCAGCCCGTTGCCGACCTACCGCAACCAGCTGGCATTTTTCGATATGTTCAGCGAAACCAGTGGCAGCACCAACTACAACATTGCGGTGACGGGGACCACCGGCGCGGGCAAAAGCTTCTTTATTCAGGAAATCCTGCGACAGGTGCTGAACTCCCACGGCTTCGCCTGGGTTATCGACATGGGGGCGAGCTACAAAAACTTCTGTAAACAAGCCGGCGGGAAATACCTGGACGGTGCCACCCTGCGCTTTAATCCCTTTGCTAACGTGGTGGACATTAAAGAGTCGGCAGAAGGCATCACTGGCCTGCTGACCGTACTGGCCAGCCCTAACGAGCCGCTGGATAAGGTCAGCGAAACCATTCTGCTCAAAGGCGTGGTTGCGGCCTGGGAAGCGAAAGCCAACAAAGCCCGTATTGATGACGTGGTGGCGTACATGATTTCGCAAGAAGTCACGACCACTTACGAATCCCAGCCGACCATCCGTGACCGTATTAACGAGCTGGTTCTGCTGCTCGACCGCTGGTGTACCTGGGGGGCGAACGGAGAATACTTCAACTCCGACAATCCGACGCTCGATGGCGAAACACGCTTTGCCGTGCTGGAACTGCTGAGCCTGGAAAATCAGCCACACCTGCTGTCCGCCATCCTGTATTCGCTCATTCTGGCCATACAGGAAAAAATGTACCACTCGCCGCGTGACCTGAAAAAAGTGGCCATTATCGACGAAGCCTGGCGTCTGTTCAGCGGCTCTAACCCGCATGCCGCACGCTTTATCGAAACCGGCTACCGGACGGTGCGTCGCCACCGTGGGGCCTTCATCACCATCACGCAGGGGATTAAGGACTTCACCGGTACCAAAGACCAGGCCGCACCGCCGGCGGCGGCCGCAGCCTGGGATTGTAGCGGGACGAAGGTGACGCTGTTGCAGGATGCCAAAGCCTTTAAAACCTACCTCAATGCCAACCCTGACCAATTTACCGAGCTGGAAACGCAGGTCATTCGCGGCTTCCAGCCGGCGAAAGAAACGGGCTTCAGTTCGGTGATGATTTCGACCGGGGAAAACAGTTCCTTCCATCGCGTTTTCGTCGATCCGGTCACGCGGGCGATGTTCAGTACGCGCGGGCAGGATTTCCAGTACATGAGCGAGGCGCAGGATGCGGGGGCCACCAGTGAAGAGGCGGCCTACCTGCTGGCCTGTGAACCCGACATGTATCAGGACGAGATCCGCGAGCTGGAAATTTGGGCAGGGTTGAGTGTGAAAGAAACCGAGGAAATCAACCGTGAATGAAACCGATATCGACGCGCAAAACGTCAGGCAGGGCATCAGCATCACACCGGCCAGTAAGGCCGGTTTTTTCAACAAGAAATTCGTGCGGGCTGGGGCGGTGGCACTGTTGCTGACACTGCTGCTGGTCACTGTGTGTGCAGGTATCAGTGCACTGGTCGCTCAACAATTTCAGCGCCGGACGGTGGTCTTTGACATGAAGGGCACTATCGATCTGTTTATGCAGCAGTCGGCTAAAAAGCAGCTGGATGAGAACAGCGCACGGGTGTTGACCACCCGGTTTGATCAGGCGCTTAAAGCCAGCCTGAATGACTGGCAGCAGGCGCACGGTGACCTGATCCTGGTGCCGCCGGCGGTGGTGATGCCCGTACTGGACATCACGCCTCAGATCCAGGCGGACATTGCCCACCGCATGCAGGAGGCACCATGACATCTCGGTGGGTTATCTGCCTGCTGGCAGGCTTATTCAGCCTGTCAGCAGGGGCAAAGGATCTCGGCACTATTGGTCATTTGTTTCCGATAGCCGAGCCTGACTTGCTGGATTTTATCGGTCAGCGCCTGCAGGGCATCAAAGACAGCGGTGAGATGGACAGGATCCAGCGCGAAGCCGAAGCCAGGGTGAAAGCCCACGCCGTTCGCCCCGAACCGGTGGCGGGCCTGACCCCGGCGAAAGCTGACCGAACGCTGCACTATGACCCGACGTTTACCGTGCGTGAAACTATCCGCGATATGCGCGGTAACGTGATCGCCCGTGCCGGTGACCAGGTCAATCCGCTGGATAAAGTGCCGTTTAGCGAAACCCTGTACTTCATTGACGGCGACAACCCCGCGCAGATGAAGTGGGTGAAACAGCAGCTGGCCGGGCAGGTTAATTTCAAAGTCATTCTGGTGAACGGCAATATCCGGGACAGCAGCAATGCGCTGGATGAACCGGTGTACTTCGACCAGTACGGCACCCTGACAACAAAATTTGGCTTTGAGCATACGCCGGTACGTATCAGCCGCGACGACAGGACGCTCAAGGTCGAGGAGGTGGCACTGAAATGAATCACTGCGTTAAAGACAATCACGACGCGGATAACATAAAACGCTTTGCCACCACCGTGCGGCTGGGCGACACCGATAAAAACGGCCTGCGGGCCATGACCGAAGAACACCCGCTTTACACCGAATCGGTGGTTATCCGCGCGGCTCTGCAGACGCTGCTGGCTCTGAGTGCCGAGCTTCGCACCTCGCTCATCCTGGCGTCACTGAATGAGCACGATATTCGCACAGTGCTTCAGCGTCACGGGCCGCTGTCTAAAGAAAGGAGTGTGTAAATGGAAAGTCCAACACTGTGAACCCGATTAAATCATGGCTAAAGCCGTTGCTGACGTGCGTCATCGGTCGGCATGAAGGCGGGGCGGATATCGGCGGGCAGGAAGAGGCGCTTTACCTGGCGGCGGCTCTCGATTTGGAGCACCTGCTTAAAGACCACGGGCTTTTTCTGAGTACTAATCCCCGGCTGGAAATCCCTGTGCCCGAAATCGTGCTCACACAGCTGGCTAACCTGCTGCTTTACACCTGGATTGGCACGCTGCCCGCCCACATCCAACCCGAAGAGAAAATTGCCCAAATCCGGATGGAGATTGCTGCCGGTGAAAGTGCACAGAAGGTGCACCGGATGCTCAGGCGATTGCGTCAGCGCGGATTATACGTGGCCTCTTTCGCACCTTATCAGAAGGTTGAATAACGATGAGATTATTTGCATTTATTGAATCACTCACACGCGACGAAATATTGTGGCTGCTGTTATTACTCCTCTGCCTTTATTTGTTTTTTTGGTACAAAGCTGTCGGGAAGAATGATTTTGTTGGAAAACCCATGCCCCGTCAGGACGATGCTCCCCGTGCCGAAGGCAATACATCGAAGCTGTTCAGGTATCCGTCCGCCATTACGGGTAAAGCCTTACATGCGCAGATGAACGAAGCCTATTTTGACGCCATTTTCTCTGCCTTTCTGCGCAGTCTGCAGCGGGCGGGCTACACGTTGTCAGACCGGGAAATGGGTGTAGCGCCGCTGTTGTCAGGCAGTACCATTGATGCAATGGCCCGTGAAGTCGAAAGAGCCCGTCAGGAATTTCTGACCGTGCTGGGTTCGGACATTGAAGACGATATCGACTATCAGATGCAGTCCGGGCGGGCACCGAAGTTTCTTATCCAGCTTATCGACAGCTGTGAACGGCTGGGCTGGAAGGTTATGCCGGTTGTCAGGGAACCGGAGGACGAATGCGCAAGCTCATTCTCTGCCTTACCTTAATCTGGATGGCCTTTCTGTGCATGCCTGCCCAGGCAGCCAGTACGAACGCCGGAGACGGCCGCTGGGTGAACCCTATCAGTGATGTCTGCTGGAAATGCCTGTTTCCCATGACGCTCGGCAGCATTCAGCTGGCTTCCGGTTCACACCCGGACACCCCCAATCCGGCATCGCCTATCCAGCTGTGCCCTTACGGCATTTTTTACCGCCTGGGGCTGGCCATCGGCTTTTGGGAACCCGTTGCCCTTACGGACGTGACGCGCGAACCGGGCGTGATGGTCAATATGGGCGGGTTTAAAATTGACCTGGGGCGGACAGGTACCGGCACCGGCGGGCAGAGTGACAAGCCTTCACCCGGCGCGTTCTACCATGTGCACTGGTATAAATATCCGCTGATTTACTGGCTGAATATCATCACCAGCACCGGCTGCATGCAGACCGGCGACATGGATATTGCTTACCTTTCCGAGGTTGACCCGCTGTGGAATGACAGCACGCTGTCGATGATCATCAACCCGGAAGTGAGCCTGTTCTCTAACCTGCTGGCACAGGGGGCCTGCGCCGCCGACTCGATTGCCTCCACGGCCGGAGTGCCGCTGGATCCGCTGTTCTGGTGTGCCGGAGCGCAGGGGTCGATGTACCCCTTCACGGGCTACACCAGCAACGAGTTTTCGCCGCTTGAGGCGTCGGTGCTGGTCAGTGAACGGATGGCGTTCAAACTGCACCGGGAGGGACTCGTGATGGAGACGGTCGGGGCGGACGTGGCGGTGTGCTACGAGTATCCGTCCCCGATTATCCCGAAATCCCGCTGGCGATATCAGATGGTCAACATGTACCCCGAAGCCAGCGACTGCCACCCCTTTGGCACGACCACGCAGCTGTGGGGCTCGGTACATAACGCCCCAACATCCAAAAAGAACTTCGGCTACCTCCTGTGGCGAAAGCGTAACTGCGCTTATCTGTAAGGACCTTCCATGAACAGACCCCTGATGACGGCGCTGACGCTCAGCGCCGCGCTGCTCTGCGCGCAATCCGTGCAGGCAGCCGAGCAGCCCACCGTGTCCGCCGGTGATATGGCGTACATGAAACAAAAGCAAACCGAGCTTGAGCAGTTCCAGGCGCAGCTGAAGGGCATGAACATTACCCTGCCACCGGCACAGCAAAATAAGGTGTCTCAGCTGCAAAACGAAATCGCCGCGTCCCAGGCTGACCAGAACAGCGCCGACCGGCCCACGCCGCAGGCGCTCTATTTTGTGAGTCTGCGCATTCCGGAAGAAGGGTTACTGCCCATGCTCGCCGATGCCCGCCGCTTTGGTATACCGGCGACGCTGCGCGGCCTGCTGGATAACGATTTTCGCAAAACGGCCTCGGTGATGTTTGAGCTGTCCAAGAAAGATAAAGAGGCGGGGGTGCAGATTGACCCGACGCTGTATCAGCAATACGGCATCAAAGCTGTGCCCGCACTGGTGGTCACCTGTCAGGGCAACTATGACGTGCTTTACGGCAGCCTGCCGGTTAAGCAGGCACTCGAAGAAGTCGTGCGCCGGGGAGATTGTGCAACCACGGCGACACAGCTGCTGAAAACGGCGGAGGGAAAATAATGAAGCGATTTCTTTTGTCACTGTTGCTGCTGTGTGCCCAGGGGGCACAGGCCGATGCCGTCAGCGATGCCTACAACGCCGGTTCCAGCTACGGAAAATCTAACAGCAGTCAGGGCACCTCGGGGATGAAAAACACCTCACCCTCGACCGTTATTCCAGGGTACACCGCCAGTCCGTCACAGAGCGGGTATTACGGGGGCGTGCAGGGTGGGGACGGTGGTATCAGTGACAAAGGACAGACTGAACTCGGTCAGAACAACGCCGGGCAGGCGGTTATCAGCGCCGGCACGACCAATCCGGCGGTGACTATTGACCCCAAGGCACCGTTCATTACCAACGGCAAGGATGCTGAGAGCACTGCCGGCACGGTCGTCAACGGCACCTACGATCAGTGTACGGACAAAGTCGTCAGTAAAAGCACCTTCCAGAATTACACCTGTGACAAAGACGTGGCCGTGACCCAAAGCTGTAACCGTGCCGTCACGATAGGCGGGACGTATGTGACGACGCAAACCAATCAGACAGCGGTAATCAATACCGGGGACTTCACCTACTACCGCAACAACCTGACGGTTTATGCCACCTTTGTCGCGCCTTTTACCGGCGACCTTCAGCTGGCGAACTTCAACATGTCGGGGTATCTGGCCCGGACAGTCACCTGGAGCGTGTTAGGGGACGCTATGGTCGTACCGGACAGGATTTCGGGAACCACGCAAAAGAATCTGTCTGTTTCGGGCTATCACATGAATCAGGGAGAGACGGTCACGCTTTCTTTAACGATTGGTTCAGTGAATCACCAGACGACTTTCCTTGACGGCATCATTAGTGGTTTTGGTAACGGATCTGCGTCCCTGACGCTCAGCATGACGGCTGTCACTACCGTACAAACGTATCAACCCCAGACCAACGTTCAGCAGGCGTGTGATGACCAGAGCGTGGGCGGCCAGTTAATCAGCACGCAATGCACGGTGGGCGGCGGCGACAGGACAACCACCGTGAACGGACAGACCTACACCGTTCACAGCGACTGCTGGCAGTACACCGATACCTATCTGACGACGCCGGCCAGTAACGGTAACTGTGCCGCTTTAATGTCTGATGCCAGCTGTACCGTCGTCGGAAGTCACTGTACTGAACAAACGGCAGGGCAATGCTCGCACCAACAGGTCACGTATCAGTGCCAGAAGACCTACACCTCTACCGGCAAACTCTGCGGCGGCAATTATCTGTGCATGTCTGGGGACTGTGACGATACCAACGGCGCCGGAGACAGCGGTTTTGACACGGCGGTGGCCAAACTCGCGGGACTGGCTTCAGCCGGTGACGACGTGGTCAACGACCAGATCAACATCAAAGCCTTTACCGGTCAGGCGATGTCCTGTCGCAAGGCAATGGCCGGTTTCTCCAACTGCTGCGTGGATTCCGGCTGGGGGAACAACGCCGGGCTGGCGAACTGCAACAGTGATGAAATGGCCATCGGCAAGGCCAAGGCGAAAAAGGTGGTGGTCAGCGTCGGTGAGGCGTGCAACCGCGCCGTGCTGGGCGTCTGTATTCAGAAAAAACAGGTGTATTGCGTGTTCGGGGGCAAGCTGGCCCGCATTATTCAGGAGCAGGGGCGGCGCGATCAGCTGGGTGTGAGTTTTGGCAGCGGTGATTCACCGAACTGCCGGGGGATCACCGTGCCTGAGCTGCAGGCCATCAACTTTGACCTGATTAACTTTGCCGATTTCTACAGCGACCTGATGACCAACCAGAAAATCCCGAACTCGTCGGTGATGGTTCAGCAGGTGAAAGACCGGATTGCGGCGCAGGTTAACGCGCAGGGCGGAGGGAAATGATGAAAACACTGTGGTTTGCCTGCCTGCTCAGTCTCGCGCTCCCTGCGTGGGCGGACGGTACAGATACACCGGCCGATGCGGTGGTGACACCGGCGGATCCGTTCACCGGCTGGCACTGGTACAATGAACCGAAGAAGCCGGCGGACACGCCGGCAGCCAAACCGGCCCCGTCCCCGCAAGTGCCTGATTTTAGCAAGCTGTCACCGTCAGAGCAGGCGGCAGTGCTCAAGCGTTACACGAAGGAAGCGCTGGACCGGGCCATTCTTAACCCGTCGAGCGAAAATACCGCCACCTTCCTGCGCTGGCAGAAGTTCTGGACGGACAGGGCATCGATGTTCAGCCAGTCGTTTGCGGTGGCTCAGCTGGATCATCCCGATCTGGATTACAACCTCGAACACCCGCACTACAACAGTACGGCACCACTGCAGCAAGCCAGCGACCAGGCCAAACAGGCACAGGCCATTAGCGAACTGTCTGCCCAGTACGGGATGTTTTACTTCTATCGCGGCAGTGACCCGATTGATGCGCAGATGGCCGGGGTGGTGGCTGACTTTGCCCGCACGCGGCATATCTCGTTAATTCCGGTGAGCGTGGACGGCCAAATCTCCCCGCAGGTGCCGGACAGCCGCCAGGACGAAGGGCAAAGTGCCCGGATGGGCATCAGTCATTTCCCCGCCTTATTCCTGGTTAACCCGGCCTCCCGCGACTTTCGTCCGCTGGCCTATGGCTTTATGACACAGGATGACCTGGCCAGGCGTTTTCTGAATGTAGCCACAGGGTTTAAACCTAACTTCTAAGGGCAATACATGATTTCCTTAACTGAAATGCACCGGAACCGTCTGGCGGATTTTCTGCGCGTCAGTCGCTGGCTTATGAAAATGATCGCATGGACCTTTGTCACCGGCCCTGCACTCATTTTCTTTTTGTTATTTATTATCGGGAGCCGTCCAAACATAGGCGCTTCAATCTTAGTTCAGGCAGAACATATGTTAAGGGGTGCTCCTCCAGACCAGGTCTGGGGGTGTAAACCAACCGCTCGTCACGTGACAGATCAACCATCTCCCACCCCCATTCCTTTGCTCTGCGCAAAACAACCTGAAAGCCGTGAAGCCTGGATAAACGAAGCCAATGCCACTCTGAATGAACTTTACATTTTAAGTATGCTCATCAGCTTTATTGCAGGTTTATATATGTGGCGGATTAAGAAACCATCGACAACTCAGGAGAAAAATCGTGAATAAACTTCCAGTCGTGGCCACTCTTTTTCTACTGGGAATTGTTGCTAACTGCCTGAGTGAGTTGCTGGCCTACTCGGCTAAGCTGACGCAACAGGTGTTGATTTTTTCAACCTTCACCTGCCTTATCCTGTCGCTGATTGTGCTCATCGCGTCTGAAGTCCTCGCACACCGTAAAGCGCGCAAGAAGAACCGGGAGGCAAAATCGTGAAACTCACCCTTCTGTTGCCTTTCTTTTGCCTGATGGTTCCGCTGACTACGCAGGCGACCGTGGCCGACCAGATAGCGGCACTGGAAAGGTCCAAAACACAAACCAACTGGTCACCGGCGATGCCTGACCTGGGATTACCGCAGGCGCGTACTCCTTCAGACCGTGCGCCGCACATAATGACGCTCACCGACGGGCGTGAGGTGAACCTGAACAACTACGCCATCGTGGTATTTATGCAACGGGGGTGTCAGTACAGCGCGAAATTCGACCCGAAGTTAAAGCAGTGGTCAGATGAGGTCGGCATCAAGGTTTATCCCTATACGCTTGACGGCTATGGCGATACGTCCTTTCCGGTGGCACTTATTCCCCGTAAACGTGGCGCAAATGAGCCGCTGGCGGGGGAAATTATGACGTTTTTTGGCAACGGTCTGCCCATCGCCACGCCCACCACGTTTCTGGTTAACGTCGCCACCCCGCGTCCGGACAATACCATTGCGGCCTTTCCGCTTTATCAGGGGGATACCGACATGGGCACCCTGAGCCAGCGCGTCGCGCTGATGATTGAGGCGGATATCGACAATCTTCCCTCCAATACGCTGGGGCCGGTGCCTTCCAGTCAGGCCGTTACTGCGCAGTAAATACCACCGCTTTTCCCGTTTTCTTCTGCACGACATTCTTCTGAGCCTTTATACCGCGCAGGGTTCCTGCGCCTGCGGAGACATGATTTTGAACACAAAAGAACACTTAAGCGCGAAAAAACGCGCGTTTATGGAAAAGGTGGGTTTCGTTTCCTTAATAGTGGGTATCGCATTGTTCGCGGCAGCGGGCCTGTGGGCCTGTTTTGCCGGTCGCTGGTTTGATGCACAAATGCAAAACCCTGTTATGCATCAATACGCTCTGGCCTTCTCGTTAGTTCTACATCTGCCTGTCTGGATATGCGGGGCGCTGGGAGGCGGTGCCATATTCGCCTCGCTGGCCGCTGTTGCGATGGCGTTACTGGAGGCGTTTATGAGATGGGCTGAAGTCCGGGTTAGCCCGCTATTCCGGGTTCAGTCCGTTGAAGAACGGGGGGGAAGGGCACAAAACACAGCAAAGAGGGAGCATCACCCATGAAGCTCAAAAAGGTCATGCTGACATTACTGACCGCAATGTGTATCAGCACACCGGCGCTGGCCGACGTACAGGGCGACCTGAACGGTTTTTTCGGCAGTCTGGGCTATGACGGCAACGTCTCCAAAGCGCAGGCATGGCAGGGGCAGGCCGCAGGCTACATCACCGGCGGTTCGGTGTATCTGCGAAATCCGGTAAAACAGGTACAACTTATCTCGATGCAGGTGCCTTCCCTGAATTCCGGCTGCGGGGGCATTGATGCCTATCTGGGCGCCTTCTCGTTTATCAGTGGTGAGGAAATTCAGCGCTTTGCCAAGCAAATCATGAGTAATGCGGCGGGCTACGCCTTCGACCTGGCGTTGCAGACGATGGTGCCTGAACTGAAACAGGCCAAAGACTTTCTGCAAAAAATCGCCTCCGACGTGAACTCCGCCAACATGAGTTCATGCCAGGCGGCGCAGGGGATCATCGGGGGCCTCTGGCCCGTTTCTCAACTTTCCAACCAGAAAATCTGCCAGGACATTGCCGGTGACGACAATATTTTTTCTGACTGGGCCGCCTCGCGACAGGGGTGCACGGTCGGGGGGCAGGGTGACAGCGTCACGGGCCGTGCCAACGCCAATGAAAAAGACCAGGTGCTGAAAAACAAAAATCTCATCTGGGATGCGCTCGGGCGCAACCACCTTTTCGACGGGAATCGCCAGCTGAAAGAGCTGGTGATGAGTATCGTCGGATCCATCATTTTCAACAGCGCCGGGCAGGTAACTATCCTGACGCCGATGGTGGATAACCGGGACGTGATCACCGTACTGATGCGTGGCGGGACGGCCAAGATTTACGGCTGTGATGAACCCGACCTTTGCCTCGGGCCGACGGTGGCCAGCGTGACCATCAGCAGCAATAACGCGCTGGTCACGCTGGTCCAAAACATCATGTTGTCCATGAACCAGAAGCTGACGGATGACACCGGCCTATCCGACCAGGAAAAGGGGTTTCTCAACACCACCTCTGTCCCCGTCCTGAAATACCTGACCAACTCGCAGAGTATGGGGCAAAGCCCAACCTACCTCATCCAGGTGGCGGATTACATCGCGCAGGATTTAATGATCCAGTACCTGCAGGAGCTGGTGAAGCAGGCCAGTCAGTCGCTGGCCGGGAAAAACTTCCCGGAACAGGCGGCGGGAGAGTTGCGGCAGAACGTGGCTCAGGCACAGCAGCTGCTGGCCAACATGAAGCTGCAGTCGGCGGCCGATCAGAACGCGCTGGACGGTATTGACCGCAACATGCAGTACCTCCAGCAGCAGGTCTCGACCATTATTTCAACGTCATATCAGGGTAACTACCGTTGGGGGACCAGCAATGACTGAAATGTATACGATATACGGCGGGGACATGTGGCGGCAGGTGTTAAACGGCGTCGTCACCATTCTGGGCGCCGATACGTTTGATACCTTACTTCGCATTGTCAGCACATTTGGCGTGCTGGGGGTGATGGTGTCCTTTATCAAAACCCGTGATCCGCGCGTATTTATGCACTGGCTGGCCGTGTTCATGTTTATTACGTCCGTGTTACTGGTGCCAAAACGGTCGGTACAAATCCTCGATATCACCGACCCGGCAGCTGTGTATGAGGTGGACAATGTGCCGCTGGGACTGGCCATGATTGCGGGGCTGACCACCGGTGCGGGATTTGGGGTGGCGCAGTTGTACGATTACACCTTATCGCGCCCGGACTCGCTGACCTATACCAAGAGCGGGATGCTGTTTGGGTCTCAAATCGTGGCGCAAACCTCCAATTTTCGGACGCAAAACCCGCAGCTGGCACAGATGCTGACGGACTATGTCGAAAACTGCGTGATTGGTGACATTTTGCTTAACAACAAATACACCATCAACCAGCTGCTCAACAGCACCGACCCGCTGACGCTGATCACCAATAACCCGAGTCCTTTACGGGGGATCTATCAGACGGTGAGCGGGGTAAAGCAGTTTGTGACCTGCCAGCAGGCCGCCGGAACCATCAGAACGCTGATGGGGAGTGATATTTCGGTGGGCGGCGTCAGCTGGCACGATATGGCGACCCGCGTGTTTGGCAGTAAAGTGAATGCGGATGCGTTGCTGAGCAATGCCATGAACGACAGCTACGGATTTTTCTATGCAGGCGGACTGAGTGCCTCACAGATTATGCGTAACAACGTGACCAATGCCGCCATCCGCGACGGCTGGAAAGGGTTTGCGGCCCGTTCCTCAGATACGGCAAACCTGGTGAATCTGGCCACCGAATCGACCCTGACCAAACAGCGTCTGAGCTGGGCGGCGGGCGGGGCAATTGCCTCACAAACGTTACCGATGTTCCAGTCCCTGATGATGCTGATTCTGATTGGCCTTTTCCCGCTGGTGATTGCGCTGGCCCTGGTCAACCACACCATCTTCGGGCTGAATACCCTCAAGCTGTACGCCGGCGGGTTCTTGTATTTCCAGATGTGGCCGGTGATGTTTGCGATTTTGAATTCCCTGGCCAACTTTTACCTCCAGTCAAAAACCGGTTCAACGGCGTTGGTGCTGGCGAATCAGGATCGCATTGCCCTGCAACATTCTGACGTGGCCAATATCGCAGGCTATCTCAGTATGTCGATACCGGTACTGTCCTTTTTCCTGACGAAAGGCGCAGCTTCGGTGGCGTCGCAGGTGGTGGGCGGCGTGATGAGTTCAGCGGCGTTCTCGGCGGGCGGTCAGGCATCCACGACCGCTGACGGCAACTGGTCGTTTAACAACATGTCGATGGATAACGTTAACGCCAACAAATTTGACACCAACCTGTCGCAACGTATGGGTCAGCAAAGCCACCAGATGGAAAATGGCGGGATGCGCACCCTGACGGCTGACGGTCATAACGTCTATGACACGTCTCAGGCCATCTCTAACCTGCCGGTTAACATGCGACTCAGTTCACTGGCGAGCAGCGGTTTCCAGGAGCAGTCGCGGCAGGCGCAGCAGGAGGCACAAACGGCGCTCGATGGGTATAACCACAGTGTCACCAGCGGCTTCCAGCAACTGAACCAGCTGACCAGCCAAAGCGGTAACAGCGCCTCGATGACGCAGGGCAGTGAAAACACCCAGGCGACCAATGCGACAGTGGGGGCAAGTAAGATGATGTCGGCCGCTGAAAGCTATGGTAAAGCGCATAACATCTCTACCCAGGAGGCCTACAACCAGCTGATGGACATCACCAATCAGGGTTCAGGGGGGGCAGGTATGTCGGCGAATGTTAAGGTGGATTCTGGCGATCAGCTCGTCGGGAAATTGGGCAAATGGGCCTCGGGTGTAAGTGTTGGCGGTGAGGCGCATATCAATACTGACTGGAGACATACCTCTGGCAGTGCACACGGTACGCAGGATACCAACTCGGAAGGGAAAGATTTCCGCCATGACGAAAACAGCCAGACGGTAAAAGATTTCCGTCAGGGTATGGATATGGTGACGTCAGCCCGCGTAAGCGAGTCTGGCAACCAGACGGATAACCAATCCAACTCTCAGGTTGAGCAGTATGCTGCGACGCTGAATGATGCCAAAAGTCAGTATCATCAGTACACTGACAGCAGCACTAAAAGTCAGGAATTCAGCCGGATGGCCACATTGGCCCAGAACGAAAGTGCCAGCCTGGATGCTAACTACAATCAGGAATTTGTGGACTGGACGACGGCCAAGTTTGGCAATAATGCACAGAGTGTTCTGACCAACGTTAATTCCGCGCGTGAAGCGGCCACGGAGTTTATGAAAGAGCGTCTGGAGCCGGAAATCATGCAAAACTACGGTGCACGGACGGAACAGACAAACACACAACCTCTGACACCATCAAACTCGTTAGAATACGGCGCGGTTACTGCGCAACATACCGCAGGAGGTGACTCAATCCCTGCGCCTTATGGAGCGAGTGGGGTAGCCGGCAGCCCGGAAAACGTCAATGGAACGACACCATCAGGCGTCTTTGAAACGGCCCCACAACGGACGGCTCCGTTTGTGAGTGCGCAGGATGTCCACAGCGCTTCTCAGGGACCGGTTACAGGAGCTGCTTCTGAGCGTTCTGATGAAGTCAATTCTCATAATCGGGAGGGCAACACTCAAAGTGGCCAACAGCCAGCCTCGGTGGCCGATAAACACCAATCAACACAGGATGAAATGCACCACGGACAACACAACCGGATTACGGGGGCCAAACCTATTCAGGCGGAAGATGTAAACCTGCCTAATCGGGAGAGGGATCTTAACGTGCAAGGTGGTCTGCCGTCAGCGTCAATGACTGAAAATTATAACTCGGCTGCGGAGAAAGTGAGGACGCACGCGGAGGGTGCAGGTATCCCTAATAACGTGGCGGGGCAGGTTGCAGCACAAAGATCTGCGAATTCAGAAACCATCAGAGAAAATAGCGGGAAAGTCGAGCAAAACAAAACCCCTGTTCAGGCATCCAGTGATATACTCAGAAATGAGCATCAAGGTGCAGTGAAAGGCCAACAGATTGGACGCACTGAAGAAGACATTAGGCAGACTAAACCAGGTTTTGATCATGCTGAAACTAAGAATTTTGAGCAGAAGCTCAAAGAGCTTAGGGAACAGCAGAGAAAAGCCTCGTGATATATTTAAGGAAGAACAGAGATGGGAAACCTAACTGCAGCACAAATAGAAGCAGATGTTAACTTTCTAATAAACGGCTTAGATGCTGGGCGTCGACAAATTCCATCAGCAATGGAATTGATGAAAAGGAGTGCTGCGATTCCTTTTTTTTCTGTTTTATTGAGTATATTGAGCACTGTAATTTTCTATGCGTCTTTTGATAAAGATGACGCTTCAATTAATGGATTCGTAACTTTTCTTATATCAGAAGGCTGGTACTTACTGGCAATAACTGCAGCAGTAGGTCTGTTGGTTTTTTTAATGACGTATAATAACCAACTTACATATATGTCTTTGCCCCTAGAAGTTAGAAGCAATTCGCTGCTCGTAAGCCATCTTGCAAGAATTGTTCGCAAATCGATCATCACATTTTGCACTTTGATGATTATAAGTTGTTTGCTTTCTGGCTTATCTGCTTGGTTTGCCATAGCTGTACCTGTGCTGTTGTTATCACTTTTTTTTGTGTCTAGCATATTGGTGTCATTTGAAATTAACCGCTTGGGTGCCGGCCTGGCCCTCGATAAAATTAGTAAGCTGATCAAAAAGATTTAAGTTACATCCCCTAATGCCGATAACCCTTCTGTAATTCTAACGGAAGGGTTTTACCCTCCAGATTTATATCCAAATAGCCAATGTTTCGGGGCGTGCCTGCCCCGCTTTTTTGACAAGGAAACAGTAAATGAAAAACCGCAATTCTCTTGTGGCGGCTGTGGTCGTCTCATGTCTGGTACTTTCCGGTTGTAGCGCGATGGGCACCGCCATCAAAAAACGTAACCTCGATGTAAAAACACAGATGAGTCAGACCGTGTGGCTGGAGCCATCCAGCGAAAAAACGGTCTATATCCAGATCCGAAACACCTCTGACAAAGACATGAGCGACCTGCAAACGCTATTAGCACAGGATTTGCGTGCTAAAGGCTATAACGTCACGTCGTCACCGGACTCTGCCTATTACTGGATCCAGGCCAACGTCCTGAAAGCCGAGAAAATGGACCTGCGTCAGGCGCAGGGTCTGCTTTCCACGGGGTATGAAGGTGCTGCCGCAGGTGCCGCACTGGGCGCTGGGATCACCGCATATAACAGCACATCCGGTGGGGCAATTCTGGGGGTAGGATTGGCCGCAGGCCTTGCCGGTATGGCGGCAGACGCGATGGTGGAAGACACCAACTACACAATGGTGACCGATCTGCAGATCTCCGAACGCAGCAAAGCGACCGTGACAACAGATAACATCGCCGCATTACGCCAGGGTAACTCGGGTGTGAAGGTGCAGACCAGCAGTGAAGAAGGCAACCGCATGAAATACCAGACGCGCGTTGTCTCTAACGCCAACAAGGTGAACCTCAAGTTCGAAGAGGCAAAACCGGTTCTGGAAGCCCAGCTGGCGAAATCCGTCGCCGGGATCATGAACTGACCTGAACGTTTTATCTTTGTTGTTTATTGTCCTGATGGCACACGCCCGTGTGCCATGTTCACCCACTCGCATGACGTCATAATTCAGCGCTCTGCCTGTTAACTCCCCAGTGACCGTGCCTGCTTATCCACCTGTGATATTCCGCTTCCTCGTCCAGACGCAAATCCCTGCGTCCGGACTGTGGCGAGCGTTGCCGTTAAACGCCCAACTGAAGGAATTGCTCATGCTATACAAAAGTGCCCGTGGCCTGATGGCCTGGTTTACCCTGTTTTTCATCTGGAGCGCGTTTGTTCTCTGGTATCACGGCGTCGCCCTGCTGCAGTTCATCATGCACGACAGTAATTTGTACGCCTTCTCGCTGGCCTTACGCCAGACCCGCAGCGATATGCTGCCTGATGCTTTGCCGGTCGTACTGCTGATAATGTTGGTGTTGTCGGTGGGTGCATTTTTGTCGTCTGTCACGGTTGCCATGATAAACGCGGTGGCTTTCCTGTTCAGAACGGCCGGTGCACTGATCCAGGCGCAGTTCAGCCATCACAATCCGTCGTCGTTTCATTAAGTCCTTTACAACTTTTTAGCCCAATTTCATTCCCCGCTTCTTTTACTGACCAACCTGAACTGCCCGTCCGGGCGGCTTAAGCCTGCGCGTTTGCCGGAGCTGAACCATGAGTTTTACACCGAAATACCTCACGCAGGGGGGCCAGATGACGGCCTACCGCCTGCGTATGTTTGCCCAGGTCAACCAGTGGATATTGAACTGGCTGTTACTGTTGTTTTTGTTATCCACCGGCGGCGTATTTTGGGCGGTCACCTCCGCCGATGTGCTGAATAACGGTTTCTGGTACTGGACCGGCAGGCTGTTATCCAGCTTTGTGCCGTTGATGAACCCGAAAAGCCCGGCGACCTGGGATATCAGCTGGCACTGCAATAGCGGCATACAGTTGTGCACCACCAAACTGACGCTGGGACAGCTGCTGGCTGACCCCTGGATGCAGTCGATGGGCGGCCAGCTGGTGAATAACTTAAAGCTGAGCGCCGCCGGCTGCGGCACGGTGTGTTTGCTGTTGTTCAGCGTGATTGCCTGGTACGTGGGGCGCATTGGAAAAAAAGAGAGTGAAGATACCTATCTCTCTGGCATGACGCTGACCGATGACGTGGAAAGCGTAAACCGTCAGTTGAAAAAGGCCGGTCAGAAATCAGACCTGCAGATCGGCGGCCTACACATGGTGAAGAACGCCGAGATCATGAACTACTTGATACACGGCACTATTGCAGTCGGTAAATCCACGCTTATCCGTTGGTTGCTCGACTTTATTCGTAAACGGGGGGATCGGGCGATTGTCTACGACTCCGGCGGCACCTTTATTGAAACGCACTTTGACGAACGTATCGACAAAATTCTCAACCCGCACGATAAGCGTTGCGAGAACTGGGTGTTGTGGCGGGAAGCGCGGGAAGTCGTGGACTACGAGAACCTGACGGCCTCGCTTATTCCGGTGGAGGGGGAGTCCGACCCGTTCTGGGTGTCCTCTTCACGCACCATTTTCAGCGATACGGCGATGCAGTTTGCCTCACATAGCGATCGCAGCATTGAGAAATTCCTGACAGCCTTGTTGTCCATCGATCTGAAAAGCCTGCGCGAATTTCTCAAAAACACGCCCTCCGCCAACCTGGTAGAGGAAAAAATTGAGAAAACGGCCATCTCGATCCGCTCGGTGGTGACCAACTACGCCAAAGCCCTGCGTTATCTTCAGGGACTTGATCAGGAAGGTAAACCCGAATTCAGCATCCGGGAGTGGATGACCGACGCGCAATACGACAAAAGCTGGCTGTTTATTTCAACAACGGCCCGTCATCGTAAATCGGTTCGCCCGCTGATATCCATGTGGTTGTCGATGGCGACAATTTATCTGCAAAGCATGGGAGAAGATCCCGACCGAAGGGTGTGGTTCATCATCGATGAAAAGACCAGCCTGCAAAAAATCCCCGAGTTTGCCGAGACATTGGCTGAAGGGCGCAAATTTGGCGGTTGTTTTGTTATTGGCATTCAGAACATGCCACAGCTTATCAACGTGTACGGACGTGAGGTGGCCAAGTCTATTTTTGACCTGCTGAACACCCGTTTCTATGGCCGTTCGCCAAGCGCTGAAGTGGCGAAAATCGTAGAGGAAGAGCTGGGGCATCAGCGCCGTCGTGAGGCGCGGGAGCAAAACAGCTACGGTCTTGACCAAATCCGTGACGGTATCTCCATCAGCCGCGACAAGGTCAATGAGCCGGTGGTCGATTATGACAACATCATGTCGATGCCAAACCTGCGTTTCTATGCCCGCCTGCCGGGCGAATATCCGGTGGTGAAACTGGATCTGAAATACCGGGCACAAAAGAAATATCACAAGGCGCTGATAGCGCGCGATTTCAAGGATGTGCTCAGTCCCCAGCTGGAACAGGTCATTAGCCAGAACGAACAGGCGACACGCAGGGCGGGCATTGTCTTCCCGACCGGCGACGAAATTCTGGAAGGGCAGTCAACGACTGCAGAACCGGAGATTGTCACTCAATCCCCTCAATCCCAGACGCCGCACCCGAAAGACAGCATTTCGTCACAAAGCCCCGTCCGGGAAAGCGTGCCCGTCACGGTTTCGCCGACGCCGCTCACCGTTGAAACACTGAAGACACCGGCAACACCGCCGGTGGCTGAAGACCCTGTCCAGCCCGGCACTGCCGTCTTCCCGGAACCTTCCAGCAACGTGCGTCCCTTTACGCCTCGAATGAGGAGGCCGGAAGCGGCGGGAAACCCCGGAGAGAGGGATGCCGTATCCAGAACGGCGGACAAACCTCCGATTGCGCCCGCACCGGTCAAATCTGAAGTGTCGGATCCCGCGCTCCCGCGTGCCGTCACTGCGGATTCTGTCGCCGTGCCACCTGTTAGCCCGGCTGCGGCCAAAGCCCCTGCGGTAGCGGTTAAGCAGGTCGTGCCTTCCGCCAGACTCAGCGCCCTGGAGATGCTCGCGCAAAAAAGGCGCAAACCCGCGCCGACCGCTGACGGCACCGAAGACCAGGCGGCAACAGATGCGCAGGGGGAAGCACCGGATCTGCAGATGGACGTGGAAGTGGATGAAAAAGGCGAGCTTGTTTTGCGCACGTTGGGCGCCCGGAAGGAGTCACCGGAAAGCCTGGATGAAGCCCAGGCGACGGAGTACGGCGCGGCAAACCGCGCGATGGCCGAGGAGGAACAGAACATTCTGCGACACCACGATGATTATGACGCGTACCAGCATATGGATGAACACCACGAACCCGGAGGTTTTGAACGATGATGACCGTTGCCTCCGTTGCGTCTGCTGCAGACGCGGCGGGCTATTACAGCAGCAAAGATAACTACTATTTTCTCGATGATCTGCAAAGCCAGTGGCTGGGGGAAGGCGCCCGTGAGCTGGGTCTGGAAGGGAACGTTGATCTTGAGGCGTTCACCAATGTGCTGCACGGGCGGTTGCCGAATGGCGTGGAGCTGGGGAAGGAGGTGTCAGGTAATCATGTGCACCGGCCCGGACACGACTTCACCTTTTCTGCACCGAAAAGCGTCTCAATGCTTATCCTGGCCGGCGGCGATAAGCGCCTGCTGCAGGCCCATATTGAGGCGGTCAAAGAAACGCTGGCCATCATGGAGCAGACGATTTCCGCCCGTGACACGAAGGAGGGCATCACCTCGATCGTCCCCACCGGCAAGATGGTGGCGGCGCTCTTTACCCACGATACATCTCGCAATCTCGATCCGGCCATCCACACCCACGCCGTGGTTGCCAACGTGACCGAGCTGGACGGGAAGTGGAAGGCGCTGGCCACCGATGCCATTTACGGTGCCGGGTTTATTGAGACGATGTACCGCCATCAGGTCAGCTTCGGCAAAATCTACCGCAACAGCCTGAAGGCGAAAACCGAGGCGATGGGGTATGAGACAGAACTCACCGGCGGCAAGCATGAACTGTGGGAAATAAAAGGGTTTCCGGAGGCGGTGCTGGAGGAGTTTTCGTCCCGCCACCGTGAAATCGCCGCCCAGGTCGGGGATGAGGCGTCGCTGAAAAGCCGCGACGTCGCGGCGTTAGACACCCGGCAGAAAAAGGTCGATATCAGCCGTTACGGACTCGATGAAGCCGATGCGCAGGGCGCACGCACGCCGGATGCCCCGTCACTGACGCCGGCTGACACTGCCAGCGTGCCATCATCGTCTCCTGCGCGCGTGGATTTACCGTCGGAACCGGCAGCCGAAGTGGGGAAATCGGGGATAGCCTCTGCCCGCACGCCTGATGAGATGGCCAGTCCGGCTGAAGCCGTCACCGAGCCATCACTGTCCCGTGAACGCGTGGATTTTCCGTCAGAACCTGCAATTGAGGTGGGCGGAGAGGGGAACGCCCCTGTCCGCACGACCGCTGAGGCGGTCAGTCTGCCCGAACCCGGACAGGTAACGCCGGAAAAAAGTACGGGTGCAAAGGACGCACCGGCGGAACCACCCATCGCCAAACCGGAGACGCAGGCCGGGCGCAACCGCCTGCAGGCCCGGTGGGATCAGCAGATGGCCGATTTGAATTTCAACATACAAGACGTGATGGATGCCGCGCAAACGCGGGCCGTGACGCCTGAACAGGCGGAAGAACGCCCGATGCCGCCGAGCGTCATGCAGGCGGTGCGTACTGCGATTTCGGTGCTCAGTGACACCCGCACCCGCTTTACCTACGGTGACCTGCTGATGACGGCGCATGAGGCGGGGGAAGGGCAACAGTCGATCCCTAATCTGCGCAAGGCGATCGACCGGGCCATCGGTGAAAACCTGCTGGCCCCGCTGGATGGGGACAAAGGGGTATTTACCTCGCATATTCATCTGCTGGATGAACTGTCTGTGCAGGCTCTGGCGGCCGATATCGTCAAGGAAGGGAAAGTGGTCAGTTTCCGGCAGACCGACATCGAAACGCCTGAGCGGCTCAAAGCGGTGGAATTTGCGCCGGTGGCCATCCTGAACGCGCCGGCGTCAATCGGCCGTCTGCGCGAGGTGACGGAAGAACTGGTGACAATGTCACGTGAGCATGGCCGCGAGGTGAAAATACTGGCCAGTTCTACCGAACGGGGCCTGAGCTTTGGCAAATCTGCGCTGCTCAAAGACGACATCCTCTATCGCAGCCGGGTTTTGGATAAGGGGTTCAGTCTCTGTGCGCACAGCACGCTCATCGTGGAAAGTGCGGAGCGCCTCGGACTCAAGGAGATGCTGGTACTGAGCGGCGAAGCGAAGGAGAAAGACGCCCAGCTTATTTTCCTGGACAGCGCCGGGCGGCAGTCCAATGCCAACGCCCTGTCGGTGCTGTCATCCGCCGGCGTGCCCCGTCACGGTCTGACCGAACCGGTGGCGGGGCTGGAAGCAAGGGTGATCAGTATCGGCGATAAGCGTGACCGTTACCGTGCACTGGCTGAACGCTATGCTGACCTGAGTTCACCGGACACCCCCGTCACCGCCGTGGTCACCGGCGCCCGCGAGCAGCAGCACCTGACCGGCATTATCCGTGACGCCCTGCAAAACGCCGGCAAGCTTGAACGGGACGGCGTGACCGTCGAAGCCCGCACGCCGGTCTATGCCAGCGTGAAAGAACGCCTGCTCCCGGCCACGTACCGGGCGGGGATGGTGCTGGAAGACCGGTCAGACAAAAATGAAACCCGCCACTACATCCTTGACCGGGTGCATGAGGAGACGCGCATGTTGTCACTTATCGACAGCGACGGCGTTCTGAGCCGCGTAAAACTGAGCGACCTGACCGGCGACTGGCGGCTGTTTACCCGTGAACAGCTGCACGTTGCTCAGGGGGAACAGCTGTTTGCCCTGGCCACAGACAAAGCCAATGGGCTGAAAGCCCGCGACCGGCTGACGGTCACTGCCGTCAGTGAGGGAAAATTAACGGTGCAGCGCGATGGCCAGAAAAAACCGCTGCAGGTCGCGACCGACCGGCCGCTGTATCTGACGCACGGCTACGTCAGCGCCCCGGGGAGCCGGGACAATGAGCACGGTATCGTGCTGGCCAGCCTCAACGCCCGTGACCTGTCCGGCAACATCATGAACGCCCTGGCCCAGTCGGGCCATGAGGCGGAAATCTTTACCGGGGAAGCACAAAACAAGGCGGAGGAGAAACTCGGCCGGATGCGCACCACCCGGTCACCGCTGGCGTTAGTCCGCCATGCCAGTGGCAAGGAAGACACCGGGGAAGCGCTGGCCGCGTTAAACGCAGGATTACTCACGGATGCGCAAAAGGCCGTGTCGCGGGCGGTTGCCCAGATGAAGGACGTCGCCTTCTCAGAGGTGAAGCTGCTGGAGCAGGCGGGCACGTTCTTCAATAATCTGGGGGCGTTACGGGGCGAAGTGGCCCGGCAGATGAAAGAGGGGGACCTCATCCCGGTGAAAGTCGCCGGCGGAGGGGGAGTTGTGGGGCGGGCGACCTGGGAGATGGAAAAGGCCATCATCCGGGAAATTGATACGGGTAAAAATACCCAGACGCCGCTGATGGCCGCGATGAACCCGGTCTTGCTTAATGGGCTGACCGCCGGGCAGAAGGCCGCCACGACGCTTATCCTGCAAAGCCCCGATCGCTTTACCGCCGTACAGGGCTATGCCGGCGTGGGGAAAACCACCCAGTTCCGGGCGGTGAAAGCCGCGATTGACACCCTGCCGGAAAGTGAACGGCCGCTCGTGATTGGGCTTGCTCCGACGCACCGCGCGGTGAAGGAAATGCGTGACGTTGGCATCGAGGCGCAGACCCTTAAATCCTTCGTGGTGGACTGGCAACAGCGCACGGCGGCGGGCGAAGACGTGCGTTATGCCAGGACACTTTTTCTGATTGATGAGTCCTCGATGTTGGGGAATCAGGACACCGCTGCCGCCTATCAGGCGATATCACGCGGAGAGGGCCGGGCCGTTGCGGTGGGGGATACCGGTCAGCTGCAGTCACCGGAAAGCGGGGCACCGTTCACGCTGATGCAGGAGCGCAGTACCCTCGACGTGGCCGTGATGAACGAAATCGTTCGCCAGCGTAATCATGACCTGAAGTCTGCCGTTTACAGCGTCATTGAGAACAAAGCCGGTGCTGCCCTCGAGAAAATGGAGAGAGTGTCACCGAAGACGGTGCCCCGGCTGAGATCCTGGGAGGCGCCTGACCACTCGGTGGTTGAAACCGAATCACCGTGGACACGTATTACCGTGGACTACATGAGCCGGACACCGGATGCCCGTGAGCGCACCATGATTGTGGTGCAGCTGCATGAGGACCGGCAGATGATCAATAAATACATTCATCAGGCCATGTTAAAAGAAGGGGTGTTGGGGGAGAAGGCGGTGACCGTCCCGATACTGGATCGCATCACCGGCGGTCGTCACGATTTCAACCGCATTAATGACTGGAAGGCGGGGCAGGTGGTGCTGGCCAACGAGCGTTATCTGAGCGTGACCGGTATCGATTTGGGAACGGAGCGCGTCTTTTTGCGCGATGAAAATGACCGCATGCACTATTACTCCCCGAAAGAGCTAAACGCCACCGAAATTGAGGTGTTTGAACGGCGTGAGATTGAGCTGCGGGAAGGTGACAGCGTGCGCATGAGCAAAACGCAGAAGCAGGCAGGCCATGATGCCCATGAACAGTACCGGGTGGAAACGCTACGTGACAACGGCGAGGTGGTGCTTAAAAACGCCGGCGGCGAAAAGGTCATTACGCCGGGCATGACGCTGGCAGACCAGCACATCGATTATGCCTGGGCGGTGACCGGCTACGGCGCACAGGGGGCCAGTACGGACTATGTGATTGCGCTGGAGGGGACGGAAGGTGCGCGTAAGCGAATGAGCGGCATGCGGGCCTTTTACATTAACGCCTCCCGTGCGCGCGATCATGTGCAGATTTATACCGATGGTCTTCGTGACTGGATGGATACGCTGCGGCAAAAAGATAACGGCCCGACGACTGCGCATGATGCCCTGAAGCCGGAATCAGAGCGGGCGCAGGCCCGGAGCATCTGGGCGATGGGGCAGCCGGTGGGCAAAACGGCCATCGGGCGAACCTACCTGCGGGAACAGGGCTTAAAAGATAACCCCGTGACGGCGCGGATTATTCCGCCGACCAGAAAATATCCGATGCCGCACCTGGCATTACCGGTTTATGACGGCAACGGCAAAACGGCGGGTCTGACGATGTTCCCCCTGAAGTCAGACACCGGCCAGATACAGACCGGGCCGGTACGCCAGCTGACGACCGAGGGCGCCCAGGCGGCGGTGGTGCAAAAAAGCCGCAACGGTGACACGATTGTGGTCAGCGATATGACGCAGGCGCTGGCGGCGGCGCGAGGCAACCCGGCGGCAGGCGTATTGCTGCTCACCGGCCGGCAGATGCCGTCCGCGCAGCTGCTGAAAGTGGCGGGCGGGGTGACTGACCGGACTGTCAGGCCGGATGCCACGTTGCTCAGGCTGGTCCAGTCTGAGCTGCAGGAGATCCTGCGGTATCTGCCGGCAGAAGAAAGGCCGGCGGATGAGTCTGCCCTGCTTCGCCAGGCACTCCGGGCTATTGAAGAGACGCGGCATCCCCTGTCTGAAATTCAGCTTCCAGAGACTAAAGGGCAGGATGTGCCAGCTTTGTCAGCACAATTGGTAGAGCGTGTAGTTCAGAACATGCAGCAGGAAATACCGGTGCTACCGGGTGAGAAGCTGCCGGACTACGCCGCGCTTATCCGTCAGGCTTCTGGCCTGCTTGCCCAAAACGAAGCCCTGCAGGACAACAACGGCGCCATTCGGGCTGTGCTGGCCACGCTTGCCGGGGCGGGTCAGTTTGACAGTGCAATATTGCCGACTGAAAACGCACAGGGAAGCCTGGTGTCTGCAGAAACACTCCGCTACGTGCAGACCGAGCAGGATAAAACGCACGGCACCGCTAAAAACCCGCAAAATGACCTGTCAGAGCGGGCGCTGGCCAGCGCGGCGCGTGAACTGGAAAAGCAGGGACAACTGACGCTGCCGCCCGAAAGCCGGGGCCGGGAGCCGGAGCGGGAAGAAATTACCCACGAAGCCGTCCGAAATATTCAGAAAGAACGTTAATCCACACCGCGACACATCCTGGCAGCGGCTCAACCTTTTATTCACCGGTGACACCGGGATCCTTCTTCGAGAGACATCATCATGACAAACCGTTTTAACGCGGCGGCGCTTTCGCTCGCCCTGAGTTTTACTTTCGGTTCACTCCACGCCGGCGCCGCAGAGCCGGAAGAGTTCACGCCGGCACAGCAGTCACGCATCGGCGAGATTGCCGCCGACTACCTGGTGGCCCACCCGCAGGTGCTCATCGAGGTGAGCAAAAAGCTGCAGGCACAGCAGGCAGCCATCAAGGCACAGCTGATGGCGGAGTCCGCTCTGAAGGGGCACCGGTTGCTGATGCAGCTTGACGGCGTGCCGGTGAAAGGGCCGATGGACTCGAAAGTGATTGTGACCGAGTTTTTCGACTACGAATGCATTGCCTGCAGCATGATGGCCCCGGTAATGGAGCAGGTCATGGTCAGCAACCAGGATGTGCGGTTTGCTTTTCGTGACTGGACGATTTTTGCCGGGCATTACCCCGAGTCTACGCAGGCGTCACGCCGGGGTCTGTCCATCTGGAAACAGAAGGGGGCGGATGCCTATATGGCCTACCACAACGGGATTTACTGCACCGGCCATAACGAAGGGAAACTGACGTCAGACGATATTGAAAAAGTGGCCACGGCAGCGGGCGCAGGAGAAGAAGACGTCGCGAACCGCACAGCGGCAGATGCCCTGATCGCGGGTAACAGTGCGTTGGCAGAGCTATTGGGATTAACCGGGACGCCGGGGATCATCGTGATGCCGGCAGAGAACGCGACCGCTGACAACACAACCGTCATTCCGGGCGTCGTGTCCGCTCAGGTGATGCAGCAGGCCATCGATAATGCGATGAAATAAGGCGAGGTCGTGCAGGCCACCGGGTTTGAGGTGGCTTTGCACGGTGTCAGGAGAAAAACGATGAAGGGTGAGAAAGCACTGTCGATCCACTTTTTTGACCTGCATGGCTTTATGTTCAGCGATGATGATATCGAGCATCAGCGGGTGTGTTTCAGAACCCGTCCGGGATTGCACCATGAGGCACTGAAGGTGGCCATTACCTGTCTGACCAAGTGCGTGCCGGAAAACCTGACCTGGGACGCGTCCTGTGGGGAAGGTTCCTTTTGCCTGCTGACCGCCAGTGCGTCATCAGGAATTTATGCATTGCCCTATCGGGAGGAAAAAGACAGATGAAGCACAACAGATTGCGGGTGGCCTTACTGGCCACGTTATTGATGACAGGCGTTTGTACCGCCAGCGCGGCCCCGTCGGTACAGGTGGGATTCTCACCGGAAGGCAGCGCGCAGCAGCTGGTACTGCAGACTTTAGACGATGCGCGACAAAGCGTTCGTCTGATGGGGTACTCGTTTACCTCGCCCGACATTGCCGGGGCACTGGTCGCCGCAAAGAAACGGGGCGTTGACGTCCAGGTGGTACTGGATGAGGGCGGCAATCGCGGGAAAGCCAGTGTGGCCTCGATGAATTTACTGGTGAATGCGGGGATCCCGGTGCGTACCGTCAGCCAGTTTAAAATCATGCATGACAAAGTGATTATTGTTGATGGCCAGACGGTCGAAACCGGGTCGTATAACTATACCCAGTCTGCCGCGCGGTCGAATTCGGAGAACGCTCTGGTACTGCACGATGTGCCTGACCTGGCACAAACCTACCTGACTCACTGGCAGTCGCGCTGGGCGTTAGGGAAAGACTGGGTGTCATCGTACTGACAGAGATCCTCCGGCGTTCTGAATGGCGAACGTTACCTCTTTTCGCATTTTTGTCTTATCCCGCGCCAACGGGAGTGAAAATGCTTTTTATGCTGCTGATTTAATGAATCTATAGTAGGCTTTCCCAAACGATATATTCAGATCCTTGGGGAGGCCAAAATGTCACAATCCACAAATGCAGCTCCTTCCTCAGCGAAACCTAAACGTGCTTACAGAAAAGGCCAGCCATTGTCGGGAACAGAACGACAACTCGCTTCAATTTCTCGTAAACGGTTAAGCCAAAAAGAAATTAAAGTCTTTGTGGACCCTGAGATAAAGTCGATGTTGATGGGCATGTGCAAAGAAGAAGGTGCAACGCAAGCTGAAGTCCTTCAGCGACTCATAAAGAATGAAGCTGAACGAACCAGGTAAGTGCGTGGGTTGACATTCTTGCATGTGACCACAGGTAGTGCTAGATTGCTGATCAGTTAGAGAATTTATGGTTGGCCACGCCGCAAGGTGGCAGGGAATGGGTGCTGTATAGAAGGTTTTACAGTCCCAGAAAAGCAAAAACCCCGAATATCTTCTCATTTCTTGGCGGGAACGAAAGATAGTCGGGGCTCACTAAAACTGTATAGAGTTGTTGCTCTATGCAGGGAGTATAGATTTATGCCTTTTAAAGGTCAACTCCTCCGGCGCAACATAAGCGTTGGGAGCCGTGTCTGAGCAACAGTTTCCGTTCTCACCGGTAGCAAACAGTGTTTCTGCCAGTGTTTATCGTCCTTCGCGCCGGGGTGAAGCTAACCGTCTGCGCAAAGGCCAGTCGAAGACGCACCGCAACAATCAACCGGCTTACACGGGCAAAACGCCGCGCGGCATGGCTGCAAAAGTGGTAGCCTGCTTCCGTCAGCATGACTGGCGTCGAAATGCCGATCTGATCGCGCTTCGCCGTACGGGTTACACGCCTTACTCCCGTGCGTCTGACCCCTCTTTTACCCCTAAACCTATGCGGATTACCCCACGCTCTGAGAGCCGTGAGGCGCTGACTTCTCTGTCTCTGGTTCTGGCCGCAAATTGTGACTACAGCCCGGACAGCGATTACCTTTTCGAAATGATGCTGCCGGTGGAAGAGATTGCCCGCCGCATGAACGCGCTGCACGTTTATGAGAACGGCCGCAAGGCGTATGACGTACTGCTCCATGCCCTGCGCGTCATGGAACAGCTGGACTACGTGGTGATACACCGCGACCGCGACGCCGACTCTGGCCAGAACAAGCCCATGCGTATTTTTCTCACCGACAAATGCTTTACCTCACGCGGCATCGCGGTTGAAAGCATCCGGGAGTGGTTGCATAAATATCGCCAGTGGGCGGTAGCCAGCGGACTGGCGGAGTCCATGCAGCAGAAATATCAGCGTCACCTGCTCAAAATGGCGCGTCTGGGCATCAGCATCGACCGCCACCATTCCCTCAAAAACCGGCTGAGACAGATAAAACGCTGGGTTGTCAGCCCGGAGCTGCGCGATGAAAAAGCGCGAACTGAGGCTGACATTGGCGCCGTTCTTGACGAACAGGCGCGTAAAGTGCGGCAATTGCGTCCGGCAAAAGAGACAAATCGTTACCAGAATGCCTGGCGTCGCTATACTGCCGCCGGCCAACTGACGATGGTCGCGCAGATGTCGCTGGAAAGTGCCCTCAAAGCCGAGTTCCCGACGCTGCTGGCCACGGATGCTGAGACGTTTTATCAGCGGCTCCTGGAGCGCGCCGGCGTTCCACTGTCTTAACCACATTCTTCTCTAAACCTTTCCCCTTCCTGCGATTTCGCGGGCCTGATGCTGGCATTTTTTCCGTTCGCGGATGCCTGGCAGGCTTCCCCACGTCTGTTATCCGCCAAAATGCGCACCGGCGACGGTCGGGGCGTGCTCTCGATACGGCGCTGGCCAATGTCTGATTAAGAAATAATCGTTTAAATTCGAAGCGTTAATTCCCCGGTCGAGGCATTCCATTAACTTCGAAAACCCTTCTTCAGACAGGATTAATTTCGAACGTTACTTCTGAACAAAACAAGCTTTCTAAAGAAAGATTACTCCTGAGCCAGCCTACGGCCCGGCATCTGGAGTAGCTCCCTTCGCTATGCTCAGGGCAACCACACCTGAACAACGGCATCATTTGCCAGGGCAAAAGAAGAAGTAGCTCCCCGGACAAGCCGGGGCATACCACCGTTGATATTAGTTACAACATTCACCGAATCTCACCCACATCAACATCCAGAACCGAGCGCAAACGCACCCCCTCCGCCCACCTGAAAAGCCGCCCCGCCCGGGCCAACGGCCCGGAACAGAGTGGCTTTAAAAGTGAATGTTGTAACTATTAAAACTGTGTCGCTTTGAGAGGTGTGGCTTTGGTTTTGGGGAACACGCTCGTAAGCGCCAAAGGCGCTAACGCGGAGATACGCCCTGGCTTCGCCAGGACCACTCCGACCACGTACATTAAAGTTTCATTGCTGTGAACAGGAATGGTCTGGCAGGGCGAGGGATAAGCATCGGTGGAATCTATCAAACCGGGGCGGCTGCGCCGCGTTACCGGCGACCCTTAGCTTAGAGGGTATTTATAACAATGGTTGTCGCCTTCATGCCGCTCTGCGGCATAAATAGGGTCCGCTTGGAAAAGGGATCTATGTTCACTCCCGTTTTTGCAACACCGATTTTGACGATAAGTTGGCTTGCTTGAATCTATCCGGCGTCTGAATGGGATTTTATTCCCACGCCTCGATGAGCTCCGCACCTGATGAACCTCCAGAAAATATACGGCATCAATGAGCCTTTCCGTTTTACAGGTTCCTCAACAGGCCGGTGGGCAGTTAGTATCATCAATATTCGCAAAACCAGATGAGTGATTCGTTAAACCGGTGTATTTCTCCCGTTATGTTTCATAAGTTTGCTGTCGTGCCGTCAGTGCCCAGGCTATTCTGGCCAGCTTGTTTGCCAGAGCACAAGTGACGACAAAGTTGCTTTTCCTGCACAGTAAATCCCTGACCCAATCGGCCAATTTACAAGACTGGTGTTCCAGTTTTTGTATGAATACCCTGGCACATTGAACCAACAAAGTTCGGATCTTTTTGTTGCCTCGCTTACTAATTCCCAGCAATGTCGTCCGACCTCCCGTGCTGTACTGTACTGTCGAGGTACCAGCCCTGTTGCCGCGGCAAAGTCACTACTGCTGGCGTACTGCTTCCCGTCGCCAATCTCAGTTGAAATAGTACTCGCTGTCAGTGTTCCGACGCAGGGAATGCTCAGCAAGCGCTGTCCAACCTCATCTTCGTCCAACTTTCGTTTCAACTGAGATTCTAAATCTTTAATCTGCTCAACAAGATAGTGATAATGCTGTTGTAATCTCAGCAATAACTTGCTGAGATAAAGAAGCAAACTACTGTCCTCAAGAAGGGTACTCAGTCGGCTAATAACGGCAGCTCCTCGTGGAACGCTGATGCCAAATTCCAGCAGAAAAGCATGCATCTGATTGGTTGTTTTTACCTTATCCTGAACCGGGGATTCACGGACACGATGCAGAGCCCGCATTGCCTGCTGAGATTCCGCTCTGGGCTGCACAAAACGCATAGACGGACGCGATGCAGCTTCACAAATAGCTTCGGCGTCGACAAAGGCGTTTTTGTTACTTTTAACGAATGGGCGGACAATTTGTGGTGATATGAGCTTTGGGAAATGGCCCAACTCTTCCAACTTGCGTGCCATAAAGTGAGAACCGCCACAGGCTTCCATTGCGATGGTTGTAGCGGGGCATGTCAGCAAAAATTCGATCAGCTTTGGCCGGGTACATTTTTTACGGTAAACAGCCTTCCCGCGACGATCTTGGCAATAAATATGGAAAGAGTTTTTAACCCGATCGATACCACTGAGCACAATGTTTTCCATGATAGTTCTCCGAATGAAAGCCTGTCCTCAGCATAGTACCGGGCATGGGGGAGTGACCCTCTCATTAAATACCCTACCTTTAGACTGTTTCTTAAGCAGGTGTGACAGATATCTTTGAGGGAAGCGGACATTATTTCATGCATATTTCAATGCCACTCTCCTTACAGCGGCGTATCTTTCAAAGCATCAGCAATAAAATCAACAAAGCTTCGAACCTTAAAAGGAATGCGGATCGCGCTTGGATACACTGCCTGAATGGTAAGTTCCGTTGTCCTGTACGTTGGCAGCAGCTCAATCAGCCTACCCTGCTTTATATACTCGCGAAAAACAAAACCGGGACCATATGCTATACCTGTTCCAGCCAGGGCTGACTCCAGAAGAAACTGAATATTATTAGCCGTGAGTCGGCATGCACTTTCGATTGTGTGCAACCTGTTTTCTGCGTCATAAATTGTCCAGTCTCCCGCTGAAACCGCCTGGCTGAACGCCAGACGAGGTGCACGGGAAAGATCATTCGGCGTCTCTGGCGCGCCGTGTTTTTTTAGATATTCTGGTGATGCACACAAAACCATCCAGCATGGTGCCAGCCGCCGAGTAACCAACGTCGGATCGTCAAGACGCCCAATCCGTATGGCCACATCAATTCGATTTTCGAGCAAGTCTATGTATTTGTCCTCAAGAACAACATCTAGACTGACCTGCGGAAATTGCTCCAGATAGCGTGACACGATCGCCCCAAGATGCATTGCACCGAAGGCGACCGGTGCGGCAATGCGAAGTAATCCTCGAGGTGTTGTCTGGATGTCACAGGCCTCCCTGTTCGCGTCTTCCAGAGCTTCGATAATCACTTTGCAACGTTCATAATATCGCTGACCAGCCTCCGTCAGGCTCAAACGGCGTGTCGAACGCTGAATAAGCCTGACATTTAAATCGGATTCTATAGCACTAACATGTTTCCCTGCCATTGCCGCTGAAAGCTTAAAACGTCTTGCGGCGGCTGCAAAACTTCCTTCCTCCACTGCCGCGATAAAAATCTGCATGCCGGTAAATTTGTCCATTACACCTCGCTATTCGATAATATGATTATCGACTATCGACATTTTTACACTGATTATCATTAATTAAAACTTCAATTAACATTGTTTTATATCCTCAGGAGGAATGAAACGATGAAAATTAAGGTGAACGATACGGGTATCAATGTACAGCAACAGGGCAGCGGTGAACTGGCGTTGGTATTTCTGCATTATTACGGCGGCTCATCCCGTACATGGGAGAGCGTAACATCTCAGTTAGCTGACCATTACCGTACGGTTGCTATAGATCACCGTGGCTGGGGGTTGTCAGACGCACCGGAATCCGGATATCGGATTGAGGATCTTGCACGAGATGCCGAAGGCGTTATTTCAGCGCTCAAACTTAAACGCTACATTCTGGTTGGCCACTCAATGGGAGGGAAAGTTGCCCAATTGATGGCATCGCGTCGGCCAGAGGGTCTTGAAGGTCTTATACTCATTGCACCATCGCCTCCTTCTCCCATGGTGCTTTCCTCAGATGACCGTGACAGACTATCCAGTGCGTATAACAGCCGAGAATCAGTCGGTTTTGTCATCGACAATGTCCTGACGGCGCGGCCACTTAGCCCTGCGCTTCGTGAGCAGGTCATTGAGGACAGTTTAAGAGCCTCAGCAGGGGCCAAGGCAGGCTGGCCCGGTATCGCGATCAGCGAAGACATAACCCGGGAAGTTGCTTCCATTAATGTTCCGGTGAGAGTCATCTCAGGAGAACTGGACCGGGTCGATACCCCAGAAACTTTGCAAAGAGAGTTGCTCCCCCGCATTCCTCATGCATCGATGATTATTATTCCCGATACAGGACATCTTTCGCCGCTTGAATCACCCGGTGAGATCGCCAGATGCATATCAAGCTTCACAGCATTGATTGAGAAGAGCGCCGCAGTTTATCGCTCCCCAGCCGAAACTATCGCTGCCTTTGATGAATCATTTAACGCAGGAAAAATTGACACCTTAATGTCTGTTTTCAGCAACCGCGGCACTATGAAAATGACCAATGATGTTGTCATCGAAAGTGATCCTCAGGCATTCCGTATGGCTTTAACTGCGCTGACAGCATCAAGGCCGGTTATAAAGAACCAGATTCGTGCTCTCATTCCTTCTGGTGATCTCGTTCTCGCCATCATCGACTGGTCGCTGACTACGACTTTGCAGGACGGCACTCAACGACGTGATCACGGTATCGCCACACAGGTAATAGAGCAAGGCGCGGATAAGGGGTGGCGGATACGCATTTCGAACCCTTCAGGGATTGTCTAAATGCACGCATCAACAGCTGTTCGTTCATGAGGGACACCCCATGTTCAAATCTCCCACATTACAGAAGATTTGAACATGAAAACGTCACCGTGGAACAAACACCGTATCAACGTCCGCTTCATATTGGCATTGGCCATCTCTCGCCCCTTGAGGCATCGGACAAGCTGTCAGTGCTGATTCTAGGCTTTGCCAACCGCTTAATCGCTACCATGCCCTTACGATTGGGTCTCTGGGCGCTTTGTGTCGAACCGGCCACCAGTGTAAACAGAGGCGAGCGTGCCACATCGGCGCGGCGAAAATTTCTCCCTTATACGATATGCCGCATGTCGTCGGCGCTTACATATCCAAGGATAATCCATGTTTCAGACCCAGATCATTACCATTCCGATTTTACCCTTCGGTATGGTCAACGCCCATCTCATCCGCAGTGAAGCAGGCTGCATACTCATCGACACGGGCATTCCTGGATCAGAGTTCAAAATCGGCAAGGTTCTCGCGCAATATGGCCTGACGTTCAGCGACATCAAACTGATCATCGTCACGCACGCCCATACCGATCACGCCGGCAGCGCCGTACACTTGCGCGAATTGTCGGGGGCACCCATTCTTGCGCATCAGGACGACGCAGATTTTTATAGCCGCAAGGAACCGATGACGTATTGTACGACGAGTTGGGTCGGTAAATTGTTTCTCAAGACACCAGTTCCGCATGAAATGTATGAAGGTTTTATCCCTGACATCATGATGAACAACGGCAATGCGTTCAATCTCCTCGATTTTGGAGTAGATGGTGTCGTGCGGCACACGGGCGGCCATACCCCGGGTTCAATCGCGGTAGAGTTGTCCTCGCAGGACATGATGGTCGGAGATCTGATCGCCTCAGGCATTCTTATCGGTGGATTAATGCTGAAGGGACGCGCAATGCGGCCACCGTTCGAAGATGATCCCGCCATAGTGTCGCGTGAATTGATTCGGATGGTGGAAAATGGCGGGCTGCGTTTTCACATGGGTCACGGCGGACCTTTGGAAGCTCGAGAGGTGCTGCACCATGCCCAAGCTTTGGCGAAACTGGGAGGCAACACATGCGCTTTAGGCAAATGCGGACACCAACATGAATAGTCAGATCCGATAGCTGCGTGCCCGCACTCATTCACGCTTCAAAATGTTACTAATGCGACCTAACAAGCTTTATAAAGTGCCGCTACTTCCGTTTTTCGCTCGAAGCTGCCCCCGGACATTGCCTACGGCAGTTATAGAGAGATTGTATAATGTCTCAGGGCGTGAAGTAGACATCCTGCAACCTTAAAAATTTGATTGCGTGTGCGCCCTATTTATTTTAGATTTATCTAAATTTAGATGATGCTAAAATGAAAATGAAAATGAAAGAGACTCAACTTTTCCAACTACAAGAAGGCGCCTCACTGGCAACAATGCTGCTTAAGTCGATGAGCAACAGCAATCGTCTGTTAATTCTCTGTGTTCTCATTGATAAACCTGGTACCTCGTCGGGTGAGTTGGGGCAACTGACAGGCTTAACACCTTCTGCAACCTCCCAACATCTGGCGAAAATGAAAAAAGATGGTTTGATTGAGTCAAAAAGAGTGGCGCAAAATGTGAACTATTTCATCAAAAACAATGCGGTGAAAAAAGTCATCTCCACTTTAAAAGACATTTACTGCCCTGAGGATTTTTAAATGACACCAGAATCAGTATCTCCGCAAGAGGCCAAAAAGCTTATTGAACAAGGCTTTTTGCTCATCGATATTCGAGATCGCGCTGAATACTTGCGTGAGCACATACCTTATGCGCGCTCACTTCCACTCACGGATATTACGGCAGGTAAAACGGTGGCAGGTGCAGAGCGACAGCCTGTCATTTTTCATTGCCTGGCAGGAATGCGAACGGTTCAAAATGCCAATGCGCTCTTGAAAGCAGCAAGCCCTGCGCCGGTTTTATTGATGGCAGGTGGGATTAACGCGTGGAAGAGCGCCGGACTCCCTACAATCGAAGATAGAAAGCAACCGTTGCCTATCATGAGGCAAGTTCAGATTGTTGCGGGCACACTTATTCTTACTGGTGTTGTTTTAGGATACGCCGCTGATAGCAGACTATTTCTTTTATCAGGCGTTGTAGGTGCGGGATTACTTTTTGCAGGTTTAAGTGGTCTATGTGGGATGGCGAGTTTTCTATTAAAAATGCCATGGAACAATCTGCGAAATAGAAATTAATTTATGTCACTTTAATAAATCCAGAAGACTTTTTATCTCCGCTCATGTCATGTAGCAAACAGGCTCAGGGCATGACGTCGATTATGAGACAAAAGCAGAAGCCCATACCTGATGAAAAAAATCGCCAACCACGCGGTTGATAAATCATCAGGGAGTCGTGGAGTAGAGCTGTGGCATCCAGAAGATGGGCAATGGCATTCAGGGGGGCTCTCATAAAAATGTTACTGCGGATGCGTGGTTTCGGATGAGAAGAGTTTTGAAAGAGATGCGGCTCAATACTCAAACGATTGCTGGCAGAACCTGTTTGGTGAAAAAAGGATATTCTGCAATGACAATTACGTCGAAACTGATTTAAACAAAACCGCCGGAAAGGCGGTTTTGTAGGGCTTAGTTCAGTGTTTCATATAAGACCAGTAGAAAATTTGCGTCGGCTTTTTTGAGTTATCGTCATGTGATTCATGAGACTCATGATGAAGCGACAGGGGGCTTATCATTCTGAGCGCGGTGAGTATTGAATGACACCTATCCGCATCCTCCTCGCATCTGAGAAACTGTTGCAGACGTGCTGCCAGGGATTACGTACTGACAGATGCGCCTTCTCTGAGCAGCGACAACAGGGCTTCACCAGTAATAATGTCCGTTACTTTCTTGTTATCTCTTAACACGTTATTCTCCTCATTACCTGTTAACACAATAAGGTTATTTAAAGGCAAGTTTTCCTGCGAACTGTGCTGACGAACCTAGCTCATCTTCAATCCGCATGAGCTGGTTGTATTTTTCGATACGCTCCCCACGGCATGGGGCCCCTGTTTTAAGATGACCGGCACGCATAGCTACCGTCATATCGGCAATAAAGCTGTCCACCGTTTCACCGCTGCGGTGCGAGATAAATGCACCCCAATTATTGTCATGACAGAGCTGAACCGCGTCAAAAGTTTCACTCAGGGAACCAATCTGGTTGAGTTTAATCAACGCAGCGTTGGCAAGCTTTTCATCGATCCCGCGCTGGATATATTTCACGTTAGTCACAAACAAATCGTCACCGACCAGTTCAACCTGATTTCCCAGCGTATCGTGCAGAATTTTCCACCCCGTCCAGTCATCCTCAGCGAGACCGTCTTCGATCAGGGCAATCGGGAAGTTTTTTACCAGCGTTTGATAGTAGTTTGTCATTTCCTCCGAGGTTAGCTCAGCATGTTCTGTGCGCAGATGATATTTACCATCACTGTAGAACTCGCTGGAGGCGGGATCCATACAGATCACAATATCTTCACCCGGGCGGTATCCGGCTTTCTCAATGGCCAGTACAATCAGCTCCAGCGGCTCGCGGTTTGAAGAAACAGCCGGTGCAAAACCGCCTTCATCCCCTACGCCGGTCGACAATCCCTTCTCAAGAAGAACCTGGCGAAGCGCCTGATACACTTCACTCCCCATCGCACTGCCTCCCTGAACGTCGGTGCACCGCAGGGGGCAATCATGTATTCCTGGAAGTCTGCCCCTTGTCCGCGGGCATGAACCCCCCCGTTGATGATGTTCATACAGGGCACCGGCAGCAGATTTGCCCCAATTCCGCCCAGGTAACGGTATAAAGGCGTATGGGACAACTGAGCCGCGAGCCTCGATACGGCCAGCGACACGCCCAGAATAGCATTTGCCCCTAAACGCGCTTTATTATCCGTCCCGTCAAGGGCGATCATGATGTTGTCGATGCCGCGCTGGTCGCGGATATCGTGTCCTTTAAGGCTGTCAAAAATTTCGGAGTTAACGCTTTCGATTGCATTGAGAACGCCTTTTCCGCCAAAGCGCGCGTTATCACCGTCGCGGCGCTCAATGGCCTCGCGTGAGCCGGTACTGGCTCCTGAGGGGACTGATGCTCTTGCAGTAGAGCCACATTGGGTTGTGACATCGACTTCTATGGTCGGGTTACCCCGGGAGTCCAGAATTTCTCGTGCAACAATTTTATCTATAATGAAGCTCATACAAACCTCGATAGTCAGTGAGTAGTAATATGTTTAATCAACACATCGACGGTCAGGTGGTTGATAAATTCAATGGAATGAGAGGAGAGCGTCCCAAACAGCCTGTTTCTATGTCCCATAATCACCAGATCGACACCTGAATCTTTGACGCAGGCCTCAACGTCCTTAAAGCGGCTGATGGTTACGATTTCCTTCACATCCACGGGAAAGCTCGCTGCTTCCACTAACCGGCTAAGCATGGCCTTGGCCGCAATAATTTCACCCGACTGGCGATCCTTCGTTAATGAGTCAGAGGCAATGTCTAACTCCCGGTAATCTGAGGTGAGGTGTCCAAGGGTGATCACAGTCCCTTGTTCGTGGAATCCCTTTGCAACCCCCTGCAGCAGGAGTTGGCCGTCGGTTTCATCGCTGAGCAATATCAGAGCATGTTCATAGATTGGCATTAATTACCTCGACGAGGTTGAGAGCGCGCCCGTCAGCCACGGGAGTATGTCCTTTTTCCTGCTGATAACGCCGGGAAGAGAAAGGCAGGTGAGCTCGAGCGCATTGTTTTCTGAGAAATATAACGTTGAATTTTTCTGAAAAATGTCCGTGATGGCCAACATTGCAATGTCAGAACAGCCGGACTGACACTCTTTTGTTAACGCGGCAAGCAGGTCAGGGAGCACGGCGTCCACTGCCGACATCCTTGCTACTTCAATTTGTGAAAGCAGTACCGACTGCCCGTTAATCTGACAGCGCTTGGCATCTTTCATAAGAAGTGAGTCGGGTGTCAGCCCAGTAATATTGGTTTTAGCGATAAGTAGCTCTTTTACAAAGGCGTCATAATTCATTTGGCTTATGTCGGATAACGCCTGCACGGCAGCCCTGTCCTGAGCTGTAGTGGTAGGGGAGGTGAGCGCCACGGTATCACTCAGTATCGCCCCCAACATAAGAATGGCCTGAGAAGAGGTGATGGGCTGGTGATATTCAAGGGCCAGGATTTGCCAGAGCACCGTGGCACTGCTCCCGACGGAGCGTATCCAGACATCGGGAGGATTTTGTGTCATGACCGTACCTAACCGGTGATGGTCTATAATGCCCACAATATTACTGAATGCTAATGAGGGCGGTCCCTGCTCAGAATCCGAAAAATCGACCAACCAGACCTGTTTACCATACAGGTCTTCTTCAAGTCGTTGAGGGGGGCTAACGCCTGCCTGCTGCAGAATGAACTCCGTTTCTGGAGTAATTTCACCGAGCCTGAAGGGGGTGGCGTGCTTTCCGAGGTTGTTAAGCCAGTCCGCTGTAACTAATGCGGTACAGATAGTATCGCTATCGGGATTGAGATGACCGAAAACATGAATCATAACTGCTCCTCTGAATAGTCAGATGAGGAGGAACGAGTTAGTAAAAGCGGATAAATTTTTTTCACAAGCGCACCTGACATACCTGCCTGACAAAGGAAGCAAAATGTATATCAGGTGTCATCATCCGAACTGGACAGTCCGGCGGTTGGGAAAGGTGGAACACCATCACCTTAAGAAAACTATAAACCACAAGCCAAGCGGATGCAACGAGGCAATACTTCAATGCTTCATGAGGGGATCGCAAAAGACCATATATCAGATACATATTATCACTCTTAATCGAATTATAGCTGAATGCAGTAAAGTTTTTTGATGTTCTTACTGAAGATGTAAGCATTGCCACAGTAATAATTGCGTTTTTAAAAATCTAAAAAGCTTAAATTTAGCGTTGAGTTTCAATGAACGGATACTACCTTCAAAACACATTGTGTAACATTTTTCAAATACAGAAAATCGATAATGAATAACATTATAATTTGAACGTCAGGTTATGTTCACTTCAAGTTCCTGTTCATCTTTTTTGCTAACAATGAGAAACTGCAGTGCCCGGTTATACCTTCAAATAAATAATAAACCCCGAATGATAGAGGCAGTAAATAAAATTCAGCCGTTATCAACATACCCGCAAGTGTTCCTGCGATAACTAAACCACCTACAGTGATTTTCACCTGACGTAACTTAGAGATAGGTTTCATTTTATTCTGGATTGTTTCATACCCTAGTAATTTCCAAGTATTAATCCCACCCTCTAAAATAACCGCTTTTGCAGGGGTGACAGCATCCAGGAGTTGTGCACAATGGGTCGATGTTTTCGCACCAGTCTGACAATAAAGAATAATAAGGTCTTTCTCGTTCGAGATATATCTGCGCAAGCTTGAAACGTCAAGCATATCCAGGGGTACCGAAAGAGCCCCCGTAATGTGTTCATCCTGCCAGTCATTTTGGGAACGTATATCGATTAATATTGCACCTTTACGCCTGAGTGCATCTACATCATACGGCATAACATGTAGTTCGGTCATATGAGTCTCCCTTGATGATACCCCACAAAATAAAACGTGAAACCTTAAGAAATTGCATAAAACAAAAAATCAATCAATGGCAGTAGTATGTAACATTAATAATAGCAGGAATAAAATTAACAGCATTTTATTTAGATATCAAAAAAATAAATCCTGCACCATCAAAATATTTTATCCTGCAGTATGCTAGTTATATTCACCACTACCCTTGGAATAATAACTTTCTCTTTTTAGTTGTCAAGAGAGAATGGATAAGGATTACGTCGCTGAAAAATGCATGAATGAAATTGTGACACATACCAACTAACACGGAGTGTGTTCAAAGCAATTAAGTTCCACTTAAGGATTTCTTAATAATTATGTTATATAATTTTAATCGCGTCAGGAAATTCACTAAATATGCCGCGTGGGTGTTTGTAAATTTTTGCCATGCTTACATTAGCATTATTAACGTAAACATGGCGGTAAACCATGAGGTTAATTACCAAGCTCTGCCCTATACACACATTTTAAATGCGTGTAATAATTATACACTCGCAATGGGACTATTTGATTGCGCTAATCTTATTGTCAGTTATAATTAAGTGCTAAATTGCGCCAACACCATGAAATAACGTTATTTTAATAAACATCACATCTAATTATTTAAAAGAGCAGAAAGATGACAAATGATAGAGAAGAAAAGCGTCTGTTTGCACTGCATGCTATAGGAATACTGGATACACAGGCGGAAGAAAGGTTTGATCGCCTAACGCGCATTGCAAGCAAATTGTTTGACGTGCCAATTGCATTGGTTTCGCTCGTAGATAAAGATCGTCAATGGTTCAAGTCAAACCATGGTTTGAATATAAAATCAACACCTAGAACAGAGTCATTTTGCTCCGTGGCTGTGGCTGAGGATAAGCTATTAATTGTACCTGATACTTTATTAGATCCTCGTTTTGAATATAATTCATTGGTTACGGGAGAACCAGGGATACGTTTTTATGCAGGTTGTCCAGTTAAACTACCGGATGGTGAGATTGGAGGGACTATTTGCATTATTGATACTGAGCCGAGAACACTTTCGGAAGATGAGCGTAGCCTTTTAAAGGATCTGGCGGAAGTAGTTGAAGATGAGTTTAGAATCATAAATTTGGCCGCTACAGATTCATTAACTGGTATCTGCAACCGTCGTTCTTTCATGATGTTCGCAGAGGAAACTCTCAGGAAGGCAAAAAAAAGAAATAGAAAATTCAGTATGATTATTATTGATTTGGATGACTTTAAACCTATTAATGATACATGGGGTCACAATGAAGGTAATGCTGCACTTGTTACATTTGCGAGCATTTTAGAGGGGTTGACAGATGATAATAGCTTGGTTGCAAGACTGGGGGGGGATGAGTTTGGTGTTATTTCTCCTGACTACACTAGTAGCGACACAGCAAAATTTATCAATCAACTGACTAATATTATTAATAATTATAATGATACATCCAAAAAGCCTTATAAAATTTTATTCTCAGCTGGAAGTGTTGAATACAATGCAGAAAAACATCAAAGCCCAGCAGATTTGATGAGGGAGGCAGATAGGAAAATGTATGATATTAAAAAGATTAAATGACGGAGTCCGCTGCGTCTATCCGTCCTTCCGATTCGATTTAATGGAAAATGAGCATGCACTTCATGCAGTTTTTTAAATTATCTTGTTTTTCCAATATAGCATGTTAGAATAAAAAAATCTGACGATAGATCAGAGCGTACCTATTACATGACATTTTACCTTAAGCCAGCTGAAAAGCTGGTTTTTTTCTATTGAAGCCGTATATTTTCTGGAGGTTCATCAGGCGCGGAAATCATCGTGGCGCGGGAATAAAATCCCATTCAGACGCCGGATAGATTCAAGCAAGCCAACTTATAGTCGAAATCGGTGTTGCAAAAACGGGAGTAACCATAGGTTCCGTTTTCCAAGTGTACTCTGACCAGATCCGCTTTAACCTTCCAGCACGTGTAAAGCGTCGCTTTTGAACTCCTTACTCTGGCAGCCACATCGGTGATCGTCAGACCGTGATACCCTCTGTCCGGGCAGTTTTATTCTCATATGTCCGAAATTCATCAAATCTGGGATCACGTTAGACTGTGGAATTCTTATCAGAAGCGCCGATTAACTGTGCCAGTTTTTCTTTTGTTAATGGTCTGGAGAAAAGATATCCCTGTAACTGTGAACAACCGGCATCGATCAAGAAATCCCGCTGTTCCCCGGTCTCTACACCTTCCGCGATGACCTGAAGCCCCAGTTGGTGTCCCAAACTTGAAACCGCAGTAACAATTGCCGCTGTACCCTCCTGTTGCGTAACGAATTGTACGAACGAGCGATCAATCTTGACGCTGTCCACCATGATATCCTTTAACAGACTCAGGCTAGAATAACCGGTACCAAAGTCATCCAACGCTATTCTTATACCATGCTGACGCAGGATACTCAGCTGCTCTTTGCTGTGAGTATTAGAATTCATAATGGCAGTCTCGGTTAGTTCCAGTTCCAGCCGGTGAGGTGGAAAACCCTCCTTCGCCAGCAATTGCAGGATCATACTGGCAAAATCATTTTCACAAAGCTGAACAGGCGAAATATTCACAGAAACCGACAAATCTTGCCAAGGGAGCATTTCTCGACAAGCTCTCTTCAGGATAAACTTACCCAGGGGCACAATCAGTCCACATTCTTCTGCCAGAGGGATAAACTGAACTGGAGAAACTGAACCCAGCTCTGGGTCGTCCCAGCGAGCCAAAGCTTCAACACCTATAATTTCGCCATTTTTCGCGCAAACAAGGGGTTGATATGCGCAGGCAAGTCCTTGTCCACTGAGAAGAGCCATAGCGAGGGCTTTTTTCATTTTTCGTTTTCTTGCCCAACCTGCATCCAGGAGCTCAGAGTAAATACAATACCTGTTTTTACCCATCCGTTTTGCTTCATAGAGGGCTGTGTCGGCTTTTCTCAGGCACTCCCCCGCCGTGATATCTGATGCCATGATAATGGTCATACCCACTGAAACAGTAACGTACGGTAGTGCCCCCTTAAGGATAAACGGGGCATGCGTGTTCAGAACAATTTTCTGACACAGTGACTCTGCCTCCTCTGACGAAAAGGGAGCCCCCAATAATACTGCAAACTCATCGCCGCCAAGGCGGGCAATAACGCTATCCTCTGGGGTAGAATGGGAAAGCTGCCGAGCAAACTCACACAACATAAGATCGCCAGCCTGGTGACCCCAGGTGTCATTAACATTTTTAAACCCATCCATATCGAACAACATCAGCACACCGCCGGGTTGTGCCGATTTTGTAAGGGGGAGCAGTACATTGGGGTCCGCTTGGAAAACGGAAATTATCCTACGCTAAGCCTGTTTTTTGTACATATTACTATTCACTGAGCGTAATGCGCGGTATTTACCCTGTCCCAGTTTGAGGTTCGTTCTCCAGACGTAATCCCCGCTCAGGTTGATATGTTCCCATCCCAGTGGTGACAGATGGGTAATCAGTTGCTCATTAATCGGGATCCCTTTTCGTCTCAAAGAATCTATCGCTCTTTCTATATATACCGTATTCCACAGTGAGATCGCCGCAGTCAGCAACGTCAGACCGCTGGCTCGATAGCTCTGATTCTCCAGCCCCCGATCTCTGATTTCACCCAGCCGATGCATAAAGACCGCTCGCGCAAGGGCATTGCGAGCCTCACCTTTATTCAGCCCCGCCTGTACGCGTCGACGCAGTAAAGGATCCCTGAACCAGTCCAGCATAAACAATGACCTTTCGATGCGGCCAATCTCTCTCAGCGCCTTTGCCAGACCATTCTGCTTCGGATAGCTTGCCAGCTTTTTCATCATCAGTGATGCTGTTACCGTTCCCTGCTTTATAGAACTCGCCAGACGCAGCACCTCATGCCAGTGGGTTTCAATTTCCTTTAGATTCAGGCTGGTTGTCGAGATGATTGACTGAAGCCCCTGATACAACTCAGCTTTTCCATGAATAAACAGCCGTTTGTCATGAAGATCCCGGATCCTTGGCGCAAAAGCGAATCCGAGCAGATGCATTAGCGCAAAAACATGCTCAGTAAAACCTGCTGTGTCGGTGTAATGCTCTGTAATTTCCAGATCAGTTTCGTGGTACAGCAGACCATCAAGTACGTGTGTTGAATCCCGCACGCGGCTGATAACTTTGGTGTAAAACGGGCTGTATTGGTCCGAAATATGCGTATAAATCTGCACACCTGGCTCCTGACCGTATTTAAGATTGACCTGACCAGCATAACGCCCGTGACTCCCCACCCGAAAGTTCTGTCCATCAGACGATGACGTTGTTCCATCGCCCCAGAATGCCGCCAGAGGGCGTTTTTTCTGGGCATTGACCAACTCGGCCAGCGCAGCTGAATAGGTTTCATCCCTGATGTACCAGGCCTGAATGCCCTCGAGTGACGATTTGGTCGTTCCCGGACAGGATTCGGCCATTTTTGTCAGTCCAAGGTTGATACCATCGGCCAGGATGGTGGTCAGTAACAACTTTCTGTCTTTAGGTCTGACGTGATTGTTTTTGAGATGTGTGAAATGGCGGGTAAAACCAGTCCAGCCGTCCACTTCATCCAGCATTTCAGTAATTTTAGGGTGAGGGAGCATGCCATAAACCAGATCGCCAAAAGGGGATGCTGCTGAAGGGACACTGTTATCCAGCGGGGTAATTTTCACGCCTTTATCCGATATATCAACATCGGGTAAATCACCGGTCAGCGCCATCGCGTTAACTTCTTCCAGACGCGATGCAAGAAGCGTCAAACGGCTCTTGATGTATTCATGGCAATCGGCCGGAACAGCAAGGGGTAACTGGTTATCCCGGAGTGATTTTTCAAAATCGTCTGACGGGATCAGATAATCATCGAAATTCCTGTAGCGGCGTGACCCCTTTACCCAGATGTCACCTGAACGTAAGGCTCCCTTCAGTTCATTCAGCACGCAAAATTCGTAATATTTTCGGTCAATGCCGGTGGGGGTGATCACAACCTTTCTCCAGCTTTCCGGGATGAACCCGATTGGCGCGGAAGGCGGTACTTTTCGGAGTTGTTTTCTATACATATCTCTGACGGTATCCAATGCGTCACTGAGCTGCATTGCGGCGGGTGCAGCCCTGAACTGCAACACGGACAGCATCCGGGGGGCGTATTTACGCAGCGTACTGTAT
>NZ_CP065025.1:0-604711 GCF_018288855.1 Rahnella inusitata | reverse complement strand
AGAGAAAAAATTAAATCCGTTGCTGGATGTTGAAGAACACGCTCAGGGTTTTTTACAGGTGCGCGAGGCGCATCGCCGGGAATTAATGGATGATTACGTGGAGCTGATTTCAGATCTGATCCACGAATTCGGTGAGGCCCGTCAGGTCGATTTGGCTGCGCGCTTAGGCGTTTCGCAGCCGACCGTGGCGAAAACGCTGAAAAGGCTGGCGAACGCCGGGCTGGTACACCAGTTGCCTTACCGCGGCACGTTTCTGACGCCGGAAGGCGAGAAACTGGCGGCGGAAAACCGCGAGCGTCATAACGTGGTCGAAGCGTTCTTCATCGCACTGGGCATCAGTGCGGAAACCGCCCGTCTTGACGCCGAGGGCGTCGAACATCACGTCAGCGATGAAACGCTTGAAGCCTTCCGCCGCTTTACCGCGCAAAAACAGTCCCAATAATCCCCCGCCTTATCAATTTGTTACACAACCCCAGCGTCGCCGAAACGGTCCGGCTGCGTTGGGGTGTTCAGCAACATTGCCGACGTCAGTGACATCAGTTCTGCCAGACTCGTAATATTGAGCTTTGAAAACAGCGTTTTTTTCTGCGCGCTGATAGTCTTCGGGCTGCGGTTCAGCATCTGGCTTATCTCATTATTGCTTTTCCCCTGTAACAGCAGGCTCATGACCCGGCGTTCGCAGCGGCTGATCTTTTCCACCCGGCTTTCATTTTTGAATTTTTTACCTTCTGCGCCCTGACGGACAGACTCGGGAAACCACGCGTGGCCGAGCGAGACGGCTTCAATGGCACTCACCAGCAGTTCCAGCGATGCGGTTTTGTGCACATATCCTGCCGCACCGGCCTGTAAGCAGGTATAGGCAAAGTGATGATGTTCCTGTGCGCTGAAAACAATAATTTGTGGATGTTCAGGCGCGGCCATCAGATGATAAATCACTTCGATACCGTTCACGCGCGGAATATCAATATCGAGAATAATCACCGAAGGACGGTATTTTTCTGCCATGAATAACGCTTCTTCGCCATTCGTGGCTTCAGTGATGACATCATATCCTTCACTTTCAAGAAACGTTTTCACACCCAGCCTGACAATAGGATGTGAGTCGGCCAGTAATATCCTTTTACTCATCATAAACTCCTTACTTTTTATATTCAGGATGCGCTGAAAATATTCATGGGAAATAGTGTGTAATTGTATTCGATGGCTTCCAGAGCCAGCGAAAGCTGCCTGACGTCCATCGGCATTTTGATGAATGCATCCAGTGACAACGGTGAACCGTGATGCCTGAACATCTCCTCCGTGCGCCAGGAGAAACCAATAATCTTAATCTTATCAGAGATACCCCTCACCTTAGCGATAAAGCGCGAGAAGTCGCCTTTATATAAATCGCAATTGACCAGCAGGATATCCGGCAATTGATGGTTCAGGATTTCACCGGCATCAGAAAAATCACTTAAGGTAATGACCTGATATTTTCTGACATCAGCAATAAAGTAAATTCGCGATAATGAGTGTTCGCCTTTATCAACAACGACTATTTTTTTCATTGCAACACCTTGTTGCGGGGAAGATGTATAAATACTACGTCAGTAAATTATAATTTGCCCGACTCCTTGGGGTGAAATCGGGCAAATAATCCCTGTCCTACAACCGCGTAGGAAATACAGGGGTTATTTCTGTGAGGCCAACGTGTCCTCTAACACGTTCAGGAAAATATCAATTGCCTGTAATAACGCATTTGCCGCCTGCTGAACCTCCGCCCTTTTCGGCGGCAATGTTTTGCAGGCTGATTCCAGCGTCTGGCAGGCGGTGACCAGCGAGGTGGCCGCGACAATGCGCGCACCGCCGCTGATTTTATGCGCCAGTTCGGCCAGTTCATCGACGTCCAAATGCTGCAAGGCTTGTTGTAGCAGCGCACGATCTTCCCGGTTGCTGCGCTGCAATTCCTGCGTCAGCTGCACCATCAGCGCGGAATCACCGCCGGTCAGTGCAGCCAGCGAAGTGACAAAATCACCGGCGGCGTCACCGGGTTTTGCGGATGGCGGCGACACCTGATCCAGCCAGTCCGCCAGATCTTGCAACGTACTCGGTTTAAACAAACAGCCGTCCATTCCGGCATTCAGGCAACGGGCGGTTTCTTCCACCTGGGCGTTGGCGGTAAAACCGAGGATCAGGCAAGGCGCAGCGCCGCTCTGCTGCTCGGCTTCACGTATGGCTTTCGCGACCTGATAGCCGTTCATGCGCGGCATGTTGCAGTCAGTGATCACCACGTCAAAACGCGGTTCACGCTGCCAGCATTCCATCCCTTCAAACCCGTCGGCGGCTTCGCTGACCTGATGACCGAGGTAGCCGAGCTGTTTGGTCAGCAACAGACGGTTCGCGCGGTAATCATCGATGACCAGAATGCGCAGCGGCGACGTCGCAGCACGCGGTTCGCTGACCGGCGCAGCCGTTTGGGGGTTGATGCGATTGCTCTGCGCGACCCATTGGGCCATCACGCGTGCTTCTACGCGGGTGCCGAAATCGGGCTGGCTTTTGATACTGATGCTGCCGCCCATTTTCTCGCACAGAGTTTTGCAGATAACCAGCCCAAGGCCAGTGCCCTGACGTACCTGTTGCGCGTAATTCCCTACCTGCGTAAACGGCGCAAACAGTTTTTTCAGATCGGTTTCGCTGATACCAACGCCGGTATCGCGCACCTCCATAACGATTTCGCGCTGCAAATCTGTGTCCGTGGCGCGTAGGGATACACTGACGGTAATGCTGCCGGATGCTGTGAACTTAATGGCGTTGCCGATCAGGTTTGAAAGAATCTGTTTATAGCGCAGCGGATCGATTTTCACCTCGCAGTCGCAGTCTTCGCCGAGGTTAAGCGTCAGCACCAGCCCTTTCTGCATCGCCAGCCCTGTGAAGACGCGGATCACCGATTCGGTCATGGCGCGCACGTTAGCCGGTTCATTATTCAACTCCAGCTTGCCGGATTCGATGCGTGCGATATCCAGAATATCGCCCACCAGTTCTACCAGCCCGTTGGCCGAATTGAATGCCACCTCCATGGCCTGCAAATCAACGCGGTCTTCTTCGGCGGCTTTGATCGACATTTCCAGCATACCGATAATGGCGTTAAGCGGCGTGCGGATCTCGTGACTCATGGTGGATAAGAAGGTAGTTTTCGCGCGGTTGGCCTCCTCGGCCTGTTCTTTGGCCTGGCTCAGCTCCTCCAGCAATTTTTTTCGGTCACTGATATCCAGCCAGCCGCCAATCACCCCGCGCACCGTGCCGCTTGCATCGCGGTACGGCAGGATCCAGTGGAACAGCGTCTTGATTTGGCCGGTCACCGGATGGGTAAAACTGCGATCCTGAAAATCAGGCTGGCCGCTTTCCATCACAGCCAGAAAATCGCGGTAATACTTGTCCGACTGCACGCGGTCGCCGAAAAGATTGTCGTCGGCGATATGCTTGCCGAGCACTTCATCGCGGCTGACGCCGATATCCTGCAAGTAACTGTCGTTAAACTGGCTGAGTTTGCCGTCGCGGTCGCGGATATAAATAGCGTGCGGCGTACCGTTGATCATCTCCCTCATTAATTCGAGCTGATCGTTAAGGGCGTTTTGCGCGCGCTGTTTCAGCGCAACCTGACGCCGCAGCCACGTCGCCCAGAAGAGGGAAACCAGCAGCAGACCGAGGGAAAAACCGATGGCGGCGTAAATCGACGTGCGATTTTCACGCCAGAAATTGTCGCTGGCGACCATGTTATTGGGCCGCCACAGATTGCCGATCACGTCCAGTTCGTCCGGCGAAATGCTCAGCATAACTTTGTCGAGGATCGACAGCAGCGCCGGGGACATATCCGGCACGGCAAAGGAGAAATAAGCCGGTGATGCGCCTACTGTGGAGACGATGCGCAGCCTGTTGCGATAGTAGCGGGCAATCTGGTATTCGGAATTCACCAGCGTGTTCAGCGCGGCGTCGGCCTGCCCTTTATCCAGCATTGCCAGCACGTCGCTGGCGTTCTCCGCTTCCACCAGTTGGAGCTGCGGATACTGCTGGCGGATTTTATCAATCATGCCGGTGCCCTGAATCACTGCCAGTTTTTTGCCGTTCATTTCGCTGAGACTGGCCGGGCTGCCGGGCACCTGTCGGGCGACCATGACGAACGCGTTAGTCATATAGGGGCGGGTAAACAGCAGCTTTTGTTTGCGATCGTTACTCGGCGTCAGTGCACCGATCATGTCCGCTTTGCCTTCACTGACCATCTGCCTGAGTTCGCTGACGCTGTTCGCCTCGCGAATTTCAAAATTGATGCCGGTGCGCAAACGGATCTGCGCCAGCACGTCGATAGTGATCCCGCGATAGTTGCCGTCGTCATCCATGAAGGTCATTGGCGCAAATCCGTTGATCACCGCCACCCGCACCAGCGGATGCCGCTCGATCCAGGCTTTTTCGTCGTCGCTGAGCTGGAATATTTGCTGACTCAGCAACATCGAACTCCGCCCGATGTGCCAGCGCTGCAAAATACTCAGTTGCTCCTCAGTGCTTACCGCTGCCAGCGTGTTGTTAATGATGCTCAGCAGTTGCTGATTGTTATCACGGGTGGCGAAGGAGAAGGTTTTCGGCGGGAAATCAGCGAATTTCAGCACGCGCATATTATTGAGGAAGTTTTTGCTGATCGGGTATAAATCGCCGAGATAGACATCCGCATTGCCAAACGCCACGGCGGCAACCGCTTCACGGTAGCTGGGGAATATGCGCAGGCTGGCTTGCGGGTATTGATCACGCACCCAGTCCGCGGGTAAAAATCCTTCGGCCATAGCCAGTGTGCGTCCGGCGAGATAATGCCCCATTGCCCGCTTTTCATTGGCGCGCGTAACCAGCACCGATTGCTCGCTGGCGTAAGGCTCGGAGAGCAAAATATTGGCGTCGTGCTGATCAAACTGAGTGGCGCTGCCGAGTAAATCAATCTCACCGTTCTGCAACGCTTTTAGCGCAGCACGGCGGCTGCCGAAGATTTTTACGTCCACTTTGACGTGCAGCATTTCCTCAATCAGTCCGATGTAATCGGCGGTGATCCCCTCAAATTCGGCGCGGTTATTGGTGATATCAAATGGCGGTAATTGCGGATTAGAAATCCCCAGCGTCAGGACTTTTTTCTGCGCCAGCCAGGCCAGCTGTTCCGGCGTAATGATGGAAGAAGGCACGACGTCGTGCTGCGGTGAACGGCTCAGCAGTTGCAGCGGCTGGGCATTTTCCGCAGCCGGCACCGGCGTTTCATCAAATACCAGCATCAGCGCCAGCGCACACAGCAGCATCACGCCTTTATTCAGAATGCGTTTCATCCATGACATCCGCTATTCGACCAGCCCATGACGCCTGGCGACGTCAATCAGATCCACCAGCGTGGTGGCCTGAAGCTTGTGCAAGAGACGGGTTTTGTAGGTACTGATGGTTTTGTTACTGAGCATCAGCTCTTCGGCGATCTGCATATTGCTCCAGCCTTTTGCCAGGTAGATCAACACCATCATTTCGCGGTCTGACAGCGAAGCCAGTTGCGATGCTTCATTCTGCTGGCGATTGTGAGGATTAGGTGTAGCGCCAGAGGGCAGCGAATCGTGCGGAAAATAGCTGTAACCGGCCCGAATGGCCTTGATAGCATCAAGCAAATCGCTGAGTTCTTCAGTTTTGGTAATAAAGCCCGCCGCCCCCGCCTGACGGCAGCGCGCGGAGAAGGAAGAGGCGGACTGAGACGTCAGCACCAGCACTTTCACCGGCACATCCAGCAAGCGTAAGCGGCCAATAACTTCGAGGCCGTCCAGTTTCGGGATCGAGATATCGAGGATCACGATATCCGGTTGCAGGCTTTTCGCCAGCTGCACAGCTTCCAGCCCGTTGCCGGTTTCGCCGACCACCTCGATTTCGCCGCGTTGCAGCAACATGCCCACCGCCAGCCGCACTACCGGATGATCGTCCACCACGATTGCTCTGTACATCCGATTCCTTACTTTTGAAGTTGGATTTTAAGAAAAAGATTTTTATAAAGAATAGTACTGATGGGCTGATTTTGCGGGGGTTTTGTCCGGATGAACAGACAGTTGCGTCCTGCAAAGATGTAGGACGCGTCTGAAGATTAGGCTTAAAAGAAATTTTCACACCTAAGAAGAATTTTTAAGGGTGACGGCTTCGGATATTTATTCTGCAGGGACCCACAGGCTAAGGTCTCAGGTACTTCACTGACAGCAGGCTGTGTCCGGTGCGAGCGTCAAAACTAAAAGGGGTATAACCCTATTTTTATCATTGTTTGTGTTAGTAATCGCTTGGGAATTTCTTTAGCACTTTGATGAGCTTGCCTCGTTGAATATCAACAAACTCCCCTACCCGCAGTGCGGCGAGTATCTTCATCACCCCGCTGCGGGCCAGATTACTGCGATCCAGAATATAATTAGCGACGCTCATTTTAAGGCGTTTCTCGAGCGGATATTGATACAGCTCCAGCAGTAAGCCGCAGACTATTTGGTACGAGTTCTTATTAATAAGGAGATTATCGCGGCTGGACATAATGTCATAAAGCCAGGTCTGGTGTTCAAGTAAATCCCGCAAAGCACCATCATGATGTTGTACCAGATCAATGGCCTCCTCACGCCCGAGAATAAACACCTCGCTGCCCTTCGTCGCTTTAAGCCGGTATGTTTCATAACGGAAGTGAGAACCTTCAAGACCGAATAAATAGGGGGCGTTTGGCCAGGCAAAAAGCAAATCTCCTGCCTTGCGATACACCACGATTTCACCACTGAGCAATAATACGACAGGAAGCTTATCGTCATACTTTGCGGGATTCATCAGATCGTTGACGTCCAGCTGTGTATCAACTTTATTCGCATGAGGAAGAAAAAGCGCAATGAGATTTTCTACGGCCTGAACAGGTTTAGCGATGGATGTATCCGGTTGATATATTTGAATAATTTCATTGTCAGCATTCATTAAAAACCTCCACTATGTTTTAGCCATACTGATATAGCTAAAAGGATAGCAGACCTGTTTTTTGGCGTGAGAGATTAAATCAGATTAGTATTAAAATCCTGCGGCAAACAATCAGTTCATCCCTGAAACCCTACTGAGATCCCATTGCCGATGTTCACCAGCGTTGAGGTGCCCATTGCAGACACCCTTTTACACTGCAATGTAATCGAGTAGAAATCAGGATGATAAATCAATACACGGTAGGGAAACGTTTATTGACGCAGATTAGCTTTCCATAATTAATATCGATATAGCCACCAATGCGCAACTCAGATAATATTTTCATCACCCCACTACGCGCCAGATTACTGCGATCAATAATATAATTCGCCACGCTTATCTTTAGCCTTTTTTCTTCCGGCACATCGGCCAACTCCATTAACAGCGTGGACACAATTTCATAAGCAGTACTGTTTATCAAAAGATTACCGCCCTTCGCCTGAATATCAGACATAAAAGAATGAATGGTCAACAACTCTCGAATAAGCGTGTGTTTGATAATTAAGTCGATAGCCTGCTCTCTGGGAAGAATATAAATCTCACTGTCTTTTGAAGGAACAAACTTGTAAGTATTAAAACGTAACGATGAGCCCAGCAAGCCAAAGACATTATGTCCGCTGGCAGTGGCAAATAACAGGTTATTGGATGCGGTTCTGTACAACTCAATCTCGCCAGAAATGAGCAGGATAACAAAAAACTCAGTGTTGTTTTTACTCTGTTTCACCAGGTTTATCGCCCCCCCTTTACGGGTGTCTACCTGTGTTGCAGCCGGTAGCAGGCAATCAATAAGACGCTGGATTTCTGCCAGCGGTTTTTCTATAAGGCCGGGCTGACTGTGAGCAGAATGAGTATTCATTGTATTAAGCCGTTAACATTGAAGATAAAAGTCGCATAGCCACTGGCTCAACGCCATTTACTCATCAGCGTCCGGGAGATTATGCAAGAATATATAAACCTTGTGAATATAATGAGATGTACCATCCAAAAATGGTGACTTGTCATTTATTCAATGATACCAAAATTGAGAATTTAAAAACTATCCAATAATGGAGTGTTATTCTTGTATTTACGCTGCCTCGCGAAGATTCATCCAAAGATAGATGGTTATAAATCTTATCAATGTGTTACCGGGCGTTTATCATGTATTCATCAGAAACATGACCACAGCGATATGATTGAAATCAATAAATCAGCGGGAATCATTTGATTGACAATAGTGAAACACTCTCTTCGCTAAAATAAAAAACCAGAACCTATGCAAAAAAGGTGTAATCAGTATGCGTGTTGATAAAAATGATTCTTTACGAAGTATTCTCGGTTTGGAACAGCCCGCTTCCCATGCAAGAAAAAAATTCGATCTGAATCTGCTGCCGATATTTATCGAAATATATCAGCATAAAAGCGTGAGCAAAGCGGCGCTGATACTAAATATGACGCAATCATCCGTCTCTCTGGCATTGGGAAAATTACGCGATTACTTTGATGACCCGTTATTTTTTCGTGAAGGACAGCACTTTACGCCGACGCAGGCAGCCGCTCAATTTTATGCCTCCATTAGTGTGAGTTTTGGCAGCGTTCATCGTGAAGTTGCTAAGGTGGCCGAAGATAAAGTAAAAAGTAAAATCATTATTCATGCATCCCCGTATCTTTCGATACGGTTGCTGCCCTCTTTATCCGAATTCATCTGGTTAATGCAAAATGGGTGTGAAATTTTGCACAAATCAACCACGCCGGCAAATGATTCTAAAGAAACATGGGCGACGGATGTTATGCCCGATATCACTTTCGGGTTCGCCCGCAGTACAAACCCTCAGATGAACAGCCAGAAACTGATGAGCGAACCGCTGTGCTTTGTTTGTTCTGAAGACCACCCACGTTTAACCCATGAACTGACCAACGAAAATGGTAAGCATGAAACTTTTGTCACCTTTGAAAGACTCTGTAATACGTTCCTGCAAAACAGAGCGAAGCCAGACACTTTGGCTCCGGAACGTATATCTTCGATGAAGAGCGATTCATTATTTGCACTGCTTTCAGTAATAGGTTCCTCCGATAAAATTGGCGTGATTCCGGTTTGGTTATTTGAAAAATTCAACGCCACCTTTCATCTAAAAACGCTTGCGACAGAAATACAGCTCAACCCGTTAACGGTTTATATGATTTATTCAAGCACAGCAATCAAAACGCCGGTTGTTGGGGATATTATCAGCCAGTGGGCCGGGGATGTTTGCACCTGTGAATAAAGGGACTTCATTGACTATTTTCGTCCCCGAAGCATTGCAATGAAACGATAAAAAATAGCATGGCTCTGAGGGATTTACTTTTTCATACTTCTTCAATAAAAAAAGCTGCCCAACGTGGCAGCCTTTTCATTTTAACAGCGTCAGGTGTCAGGCCTGATCGAATGGCGCACGGCCATTTAACCAGTCATCAATCACTTTCATCACTCCTTCTTCACGGTTGGACGGCGCGCGGTACTTCGCGGCTGCTTTCGCGGGCTCTGACGCATTCTCCATCGCGAAACCGTAACCGGCATAGCTCAGCATTTCCAGATCGTTGCCGCTGTCGCCGAAGGTCATGACTTCTTCATCGCGGATGTCATAACGCTGCTGGATCTTCTTCAGGCCGTTTGCTTTGTGATTACCGGTAATAATGAGATCGATTGAACCGTGGCCGCTGGTGACCGGCGCAACGATGTTACCCAGCTGCGCGGTGATTTCACCCATCAGCGGATACACATCGTCTTCGACATAGCTCAGTGCGAATTTAAAGATGGTGTCATCAATGTGGGCGTAGGTGGGGATTTTATTCAGGCGGTGATAATAGTGGCTCATGCGCTTGATGAACTCTTCATCGGTGCCCTCAAGCACATACGCCCCTTTTCTGCCACACACCACCGTGTTGATGCCGGGCGTGCGACCAATCCACTGCAACACGCCGGTGACCTGTTCCCGCTCCAGTTTAGCGCAGTACAGTTCCTGTTTTTTATCGACCACGTACGCGCCGCCTTCGGCAACGTAGGCAATCTGATCGTCGAGTTCATCGAAAAAAGATTTCAGCTGGTAATACTGGTTGCCGCTGGCGACAACAAATTTGATGCGGCGGCGCAGTAATTCCTGATACTGCTCGCTGAAACGTGCCTGATTATATTCACTATATTCATTCAGGAACGTGCCATCCATGTCGACGGCGATAAGTTTTACGGCCATTGCAGCTCCTACAGAGGTCAGATTTTAAGAAGTGATCATCGGAAAAGGCTGGCGGTTTTCCTCACGCCAGCGCTTCAGTGTGACTCAGTTACTCGAAAACTATTAATATTTTAATTTCCAGGCACCGAACGTGATGATGAGGAAAGCTGCGGCGACGCCTGAGAAAGCTACATACAGGCTGGAAAGATGGGCGATAAAACCGATCAGCGCCGGGCCGCCAAGTACGCCGAGATAACCCAGCGTCGCGACCATGGCTACCGACATATTCACGGGCATCACTTTTTCCTGCCCGGCCAGCGTGATCAGAACCGGTACAATGTTCGCCGCGCCAATCCCCACCAGTGCAAATCCGCACAGCGGCAGGATCCAGCCTGGCAGCAGCACTACCATCAGATAACCCACGATACCGAGAAGACCGCCGACCACCAGCACGCGTTTGCGCCCCAGCGCACTGACAATTGCATCGCCGGTCATGCGCATCAGCGACATTGCGATGGCGAACACAGCAAAGCCCCAGCCGGCATGTTCCAGCGCCAGACCCCGTTCGCGCGTCAGGAATACACCGCCCCAGTCGAGCACCGCGCCTTCGGCCATAAAGCAGATCATTGCCATGACTGCCATCAACACCAGACGGAAGTTTGGCCGTGGTTTCGCTTTCCCTTCCACATGCTCTTCTTCATGCGCACCAAACGGCAATAGCCCACGGAAAGACCAGGCGGTGACAAGGATCACCAGCGCGATGGCGCAAAATGTACTGCCGAGCGGCGTTACACCTGCACTGAGCAGCAACGAACCGCCGCCCGCACCGGCGATACAGCCCACGCTCCACAAGCAGTGGAAACCGGACATCAGCGGTTTGTCCGCCGCCTGCTCCACCAGCGTCCCCTGCACATTCACCGCCACATCCGCCAGACCGATGCCCATGCCAAAGATAAACAGGCTCAGCGCCAGCAGCCAGATATCGCTGAACGTCGCCAGCAGCGGCATCATCAGGCAATACAGCACGACAGAGGCGATGATCACCCCGCGGCAACCGAACCGGCCGATTAACTTGCCGGAACCCAGCATGGAAAGCAGCGAACCCGCCCCGAGACACAGTAATAGCAGGCCGAGATCGCCTGCTTCTGAATGCGTGCGCAGTTGCGCATAAGGTACGAGCGCCGCCCACAATCCCATCGCCATGCCGGTAACAAAAAAGATTGCCCGCGTGGCAACCCGTTTAACCGGGCTGCCGACGTGCGCTGTGGTATGAGGTAGTTCAGATGACAGTGACAATAGTGTTTCTCCGCTGGCTTGATGAGTTATTAAAAGTCTTTTAATAAGTGCTGAGTATATTGGCGGCAAAGAAAGAAAGTCAATGCGTGCGCCGGTCAGATACTGAAAGCGACGTGACGATTGTAGTTGTTCAACGTGAGTTCGGTGATGCCTTGCAGGTAATCCTGACGCATTGATGGCCGGTAAACCAGTTCAGGCATATGCTGCACAGGGATATGAAGATGACAACGTTCGAGCAGGTCGGGGATCAACGCTTCGCTGATTTTCGGTCCTGAAAGCGCGATGGTGACCGGGTTAACAATCGCGGCGAGCGAGACGATCACTTTGGCCATTTCGTCCGCCACCGGCAGCTTATCCATATCAGTAAACGGCAGATGAGAGACCTCCCCGGCAAACTGGCTCGCACCCTGCAAAACCTGCCCGTTTATCACCATTCCGCAACCGAGACAGGGCACTTCCGGCTTGAAGATGTACGCCACTGGCGCGGTGACGTCCATGCAGCTGCTGCGGTAAAACCCGTACGCGGTGTAGTTCATGTCGTTATCCGCCTGCACGTAAATCCCGAAACGTTCCCGCATCTGTTGCTCCACCGGCACACCGGCGAAAACGCTGATATCACAGGTCGCGACGGTGCCTTTTACGATCACACCCGGCAGCCCGACCCCTGCCGCTTTAATGTTCGGAAACTCCGTCAAAATACGTTGAATAAGCTGATAAAACGTTTCCAGCTGGAGCGGTAAAAATCGCTCTTCGCCCTGCGCCAGACAGCCTCCGGTCGCCGAGTTTACCGTCCAGATGATCTGCGCCGCAGCATCACTGCCCTGCGCGTAAATGCTCAGCACCGAGAAGTAATCCGGATTGTAGGCATACCGCTGCGCTGGCCGTCCGCCACGTGAGACTTCGCGCTCCAGCGCCAGCACTTCGCTATTGCTGCTGAGTTCATTCAGCACCGTGCCGCAGGTGGCAATACTAAGCCCGGTCGCGACTGCGAGCTCCGCTTTTGTCGCCGATCCCAGTGATTTCAAAGCATGGGTGACCAGCACCACATTGTTGATTTTCATTTCACGGGTTGTACGGTTTAACGGAGTGATCATGGTGCCTCGGACGGAACGTAAATAAGGGTGGCTAATTTAGCATAAAGCGGCGGAATTCATCTTTCCCCGGCGAGCCTGACGGCTTCAGCTTCAGGAACGCCTTCATGTGAACCGGCGGTGAAGCATGCCACGGTCAGCGGGTCTTTCACATCAGGAAAATGATAGACCGCGTTGACGCAGGAGGGCCCGCCGCCCGAATGGCCAACCGCGCGACCCGCCTGCGCCATTGCGCCCATCATCAACCCGATGCCATAGCCGCATTCTGTCCAGGGCCGCCCTTCAATCGCGCCGCCAAGCGGATAGCGCACCTGCATTTGGGCAAGTGCCTTCGCACCGATAAGCCTTCCCGAGAACAGGCCCTGCAAGAGTTTTGCAGCGTCCGGCACGTTACCCATCAGACATCCGTGATACACCCAGCCCGGATGATAATGTCCGGCGGCCTCGCAATGAAGCCGTGAGAATTGCTCAGGGGTAGTCGCCAGCGTGATACTCTTCAGACCCAGCGGCTGGCAAATTATCTCATCGGTCAGACGTGAGAAACTCAAACCCGATGCGTCCTCAATGTGCTCGCGCGCCAGCATGTAACCCACATTGGAATATGCCCAGCCTTCCGCCGGCTTGAACAATGTTCCCTTCGCCATCACCCCGCTCAGCAGGTCATCCCGTGACCAGGGTGCCTCACCCGCAGCGACGGCCTCGTGATAGGATTTCAGAATTCCGTAATCCGGTAATCCGGCGGTATGCGCCAGCAGCTGGCGAAGCGTGAAAGGTTCGCCATCCAGCGTTGTGTCCAGGTTTAGTACGCCGTTCTCACTCAGTTTGAGTGCGCAAATCGCGATCGCCGTTTTGGTAAAACTCCAGTAGGGAAAAAGTGCAGATTCACTTCCCTGCCCCCACTCTTCGCCAGAAGCCGAAAGACAGTAACTGTGAAAGGTGGTCATCAGTGGATCTCCTTAACCGGAAAAGTTTATGTATTCATTGATCACGGATCGTATAACAATTTCAAGAAAGTCACCGGTAATGGTTTCTCACCTTATATTTATCACGCGATTCAGTACAACTTCACCGACGACTTTGGGGGGGAAGCGGGATCAGCATCCCGTCTGTTTTCGTCATCAGCGTACAGTGGATCTTCGGATAAGCCTGTATACGCAAAAGCCCCTGCGGCATTGACCTCCACAGGGGCTTTCTCAAGACATCGACATTACAGTAACTTATTTACCGAGAATGTTGTTCACGGCAGCGGTGTGCCCTGCTTTGTCTTTCGCGCCAGAGATCACCTGAATCACGGTGAACTTTTTCTCGCCGGCAGCCAGCAAGGTAGCCTGCAGAACATCTTTGCCGTCCATTTTATCTGTGGCTTCGATGTGGTCAACTTCCAGCCCTTTGACGTTTTCCATCTTTTCGCTGGTCACAGTGTAGCTTGGTGAAGCCTGTTTCTGTTTATCCTTGATCGTTTTCATACCTTCAAGGAAATCAGCATCGCTGGCGGCACGGGCAACCAGCGGGATGTCATCTTCGCCAATCAGCAGAACGCGTTTTTCCTGCTTGCTGACGTACATTTTACCCGGACCACCGCCCGGCACAGGCTGCACTTCATAACCTGTCAGGTTAAATACCTGTTTACCGTTGAGCAACGTCACAGTTTGGGTGGTGGCTGCGGCTGCCGGTGCTTTCACTTCCGCTGCGCTAGCCAGTGTGGCTGCGCCGCCGAGTACCGTCAGCAGGCACAATGATCCCATCAGATTGATTGATTTTCTTAACTTCATGTAGAACTCCCTTCTTCCTGTAAAAATTCTCTGTATGAATTACCCTGCGACAGTGCGCGGAGTACCCATAATATAGAGAGGGTTATTTCATCAGATCGCGAATACATATTCCCGAGCCGACTAAAAACAAAATAATTGGCCAATACCGTACCGGGATAAAAAAGAATTTGTGCGTTCTTTCCGGTTCAAACATCGGCTGACTGTCGGTCATCTTTGCCACGTACGCCAGGAGCTTTTCCTGTTTAATCGCGTAGACAAAAATGCAGCACAGAATAGATGCCAGTATAAATGTAGCCCCTGTTGCCCATAAATGCGCAGAAAAATAACCTTCCTGCCAAATGATATCGACAATCCATTTTAAAAATACGTAGGCAATCGAAATCAACACGGCGATAAAAAACCCTACTCCGCTCCATACTAACATGGTTGATATCCTTGAGTTTCAAATCTAATAATGCATAATCTCTGTCGAAATTAGCGTATTTTTTCGATAATGGCGAGGAGTTCTTGCATGCTGATATATCGCGGCGCCGGTATTATGACCCTTTTAATGCCGATTGTTACTGTACTATTGTTAATGTGGTTATGGCCCGATCCGAGTGTGAAAAAGGGTGATGTGTCATTAATGCAGTTCCTGTTGGGCGTAGGCATTGGCGCGGCCATCAATACGGTTATGGGATTGATACTCAACAGAAAAAATCATGATGGCGGTGTTCGTCACCACTTCTTTTATATTCCCATGCAGTGGCCTTCCCTGGCTATAGTGCTGGTTTGCAGCATTATTGGTTTTATCAAACACTGATTATTCAAGGCCATCAGACATGATGGTTTATCCGCCTCATTTCCGTCATCGAATCAATCCGATGAAATAAAACTTAACTCAAATTACCCTCACCGTTTCTGAAACAATTGCAGACGGCAACTGCAATGCGCACTATTCGCAAGGTAAATAATCCGAAAAACAAATAATAGCTTGTCGCGACGGGTAAAATATCGTCTTATAGCAACGCTTCACAATTCATAAAGTTAATATAGCTGATGCACGCCAGAGAAGGATCTCGCGCATTTCCCCTTATGCCGTTAATCCTTCTTTCGGTATTGCCTGATATAAGCAGCTTGTCCCTCTAACAGACAGTTAGCGAGTTTCTATTTTGAATAAATTAACGGCATTGAGAAAAGGTTATGCAAAGGTATTCTTCTGGCTTCTGGTCACGCTATTTTTGATCCCCGCCATCACGCTGGTATTTGCTGAATACGGCAGTAATCAGCTTAACCAACAATATACTCAGATCTTTATTGATGACGCCCGCGGGCAAAATCAGGACGTCGGTAAACTGACGGATTTCCTGCAACAAAATCCACCCTCCAGCGTCTGCGGCCCCGTGTCGGAAGATCTGCTCGATTATAAAAATGCGGTGTGCGCCGAGAAGTCCGAACTGTGGCAATTCTACATGATGGACAAAGTGGCATTCTGGACGCTTATCGCCAGCGCTGTTGTGCTGCTGATGGTGTTGCTGTTCAGCGCCCTCGCTTTCAGGAATCGCCAGGGACAATTGCTGAGCCTGACACTGGCCCGTCATTTCCTGATGCTGGCCAGTGCGCTGGAAGTATTAGTGCAAGGTGCGATGCTGGTCTGGCTCTCGTTCTGGGGCACGGCATTCTTCACGCAAACCTACTATCCAAAACTGGTGATGGCGGTCGGCCTGCTGGTGCTGGCCGGGATGTTCTACATGATCAAAGGCATCTTTAAAAAGCTGCCGCGTGAAGACGGGATCGAAGGTGAAGTCGTGACGCGCGACGCCGCGCCCGCGCTGTGGGCACGTATTGATACGCTGGCGGCCAAAGTCGGAACGACACCGCCTGACCATATCATTGCCGGCATTGATACTAACTTCTATGTGACCGAAGCGCCGCTAAGCGTCAACGAGCATCCACTGAGTGGCCGCAAGTTGTACGTCAGTATCCCCCTGTTGCGCCAGCTGACCACCGCACAGGCCGACGGCGTGATGGTGCATGAGCTGACACATCTGCATGAAGGCGATACCGCATCAGGCGCGCTGCTCGGGCCGAAGCTGCACCGTTTTGATATGTATACGCACCTGATGGGTCAGAACGTCGCGACACTTATCGTCTTTTATCCTCTGTGCCTGTACCGCATGTTGTTCGAACTGGCATGGCAGCGTAACAGCCGTGAACGTGAGTTCATTGCCGATCGCAGCGCAGCGACGCACACCACGCCTGCCGCGATTATCGAATCACTGATTAAAATCTCAGCCTATGCCAGCTATCGCAGCGAAGTCGAACGTACCCTGTTCGATAACAAAACCCTGCATGAGAACGAGTTGGGGATCAGCAAAGCGATAGCCGCAGGTCTGCCGCAACACGTCAGCTCGCCAGACTTTATCAGCCTGATGCGCGAGCAGGATGTACCGCACCCGTTTGACTCCCACCCGCCGTTGACGGAAAGAATGCGCAACGTCGACTACCACGTGGAAGAGTTGGGCTATGCCGCGATTGCAGCTGAACCCCCTGCTGAAAGCTGGGTGGATCTGATGCCGGTTGCCGAACAGATTGAGCAGCAGCTGTGGCAGAAGTACGAGCGTGATTTCTCATCGGTACATGAAGAAAGTCTGGCGTGGCGTTATCAGCCTGAGGGCGAAGAAGAGACGGCGCTGGTACTAAAACATTTCCCGCCGGTGGCCTTTACGCTGAAAGATGGTTCTCAAATCGAGATCACCTATCAGGGCGTCGTGAAACCAAAAACGGGGGAATTACTGGAGTGGGATAACGTGAAGAACATCAACGTGATCCGCCAGTTCGGCACTGAGGTGCTGTATCTGCAACACGTCCAGCCGAATGCGCAAGGGAAAAAACGCAGTGAGATCCGCCTGCCAGGTCTGAAAAAGGAAATTGAAGAGTTTAAAAATACGCTGGGCTACTACTGGCATCGTCACCAGACGGTGCGTGCGTTGCAGCAAGAGGAAGAGGCTGCCGCTGCGCAAAGCTAAAAGCCGGTAACGAAAAGCCCCGCTGAACACCTTGTGAGATGTGTTCAGCGGGGCTCTGTTTTTTCATCAGGCCGCTTTAATCGCGCGAACCTTTTTCGTTTTTACAGCGTCTTCGGTGTGTTCTGCCACGTCCGCGTCTTCAACAGGTGTCTCTTCTGCTGTTTCAGCGTCGGCCTTCACGTCGGCAGGTGCCGTTTCTGCTTCCGGCAGTTTGCTGGTGCGCAGGATATGCTGAACGGTATCTTTCTGCTCGGCAAGGTGCAGCGCAATGTTTTCCGCCAGAACCTCGTCGATCTCGATTTCGCTCTGTAACAGCCAGTCAGTAAAAGCATCTGCCATGTCGAGCATTTTGTCGTAGGCGTCCGCTTCTTTCTTATTGGCAAATGTCATTTTTTCTTCACCTTTTCTGACGACAACAAATTTTGTTTCAACAGCCATGATTCTCACTCCTTATACTGTAATTATATACAGCATATCAACAATGGATGACGTTGACATCATACATTTAAATTTTTACGTTAGTATTTTAACGGGCTCATTATACGGTGATATCAATGAAAGATGTGCAATGCTGGACGAAAGACGGGTACCTCATCACCACAGACATTGAAAAGATGGATATTTCAGCCATCCAGCATTACCTGACCCGTTCGACCTGGGCGGCAGGTATTGATGAACAGACCGTGCGCGATGCCATCGCCAATAGCCTGAATTTCGGGTTGTTCGACGGAGACAAACAGATTGGTTTTGCCAGATTTATCACCGATTATGCCACCTTTGCCTACCTGTGCGATGTGTATGTTCTCGAGGATTATCAGGGCAAAAATCTGGGGGGATGGTTAGTGGAATGCTGTCAGTCACACCCGGTTACCGCGCGATTGCGCCGCATGATGCTGTTTACCACCACGGCGCCGTGGCTTTACAAGAAGTTTGGCTATGAGCCAGTCAATACGCCGGATTACGCGTGGGCGATCGCCCGTCCGGACATCTATCTCAACAAACACTAGTTGCTGCACCTCTGACGCCCGAACCGCAGGCGTCAGAAGTTTCACGTTTTACCTGAAAATATTTCCCGGATTTTAGAACGTCTCCCAGGAGCCTTCGTCAGTTTTATCAGCCGGTAAACGCGCGCGGCCAGACAACAGTGCAGGTCTTTTCAGCGGCGACGGCTGGCGTAGCGCAGTATTTACCGCCGCGGCGCTGACTTTAAAGATGCTGATCGATTCCGCCAGACGCTCGGCCTGCTCGTTCAGCGAGTACGCTGCCGACGAGGCTTCCTGCACCAGCGCGGCGTTCTGCTGCGTCACTTCATCCATTTGTGTAATGGCTTTGTTGATCTCTTCGATTCCGGTGCTTTGCTCATGGCTGGCGATAGAAATCTCGCCGACGATATCCGTCACGTTCTTCACGCTGGACACCACTTCTGCCATGGTGGCACCGGCTTTGGCGACCAGTTGCGTGCCGTTATCGACTTTCGATACCGAATCGTCGATCAGTACTTTGATTTCTTTCGCCGCAGAAGCAGAACGTTGCGCCAGATTGCGGACTTCAGAGGCCACAACCGCAAAACCACGCCCCTGTTCACCAGCACGGGCAGCTTCTACCGCGGCATTCAGCGCCAGAATGTTGGTCTGGAAGGCGATGCCGTCAATCACAGAAATGATATCGACAATTTTGCGTGAAGAAACGTTGATTCCCTCCATGGTGCTGACCACCTGCCCGACCACTTCGCCCCCTTCGACGGCCACGCGTGATGCCTGTGCCGCCAGCTGATTAGCCTGACGCGCGTTTTCGGCATTCTGTTTTACGGTGGCGGTTATCTGTTCCATCGCCGAGGCGGTTTCTTCCAGTGAACTGGCCTGCTCTTCGGTACGCGAGGACAAATCCAGATTACCGGCGGCGATCTGGCTGGACGCGCTGCTGATCGCCTGCGTGCCTGAACGGACCTCAGTCACGATGCGCAGCAGATTTTCGTTCATATTTTTCAGCCCCTGCATGAGCTGGCCGGTTTCATCGGAGGAGGTCACGCGGATTTCTGTGGTCAGGTCTCCGGCGGCCACGCTTTCAGCCACCTGCACGGCGGTACCGAGCGGACGGATGATCGAGCGGGTCAGGAAATACCCCATGATCATTGCCAGCAGCACGGCAATCAGGGAGAAGACCAGCGTCAGCTCAATCGCGGTTTGTCCATCGGCGACGGCTTTTTTACCTTCGGCTTGTAACTGCGCATCCTGAGAATCAGCAAAGGCGGTCGCCAGCCCCAGATAGGCATTCTGAGAAGTGGTGAGTTTACGCAGCACATATTCTGTCGCGCCCTCCACATCACCGGCCTGGGCTAAACGTATCAGTTCTTCTTTACCCGCTTCAAAGACATCACTGGCATCCTGCAGTGCTTTAATTTTTTGTTTACCGGTCGGGGTGGACTGAATAGCGGCAATTTTATCCATCGCGAGATTGGTTTGTTTGATGGTGTCGTCGAGCTGTAAATAACGTTTTTTATTTTGCTCCGGATTTTTAGTATCAATGACTATTCCGCGCAAAAACTTTATCTGGTCATTCACCCCGTCGCGAACATCAAATGCCAGACGGACTTTCACATAACGGTCGTTTACAATTTGCTCAATACTGCTGTTAATACTGCTAATTTTTATGACGGCGGTGGCACTGACGATGATTAAAAGCAGGATGATGAGGCCGAATGCGGCACCTAAGCGGCTGCCCACGCGCATATTGTTGATCAGTTTAAACATGTTATTTCCCTTATTTCCGGGCCAATAAAAACAAATACAATGAAAAATAATTCAAAATATTGATGATTACATAGCGGGACTACTTTCTAATGATTATTAAATTCAAATGAGTTATCGGTATGAATAAGGGGAACTTTAGGCGGGATATTTACGGGAAAGTGTAAAGAGAGGTGAATGAATTTATAACGTTACTGAACAAAGTAACGTTATAAATGGAAATTACGCTTTAGGGCAGCCAGTCACCTGCGGATAGGCAGTACACACTAATTGCAGTTTGTTGACCGGTTCAAAGCCCTTTTCATCCATACATTTTTGCGCCTGTGCAGCGCGACCAATGGAAGGTGAAACCGGGTTCGATCCCAGCGGATGTGGATAACCACAGGCGTACATAACGGGTATTGCCTCTCGTTGATTTTCACTGACATGCGAGAAATGTTGTGATGCGCCTTTTCTGCGCCAGCTGACCTGATCGTATTCCTTCATTCCGCTTTCAGGTTTGATGTCATAAAAACCTCTGTCAGCGTCAAACGGCAGCGCCTCAAGCTCTTTCAGACTGAGTTCATGCCCGCGCTTTTGCGCTACACAGGCCGGAAGCTGTGTTCTGACGTCGCAAAAATCGAAACCGCCTTTATAGGTAAATCCCTGCTTATGCATACACTGAAAGCGCAGCGCGGTGAAATTATCCGGTTCGTAGGTCACGGTTCTGAACTGATAGCCACATTTGACCATCGCCGCCCGTACGCCTTCCTGTGTCGTTGAAGGCCGTTGCCATTGCTCATTCTCATAAGGTGGCGGGCAACCGGTGAGCAGAAATACCGACGCCACCAGCGCCGGGAGGGTGAAAAAGTGCACTTTGCGTAACATCATTCTTCCTTGTGATCAGGCAGTCAGGGTTTCTTCCAGCCAGCCGACGCGCATTTCTGGCACCGAACGCAGCAGTTCGCGGGTGTAATCATCCAGCGGTTCCACCAGTGTAGAAGCAACCGGCCCCTGACGCACAATCCTGCCTGCTTTCAGTACCGCAACGTCGTCTGCAATTTCGCGCACCACCTGCAAATCATGGGTGATAAACAGATAGGAAATGCCGGTGTCCTGCTGGATTTTACGCAGCAACGCCAGCACGTCGCGGGCGACCAGCGGATCGAGTGCCGACGTCGGTTCATCACACACAATCAGTTTCGGCTGCGCCGCCAGCGCCCGCGCAATACAGACGCGCTGCTTCTGGCCGCCGGAAAGCGCAGACGGAAATCGTTCCGCCAGTTCAGCGTGCAGTCCGACCTGCGCCAGCAACTCACTGACGCGTGTGTCGCGCTGGCTGCGGCTGAGATCGGAGAAACAGGCCAGCACGCGGGCGATCTGGCTGCCGACGCGTTCTTTCGGGTTCAGGGCGGTATCCGGGATCTGATGGATTAGCTGCACGTCGCGCAGTTGCGTACGGCTGCGCTGCCGCAAACTGGCGGGCAGTGTTTGCCTTTCCAGACTCACTTCTCCGGCTTCCGGGCTGAGCAGCCCGCAAATGACTTTGCCGAGCGTCGATTTCCCCGAGCCGGATTCACCGATCACCGCCAGTGTGCGACCGCGAGGCAGGGTCAGTGAGACATTCTGCAAAACCGCCTGCGCATGGTAGCGGGCACTGATGTTGTCGATAAACAGCGCGACCGGTGCCTCGCCGGTTTGTGGCTTTTTTACCTCGCCCTGCGCATGCAGAAGGCGGCGGGTGTAATCCTGCTGCGGCTGGGTCAGAAGCTGTTCTACCGGTGCCTGTTCCACGGTTTTGCCCTGCTGCAATACCATAATCTGATCGCTGATTTGCGCGACAACCGCCAGATCGTGACTGATATAAATCGCCGCCACGCCGGAAATGCGGATCACATCACTGATGGCTTTCAGTACGCCGAGCTGCGTGGTGACATCCAGCGCGGTAGTCGGCTCATCGAAAATCAGCAGTTCCGGTCCTGCGCACAGCGCCATAGCGATCATCGCGCGCTGTAACTGCCCACCGGAAACCTGATGCGGATAGCGCTGATAAAACTGCTGAGGCTGCGGCAAACCGAGCAGTTCAAACAACTCAATGGCCTTCGCCTGCGCTTGCTGGCGGTCATACACTTTATGCCTCAGCGACGCTTCAATCACCTGTTCGCCCAAGGTGATCGCCGGATTAAAGGCCGCGCCAGCGGACTGCGCCACGTAGGCAATATGCCGTCCGCGCACCTGCCGCAAGCGGCGGTCGGACAGCGTGGTCAGCTCCTGTCCGTTGAACAGAATACTGCCGGATTCAATGCGCATCCCCTGACGGCAATGCCCGAGGATCGCCAGCCCGATGGTGGATTTCCCCGCACCGGATTCACCAATCAGCCCCAGCACTTCGCCGCGTTTGACCGTGAAAGAGACATTATCGACTAACGTGCGCGGGTTTTTACCGGCGGAAACCACAGACAGTTTTGTTACGGTTAACAGGCTCATCCTTTTCTCCCCCACACGCGGGTGGTTCCGCTCATCAGCCAGTCCGCCACGGCGTTCACCGCCAGCGCCAGCACGGCAATCGCGCCGCCGGGCACCAGCGCCGCCCAGACGCCAAACAGAATGCCGTCTTTATTATCACGCGCCAACCCGCCCCAGTCGGCGGTCGGCGGCTGAATGCCTAATCCGAGGAAAGACAGCGCCGACAGGAACAGCAGAATAAAGATAAAACGCAGGCCGAATTCGGCGATCAGCGTCTGTAGCGCGTTGGGTAAAATGACATGCCAGAGGATCCAGCCGAGGCTTTCGCCGCGCAGACGCGCCACATCCACAAATTCCATCACGCCGATATCCACCGCCAGCGATCTTGCCACGCGCAGCACGCGGGTGGATTCCAGCAGACCCAGCACCAGCGTCAGCACCGGAATCGTTTTTGGCAGCACGGCGAGGACGATCAGCGCCAGAATCAGCGTCGGGATCGCCATCACAATGTCGTTACAGCGAGAAATCACCTGATCCAGCCAGCCGCCGCGCAGACCCGCGATAAAGCCCAGCGTACAGCCGACCGCAAACGCCACCAGCGCTGCAAGCGCGGTGACGCCGAGCGAGACGCGCGTGCCCCAGATCAGCCTTGAGAGCAGGTCGCGACCGAGATTATCGGTGCCCAAAATAGCGTTTGGCCCCGGTAAATCCCAGGACATGCCGAGCGTCTGATCTGGCGCGTGCGGTGCCAGCCACGGCGCGAAAATCGCGATAAGAATAAAGAGACTCAGCACCAGCAGGCCGAGTATCGAGGAAGGTTTTAAAGCAGGCATTGCAGCAATTCCTAAAAGTCAGCGGTTGTGGCGTAAACGCGGATTGGCGACCAGCGCCATCACATCTGCCAGCAAATTCAGCAGGATATAAATCCCGGCCAGCAACAGCGCACAGTCCTGCATCACAGGAATGTCACGTTTGCTGATGCTGTCGACCATGTATTGCCCGAGCCCCGGATACACAAAGACGTTCTCGACAATCACCACACCGACCATCAGATAGGCCAGATTGATGGCCACCACGTTGATAATCGGACCGATGGCGTTCGGCAGCACGTGACGCCAGAGAATGCGCGAAGGCGCAAGCCCTTTCAGCAGCGCGGTGTCTACGTAGGCTGAGCTTTGCGCGGCAATCAGCGCCGCGCGGGTCATGTTGCTCATGTGTCCGAGGATCGCCAGCACCAGCGTGGCACACGGCAGTGAAATCGCCGAGAGTTTAGCGCCCAGCGGCATGTCTGCCGTGATGCTGCTGTTGCTCGGCGCCCACGCCAGCGTGATGGCAAAAATCAGGATCAGCAGATAGCCGGAGAAAAATTCCGGCAGCGCCACGGTGGCACGGGTGACGGCGTTGAGCAGCGTATCGACCCAGCTGCCGTGATAGCGCACGGAGATAAAGCCGATTAACAGCGCCAGCGGAACGGCGATGGCGGCGGTGCATCCGGCCAGAAACAGCGTGTTACCCAGACGGGTAAACAACGGGCCGCTGATGGCTTCACGGGTAGAGAAACTGGTGCCGAAATCGCCGTGCAGAATGCCAAACAGCCAGCCCAGATAGCGGCTGACCGCCGGTTTATCCAGACCGAGTTGCAGGTTCAGTTCGCGGATAGCGTCAGGCGTGGCGCTCTGACCGAGGATCGCCGTCGCGGCATTACCCGGTAACAGTTGCACCCCGGCGAAAATCAGCACGGAGACCGCCAGCACGATCAGCACGCCGTAAAACAGGCGCACCAGCACCATGCCGAAAAGCGACGAACGGAGGAGCGAAAAACGGCCCGCAGGCCGTTGAGTTGTATTTGGTGAGGACAAATCAGACATTATTTTACCCGGCTCAGCCTTCGATCCAGACTTTCTCTGCCGCACGGTTGCCACTGAGCGGCATTCCCGGAACGGAGGTGAACCCTTTAATTTTTGTTGAACAGCCATCGAGCGCATCGGCATACAGCGGAATGATTTCACTGCCCTGGTCGACCAGCATCACCTGAATATCATGGTAAATCTGCTTACGGCGGGCTTCGTCCGGCTCACCGCGCGCGGCTTTCACCATCGCATCAAAGGCCGGAACGTGCCAGGCGGACTCATTCCACGAAGACTGGCTGGTGAACACTAAAGAAAGCAGCGCATCGGCGGTCGGACGGTTCGCCCAGTTTGACGACACAAAGGCTTTCTTCTGCCAGATGTCATTCCAGAACGCATCGTCCGGCACGCGCACCACGTTAAGATTGATCCCAGCTTTCGCGGCAGATTGCTGATAAAGCTGACCGGCATCGACCGCGCCCGGAAAACCGGCGTCGGCGACGTTAAGCGTCAGCGGGCCGCTGAAGCCAGATTTCTTCCAGTGGAACTGCGCTTTTTCAGGGTCATACGGACGCTGCGGAATATCTTTAGCGAAGTAACGGTTCGACGGGAAGATCGGATTGTCGTTGGCCACGCTGGCGTAACCGCCAAGCACAGTATCAATAATTTGCTGGCGGTCGATCGCGTATTTCAGCGCCAGACGGCCATCGACATTATCGAACGGCGCCAGATTCGACAGCCCTGGGAAGGTATAAATCATGCTGTCTTTGGCGCGCACCAGTTTCAGATTTGGCATGCGTTCGATACGGCTGACAATGCGCGGGTTCACGCGGTTAATGAGCTGCGCGGAGCCGCTGACCAGCGCCGCAACGCGTGCGGTGGAATCGTTCATCGCCAGCGTTTCTACCGAATCCACGTGGCCGCGTTCGCTGTTCCAGTAGTTCGGATTGCGTTTGGTCAGGGTGGTCACGCCCGGCTGGAATTTCTCCAGAATGAACGCCCCGGTGCCGATGCCTTTATCGAAACTTTCGTTTTCGGCGGTGATCGCAAAATGCACGGCGCTCAGCAACCAGACGAATTCGACGTCCGGCGCGGTCAGTTTGATGGTGACTTCATGTTCGCCGGTCGCTTCAATCGAGCTGGCGGTTTCCAGATAGCCTTTCACCGGTGAGGTGGATTTCTCGCCACGGTGGTGATTCAGGGAGTACACCACGTCTTTTGCGCCAAGCGAGCGGCCATCGTGGAACTGCACGCCCTGACGGATTTTCAGCACCCAGGTTTTGCTGCCATCGGTCGATGCCCAGGATTCGGCCAGCGAAGGCGCAAGTTTGGCGCTCTCGTCGATTTCGACCAGATTGTTGAACAGCTGCGAGCCGACAAAGTACATGTAGGTTTCGAACCAGAACGCCGGATCCAGGCGGTCGGTGCTGGAGGCGTTATCGACGCCCACCACCAGGTGACCGCCCTTCTTTGGTTTTTCCGCTTCGGCGGCAAAGGCTTTGCCCAGCCAGCTGGAACTGGTGGCGGCGGCGATGGAAAGTGCCCCCGCGCTTTTAATAAACGAACGACGATCGATCATGTTTTATCCCCTGTCACTGAGGGCATTCGCCCTCAAGCTCTGATTCAATAATTTTTATTTTTAATGATGCTATTTACTGAACGCTTGTTTCAGCGTGGCAATGTGTTCCGGCCCGATACCGCAGCAGCCGCCAACCAGCGTCGCGCCCTGCGCCACCCAGTCCTCGGCGAAATCCAGATAACCAGCAGGATCCGTATCCTGACGCATTTTGCTCAGCCCTTCATTGGCACCGCGTTGGTTATCTGAAGGCTCGAAGGCGTTGGCGTACACGCCGATATCCAGTGAAGAATTTTCTGCGTTAAGCGCAGCGCGTGCGGCCTGCACCGCGGCAGCCATCACTTCCGGGCGGCTACAGTTGAATAAAATCGCGCTGGCGGATAAGCGCAATACTGCCGCAACCGCCTCTTCGATGGATTCACCGGAGCGCAGATGCGCGCGGCCCTGTTCATCCAGCTGATCCTGCAAGGTAAACGAAAACCACAGCGGACGCGGGTCATCGCCCAGCACGTCGCGCACGGCTTCCACTTCTGCCACCGAACTCTGGGTTTCTGCCAGCCAGATATCCACAGTACTGGTCAGATTTTCCACCAGCACCTTGAGTAATTTTTTCGCCGCTACCGGCTCGAACAGATCCGGGCGGTAAGAGCCCAGCACCGGAGGAAGAGAACCGGCCACTTTTACCGGCGTCTGCGCGGCATCGGCGGCTTCACGCGCCAGCTTGCCGGAAAGCGCAATCAGCGCCGCACCCTGCTCAGCAAATACGGCGTCGCTGATATGAAAAGGCACCACAGCGTAGCTATTGGTTGTAATCACCTGAGAACCGGCGGCAATAAAAGCATCATGAGCGGCGCGGACAAAATGCGGGGCTTCAATGAGCGCCAGCGCCGACCACTCAGGCTGACGAAACGGGGCGCCCATTCGGGCCAGTTCGCGACCCATGCCGCCATCGAGGATTTGAATGTTATTGATCATTGTGTCGTCACCTGGTGTTTTTCGTAAGCGAATCAACGTCCGTCCCGGCGTTTCCCGAAAGTTGGCACCACTCTACAAAACGAACGTTTAGATGTCTAGATTTCTTAATGGCTAAACTAAGCGAAATTCATTCATTGTGTTTATTGGATGCAATGAAAATATAAATAAACGCGATACCCGAAACACATTCCACGGGCTTTTGTGACAATTATTTCGCTTAAGTCTCGCTAATATAAACCCTTCGTCTTTTCTGCACTTTTTCCCAATTCCGTCATGAAATTTACCTTTGTTATATTTATTTACACCTTAAAGCTCAATGCGTATTATTCTCATTCGTTTTATTGACTGCGTGCTCGAATCCCCCGTCCAGCCTGTGTTTTTTCGGGTCTGGCGGATGTGTTTAGCAGGGCAATCACGCGATAAAAAACTAAAAAACAGTGGCGAAGTAAAAGCAGTATCCAAAAATAAAATAATCGTTTGGAGAATCACAATGTTGTCCGTTTCAGGGATCCATCCAGTTCAGTCAGCGCAGAAGAGAAATAATGCAGGCCGGAAACTTTCACTTTCCGTGATTGCTCTCTTTGTTTCTTCTTCCCTTCATTCCGTTCATGCGGCAGAAACCACGGCACCCAAAGCCGCCGACGATACGGTGGTTGTGACCGGTCAGACCGGCGGCAACGACACCGGCAGCACCGCGCAGGATTACAGCGTGCCGGTTACCACCGCAGGCACCAAGATGCTGCTGACGCAGCGTGATATTCCTCAGTCGGTCACCATTATCAGCAAACAGCGTATGCAGGATCAGCAACTGCTGTCCCTCGGTGACGTGCTCAATAACACCACCGGCATTTCACAAAGCGTGGCCGATATGGATCGCCGGACCTATTACTCACGCGGGTTCCTGATCGACAACTATATGACTGACGGCATTCCAACGGTCTTCGAACCGCGCTGGAATCTGGGCGACGCCGAATCAGATACCGCGTTGTATGAACGTATTGAAGTGGTGCGCGGCGCGACCGGCCTGATGACCGGCCCTGGTAACCCTTCCGCGTCGGTGAACATGGTACGTAAACACGCCGACAGCAAAGAGTTTACCGGCAATGTATCCGCCACCTACGGCAGCTGGAACAAACAGCGTTATGTCGCCGATCTCTCTACGCCGCTGAGTGAATCCGGCAACGTGCGTGGCCGTCTGGTCACCGGCTATGAGGACAAAAACAGCTACGTCGAACGCTACGGCGCAACAAAAAAATTCGTCTACGCCGCCGTGGATGCGGATCTGACCGATTCGACCTTGCTCTCCGCCGGTTATGAATTCCAGCAAAACGACACCGACAGCCCGACCTGGGGTGGAATGCCGCGCTGGTACATCGACGGCAGCAAAACCAGTTATCGCCGTGGTTTCAACTCTGCGCCGGACTGGGCATACAGTAATAAAGAGACTAAAAAACTCTTCACTACGATCAAACAGTCGTTCGATAACGGCTGGACGCTGACCCTGAACGGCACGCATAACGAAACGATGATCGACAGTAAAATGCTGTACATCGACGGTTACTTCGATAAAAACACCGGCGCGGGCGTCTCTTCTTACGCCGGCTATCCGGTTGTCGGCGGCACCGGCTACAACACCGGCAAGCGCAAAGTGGATTCCGTCGATACCTTCGCCAGCGGCCCCTTCGAACTGTTTGGCCGCGAGCATGAGCTGATGACCGGTGTCAGCTACAGCAAACAGCAAAACACTTACTACAGTGCCTTCGCCAATATCTCCTCCGAAGAGTTGGGTAACTTTAACAATTACAACAGCCAGTTCCCTGAAACCGACTGGGGCCCACGCTCGCTGGCACAGGAAGACGTGATCCGCCAGAAATCTGGCTATATCGCCACCCGTCTTTCTCTGGCAGATCCGCTGCACATGATTTTGGGCGCGCGTTATACCAACTGGAATTCACACACGCTGACGGACCAGATTGAGAAGAACAACATCACGCCGTACGCCGGTCTGGTGTTCGACATCAACGACAACTGGTCAACGTATGCCAGCTATACCTCGGTGTTCCAGCCGCAAACCTACCGCGACATCAACGGTGCTTACCTGTCACCGGTCATCGGCAAAAACTACGAAGCGGGCGTGAAATCCGACTGGTTTAACAGCCGTCTCACCACCTCGGTGTCGGTCTTCCGTGCAGAGCTTGATAACGTCGCGCAATCCACCGGCCGCGTTATTCCGGGCACGCAGGATTATGCGTATGAAGGTAAAAACGGCACCGTGAGCCGTGGCGTTGAGTTTGAAGTGAATGGCGCAGTGACGGACAACTGGCAGATGACCTTCGGCGGCACGCGTTACGTGGCCGAAGATGAAAATGACGATGCCGTGAATCCGGAACAACCGCGTACTCAGTTGCGCCTGTTCACCAGTTACCGTTTACCGCAGTTGCAGGATCTGACCGTCGGCGGCGGTGTGAACTGGCAGACTCACGTCTGGAGTGATGTTGCCGGTCCTGATGGCGATGGCACCCGTCATGCCGAACAGGGCAGCTACGCGCTGGTTAACCTGTTCAGCCGTTACCAGGTGAACAGACAGCTTTCCGTGCAGGCGAACATCAATAACCTGTTCGATAAAGAATACGACACCAGCGTGAACCAGTATGTGGTGTACGGCGAACCGCGTAACGTGTCGGTGACGGCAAACTACAGCTTCTGATTTTCCTTCTTTATATAAACACCGCGACCGGCATGATCACTGTGCCGGTCGCGGCTTTTCCCGCCCTAGTGTTCCTGCCAGTCGACAATCAGCTCGCCGTACAGATGTTCCGCTTCCGCCAGACGGCTCAGCAGACAATATTCATCTGTCTGATGCGCCATACCCGGCTCACCCGGCCCGAGAATAATGCACGGCGGATGATTCAGTGCCGGTAACAGCAACGACGCATCGGTGAAATACGGCATGATTTTCGCCTCAAGCGTGGCGGCGTGCAGCGACTGACATCGCCGGTAGACGTTGCTTATCCAACTGTTATCTTGCGCACTGAGCACCGCAGGCAAATCGACCAGCGTGGAAATCGTGACGTTGTCACCGAGTGCAGTGGTGAGATTCTGGCGAATGGTCGCATGTTGCAGGTTTGGCGCCGTGCGGATATCCACGTCAAATTCGGTATGATCGGGCACCGAATTGATGTTCAGCCCGCCATGAATACGCCCAACGTTCAGCGTCGGCTTTTTCATCAGTGGGTGCGACGCGCCCGGTTCGAAATGCTGAATTTTTCCCAGCGCTTCAGTGGCGAGATAAATAGCGTTAATCCCCAGCTCCGGCATCGCGCCGTGGGCGGTTTTACCGCGCGTTTCGCAGCGCAGCCATAACGCGCCTTTATGGCCAATAACCGGATAGTTAGCGGTCGGTTCACCGACGATCAGCGCCCCGACCGGTGGCAGCATCCCTTCGTCGATCAGCGCTTTCGCCCCGTCGCAGCCGGTTTCTTCCCCACCGGTAATGATCATGACGACGCCCTTTCCGGCGCGAATGGCGGTCTGATGCGTCACGCAGGCTACGGCAAACGCCGCGACCGCCGCTTTCATATCGCTCGCCCCCCGTCCGTACAACTTTTCGGCAGTGACGTCTGACCCGAAGGGATCGTGCTGCCAGGTCTGATTCCCCAGCGGCACGGTGTCCAGATGGCCGGTGAAGGCCAGCGGTTTGCCGGGCTGGCTGCCCGGCATTTTCGCGATCAGATTGACACGCTTTTCGCCAAAGCCGCTGAGCGTGACGTCAAAACCCTGCGTCTCCAGCCAGCCGGCAAAAAACGCCATGCAGGCCGCTTCGTCGCCGGGCGGATTGATGGTGTCAAAGCCGAGCAGTTGCTGTGCCAGCGCTAACGTGTGGCCGGTCATCAGGCTTTACCCGTCAGCCAGTCCAGACAGTTCACCCACAGCTGGCGGTAGCCCGGCCATGCGGCGAACTCTTCCGGCAGCCAGTGCGCGGACATATCACTGGTCCACACCAGCGATCGCCCCTGCTGATATTCCCGCACCGCGACCAGCGGATGCTGCGTTCCGGCCACCGTTGCCAGCAGTTTGCCTTCCGGATGCATCTCAACTTCGTTGTAGCCGAGCAGCCACGGCCAGTCACCGGTGATATCGGTAAACACGGCGTGCGGCTCTTTGATGTCAGGATAAATACCTTCCGGGGTTTCGATGCGGTCATCCCACGCCAGACAGCGCACCGGCAGCACTTTTTCCACGGCGGTATTGCGATAACGCGCGCCGCCGTTGATCCCCTGAAAACTGTAATACCCGCCGATCATCATCAGGCTGCCGCCTGCCGCCACGTAATCATGAATAAGCGTCAGGCGGTTGGCAGTGCGCTGACTTTTCAACCAGGTATCCGGGTGCAGCAGCAGCGTATTGGCGCCGATATCGGAAAGAATGATGGCGTCCCACTCCTGAAGCCGGGCCAGTGTGAGTGGAAAACTGACCGGCGCGTCGTGGGCGGTCATGTGGGTGATCTCATACTCGCTGCCCGCCAGCGCGGCAAGAAAACCGGTCGCGCCGTTGTGCCAGGTCGCTGTGGCAAACTGATCAAAACCTTTGATGTGCGTGGATGTGCTGGTCCAGGATTCGCCCACCAGCAGGATTTTCTTCTTCATCACTTTCTCCTTATTCCCCGCCAAAGACGCGCTGCGGGTTTTTAATCATGAGGTTTTCCAACTGCTCGCCGCTGACGCCATGCCGACGCAGACGGGGAACAAAATGCTTCAGGATGTAGCCGTAACCGTGGCCGCCGTAGCGAGTTAACATGGTTTTTAAAAATACGTCCTGCGACAGCAGAATCTGCCCGATGAAACCGTCATCAATCAGCTCGCGAATCGCCCGCGCATTCTCTTCGTCAGACGGAGATTGAGCAGATTCATCGGCGTAGTAGTAGCTCATGCCGATCATGTCGTATTCGAGGAACGCGCCGCGTTGCGCCAGTTCGCGCTGATAGCGTTTATCGGCAAAGCTTGGATTCATGTGGCACAACACGGTGTGGCGCAGATCTGCCCCTTCGTGTTCGAGGATATCCAGCACTTTGTGGCCAAGCCGTTCCCAGCCCGGCAGATGTACCTCGATCGGTACGCCGGTAGCGGCGCTCGCCCTGCCCGCCGCGCGCAGCGATTTTTCCTCATCCGGCGTAAAACGGCTGGAAACACCGATTTCGCCAATAAGCCCGGCAATCACCTCCGGCTTATTCTCCGCACCGCCGACGTCATAAATCAGCTTTTCGGTCAGCTGTTCCAGCGAGATACTTTTCACCCATTCCGGGTGCGACGGCTCGAGATACAAACCGGTGCCCATCACAATGTTCAGGCCGGTGAGGCGTGAAATCCGTTGCAACGCTTTAGGATCGCGGCCAATACCGATATTGGTCGGATCGACCACGGTTTCCCCGCCCAGCGCGCGGTACTTCAGCAGCTCCTCAATCGCCACGTCCACATCGAACAGCTGGCAGTTGTCGCGGCTCATCAGCGGATTGAGTGACAGCTCGCCCAGATTTTCGATTGAGACCGGCATTTCGGCGACGTGACGATCGCTGCAACAGCACGGCGCGACCCACTTACCGGAGGCATCCAGCAGAATGTGTTCATGCATCAGCGTTACGCCCATTTCGGCTAACGGCATTGGCCCAAGCACGGTCATCACCTGACCGCTGCCCACGCCCACTGGCAGCGGATCGGCGTGACGAAAAATTGATCCTTTCATCGGCTATCCTTTCGACGGCGATCGCGCCGGATTGAGAATGCGGGTGTTCAGCCAGATGGCCAGCAGAATGATGGTGCCGGTAGCAATCTGGGTGTAGAACGGGGAAATGTGCGAGAGAATCAGGCCGTTCTGAATAATCGCAATCGACATCGCGCCCAGCAACGTGCCGATGATGGTGCCGAAACCGCCAAACAGGCTGGTGCTGCCGAGCACCACGGCGGCGATGACTTGCAATTCAAAGCCTTCACCCTGATTCGACGACCCGCTGCCGAGCCGCGCGGTGATAATCATCCCCGCCAGTGCGGCGGCCATGCCGCTGATGACATAGACACGAAGCGTGACGGCTTTGGTGTTGATACCGCTGCGGCGCGCGCCTTCAGCATTCGCACCAATGGCGGTCACATAGCGGCCAAAGCGCATGTGATTCAACACGATATGTCCGACGGCCAGCGCAATGATGGCGATCAGGGCAGGCATTGGAATGCCAATAACCCAGGCGCGCCCCATAAAGGCGAAAAGGCTGTCTTCCGGGATCGGAATCGAATATCCCTGGGTAATCAGTAGCGCAACGCCGCGTACCACCGCCAGCATGGCGAGGGTGACGATAAACGCCGGAATGCCTTCGTAGGCGATAAAGAATCCGTTGATGGCACCGACCAGACCGCCGAGCACTAACCCGCCAACCAGCACCACCGGCCACGGCAATCCCCAGTAATTAAGCGCAATCGCCGACAGCGCACCGACCAGCGCCAGCGTGGAGCCGACCGAGAGATCGATACCACCGGTCGTGATCACCAGTGTCATGGCGGTGGCGACGATCAGCAGCGGCGCACTCTGGCGGACGATGTTCAGCCAGTTAGTGCTGCTGAGAAAGTTGTTGGTGATAAGCGAAAAGACCACGCAACAGAAGATAAAAAACAGCGCAATGCTCACTACGCCCGAGTGGTTATGCAATATGCGCCGCGGCAGCGAGTGCCGGATAACCCGTGAACCACTTAAGTTGATCATACTCATCCTGTTTTACCTCAATGCGCGGCGGCAGATTGTGCGGTGAATTTCTCGCCGACAATCAGATTCACAATGTCACCCAGACTGGTTTCAGCCACCTTGCGATCCGCGACGTTGGTGCCTTCGTACATCACCATGATGCGGTCACAAACCAGGAATAAATCCTGTAAACGGTGGGTGATTAAAATGACGCTAACGCCACGGGCGCTGACCCGGCGGATCAATTCCAGCACCGCTTCGACTTCGGCCACCGCCAGTGCGGCCGTGGGTTCATCCATGATCAGCACTTTCGGATCGAACGCCGCCGCGCGGGCAATGGCAATCGCCTGTCGCTGACCGCCGGAGAGATTGCGTACCAGCAGATGAGTGTCAGGAATCGAAATCCCCAGTCCTTTGAGCATTTCCCGCGCATCGGCGTGCATTTTGGTTTGATCCAAAAAGGGGATCCCGAGCAGATGTTTCATTGGCTCACGTCCCATAAACAGATTTCCCGCGACATCGACGGTGTCGCACAGCGAGAGATCCTGATACACCATTTCGATATGGCAACGGCGGGCATCCGCCGGATTGGTAAAGTGCATCTCTTCGCCGTCCACGCGGATGGCTCCGCTGGTCGGCACCACCGCGCCGGACAGCACTTTGGTCAGCGTCGATTTCCCCGCGCCGTTATCCCCCACCAGCCCCAGCACTTCGCCCGGTTCAAGCTTGAGATTCACGCCGCGCAGTGAACGAATTGACCCGTAGGTCTTGGTGATATTGACCATTTCTACCCGCGGTACGCCGGGTTTAGCCTGTTGCATCTGGAACTCCTGTCACCCGATTTCGGTTGTAAGGGGTTTGAAGGCGGGGAGAAAAAAAGTTCTGCTGTTCACGGCTTACACCCTTGTAAACCGGTTTACCTGAATAGCAGAACTGTCTCCAGTGCCCGTGGGACAAAACGCTTTACTACTTACCAGCCGAAGTAGACTAAGCAGCTTCCGTGCCAGAGCGCAGGGGCAAGAGGAACCGGGTTTTCTAACTGGCTGTAATTTCGTTGAATAATTTTTATCAGGCCAGTAAACCGGTTTACTGACTCAGAGGTTTTTAAAGCGTGGAGAACAAGGATTGCGCTAAAACTGTGCGCATTTTGCGCTATTTTGGATCAGGTAACAGGTTTTGAATGGAATCTCGCCCTACCCAGCTGACCGGCAGGCGCGTTTCTGCGGGAACATTTTCCTCACCGTTGAGCAGGCGCAGCATCAGACTGACCGCCGTCCGCCCCAGTTCCCGTGCGGGCTGGCGGATGGTGGAGATGCGCGGCTGGGTGAAATCAGCATAGCTGGCATCATCGAACCCCACCAACGACAACGCCTGCGGTGCGCGCAGTCCAAAGTCGCGCAGACCGTCGAGTAAACCGAGCACCAGAAAGTCGCTGGCGGCAAAGACGGCGGTCGGGCGTTGCGGTCGGCTGAACAGCTGGTGAAGCGCGCGCTGGCCGAATTCGCGGCGGTAATCGCCGTACATCACCCATTCCGGCGGGCAGCTCAGCCCGGCCTGCGCCAGCGCGGTGCAAAAGCCCTGATAGCGTTCACGCACGCTCATCAGCGCATCCGGCCCGCCGATAAACGCGATCTCGCGGTGCCCGGCAGCAATCAGTTGTTCAGTTGCGAGCCTGCCGCCCTGCTCGTTGTCAGCAAAAACTTTCGGCGCGCAGCTGCCGGGAATGTCTTCATCGAGCAAGACAATCCGCTGATGACGCTGAATTTCTTTGCGCAGCGAACCATTATCTGGCCGGTTGGTGGCGAACAGCAAACCGTCGACCTGGCAGGTATCCAGCCAGTGAATAAACTGGCTTTCCTTCTCGGGATTATTGCGGGTGATGCACAGCACCAGGCTGTAGCCGTTTTCGAACGCAGCTTCTTCGGCGGCGTCCGCCAGTTCGGCAAAGAAGGGGTTGGTGATATCCGACAGGACCAGCCCGAGTGTTTCGCTGCCGCCTTTGCTCAGGCGGCGCGCGAGGCTGTTACCACGATAATCGAGCTCGGCAATGGCCGATTCAATCCGGGTGACGGTGGCCTGCGGCAGAACGATGCTGTGATTCATATAGCGCGACACCGTAGCCTTGGAGAGGCCTGCCAGGTTTGCTACATCGGATAACAGCACACGTTTTTTCATCATCAGACCACGTTGGATAAAAGGTATCAGTAACATAACTACGCGCAAGAGTTATAGCATTTTCCACCGCCTGCGCGCCGCTTAAAAATAGCGCTTGACAAAAAATCCTAAGCAGAGAATTGTAATAGCCAGTTTACCTGCACCACCCGGGAAGCAATTCCCAACCGACCTGAAGCATTTTATCCACGCACCGAAACGGACCGGTCGCGAAAATGTTTTTTGACGGCCTCTGCGGTCAGCCTGTTTTTTTTGAACAGGTTTTACGACGATCACTCTGCTATTTGTCCTGCCAACACATTCTGTGCTCAGCGATTATTCGCCAGGGCAATGCTGGTTATATCTCAATTCCCATGAGGACAAAAACAATGATATTCAACACCGGAAAATTTCGTGTTTTAGCACTGGCCAGCGCAATATTTGCGTCAGGAACTTATATGTCTGGCGCAATAGCCGCAGAGCCCACTTATGCACTGGTGCAAATTAACCAGCAGGCGTTGTTCTTTAATCTCATGAATAAAGGGGCCACGGACGCAGCCAAAGCCAGCGGCAAAAATCTGGTGATTTTTAATGCCACCGATAATCCGGTCGCTCAGAATGACGCCATCGAAAACTATATTCAGCAGGGTGTGAAAGGCATTCTGGTCGATGCCATCGACGTCAACGGCATTATGCCCGCGATTAAAGAAGCGGCAGCGGCACACATCCCGGTGATCGCCATTGATGCAGTGTTGCCGGACGGGCCGCAGGCGGCGCAGGTCGGCGTGGATAATATTGAAGGCGGTAAAATCCTCGGCAAATACTTCCTTGAATACGTGAAGAAAAACATGAATGACAAAGCGGACGTCGGCATCGTCGGCGCACTTAACTCTGCCATTCAGAACGATCGCCAGAAAGGTTTCACCGACACAATTAAAGCCAACAAGAAGATAACCGTGGCCGACGTGGTGGACGGACGTAACGTGCAGGACAGCGCGATGACGGCGGCGGAAAACCTGATCACCGCCAACCCGAATCTCACGGCGATTTACGCGACCGGCGAACCCGCGCTGCTCGGTGCCATTGCCGCCGTGGAGAACCAGGGACGCCAGAAAGACATCAAAGTCTTTGGCTGGGATTTGACGGCGAAAGCCATCACCGGCATTGACGGCGGTTACGTCGCCGCTGTGTTGCAACAGGATCCGGAGCAGATGGGCGTACAGGCGCTGAAGGCATTGAACGACATCACCGCCGGTAAAACCGTGCCGAAGAAAATTCTGGTTCCGGCCACCGTGGTCACGAAAACTAACGTCGACACCTACCGCCCGCTGTTTAAATAAACCGGCAATCCGGCCCGCATTATGCGGGCCGGTTTTTGATGTTTCAGGTAGTGCGCTTTAGTAAGGATTTCAGCTCTGCCGCGCCAGGAAATGCGCTGTAGGTACCGGGACGCCCGACGGTAATCGCCGCAGCCTGACTGGCGTGCGCGAGGGATAACGGGTCAATGCCGGTACCTCGCAGCAGCGAGGAAGCCAGCATCACCGCCAGAAAAGTGTCGCCCGCACCGGTGGTATCCACCGCCTGAGCGGCGACAGCCGGGCAAAAGGCTTGATCCGTTTGCGTCGCCAGCGTCGCACCCTTTGCACCCTGGGTGATGACCAGATTTTTGACGCCGACAGGTTGCAGTTCTTCCGCTTCCAGCTGGTTAAGCACGGCGATATCCACCCACGGCCACAGGAGGGCGAATTCCGGTTTGACCGGCGAGGGGTTAAACACCGTGGTCATGCCGCATGATTTCGCCAGCTGAAACAGGCTGCGGGTTTTGTCGAACGTAAAATTGCCCTGCATCAGCATTACATCGCCGGGCACGGCATCTTTCAGCGCCTGAGTGAGCGTCTCGAGGCTTAAGGAATCGGCCGCAGTGGTGGTAGTAATAATGGCGTTATCGCCATCGGCACAGTTAAAAATCAGCGACGTATCGCTGTTACCGGAGAATAACGCGGCAGGTAAAACGCGCAGGGTTTCGTCACGCATTTTTTTCGTTATCCATTGGCCATTCACATCATGCCCAATGGCGGCGATTAACGTGGTGTCTATTCCACAGCGGGAAAGCAGAATTGCCTGATTGGCGCCCTTCCCGCCAATGTCCTGTGAGACTTTATTTCCATGAACAGATGAACCTTTTGTCGGAATATCGGCAATTGCCCAGTTTTCATCGACAGTAATATTACCGACAACATAAACACGCATAGTGTTTCCTTGAACAGGATGAAGAAGATGGTTTCTATATCAGCAGAAAAAATCAATGCAATACAAGCTATTTTTTCACGAAAGAAAGCGGTCATTGGCGTTATTCATTGTGATCCTTTCCCTGGCACGCCAAAATATAACGGAAAATCAATCAATGATATTATCGAGCGTGCACTTCGCGATGCCGATAATTATATTTCCGGCGGCGTTCACGGCCTGATTATTGAAAATCATGGCGATATCCCCTTTTCCAAACCCGAAGACATCGGCCCGGAGACCTCCGCGCTGATGGCGGTGATTACCGACCGGATCCGCACCCGCTTTGATGTGCCGCTCGGCATTAATGTACTGGCGAATGCCGCCATTCCGGCGCTGGCGACTGCCCTTTCCGGCGGCGCGGATTTTGTACGCGTCAACCAGTGGGCGAATGCCTACATCGCTAATGAAGGTTTCATCGAAGGCGCAGCGGCCAAAGCATTGCGCTACCGCAGCCTGTTACGCGCCGAACACATCCGCGTTTTCGCAGACAGCCACGTTAAACACGGCAGCCACGCGATTGTCGCTGACCGTTCGATTAAAGAGCTGACGCGCGATGTCGATTTCTTCGAAGCAGATGCAGTGATCGCCACCGGTCAGCGCACCGGCGACAGCGCAACCCTGAGCGAGATCGACGAAATCCGCAGCGCCACCGAGCTGCCTTTGCTGGTGGGTTCGGGCGTCACGCCGGAGAACGTCGGCGAAATCCTCTCGCGCACGCAGGGTGTGATTGTCGCCAGCGCATTAAAAGTAAATGGCGTGTGGTGGAACGACGTCGAGCTGGCGCGGGTGAAACACTTTATGGAAGCCGCGCGTACCGTGCTGGAGGCGGAGTGATGGAAGCGTTCACCGACCGGCTTTTGCGCGAGCATCAGGATGTCTGGCAAAGGATGCAGCAGCATCCGTTTGTCTGCGACATTGAGCGCGATACGTTGCCAGCCGATGTGTTTAATCGCTATCTGGTCTTTGAAGGCCAGTTCGTCGCGACGGCGATTGCCATTTTTGCGCTGGCTGTCAGCAAGGCGCCGGCTATCCGGCAACAACGCTGGCTGATAGGCGTGCTGAATGCACTGGTGGATACACAGATCGCCTGGTTTGAAGACGTACTGGCGAAGCGGCAGGTCAATCCGGCGGACTATCCGGACTGTCTTCCCGGCGTCAGAAATTTTAGCGACAACATGCTGAAGGTGGCACAACTCGGCAGCTATGCCGAAATCATCACGCTGATGTTTGGCGCAGAGTGGATGTATTACGCCTGGTGCCGTCGGGTGAGCGAAAAAAGTCAGCGCGACCAGGACATACGCCGATGGATAGAAATGCACACAGAAGACGAATTCTATCAGCAGGCGTGCTGGCTAAAAGCGGAACTGGACCGCTGTGCAGAGGAACTGACACCGGGTGAACAGACCTCGCTGTCAGTGCTTTACGGCCACGTACTGCAATGGGAAATTGACTTTCACAGCGCAGCGTATAAAACGTAGAAGATCTGTTGGTTTTTGACAAAAACCGATGCAAAAAGCCGCAGGAATGCGGCTTTTTTATTTTCAATAATAGGAGAGTTTCTATGATGTAAATTAATACATTTACTAATTCGCTATTTCCTTCTCGCCTCTTTTTGATAATGGCAGGCAATCAAAACATTAGTTTTTATTAAGTTATTTAGAAAACAAACTTAACCCTTAATTCATATTCAACCTATCAATACATGATTCAATCAGCCATCAATATTATCCATTAACTTAATAACAACAGTCCGATACTGGACACAACAAAAAACAAAAAAAACTAGATTGAAAATCATTTTATGGTAGCCTTTGCTCCTCACTGAGCACTCCCGATAACGCAACCATATTACTTTGGTGATTAGTTTTCATTATCGACGAGTGGATAAATAGCGTACTAATCTCAAGGCCGACGACAAAAAATAAAGTATTATATTTTATTTGGCGAAATAAAAAATATTATCATCTAAAGTTTTTTGTGAAAATCACGGCTTTTAAGATAGTAAATTTATTCGCTCGTAAATTACGCTTAAAAATTAACTCATCATACTACCCAAATAATGCCGGATAAATCTATGAGTAATACACAGCATAAATTAGATAAAAACAGACCTCCCCGCGTACAAATCACCTATGACGTGGAAATTGGGGATGCTCAAACGGTAAAAGAATTACCTCTTGTTATCGGTGTCATGGGCGACTTCACCCAAAGTGAAGATAGCCTGCGTGAGCGAAAATTCCTCAACATCGATAAAGACAATTTCAGCGGGATCATGTCTTCAATGCAGCCACAGGCTGAGTTTCTGGTTGAAAGCACATTACCGGAAAAGGAAGGAAATCTGGCGGTTTCACTGACCTTCAACACGATGGAAGATTTCTCACCGGACAATATTGCCCGTCAGGTGGAGCCTCTGCGCAAGCTGATTGAGCTGCGCGAACAACTTTGCGATCTGCGTAACCGTGCCGCCAGTAACGAACGCCTGAAAGAACAGCTTTCAGAGTTATTGCAGCAGCAAAACTTAGCGTCTTCCAGCGTGACCAAAAACCAGGGAGACGAAGAATGAGTGTTGAACAAACTCTGAATGCTCCCGCCGGACAAGCGCTGAGCGAAGATTATCTCGATAAAATCATTGATAACACTCAGGCAATTCGTCGGGAATCCGACCGTGACCGTATGAAATCGCAGCTGAATAACTTTCTTGCGGAAGTTGTTTCTGGCGCAATGGTTGTATCAAGCGATCTGATTGGCAGTATCGAGAATCGCATTCATGCCATTGATGAACTGCTTTCCAGTCAGGTTAGCCTGATCATGCATGCACCTGAATTCCAAAAAAGGGAATCCTCGTGGCGTGGTCTGCAAAAGCTGGTTGCATCGAGTGTGACTGAAAATACTCAGATTCGTTTACTGCAATGCACCAAGCAGGAATTAATCAAAGACTTTAAATCGGCGTCGGATTTCGACCAGTCGATGCTTTTCAAAACCGTTTACGAAAGTGAATACGGTACTTTTGGTGGCGTGCCTTTCTCTGTTTTTGTCGGGGACTTTCAGTTCGATAATACTCCACAGGATATTGATTTACTGGAACAAATCTCCCATGTTGCGGCGGCGGCCCATGCACCTTTCCTGAGCGCTATCGCCCCCGGCATGCTGTCGATGAGTGATTTTGCCGACATGCCTCGCCCGCGAGATATGGCGAAAATGTTCGAGACCACCGATTACGCCCGCTGGCGCTCATTCCGCCAGACGGAAGACAGCCGCTATGTCGGTCTGACCCTGCCAAGGGTGCTTGGCCGTATGCCTTACGGGGCCAAAACTATTGCAGTTGAAACTTTCGGTTTTGAAGAAACAATTCGGGAAAATGAAGTCGGCTCTGATTACCTGTGGATCAACTCCGCCTTTGAACTGGCGGGTCGTATTGTTGATTCCTTCGAAGAAACCGGCTGGTGTGCAACGATTCGTGGTGTAGAAGGTGGTGGTCTGGTTAAAGCCCTGCCGGCGTATAACTACGTCTCCGAAAGCGGTGAGCGCCTGATGCAATGCCCGACGCAAGTCACCATTTCCGATCGCCGTGAGAAAGAGCTTTCTGAACTCGGTTTTATTCCGCTGGTTCACTGTAAAGGCACGGATTATGCGGCTTTCTTTGCTGTGCAATCTGTTAATAAACCACGCCTTTATAAGTCTGATCAGGCCAACGCCAACGCACGTCTGTCAAGCCAGTTACAGTATCTGCTCGCGACTTCGCGCTTTGCTCATTACCTGAAATCTATCGCACGCGACAAAGTCGGTAGCTTTATGTCACGCACCGACTGCGAAAACTATTTACAAAAATGGATCATGCGATACGTGGTGGCTTCAGATAACGCGGGCCCTGAAACCAAAGCCCGTTACCCCCTGCGCGAAGCCAGTGTTGAAGTTGTAGAAGTACCTGGTTGCCCTGGTATGTATCGTGCGATTGCGTATTTAAAGCCTCACTTCCAATTGGAAGGACTGAGCATGTCGTTACGACTCGTCGCCGATTTACCTGGCACAGCCAGTAATTAATTATTATTAATAAACAACAGTAAGGAAATAAAAAATGGCAAAGCTCCAAGAGTGTCAGTTCGTACAAATCAGTATCGACGGTAAAGCTGTTAAAGGGTCATCTGAAGAGGCCGGGTATAAAGAATGGATGGAAGGTTTTGCTCCTTCCGGTTTATCGACTTATTCAGGTCAGGACGGCGCGATGTTTGACAGCTGTCATATCTCTCTTCAGGTAACGAAAGAAACCAGCAACCTGTACGAGAAATATTTAAAACGTGGCTATAAAGATCTCACGATCACAATCGTTCATCGTAGTTCTGACCACTACAAAGAAGATTATGAATGTCAACGCACTGTTTACCATAACTGTAAAATCAGCACGATGAACTTCGAAAAACGTGATCAGCTGTTTTTGAATATGTCCTTCAGTTTTGAAGGCGCAGTGGAAGTCACCTTCTATGCACCAAATGCCGACGAAACTGCGCTGGATCAAATTGGACCAATCAAATACGACATTCCTAAAAAAGCGCTCGTATAACCTTAGAAAAATAAAGCAGTGCATTTGCACTGCTTTACTGTAAAGAGATATTACCATGCCATCCTTATTACTTCGCCTGAGTGATAATACGCCTTACGTAGAAAAGGATAATTACCGGAATGAAGACAAAAGCACCTGGTTGCTCGATGAGCTTAAGATGCTTTTTTCTTCACGTTCGAGTTTTGCATATCTTGAAACCCTGCCGTTAGTGAATGCGTCGATTTTAAATTACGGTATCAATGAATCGGTTTCACAAATTCATGACACAGACAGACGAAAAACAATCATCGAAGAACGTATTAAAAATACATTTCAGCGCTTCGAACCACGTTTATCCGGCGTGACGATCATCACTAAAACAAATAATCCCTCTCACGTCATTTTTGAAATAAATGCTTTGCACAACACATTGCCGGTGAAATTTGACCTGGTGTGGGATGACTGTACCGGTAAGTTTTATTTCGATGAATAAGCTGCTGTCGTATTACCAGAAAGAGCTGGCCTTTTTGAAACAGCATGGCATAGCCTTTGCCAGCCGTTTCCCTAAGATTGCCCGCCGTCTGGGCATGATCGAAGGCGAATCCGAAGATCCGCACGTTGAACGCATCATTGAATCTTTTGCGTTATTAACATCGCGTATCCATCAGCGCCTGGATGACGATATGCCGGAGCTCACTGAAGCGCTGCTCACCACCATTGCCCCGCAGTTTTTACGAGTGATGCCCTCCACGTGCATCGTCTCCATTGAACCCCACCGGCTGACCAGCGGTATTACCGATAAAAACACCATCGCCGCCGGTGCCTCGCTGTTTACCCGGCACATCAAGGACGCGGCGTGCCAGTTTCAGACCGTGTACCCCGTGGTTCTGTTGCCACTGTCGGTGGATCAGACCCGTTTGCATTTTGACGAGGAAGATCTTAGCTGGCATCTGCACCTTAGTTTTCAGGTGTGGTCCGGTGCGACGGTGGCGGGCGAATCCCTGCGGTTGTTTTTGCATGGTCCGGGTAACGCGGTCAACATTCTCTATACCCTGCTGTGCTCTGAAATTAACCAGCTGAGTGTTCATCAGGGCGACGCATCTTATCCGTTGAAAAGTACGGCGGTAACCCCGGCAGGGTTTAGTCACGAAGAGGGCCTGCTGGGGCAGGATCCCCGTGTGGCGCCGATTCATGCGCTTCTACAGGATTATTTTTTCTTCCCGCAGAAGTTCTATTTTCTGGATATCCGCCTGCCGGAGACTTTTCACGCCGCCGCCAATTCTGTGTTCAGTTTTGAAGTGGTATTTAACCGCACGCATCTGAATCATCATCTGGAAAAGCTGGCGAAGATTATCGACACTTCCTTTTTCCGCCTTAACTGCACGCCAGCCATCAACCTGTTTGCCCAGCGTGCAGAACCGATCACGCTGACGGAAAACACTGCTGAATACCCGGTCATTCCTGATATCCGTCGCCAGCAACAGATTGACGTCTGGGCGATTAACCATGTCTTTATTCAGGGCGGCGAAGATAAGGACAGGACGATGGTGCCCGTCCAGCCGCTGTTTGGTATCGACCACTCGCGCATTGAGGGTGATGCAGGCATTTACTGGCAGAGCTTTCAGCGCGAAACCCTGAACGCCGCCGGGTCTGAACGTAAAGTGTTTATCGCTTTTGCCAACCGCAATAGCCAGGCCGCTGGGCCGCAAGCCGAGATGGTCACGCTGAGCTTAACCTGTACCAATCAGACAATTCCGTGTGAGATGAAAAACGGTCATCCGGACGGCGATTTTGACTCAGATTTGCCGCTGGCAGACTTGAAAATCAGCGCCCTCAACCGTCCGACGCGGCCTGTCCAGCCGCCCGATAAAAGTGCTATCCGCTGGCGTCTGATTTCCCAGCTGTCCCTCAATCACATGTTGCTCAGCGGCACTCAGGGCGTACAGGTATTGCGGGAAACGCTGATGCTGTACAACTTTCATGATCTTCCGGCTATCACGCGCATCATCAACATGATCCTGCATCTTGACGTGCAGCCGATCACTACGCGTCTGGTGGCCAGCGATCCGCAGACGATGGCGCGCGGTATCGCGCTGACGCTGACATTTGCCCATGACGCATTGAACGAACCCGAATACTTTCTGCTGTGTTGTTTTCTGGATCACTTTCTCGGGCTGTATGCACCGGTCAATAGCTTCACCCGCGTCACAACGTTGATTGAAAATGAAGAACACACACGCCGTGTCTGGCCGGTGCGGGCAGGGAAACTGTCATGGATTTAACACGCATCACCAGCAGGTTCAGTTTCTACCAACAGGTGCGCACGTTGTTGCACAAGCTGCGTGGCAAACACACCACCACAGCTGACACGCTGGATGCAAAGCTGCGGCTCGTCTCTCCTCTTTCTCTGGAAGCGCCCTCCGGTCAGATTGCCGGTATCGAGCAGGAAAATCCTGACGATCCGCTGCGCATAACTGTCTGGCAGAACGGGCTTACCGGTGCGCAAGGCGCATTACCGACGGCCTACACGGAATGGATGATCGGACGTCAGTATCGTTATGGCGACCGCAGCGCCAAAGCCTTTCTGGATATGTTTGGCCACCGGCTTTACTGCCTGGATTACCTCGCATGGCAGAAAAACCATCTTTACGCCCTCGCCGAATCACAAACTCAGCAGCCCTTACAACAGGCAACGCTGGCGCTGACCGGTTTACTGACGTCGCAGTCAGTCTCAGGCGGCGAAAAGTATGCCCATTTGTTTTCATCGCCGGTTCGGTCGCTGGTCAATCTGGAAGTGTGGCTCGGCCAATATTACGGCGTGCCGGTGCATATCACGCCGTTCACCGGCGGCTGGAAAACCGTTGAAGAAACCGAACATTGTCAGCTGGGAAACCTGACGCACACCCTGGAAACCGCGCCGATGATTGGTCGCGTGCGCTGGGAAGTTCAGTCGAACTTTGATGTCACCTTCGGGCCGATGAGTCAGGCGCATTCGCAACGCTTCACGCCGCAGGGCAAGTTTTATCAGGAAATCTGGGGGCACATTGGCGAATACGTCGGGCCGGGGCTGGATTTCTCAGTCCATCTCACCATCAGCAGCGACAGCAGCCCGCCCGTGCCACTGGGTGGCGGTCAGCTGGGTTTGGATATTTGTATCGGCCAGCGCGACCCCACCGCCCTGCGCCACGTTTGTCTGCCGCTGCCTGCATAAGCCAGCAATATTGCCCGATGTCGCGACTGTTCCGCCATCACGCAGCACTTCAAAAGGAAGATGAGAATGTTATTAACCGCACAACTAAAAGAGATGCAGAAAAATCACTTCCTGCACTGGAACGGCGCCGTTGCCTCGGATTTCTTACTGCTGTCACTCAACGGCAGCGAGACGGTTTCCACGCCTTTTTGCTATGAACTGCGCTCGGTGACGGCGCTTGATGAGAAAGGCATTGCTGCCTTACATGGCAAAGCGGTGTCCTGCGAGATTGGCGACGGTATACATAATCTGCCCCGGCGCTATCTGCACGGGATTGTGACCCGCATCCAGCGCAAGCGAGATGCCTACGGCCAGACGGAATGCCTTTTCCGGCTGGAGCCCGCCTTTGCGCTGTTGCAGTCAGGGCGCTCGACGCGCGTCTGGCAAAACATGACCGTGCCGGATCTGGTCAGCAAACTCCTGGGCGAGCACAACATCAGCCAGGTGGATCTCCAGCTGCGAAATAGCTATCAGAAACGGGAATATTGCATTCAGTACCGTGAGTCCGATTTCGATTTCATCAGCCGCCTGCTGGAAGAAGAAGGTATCTATTACTTTTTCAAACATCAGGAAAATCAGCACCAGATGGTACTGGCCGATCATCCGGCCGGACACCCTTCGGCCAAAGCGGGCACGCTGCCCTGGCACCATCAGGGGCAAGTTCTGACTCCCGGCAACATTGAAACCTGGTCTATCAGCTCGTCGCTTATTCCCGGCGAAGTCGCGATGACTGGCTATAACATGCAGAAAGCGGCGGCGGTGGCCGACAGCAATAATTCAACATCGAAAACGCACAGCGTCGACCATCTGACCTTTACTGACGTCACACCGCTCGCCGAACGCGCAGAGATCACCAGCAAAGCTAAGAACGCCATGGAGGCGTTTGAGGCCAACACCCAATTGTACGACGTCACCGTTAACGCCCACTGGCTCAGCTGCGGCGAAGTGTTCAGCCTGACCGACCACCCGACAGACAACGACAGTTACCGCATTCAGGCGCTCAGCTTTGAGGCCACCAATAATTTCGAAAGCAGCACCAGCAGCTACCACTGTGAAATTCAGACACTGCGCAACAGTGTGAAATGGCGCCCGGTTTGTACCCGGACTGCGCCGGACATTGTGGGCGTGCTGATCGCCAAAGTTGTCGGTCCTTCTTCTGAAGAAATTCATACCGACGAATACGGCCGCATCAAAATCCAGTTTCCGTGGGATACCGAAAACAAAAATGACAACAACAGTTCGTGCTGGGTACGTGTCTCGCAACCCTGGACCGGCAGCAAGTTCGGTTTTCAGTTTATCCCGCGCATCGGCAGTGAAGTGCTGGTCAGTTTTATTCAGGGGAACCCTGACTTTCCGCTGGTCACCGGCTCGGTTTACAACGGCCAACACAAACTGCCCTTCACTCTCCCCGACGAAAAAACGGAATCCGGCTTCGCCACGCGCAGCACCAGCAAAGGTGGGATGGAAGACGGCCATCGGCTGAGTTTTAACGATAAAAAAGGCGAAGAGAAGCTGACGATCGTCGCGCAAAAAGACCTGCTGATGACCGTGAAAAACGACGTCACCAGTGAGGTCACGCGCGACGTTAAAAGCAAAATCGGTGCGAACCGCGAGACGGAAATCACCAAAGGCAACGACACGCTGGTGCTCAAACAGGGATCTCTGCACATCACCCTCGATAAAGGCGATATAGAGCAGAAAGTCACCGGCAACGTCACCACCCGCCTGAATAACGGTAATTACTCCCTCACGGCGACCGGCGGCAGCGGCAAGATTAAAACCGACAAAACCTGTGTGATCGAATCCACGCAGTCCATCGAGCTGAAGGTCGGCTCCAGCAAAATCGCGATTTCGCCAAGCGGCATCACCATCAGCGGCACGATGATCAAAATCGAAGGCTCCGGCACGGCCGAACTGAAAAGTGCGATGACCACCGTACAGGGTAGCGGGATGACGCAGATTAAAGGCGGCATCATCAATATTGGCTAAGGAACACAGCTTAAGGAGACAGCATGTCTGATTACGATTATCCCCCCGCGGCGCACGGGCAAAGCAATATGCAGCAAAGTGCCGACGACCAGTGGGAACAGGTGCTAACCCTGTGGGTGAAGCAGGCCGACCCGCGCACGCTGAGCCTCTGGCTGCTCGGCTGCCTGCGCCGCATCGCACACCCGGCCTGCGCACAGGTGCTGGACGAAATGCAGCGCTGGTATGCCGAGCCAAATGAAAAATTACGCTGGCAGATTTTCCACCACGCCGAAATCCTGGGTTTCGACACCCCGGCAGGTGCGCTCGCACTGTCACTGTTCTGGTCGCAGGGCAGCATGAGCCCGGAAGGGCTGGAACCGGTGTATCCCGAACCGCACCTCAGCGGCGAGATGCGCCGCTGCGTGTTGCTGATGCTGGCGACGCGCAACACCGACAATCCGGCAGACGGCACCCGCCGCCTTCTGGCGCAATGGACTCAGGAGAAAGCCTGATGGGACAACCTGCAGCTCGCGTTTCAGATATGCACGTTTGCCCGATGGTCACGCCCGGCCTGCCGCCGATCCCTCACGTGGGTGGCCCGATCCTGCCGCCCGGCGTGCCTACGGTACTGATTGGTGGCATGCCCGCCGCCACCGTCGGCTCAATGGCCGTCTGCGTGGGCCCTCCGGACAGCATTGTCATGGGCAGCGTCAAAGTAATGATCGGCAAAAAACCGGCTGCCCGCATGGGTGACAGCTGCGCGCACGGCGGCACTATCGTCATGGGCTGCCCGAAAGTTCTTATTGGATAGTTTTGTTTTAATTGGAAAAAGATATGTCAGTAATGCAACCAGAAATAGCCGCTATGTTGATGCCCATCAGCCCGGAACAACCGGCAGGGCTCAATCTGGAATACGAGCAAATTTATGATGATATCCGTCAGTCTCGCGAAAGCGACCCGGACTATCTTCCGCAAGATGAATGGACTATGGCTGAGCCGCGCCGCGCTGACTGGCACAAAGTTCGCAAGCTGTGCGTTGCCGCGCTTTCCCAGCAAAGCAAAGATTTGCAGGTAGGCTGCTGGCTGGTTGAGTCCCTGACTCACTTACAGGGCATTGAGGGCGCAGAAACTGGCTTTCAATTCCTGAGTGAATTCATCACGCACTTCTGGTTTCAGTGCTGGCCCACGCTGGATGATGAGGGCGCGGCGGTCCGCTACAGCAAACTCAGCCGACTCGATCGCGATATTAGTCAGCTGCTGTACACCCGTCCGCTGATCCGCCAGCCGGAGTCTTCTTTGGCGCACTGGCACAGGGTGCTCGCCTTCGAACATAAAATCTGTACGTGGCCGGATTCACGCGACGACATGATAGCCAAAGAAGGCGATCTGAGCATGGAGACGTTCGATGTGCTCGCCGCGACGTTTTCTTCCATCGAAATCAGCCAGCGGGCCGGTAGCCTTGAGCGCCTGAAAACTCAGCTCGATCGGCTGGAAGCCTGTTATTTCTCGCTGAGTCAGGAAGAGCCTCACGCCCTGTTTGCTCAAACACGCCAAAGCCTGTCAGACAGTACGGATTTTCTGCAACGTCTGGCACAGCGGGCGATCCCGACGGGCAGTGAAATGCTGAATCTGGATTTCACCGATCTCACCGACGAACCTGTCGCCTTTGAGATGGGGGATGCTTATCAGGCACCGGGCCGCAATCAGCTGCTTTCGCGTGAACAGGCCATCAGTCAGATGCTGTCTATCGCCCACTTTTTCCGCCAGACCGAACCCTCCAGCCCGGTGCCGTTCCTGATGGAGCGTGCGGCGCGCTGGGCGAACATGACACTCACCGAATGGCTTGACGAAATGCTGACTGACAGTGGAAGCATGCGTGAAATCAACAACGTACTAAAAGGACAAAAAGAGTGAAAGCCCTAAGCACAGCATTATTACTTTTCATCGCCAGCACTCTGCTGTGTGGCTGCGCGGGTGAAAAGACCAGTAATAAGGTCTCCGCCGAACAGCAGGCCATCGATCAGGTGGCCACACCGTTTGGTCAGGGCGCGATCGCCCTCAACATCACGGCAGATCCCGGCCTGAACAGCTGGAATGAGATTGCCAACAGCTGCACTTTGCTGGTGATTCAGGCGCAAAATGCCAGTTCGTTGAATAAAGTCCTGTCTAATCCGGCGCAGCTGAAAAGTCTGTTTAACGGCGCGGGCGCCGAAAATGACATCCTGAAAGTGGACCGTTACGCCACCATGCCCGGTCAGCAAATCACGCTGCACATCGACCGCAGCGAGAATACCCGCAAGGTGGCAATCGTCGCTGGCTATTACCCGTTCCCGAAAAAACAGCATATGGCGATGGTCAGTATCCCGGTCACTCTCACCAGCACTGGCTGGTGGACACCAAAGTGGTCCGCACAACTCTCTCCGCTGGTCCTTAACGTCAGGCTTGGCAGTCAGAGCATTACAGAGCTGACGAAAAATTCATCGCCACATGACGTTCAGTCGCCTGCAGACTCTCAGCCAGTGCAGAACTCGCCTGTCAACGTCCCGGCGGGGGGAGAGAAATAACATGTACCCAGAACAGCAGCAGATTTACTGGTACTCCGGTTTGTATCTGCAACCACAGCATTTTCAGTCGGTAGATCTCCATCACAGCTACATGCTGGCGCAACAGCGCCAATTGGCACAGCCGTGGAACGTCGGCGTGATCGAGTGCGACATCAATCATGAAACGCTGGTCGATTTTTCGCTCAAAATTGACCATCTGCGCCTGATCCTGCCCTCAGGCTATTATCTCGAATATCCGGGTAATTGCCTGATCGAGCCACGCCAGTTTCGTGACGCCTGGAAACAGCGCGAGAAGCCTTTCACCTTGTGGCTGGCGCTGCGCCGTTTCGACCCGGATCATCCGAACGTCAGCACCGGCACCAGCAGTCGCTGGATCAACCAGGCCGATGACGGTGTGATGAAAGACGTTTATCACAAAGGTCCGGAAAGTGCCGTGCCGCGGATTGCCTACAACGTTCGCATCCTGAGCGAGGCAGAGAAAGAAACCGCCGTCGATTGCGAGTGCCTGCCGCTGCTGCAACTGCGTTATGACAACGACCGCGTGATTTTCGATCCGCGTTTCAGTCCGCCAGCGGTGACGCTGACCGGCTCCCCGGCGCTTAAAACGCTGCTGGAAGGCCTGCGCGCCGAACTCAGCAGCCGTGCCCACAAACTCGAAGAATATAAACGCCCCGATCAGCTGAGCAACGGCAGTAAAAGCGCCGGTGACATCACGCAGCTGCTGGCAATGCGTTCCCTCAACCGTGCGCTGCCGCTGCTTGAGCATTACTGCCGTGCGCCGATCATTCATCCGTGGCAAATCTATGGCCTGCTGGTGCAGCTGGTGGGGGAGATTTCGTCCTTTAACGACATGTGCTCATTCACCGGCGAATGGCTCGACGGTGGCGCATCGCTGTTGCCTTACGATCACTTCAACCTGATCGACTGCTTCAGCAGTGTCAGGAAAACGCTGATCGCCCTGCTCAACGGGCTGGCGCTGGAAGACAACACCTACATCACCCTGAAATCTGACGAACAGCGGATTTATCGCGGCGAGCTGATGCCCGGAGAAATCCCGCCGGCCAGTCAGGTATTGCTGCTGCTGCGGTCCGAAAAACTGGCGTCGTGGCACTTAACCTTTAAGGCGGGCGGGGAATTCAAAATCGCACCGCAGAACGCCATCAGCGCCCTTATTCAGCACGCTCTGCCAGGTATCACCTCGGTGTGGGCGAACCCTTCACCACGCGGTGTGCCCGACCGAAAAGACTCCTGCTATTTTGTGCTGAACCGGCATGAAGATGGATGGAAAAGCGTCGAACAGCAAAAAAATGTCGCTTTTTACTGGGCTGATGCACCTGACGACTTACAGGTGCAACTGGTCTTTATGGTGCCCAACCAATGACACTCCTCGACTGCTATCTGCCCGTATTCAAACTGGCCGCCGAATTCGCGTATCAGTCTGCGCTTTTTGCCGATTACGACACCTTCCGCGCGATCTGCCTCTCCCGGATCGAGGGCGCAGTGAAGGACGCCGAGTATCAGGACGTGACCGATTTCGAGCGGGATCAGGCGTTCTTTGCCGTGGTGGTCTGGCTCGATGAAACCGTTCTGTGTTCGGCACAGCCCTTTGCGCAACGCTGGCGCTACGATTTGCTGCAACGTAAATACTTCCAGACCTCCATCGGCGGCGAGATGTTCTTTGTAAGGCTGAACGACCTGAAAGAAGAGCACCTTCAGGTGCGCCGCGTGTTCCTGTTTTGTCTGCAAAATGGATTCCACGGGAAATATAGCGCCGCGCAGGACGGTCATGCCCTGAGCGTTCTCATCGGACAACAGCGCCAGCATTGCCTGCCTCATGCCTGGCAACAGTGGCCGAACGACGCACCGCTCACGCCGGTTAGCGTCAGAAAACGATCGTCGCTCGCCTCCTCAAAGGGCAACGTTGTGCTTGCCCTTCTGGGGCTGGCGGTGTTTTACGCCACCCTGGTGCTTCTTCAGGCCCTTTATTTTTCATAAGAACGTATGCTGAAAAAATTATTCATTTTCGCAGGATGGCTGCTGCTGCTATGTCTGGTGTTTCTCTTCTGCTGCACCCTCGGGCTCTGGCGCGAGTGGAGTACGGTCATGATTTTTGCAGTCTGGATAAGTGTGATGTTCGCGGCCTTGGTGCTGTGGAGCGCACTGCTCTGGCTGACACAGCTGATTAAAGAGAAGAAAGCACACCGCTTTTTCGAAAAATTTCGCCTTTCGCGCCGGGAATACGTGCTGTTTCAGCACTGGAAATCTGGCGCAGCGGTGGTGAAACGTATTCAGCGTAAACGTCCGCCGATCCCCTGGTATTTGTTGCTCGGCGACCGCTGCGGCAAAACGTCATTGCTCGCCGGATCGGGCCTGCCGATGTTCTCAAGTGATGAACATGATAATACTGTGGTGCCGACGCATACCCTGCGATGGTGGTTTTTCCGCAACGTTTGCATCCTCGACCTGTCCGGTAACTTCCTCAACGGGACACCCACTTTCCACCGGGCCTGGGGGAAAATGGTCGGTTGGATAGCCCGTGCGCCCGCGCCATCAGGCATTCTGATTGGTCTGTCGGTCACCGATCTCATCAATGAAGACGTCAGCGTGCTGCATGAGAAGGCGCGTAAAATCCGCGCCCAAATCGAACCCCTGACGCGCAAGCTTATGCGCCAGCTGCCACTCTACATAATGGTGACACAGTGCGATAAATTCCCTGCTTTCAGCCTCTGGACGAAGCAGCTTTCCCCGGCTCAGCAACAGCAGGCGCTGGGATATTACTGGCCGACGCCGCCGGAAATCGACGGCAAAGACGTCTCGACGCTGCTGCCTCTTTTTACTGCGCTGAAAAAGGGCTTCGATCTTGCCCGCATCAGCATGGCTGGCGCGCCCGTTTCGGCAGAGGCAAAGGCCGCGCTGCTCGCGTTCCCGGAATCTTTCGCCCGACAGGAAGAGCCGCTGCGGGTTTTCCTCGCCTCGCTATGCGAACCCAACGCTTACTTCACTCCGGCTACGCTCGGTGGCGTGTGGTTTACAGCCAGTGAGCAACAGGATTTGAACAAAAGTCGCCGCACCACGTCCTTTGTTCACGATTTGCTGACGCACCATCTTCCGGCGTTCAGCGCCACTCGTGACGTGCAGTGGAATCACAACAAAAGACTGCGCGTGGTCCTGGGGGGATTGTTGCTACTGAGTTGCGTCGTTGCGCTGGGTTACAGCGCGCTGAAAAGCACAAAACTGATGCAGCACGACACGGCTTCGCTGTCCGCGACAGAGCTGGCGGAATTGCTGATGAAGAACGAAACGCATCGCGATGCACCGCTGGTGTATCTGCCTTTTGCGCACGTACTTAACCATCAACATCTGTGGGTTGAACAACGTTTGCGTACCCGGCTTCCGTCTCAGCCTATGAACACCAGCCAGCAGTTCGCGGCGTATGAACAACAATTTTTGACTGCGCCGTTGCAAACCCGGCGCCAGATGGTGATCAGTCTCGCTCAAACCCTGATTACCCGTCAGGCGATGCGTGACGGTGCCTCGCTGACGGCGCTGAGCCTGCGACCGCCTATCCCCCACGCCCTGCGCCTCAACGCCATCGATCCTTCCGCATCGCCGCACGCGCGACTGGCAATAGAGCGCTGGGAAATGCAACAACCGGGTGGCGAAAACCAACTGGCGGCTCTGCGTCGCCTGCTGTCAGTCCTCATCAATGATGACCGTACGCTGGCGTGGCTGACCGCGCCGGATAATAGCCTGCCTGCCCTTCAGGTCAGCGATTACTGGCCGCAGGTGCCCGCTACGCTCTCTGGGATCTGGACACTTCAGGGCGAAGCGCAACTCAACGCATGGGTGGATCTGATCGCGCAGGCAGGGAGCAAAACACAGCCGGAGCCGGCGCTGCAACAGTTTAAGCAGTTGCTGCCGGCTCTGCGCCAGAACGCCTGGCGTGATTTGCTGCTTACCGTGACTCCGTTGGTGCAAAATCAGGCAGCTCATTCCCTGACGCAAAACCAGCTGATTGCCATCGTTCAGGGGCAGAGTCCCGCCATGCTCTTTGCCCGGCGAATCGCTCTCGAACTCGACGATATTCCTGCGCAAAGTGCTCAGCCATGGCTGACAGAACTGCAAAAGTTACAGAATCTTCCGATGCAGGCGGCAGAAAATCCAACCCTGAAGAAAGTGCAACAGGTTGACACCACATTGCGTGGCGGGCTGACCAAATGGTTACGGGGCGGAAAATTACCGGCGGCCTCCCCTCTCGCCACGCCACAAACCGGCGCATGGAAGAAGTGGCTGGAATCGCTGAATGCGGCAGCATCAGAGGCGCTGAATCAGGCCGCCCTGAGTCCGGCGCTCACCAACGGGCTTTTCGCCACGGAGACGGATGCCAAAAACATTAATCCGCTGGTCACCCTGTTCGCCAGTTTTGAAAAGTTGCGCAAAATGTCGGAACCGCGCAGTCAGGGAATTGGCGTGGAAGCAGTCTGGTCAATGTACAAAAGCGACGCCAGCGCGCTGCTTGGCCATGCGGTGTCCCGCTCCGGCTGCTGGCTCAATCAGCAGTGGCAAAGCAAGGTGCTTTGGGCGATGCGTAAGAATGCCCAGGAGGAGGATTATGACGCCCAGCAGGCGCTGACCTGGCAGTATCTGGCTGACTTCGTCCGTGGCCCAGCCAAAGGTTTGCTGGTGGTCAGCGATCAGGGGCCGCAGGCCGGTGAATTCCAGGGCCAGACGGTCCCGCTGACCGATGAGTTTGTGCGCATTGCCCGTCACATGCTGAACCCGGAAGACGTACTTGATGTGCCGCAGCGCCAGAACACACAAAACGCCGACCGAGTTACGGTGCTTAACGATCAGATTATGCAACTGACCGGGCAGCAAAAAGCGCTGGAAATCAAACCTTACAGCGTCGGCATTGTCAGCCAGCCAGCGACCGTACCGGAAGGCGCACGACTGATCCCCATTGGTTCCCGCCTGACGCTGGAATGCCAGAGCGGTGTCCAGGTGCTCGACAACATGAATTTTGCCGAAGAGGCACAGTTCATCTGGCTGCCGGGACAATGCCAGAGCGTAAAACTGGACGTCAAATTCCCCGAGTTCACCGCCAGCTACCGCTATAGCGGCAGTAGCGCATGGCCTGACTTCCTTCAGGCGTTTGCCCATGGCGAAGCGTTGATCGACGCCCATGATTTTGAAGATAACGCGGAGGCCATGACGGCGTTGAACATCCAACATGTGTTGCTGCGCTTTAAGATTTCCGACCAGAAGACGCTGCAAAGGGCGTGGATGGACTGGGCAAAGCTGGACGACCAGCTCGCGGTTCTCCAGGAACAGAAACAGGCGCTGGAAGAACAACAGCCAAGCGAAGAACCTTCTGCCGCGCTGCGCGGACAACTCTCCGGCTTGCCGGCAAATGCGGCTGAATGCCGGTAATTTACGTAAAGGATTTTTTATGAGCAGCTATTTAAAACGCATCGTAGACAAACTGACTCCGGAAAGCCGCGGCTGTCTGGATGCTGCCGTCAGTCAGGCCATTTCGCGCACACATCATGAGGTGGACGTTGAGCATCTCTTACTGGCAATCATTATTCGCCACAGCAGCCTGATGGAAACCCTCAGTCTGGGCGCGGGGTTGCCCTCCGACGCCCTGCTCCGCGCCACGCAGCAAACGCTGAGCACCTTGCGAAGCGGCAACAGTCGTGCGCCAGTCTTCTCCTCCGGGCTGGTTGAGTGGCTGGAAAAAGCCTGGCTTCACGCCAGTGCAGGATGGGGACACACGCAGCTGGCACCGGCGGCGCTGCTGGCGTGCCTGCTGGATGAAAATACCGTGTCGCAGCTGAGCGATAGTGTGCAGAAGGCACTGAACTGCAATCGGGATGCGGCAGAAGCACTGCTGCTCGACGCCTGCCAGCCCGCAGAGGGCAGTGCGATGTCTTCGGAACACAACCACCACACCGCGCTCGGCAAATTTACCCGCAACCTCAGCGAACAGGCGCGTAACGGCCAGTTAGATCCGGTGCTGGGTCGCGAAGCGGAAATTCGCCAGATGATCGATATCCTTCTGCGTCGTCGTCAGAACAACCCGATCCTGACCGGTGAACCGGGCGTCGGCAAAACCGCGCTTGTGGAAGGTCTGGCGCTGCGCATCGCCGCCGGTAATGTGCCGGACGTGCTGAAATCGATGGAAGTGCTAACGCTGGATCTCGGCCTGCTTCAGGCAGGTGCCAGCGTAAAAGGTGAGTTTGAGAACCGCCTTCAGGCCCTGATGAAAGAAATCGCCAGCGCCCCGACGCCTGTCATTCTGTTTATCGACGAAGCCCATACTCTGATTGGTGCAGGCGGTCAGGCCGGGCAAAACGATGCGGCCAACCTGCTGAAACCGGCGCTGGCACGCGGTGAGCTGCGCGTCGTCGCGGCCACCACCTGGGCAGAATACAAAAAATATTTTGAGAAAGATGCCGCGCTGACCCGCCGCTTCCAGCTGGTGCAGGTCGCGGAGCCAGGTATCGACAGCGCCACCGCCATGCTGCGCGCCATTGCCCCGGCGATGTCCCGCCACCACGGCGTGCTGATCCTCGAAAGCGCGATCCATGCGGCGGTTTCACTTTCCAGCCGTTACATCGCAGGAAGACAACTGCCGGATAAATCCGTCAGCCTGCTCGATACCGCCTGCGCTCGCGTGGCGGTTTCTCAGTCGCATCATCCGAAAGAAATTGAGGATATTAACGCGCTGCTCACCAATCTGCGCACCGAGCGTGATGCGCTGCAAAAAGAAGGTCAGCACGAGAAACGGCTGGCCGCACTGGCGCTTCGGGAAGGTGAACTGCTGGCCGATCTGGCCTATATCCAGCCGCTGTGGGAGCAACAAAAGACGCTGGTGCAACAATTGCAGGAAAGCCGTGATGAAAGCGCGATTGCGCAGTGGCGCAATGAACTGGCGCTGTTGCATGAGGCCCACGCGCTGGTATTTGAATGCGTTGACGCGGCCTGTATCGCTGACGTGGTCTCCGGCTGGACGGGCGTTCCGCTCGGACGCATGGTGGAAAAAGAGCATCAGCAGTTGAGCGGGTTGCTTCACCGGCTGGAACAGCGCGTCATCGGCCAGCGTCACGCGTTGTCGACCATCGCGACGCAAATACGCATCAGCCGCGCCAACCTTAACGATCCGCTGAAACCGACCGGCGTATACATGCTGGCGGGCTCATCCGGCATCGGCAAAACCGAAACGGCGATGGTGCTGGCGGAGTTGTTGTACGGCGGCGAGCAAAGTCTGGTGACCATCAACATGTCGGAATACCAGGAAGCGCACAGCGTCTCCGGCCTGAAAGGTTCCCCGCCGGGCTATGTGGGTTACGGTCAGGGCGGCGTGCTGACTGAGGCGGTGAAACGCAATCCGTACAGCGTTGTTCTGCTCGATGAAGTAGAAAAAGCCCACCCGGATGTGATGGAGCTGTTTTATCAGGTGTTCGATAAAGGCGTGCTCGAAGATGCAGAAGGCCAGCTGATTAACTTCCGTAACACGTTGATTATCATGACATCCAATCTGGCGAGCGCGAAAATAACCACGGCCTGCGCCGCAGGCGACGTCTCGCCGGAAGCACTTTGCGCGCTGATCCGCCCCGAGTTCGATCACGTCTTCCGCCCGGCGCTGATGGGCCGTGTCACGCTGATCCCGTATCTGCCGCTGGATCCTAAAACGCTGGCGCAAATCATCAGGCTTAAGCTGGACAAAATCTGCCAGCGTTACCACGCCGCCAGCAACGGCGAAGTACAACTGACTTACAGCGAGAGCGTGGTGACTTGGGTTGCCGGGCTGTGTCAGGTCAACCAGAGCGGTGCGCGCGATATTGATCAGGTTCTCAGCCAGCATACGCTGCCGCTGCTGGCCGACCAGCTGTTGCAGGAAGAAAAGGTCATTAAAGGCGGCCTGAAACTTGGCGTCAGTAAAGACAAACTCGTGACGTGGAAGAGCCATGAAAAAGATTAATCCTTCCGTGACGCCAGCCGATGTCAAAATCAGCTGTCACGATCCCCGCCATCATCAGGAATTTTTGCTGCTCAGCAACAGCGTTTACGGGTGGAAAGGTCACGTTCACGACCGTTCATGGTGGCTGACGCAGGAAAACCAGTGTCTGGAAATCTTTGAGCGCCACGGCTATGACCTGCAAAGCGGTGTCTGGTTTTGCCTTATCAGCTGCCAGCGCCACGGCTGGGCCGGTATGGCCAACGCGACACTGTTGCTGGCCGAAGCCTTTGGCAGAAAACAGCGTCAGTGCTGGCCGCCTTTAGCGGCCACCGATCTGCGCCAACAGATTATCGAATGGTATGCCACCCACGCCGCGACCAGTGTGTACGGATTGCCGCTAAACAGTGCAGAAATCGAAACTCTTACGCAGCTTGAAGCCGCAGTGTCGATGATGCTCGTCCATGCGCTGAACCTGCAATCGCGCAGTCAGGCGGCGTTGCGCAACCTGCTCGATTACCTTCAGTCGAGCCGGCAATCGCTGCAAAAACGGGCGCTGACAGTAAAACCCGCTGTTCCCGTCCCTGCGCCGTTGCCTTTCGTGTCCGCTGCGCAACCTCTCCCTGTGCAACCTCTCTCTACGCTGACACAGCTGCCCCCGCCGCGCCCGTGGAAAGCCTGGATAACCGGCGGCATGGCCGGTATCGCCCTGACACTGTGCGCGATAAGCGCGGCTCACTGGCTGGTACAACCTTCGACAGCTTTACGTTTAAACGCGTTCTGGCCGGACAATCCGTTATCCGCACGCTGGCAAAACCGCTTCGCGGAACAAAACGCCAGTCTGCCGAAGATCAACAGCTGGGCATTGGTGAATAAACAGCTGAACGAGCTGGAACAGCGACTGCTGGACGCCGAGCAAAAGCGCAAATCCTATATGACGATATCGGAACTGAAAACGGCCATCTATCAGATGCGGCAAACCCTCCAGCAAGGCGGCGAACCGGTTCTGGCGCAGCTTGATGACGTGCAGAAAAAGCTTGATAACAAACAGCCGGTCAGCAATGCAGAAATCAGCGCGATCTCTCAGCGACTGGAGGCGTTAAATAGCCGGTTGACTCAGTTGACAAATAAATAACACAAAAGCCAGAGCGTTTTTGCTCTGGCTTTTTGAGAGGGTGACAATCTTATGAGGATTTTATATTACTTATCATGCTTACCCACTGAAAACATCATCACTTTACGTTCACTTTGACGGACGATGAATTTCATACGTTTATCTTTCGATAACCGTCCACTCCAAAGTTCATACTTATCTTTTTGATTGGTTAATTTAATGTCCCATCGGCGTTTTTCGAAATTAATATCTAACGGTGACATATTACTTTCATTAACTGCCCGCACAAATTCTTGATATTTTTTCATCGCCGCACCATCAAGATCAATGCTCGTAAGTTCACTCATATCCACAGTCCAGCGGGGTTCATTTTGTGTGAATTTTGGTGCGCTGCCTCCTTTCTTTATTGCTCCCCGCGACGTCTCTGGCTCGGCAAAGACATGGCTCGATGAACGCCATCTTTTCTCAGGTTTAGGCTGTGGCGAAGGGGGGATCGATTTCGCCGAGACAGTCCGTTCATTAAACGGAGGAATAAAATCAGGCAGTCTGGGCAGAACATTGGCAGCAGAAAAAAACGGATGTTGCACCAGTTTTTGCTGAGTCACACGTTTTGATGCTTTTCTGCGGTCTCTGAGCTGATTCTTCTTAAAGAAAGCTATTTCAGCCGTAACAGGCTGTTCTTCTGAAGCGGAAAAATATACCTCGTCCGAATCACTTTCGTAGAAAAAATCTAACGCATCCTGATATTCTTTGTCATGTATAGGCATGTCATTCATAATCCATTATGTGAGTTTGTCATTATGAAGGATTTCACGTCGCCGGGATACAAATATCAATATGCCAACGCGACTTCCATCAGAATAATAAATATCTGACATTCTGCTGAGATGACTGTGATAACAAAATTGCAAAAACTTTCCAAAATAGCGGCAACGCGCGCGAATGATTTCAGCACGCGTTACCTTTATTTCCCTTCCATGTACGCCGTGAAAAGTTACTGCAGATTCTCTTTGAAGAACGATGCCAGTTTGGCAAAGGGGATCAGATCGGTACGGTCGTACAGATCTACATGACCCGCACCGGGAACGATATACAGCTCTTTCGGTTGCCCCGCGAGCTTATGAGCGTTTTCACTGAATTCTTTGGAATGCGCCTGATCGCCAGTAATAAACAGCATCGGACGCGGCGAAATGGTTTCAATATCGTTAAACGGATAAAAGTTCATGAACTTCACGTTGCTGGTCAGCGTCGGGTGCGTGGTCAGCTGTGGGGAAGACCCCTTTGGCGTGAATTCGCCGCGCGGAGTACGGTAAAAATCGTAGAACTCTTTGGCTATCGGTGGAGAGTTTTCATCAATTTTATGCGGCGTGCCGCTGGTGTATTTGATTTCACCGCCGGTGAATTCTGCGTAACGTTGTTCAGCCGCTTCGGCGATAATTTGCTTGCGCTGCTCCAGCGTTAAGTAATTGTTTAGCGCGTGACGGTTCGCCGACCCCATGTCATACATGCTGACGGTCGCAATCGCTCTCATGCGCGGATCAATTTTCGCCGCGCTGATCACGAAACTGCCGCTTCCGCAGATCCCTAACACCCCGATACGATTTCTGTCGATGAACGAACGTGTGCCGAGGTAATCCACTGCGGCGCTAAAATCCTCAGCGTAGATATCCGGCGCAACGGCGTTACGCGGCTTCCCTTCACTTTCACCCCAGAAAGAAATATCAATTGCCAGTGTCACAAAGCCCTGCTCTGCCAGTTTTTGTGCATACAAATTGGAACTCTGCTCTTTTACTGCCCCCATTGGATGACCAATAACAATGGCGGGATTTTTGGCGCTCTGATTCATATCTTTCGGAATAAAAAGATTCCCGGTGACGTTCATCTGGTACTGGTTTTTAAACGTCACCTTTTGCTGCGTCACTTTATCGCTTTGGTAAAAATTATCTGCACCGTTCGACATATCCGCAGCAGTGGCCGCAAACGAGCTGATCATCAATCCGAACAACATACTTAAAGCTCTCATGAGAATATCCTCAGTAGGTTTCGTCAGTGGGCGTACGTTCGCCCGGTTAAAAATACGCTCGCCGTCAGCGTGCACGGCGGTAAGTGATAAACGTCAGGATGGCCGCCAGTGTCAGCAATGCGCCGCTGAGGCCGAACGTGCTCTGCCAGCCCACGTGGTCAAAGGCCAGTCCGCCTGCGGTAGAGCCCAGAGCAATCGAAAGCTGCACTACGGCGACCATCAGTCCACCACCGGCCTCGGCATTGTCAGGGAAGGTTTTCGCCACCCAAGACCACCATCCGACCGGTGCCGCCGTCGCCACCAGCCCCCAGAGACCCAACAGCACAACGACCAGCCAGAGCGTATGGCCGGATACCATCAGCATCACGGCAATGACTGCCATCACCAGCGGAATGGCAGTCAGCGTCGGGTAATGGCCCGCACGCAGAAAGAAACCGATAATCAGCGTCCCGATAAAACCGGCAATGCCGATGCTCAGCAAAATAAGTGACAGCGTGGAGACGTTGACGCGAGTCACCGTTTCAAGGAACGGGCGCAGATAAGTGAACAGTGCAAACTGGCCCATGAAAAACAACCCGCAAGCCGCCATGCCGAGAGCGACCAAAGGATTTTTGAACAGACGCAAGACATTGCCTGAGGATTTTTCACCCCGCACAGGGGGCATTGAAGGCAGGCTGACCCCCTGCCAGATAAACGCCACCAGCGCGACCGGCACGAGGCAAAAGAAGGCACCACGCCAGCCCATCACCGAGCCCAGATAACTGCCGAGCGGCGCGGCAATCACCATCGCCAGCGCATTGCCGTCGTTAAAAATCGCCAGTGCGCGGGGCACCTGATCCTCAGGCACCAGCCGGAGCGCCAGCGCCGCCGACATCGACCAAAATCCGCCGATGACAACCCCGATCCGTGCACGCCCCGCCATGTAGGTGAGATAATTGGGGGCGAGCGCGATCACCGCGCCGGAGAGGGCCATCAGTACCGTCAGCCCTAACAGCAGCAGCTTGCGGTCAATGTTTCCGGCCAACCGGGATATCGACAAACTGGTCAGCACGGCCAGTGCGCCGGATATCGCGATCCCCTGTCCGGCCAGCCCTTCGCTGACGCCCAGATCGCGGGAAACCGGTGACAGCAGACTGACGGGCATAAACTCCGAGGCGACCAGCGCAAATACACACAGGGTAATCGCCCACACCCCGGTCCAGTGCGCGCTGGTGCTATCGTCCGGCAGGGTGTTATCAATGGAAGTCGTCACTTTTTATTACCTTTTTCATTTGGCCTGATAAATTTTGGGCGAGCCGGTGGCGGTCTTTATTCAGGGAATAAAAACTGAAATAACATAAAGTTACCGGGATTAAGCAAAAACTCCTGACTCTGATTTTTTCGGGTTTCTGCTTGCTGAGAATTCTACAGCGAGAGTATATTCTGACTAGGTAATGAATCCTTAATGGGGTTATAAGCCCTGCTTATAAATAGAAATCTAAGAAGGTGTAATGAAGCGTAATCTCAACGATCTGATGGCATTTGTGACGGTCGCGCGTGAGGGCAGTTTCACCCGCGCAGCCGCCCAGCTTGGCGTCACGCAGCCCGCACTGAGCCAGACCATCACCGGTCTGGAGAATCGTATGGAGATCCGGCTGCTGACGCGCACGACGCGTAACGTGTCACCGACGGTGGCGGGCGAGCGCTTGCTTGCGGCGATTGGTTCCCGCTTTGATGAGATTGAAGCAGAACTGGATATGCTGACGGAGATGCGTGATAAGCCTGCCGGTACGGTGCGTATCACCTGCGGACCTCATGTTCTTAAAACCTTGCTGTTACCCAAACTGTCGCCGTTATTGCGTAATTACCCTGATATCCATCTGGAGTTTGATGCCAACCACGGTTTTCGCAATATTGTTGCCGACAGGTTTGACGCCGGTGTGCGACTGGGCGACACCATCGATAAAGATATGATCGCCATGCCGATCAGCCCTCAGCTGCGCATGGCGGCAGTAGCCTCCCCGGAGTATTTCAGTTCGCATCCGATTCCGCTCACGCCGCAAGATTTGCTGGATCACAACTGCATGAATATGCGGCAGGCCACGTCGGGAGGGCTTTACGTCTGGGAATTTGATAATGAAGAGGGGCCGGTGAATGTGCGGGTTAACGGCCAGCTGACGTTTAACACTTCTGCGCACATGGTGGATGCAGCCTTAGCCGGGCTGGGCATCGCTTTTTTACCGGAAGAAGAGTTTGCCCCACACCTTGAGGAAGGCCGCCTGATCAGGGTTCTGGATGCGTGGTGTATTCCCTTCCCCGGTTATTACCTGTATTACCCCAGCAGAAAACAGCACTCTCCGGCGTTTTCACTGGTGATGGAAGCGCTGAAGCTGGCGTGATGTAAGTCTGCGGCAAGGTTGTCAGTGACTTTCCCGGACATTCATCACTTTGCGCAACTGCGCCACATCTTTCAGCGGCGGCAGGCCGAAGACGCGAGCGTAGTCACGGTTAAACTGCGGCACGCTGCGATAACCCACTTCCTGCGCCACGTAGGTAACGCTTTGCTGTCGTCCTAACAACATCGTTCTGGCGTGCAACAGCCGGACGCGTTTTTGATACTGTAACGGGCTCATGGCGGTGACAGCTTTAAAGTGACGATGAAACGCTGAGACGCTCATCGCTTCCCGCCCGGCCAGTGATTCCACCACAAACTCTTCGGCAAAATTGTGTCGCAGCCACTGGATGGCATTGCTTATCCGCGCCAGCATGGTGCCCGGTGAAGCGATGTCCCGCAGCATCCAGCCATGTGGCCCTTTCAGGACGTGATAGAGAATTTCGCGCTCGTAGACCGGCGCAAGTGCGGGAATGTCATCAGGGGTTTTCATCAGACGCAGCATTCTCACCCACGCATCCAGCAGCTCCGGCGTTACAGACGCCACCGAGAATCCGCCCTCTGGCCTGTTGTTCATCATCGACGGCGATAACCCCTCCAGCAATGTCGCCACGCGCTGAGGATCAATGGTCAGGCTCACCGCCAGATAAGGTTCGCCGGTGACTGCCGGATGGACTTCACCCACCGCCGGTAAATCCACCGACATCACAAAGTACGAGGCCGGGTCATAGTTGAAGACCTTTTCCCCCACCGTCATGGTTTTGCTGCCGGTGAGGATCAGATTGATCATCGGCTCGTAGACCGCCGCCAGCGCCGCCGCCGGGATTTTGCCTTGCACCATTGCCACGCGTGGAATGCCCGTCTCTGTCCGCCAGTTACCGGCGTGGGCGGCCAGGCCGCGCAGTTCATCGAGCTGGAATACTGGATCCATGTTCTGCCTCCCCGGCATTTTCGTTGTGGCGAGCTTAAAGCAGAAACAGGCAAGAATCGAGCAGGAACGCGGAAGCCGCTGCGCCCTGAGTCCCATAGTCTTACTGCACACAAACAAACCGGCAGGAAACATCATGAAAGTTATTCTTATCACAGGCGCCAGCAGCGGCATTGGTTCCAGCACCGCCCTTGAGTGCGCAGCGCGCGGCATGGGCGTGATCCTCACATGGCACCGTCATCCACAAGCGGCTGACGATGTGGTCCGCCAAATCGAAAAGGCGGGCGGTCAGGCCGTAGCGGTACAACTTGACGTTTCGCGCTCAGAGACCTTTCCGGCGTTTCGCGCACAGCTGGAAGCATTGTTGCCGCGTATCTGGCATCGTTCTGATTTTGACGTGCTGATCAACAACGCCGGTTTTGGACTGTTTAATCCGATTGAAACCGTGACGGAAAGCGAATTCGACAGCCTGTTCAATGTGCACCTGAAAGGACCGTTTTTCCTGACGCAGACGCTGTTGCCGTTACTGGCCGGGGGCGGCCACATCGTGAATGTCACCAGCGCAACGACACGCGTTGCCACAGCGGGCGTCGCACCTTATGCCGCATTCAAAGGCGGACTGGAAGTGCTGACGCGCTATATGGCAAAAGAGTTCGGCCCGCGCCGTATCCGCGCTAATTCCATTTCACCGGGAGCAATCCGTACCGGGCTGGGCGGCGGCCTGAACGATGAGTTTGAAGCCTTGCTGGCTTCGCAGACCGCACTCGGGCGCGTTGGCGAACCAGAGGATGTCGCGAAGGCGATTGCCGGGCTGATTTCAGACGACAGCCGTTGGATCAATGCGCAATCCATCGAAGTCGCCGGTGGCTACCATATTTAAGGTTAAAGGAGATTCTATGCTCGATCACATTTTTATATCAGTCAGTGATACCGCCCGCTCGGTGGCGTTTTACACCGCCGCGCTGGCTCCGCTCGGCATTACCGCCCGCGTCGATTACGACGGCAAAGACGGCCCGCCGGGGCATCCCAACCTCAACGGTTTCGGGGCGAAGGGTCGGATATTTTTCTGGTTGCGGGAAGGCAAAACGGCGGGCGATGCGACACATGTCGGATTTGTCTCCAACAATAAAATGGAAGTGGACGAAGCCTACGCCGCCGCTATTCGGGCGGGAGCTAAAGATAATGGCGCACCGGGCGTACGGCTTTATTACGATCCCCGCTATTACGCCGCCGGGGTTATCGACCCGGACGGCTACACGCTGGAGTTTGTGTATAAAAGCTGGCAACACGGGTCATAAAGCCCCATTCGCCTCACGCACAAAATCAATAAACGCCTGCAAAGGCGCGGGGATCAGGCGGCGGTCATTGTAATAAAGATACAGTCCGGAGAATGACAGCCACCACGGCTGCAATATCGCCTCGAGCTGGCCGCTGTCGATAGCGGGCCGCAGCCACTCTTCGAAAAGATAGATGATTCCGGTACCGGCAATAGCCGTTCCCAGCGCCAGATCTACCGCGCCGCCGACACTGACCACCAGCGGCCCTTTCACCTCCACGCGGAGCCTCTCGCCTTCGCGCTCAAATTCCCAGGGGGGCATAACGCCGCTGGCGAAGCGTCCGCGTAGACACTGATGCTGTATCAGGTCACGCGGATGCGCCGGTCGTCCATGCACATCGAGATACGCCGGGGACGCAGCAGCGGCAAAGCGCTGAATACGCGGTCCGATGGGAATGGCGACCACATCCTGCTCCAGCCGTTCGTCATAACGGATCCCGGCATCGCAGCCGTCGCGAAACACATCCTGCACGTTACTTTCGGCGACGATTTCCAGCTGAATATCGGGATAACGCCGCAAAAACTCCGGCACCAGCGCCGGCAAGACCAGCCGAGCAGCGCTGACCGGCACATTAAGTCGCAGCGTGCCGCCGGGAGTGTTGCGATAACGATTAAGGGCATCCAGCGCGGCATCCACTTCGTTCATTGCCGGTAACAGACGGTCGATTAACGCCCTGCCCGCTTCGGTCAACACCACGGTGCGCGTAGTTCGGTGAAACAGCCGGATACCGAGTTGCTGTTCCGCGCGGCGCACCGCGTCACTTAACCGCGATGCATTACTGCCCGTCACCCGCGCCGCCTCCCGAAAACCACCGGCTTTCGCCACTTCCACCACCGCGTGCAGCAGTGCGATATCCATCGACATTGTGCGTCACTCCGTACAGTTTGTCCTGATTTCACCGGATAGTTGCACAGCCAGTTCCCCGATACAATCAATGCACACTTACAGGAGAACCCCATGTCAAAACCTACAATGACTTACCGTCTCGGCGATCGTGAAGTTGGGCGCTTAGGCTATGGCGCAATGCAGCTCGCTGGTCCCGGCGTTTTCGGCCCGGTGAAAGACGAAGCACGGGCGATTCAGGTATTGCGTGACGCCGTCGCCTCCGGCATTAATCACATCGACACCAGCGACTTTTACGGCCCGCACTACACTAACCAGCTGATCAAGAAGGCACTACACCCCTATTCTGACGATCTGTGCATCGTCACCAAAGTCAGCGCCCGCCGCGATGAAAAAGGCGGTTGGATCCCGGCGTTTAGCCCGGAAGAGCTGACCAGCGCGGTCGAAGATAACCTGCGCAATCTTGGGCTGGAAAGCATGGAAGTGGTGAATTTGCGCAGCATGCTCGACATTCACCAACCAAAGGAAGGATCGCTGGAGCCTCAGCTGGAAACGCTGATTAAACTGAAAGAACGCGGTTTGATTCGCCATATCGGTCTGAGCAACGTGACCGCCAGACAGGTCGCCGATGCGCGGAAAATGACGCCGATAGTCTGCGTGCAGAACATGTACAACCTCGCCAATCGTCACGACGATGCGCTGGTCGATCAGCTGGCCGAACAGGGCATTGCCTACGTACCGTTCTTCCCGCTGGGTGGCTTCTCACCGTTGCAGTCCACGCAGCTCAATGAAGTGGCCGCTGAACTTAGTGCGACGCCTATGCAGGTCGCGCTCGCCTGGCTGCTCAAACGCTCACCGAATATTCTGCTGATCCCCGGCACTTCATCCCCGCAGCATTTGCAGGAGAATCTGGCCAGCGGTCAGCTGACGCTGTCGGATGACGTGATGGAAAAACTGAACGGGATGGGAAGTTAAGGGAAACCAAACAGGGGCGGAGATGGCATTACCGCCCCTTATTCATTCGTGAGATATTTTTCCTGAGGAAATTATTACGCGCGTATCTGCCACACATCAGAATGGTTAATATGACATTAGCCCTACGCCAGAGAATATAAACAGGTTCATAGTAAATTATGGATTAATGCTTATAAGATTAAAGCTGAGAATACCCCATTAAAACCTCATGCAGTTTATTTACCCGCACTTACTGAACAGCCTTGCTGGTATGTCCGGCGACCTGATCCATCAATCCACAAAGAGAGTTCTTTGGAGGCCAGGCCGGAGGGTCTTTGCGTAACGTCTGTCGTCATCACGATATGACTATTGCGATCAAAAAATAATTTTAACAGAACCTGCTGCCCCTTTGGGCCCACTGTATAACAACTGTCTCTGAATTTATCCGCCTGTACTGCGGTGAAAATTTCTCAATCTTTCTCTCGCCTTTCTTACGGAAGAAGGTGATCGATATCTGCCACCCACTGAAAAAATGAGGAAAAAGTATTATTGTTCATAAACTAATGAAAAATCTTACCACAATGAGTCGATGACTTTACTCCCGCCATTTAAAATAAAATGTTTGAAAAGATTTTTTTGGGCTCGGGGAGGTTGCCCATAATTTCATTCACCTAATAAATGAAATTAGTTTAATGAATTCAATAAAATAATGTTTTGTTGTGAAAGTAAAGAAAAACCCTGAGCTCATCGCTATCTCTCTTGAAACAGGTAGGGGATTTTCTAACGGAAACTCTTAGTCTGATATTTTTAAATTTTTTTAAAGAAAACACTTTATGATTTCATGTTAGTTAATTCCCTAAACATAATAGCGGAATGAAATAAATTTCTATTTTTTCAATCTGATAGTTATTTTTGGCGTCACCATTAAGAACGATTAAACAGAAACCCTACTGTAAGTCGAAAAACATGTCGCATCATCCTTCTCATGATGAGTATTGCTTAATTTTAGTTAAGTAATATCATACTTCCCTTGACGCTAAATTAAATGTATCAGTATTGGCGCTTTTTATATGTTTTACATAATCCGTTCGTGGCCTTGCAGGAAGCAAAGCTCTATTTTTCTGCATGTCGCAAAATAATAATTTCTCACCTCGTCAGCGTTACTCATGACGTCTCTAATAAGAGTCCAATTTGATTAGACCGTTACAACGGTCATTATTTTGATTTTGACCCTAAAGTGTCATCAAACAGTGTCATCTTTCAAACGTGGTTCATTTCACGGACTTATTTCCTCTGATGAAATATATTAACTATATAACAATGAGTTATGAGTGATTTACTTTAAAGGAATATGTAATGCATCTTCATAAAAAAATGATTTTGGCTCTGACGCTGTCTTCGCTTTCTGCCATGACCTTCGCAACATCTCTCCCGCTCTCCCCGCAAATCATCGCCCACCGTGGCGGAACCGCCGATGCTCCGGAAAATACGGTTCCGGCAATCAAACTGGCGCTTGAGAATAAAGCTGATGCAGTCTGGATCACCGTCCAGCTTTCCAGAGATGGCATTCCCGTCCTTTACCGGCCTTCAGACCTGAGCAGTCTGACCCAGGAGAAAGGCGCCGTTTCGCATTACACCGCGAAAGAGCTGGCGCAGATGGACGCTGGCTGGGCGTTTGGAACCGCAACAGATCATCCGTACCGCGATAAACATATCGGTATTCCGCAGCTGGACACTGTTCTGAAGACTTTCCCGACGACGACGTTTTATATCGACATCAAAACACCGGATGCAGATCCTCAGCAAATGGCCGCAGCGTTGAGCAAGGTCTTGCAGGAGACTCACAGCCTGCAAAGAACACGTATTTATTCCACAGACTCTCGCTATCTCAGCGTACTTCCCGCCACGTTGCCGAAATTTGAAAGCCGCGATATGACGCGCACTGCGCTGGCGAATATCACGATGGCGCATCAGTGTCAGATCAAAGCCGACAAACAGCCGAGCTGGTATGCGCTTGAAATGAAACGGGAAGTGGAAGTTGTCGAAAAATACACATTAGGTGAGGCGCGTTCAAAAGCCACGCTGGAATGGGATAAAGAGGCGATGGATTGTTTCCGCTCGCAAGGCGAGGCGCACATCATTTTAATTGGCATAAATGATGAAGCGGATTATAAACAAGCGAAATCACTGGGCGCGGACGGTGTGCTGGTAAACTCTCCGGCACTGTTTAAAACGCTTCTTCGTTAATAAAAAAGCCGGAAGTTCCCCCACGAAACTTCCGGCTCTTACATCACAACACTTTACTTAAGAACTCTTTGGTACGCGGATTGGTCGGCGCGGTAAACAGTTGCACCGGTGGCCCCTGCTCCTGAATCACACCCTGATCGATAAACACCACCCGGTCCGCCACTTCGCGGGCAAACCCCATCTCATGGGTAACGATCACCATGGTCATGCCTTCGAGCGCCAGCTGTTTCATGACGGACAGTACTTCGCCAACCAGTTCAGGATCGAGCGCAGAGGTCGGTTCGTCGAACAAAATGATCGACGGTTCCATCGCCAGCGCACGGGCAATCGCCACGCGCTGCTGTTGGCCGCCGGAAAGACTGGAGGGCCAGGCGTCGATTTTGTCGATAAGCCCGACCTTTTGCAGCAATTTTTCAGCGCGCGAAACCGCTTCAGCTTTCGACAAACCTTTCAATGACATGGGTGCCATGATCAGGTTTTCCAGCACGGTCATGTGCGGGAAAAGATTGAAGCGCTGAAACACCATCCCGACGCCGGAACGCAGCGTGTTCAGGTTGGTTTTCGGATCGTGAACCGCATAACCATTAACCACCACTTCGCCGCCGTTGGGCTTTTCCAGCGCATTCAGGCAGCGCAGGAAAGTGCTTTTGCCGGAGCCAGACGGGCCGATGATACACACCACTTCTTTCTCTGCGATATCACACGAGATGCCGCGCAAAACGTGGGTTTCACCGAACTGTTTCTGTAAATCCTTAACGTGAATCACTTTTGCCAAACCTCTTTTCCATGTGTTGAACGAGTAGACAGTTTAAAGTTAAGTAACATAATGATTTTAAATAATTATTTTTGATTTTGGTTGAGTAAAGACAGGCGAAAAGCGAGGTTTACAAGTCTCTGAATTCACGATGAATTAAATTAGTTTTGCAGAAGAGGTTTTAGAAGGCAACGGATTTTCTTTACGTGATTTTTCTACTCGTAAATGAGGTGCCTACGACTGGGACTTAACATATTAAAAAAATGAAAATAGCATTGAAGATGACGCAGCATCAGCGCGAGGGATATAATTTAATTGCCTGATTTTTAATGATAAAATAAATACATAAGTAAGTAAGCCAATGAAAAAACTCCTCTTTGCAAGTTACTGATTTATTGCAGTATAAATTTTGTTTTGCAGAAGGAATTTTTTCTTAGAACCGTCTAAGCTGAGTTTAGCTGACACAAGATCAGCAAGCCTGCCAAGGCCATGAGTACATGCCTACTGATAGCCCGCCGTTGACGCGGGCTCTTTTTTAAATACAGGGCTTATCGCCAAACACATCATTCTTGGCATCGTAGATGATATGCGTCAGCACCAGCTCGTCATCTGTGAATACTTTCCCGAACTAAATGAAGACGTTTTGTCTGCCAAAGACTCGAGCCCGTGCCGCAGAATTGTCACCAGACGCCAATTCTCCGTTGATTCGTGCCAGTAGCAAATGAGCGCAAATAGAAACCCGGCTACCGAGCCGGTTTTTTGTGCCTGATGTATCTATTACATCAGATAGACCTACACTTAAGTTAAGAACAGGCTGACTCCTGTTTGACGGTACGAAGGAGAGCCGCCCCTGTAGGCGGTTTTTTTGTGCCTGGACGCCACATCTCAAAAGTAAAGTTTACTGCACGTAAGAGTACTTAAATTTTTGTATCTTTATCGTCAGATAGGGATAGTCTCAAGACAACGCTAGAAATCTGGCGCCAATCTGTATTGATGTCTTTGCAAATGCAGGCCGGTCGCAAGCCGGTTTTTTTTGTGCCTGTAATCTGGAAAAATCACCGCCCTGCACTATTCTCATACCAGCTGGCACAAGATCAGCAAGCCTGCCAAGGCCGTGAGTACCTACCTACTGATAGCCCGACGTTAACTCGGGCTTTTTTTCGATTCAAATCTGGCAATCAGCGCACCGCAGACTACCCTTAACTCAGCTGACACAAGATCAGCAGGCTCATCAAGGCCATGTTCTATTCATACCCTTACAAAAGCCCGCCTAGACACGGGCTCCTTTTTTACCTGTGTTTGGTGAATCTCTAAGCATTAGCTAATCTTTAGAATGGGTGGAGTAACCGCCATCTAGAAGCGTAATATTGATACCTTTGATTTTTGCCCGCCTTTAACGCGGGCTCTTTTTTACTAATCAAAACGCTGGGATTTCTTTAATTACTAAACCATATTTCATAAGCCAAATTTTCAAGAGCTACTATTATGCTTTCGGGAGCATCGCTCTCGTTCCGAAACTAAATTTTGTGATAATTCACTGGCCTTCGTTCGCGAGGGCTTTTTTACGCTCTAACACTTCCCCATTGAGCGAACACAGCCACTTTTGAGTAGTTATCCTATAGATTGGATAATTATTACCGCGCTATGCTTATCATGTTCTACCCGAACAAATTTCCAATGTAAAAACTGATGTTTATTGCCCGCCTGTCGCGGGCTTTTTTTATGAGCTCTTTATCAGTAAATCTACTGCATGCCTATATCTGTTCTTGTATTGCAGATGGGTCACTTCATGATGTTGTCTTTCAAGATATGTAATGATGCTCTCAACACTCACTACTTTTCCCTGCTCAAGCACAGCCAACACTGCATCGCCAATTTCTCTTCTGACTAATAAATTCTCTTCTTCAGTTTGCATATCAACCTCAAGTAGTTTTTCACTGAGATTAGCACACAGATTTGCATAAACCTTCAAATGCACGGCGTATCGTCGAACACATCATTTCTGGCATCGTAGATGATATGCGTCACCACCCCCTCGATCACCAGCTCGTCATCTGTGAATGCTTCACCGAACTCAATGAAGACGTTCTTATCGGCCAGTGACTCCAGCCCGCGGCGCAAGATTGTTACCAGACGCCACACATCCATCTCACCGTTGATTTGCGCCAGCAGCAGATTACCGTCGACCGGTTTGATTGCTGGGTCTATCAGCAGCATCGTGCCGGAGTTGATATGCTTCCCGTGGTACCGCTCGGCGATGTACAGGCGAGAAGCGGGGCCGGTGCAATTGCAGACTTTATTCAGGTCGATACGCGATTCAACGTAATCGCTTGCAGGTGATGGAAATCCCATAGTTCCTCCTTACTTTACGTAGCCCATGTTTTTCATAAAATAGCGCTTACTCTCGCCCTCTTGATCCGAATAGTCCCTGAAGAACCCCTGATAGTGCGTAATCCATTCATTGGCTTCACGTAATGACCAGAAGTGGTTTACCTTCGCCAATTCGGCAACAAAACGCTCCGTTGTGACAACTTGTCCTTTCTTGGGATCCTGCATGACGCTTCGAATGAACGCGCCTTTGATGTCGGAATATTTGGGCATAAACACCTCACAAAATACTGTTCATGCATACAGTATAATCATGAGTAACATGCGGAGGAAAGTCCGATCAGCGACATTTCTTTTATGCCGCTGATCGGCAAGGGAAGAAATTTATGTGGTGGTTTCTATTGCAACATCTGTTTTATGTTCAACTTTTGATGCTGGCATTTCCATACGGACATCGATCCATGAGTTGGCCGGCACATCCATTGGGATTCCGGGTATCAGATCAATATCTCCGCTTTCTTCGTTCAGTTTATAGCGCTTTTTGAAGAGCTTAATGGTCAGGGTGCCGTCCTCTGCTTGCTCACCTTCGACAATGGCCAGATCCCCATTGCCCGCAGGGTCAGCAGGTGCCTTAAGATGCCAGCTGTCTTCTGCAAAACCCATGCTTCCTGTGAGCGAGTACACGCCGACTGCAGTCCTTTTGATTTCTATACCGCGCGCCTCACTATTGGCGACGCCATCACCGCACCATTCGAACGAATCCTCGGCGATGTCAGGGCGTAGACATGCAGACTTTGACTGAACAACACGGGCGACCGGCGACGCCGCAGAAAGAACACCATTCGAGGCTTTGGTGGTGTTTTTATTATCGTAAAGCATTCTGGCTGACGTCGGCGTCCCATCGGCAATAAGGCCGCCGCTTATGTAGACATTACCGGCATCAAAGTGTGGGACGCTGATATAGGCAAAAACACCCCCCGTGCGGATCCAGATCCCCGGAGATGTCCCATTGATTCTCCCTGATATATTCGCTTCATTTCGGAATGGAACCATCCCCTTCGGCGCGAGCAGACTAACCATTGCTGGACTGGTATCCAGGTTAAACGCGGCGTGGGAGCCTTGAAGTCCCAAACCGAATGAGCCTGAACCCATAACGTTCCCAGAGTTCTCACCTATTGTGGCTGTGGCGGCATTCCCTAGTTGCAATGCGACGCGGGCATCCGCCGCCGTTTTAGATCCAGTACCACCCTGCTCTAAGCTCAGTGGTGTGGACAGCCCTCCTAAGGAGGTAATATCACTGTTAGCCCCTGAGGCTGCTCGTCCGCCCAATGACGCTTTAAAATATGTGATCGCTTCAGCGACCTGCGAGCCAAGGCCATCGACCGAGAGCGCATCTGTTGTCAGAATTGCATAGGTGGTTCCGGCTGGAATTGCTGCGGCAGGTACTGGCGACAGGGTTAAACTCGTCGCGCTATTGATGGTCTGAATAGTGAACTGCTGCGCCGGGTTGGTATTCACCAGGATAGTCTGCCCTGTGCGGATCCCCGTGCCTGCTGTCGTCCACGCTGTTCCGGTACCGGTGGCCGCGCCAGCGGTGGAAATTGCGATTTTACCTGCTTTGTAAAGTCCCATTCATTTTCTCCGGGCATAAAAAAACCCGCCGAAGCGAGTTCTGATTTATAGAGGGTCAGTCAATTTGATAATGGACAGTAACCTGCACATTTTTTCGCGGGTGTGACTTTTTGAAGTTCCATTTCTCTATATCCTTATAAAGTGATTTTTCAAAATAGTAGCGTGGCTCCGCGCTTAAAATACGAATATTTGTCGCCTCTCCATTTTCGTTAATATCATATAGCGCAGTTGCATTACCGGTTACTCTTAGTTCTCCTGCACGAAATGGATAAGTAGCGTTATTATCTCCTGAAGAGCATCCGGTAAATATCATTACGAGAAGCAGTATCAAATAGCCTTTCATTTTCACTCCTTTCTTTTTATTTAATCCTTGCGGTTCAAATAAATCAAATCCGAAAAGAGATCTCTTAGATAAATATATTTAATCAAAGGTTAGGGAAAATTGCATAAGGGATCCTCAGACCATAAGGTTTCATCATCTGTGCCCAGGTGTACTGATTTTGCCTTGCCCATATTGCCTGTAAGGTACCTGACGCATATTTGAACATGATCCCCGAGTAACCGGACGTTCCGCCATCCCCGCCCATGTTGGATGGTGCGTTACTTGAAAGCAGCCATGAGTTCGTGCCTATGGCCTGAGAGTATGCAGTGTTGTCCAGGTCGTAATTGGCCGGTATATCAAAAAAACCTTGGATACGCGGTATCTTAGACGCAGTTACCGCTGACCAGACCAGCTTTCCTGTTGAGTCGAATACGTCAAGATAACCACTTGTAACAGCTATATTACTGGCTGTCCTTGCCATTGTCCCCGCATTGGCTGTTGCATATGGAGAGCCTCCATTGAAAATCATTTTGGCGTTGTTATTAAATTTAAACCACAGCAAATTAGCGTCGGCAACATAGGGATTACTGACATACCCCATATCGGTACCATTACCTATTGCTGTGTTTATATTAAAATATCCGGCGTCAGTTATAGCGGCATATGCTTTCGAATCCCGATAATAAGTACCTGTATGATCAGAACTAACGACCAGCGCGCCATTCGTGTTATATGTCTGAAATCCACTCATATAAACCCGTAGATGTTAATTGTTAGGGTGTTAGCAACAGCAGCCGGTAACGTAGCATACGTCCTTATCCCGCCATCATAAGCCCTGCATGCGTAATAATTTAGAGAGTAAGCGCCGCTGGATGCCACCACCGGAACTGCAAAGTAACCCGCAGATGTCACACCTGCATAGGCAGTGGTTACCGGCGTGCTGCCTGTTGGTGCGGTAATATTTACTGACCCGATTAGTCGTAGGTTATAGTCACCAATGTCAGCGACTAAATTTCCTGAGGCATCCCAGCATTGTATCCCCTGTGGCATGCTGTCTCCTTACCAGAGGCCCATTCGGACCCGCAGGACATTATTATTGTCATATATCTGGATAAGCGTATTGGTAATGACCATTTTCCCCGTCCCCGCCGTACCGTTGATATAGAATGTCCCCGACTTGTTAATTTGCCAGCCTGAGGTATTCGCAACGTAATTGTTCGACTGAATGTAACTACCGATCATGGCATTGGTGATAAACCCATCTTTGATAACCGCTGAGTTCATGAACACCTGACCGCCGTCAAGAACGAACGGAGCCACAGCACTGCTCGCGCTTCCCGTTGAGCCAGGGAGGATTGCGAAACGGTCAGCGGCAAAAAGTACCTGAGACTGTACGGTACCTGTTTCATTGCTCAGACCGATCGCCATACCTGCACCGTAATATGCACCGCCGGAGGTTATCCCGACCTTGATATTGTAGCTCGCTGTGACCTGCCCAGATAACGTGGACACGGCAGAGGCATTTGTCTGAACCTGCGCCTGCGTATTATTCATCTGCGCCGTCAACGTCTCAATCTTCTGAGCAGACGCAACCTCGTTATTGGCTACCGCTTTTGTCAGGGTCGTGACGCTGGCTTCGGCCAGCACTTCTGATACTGCCTGGAACAAATTGGCTTCGGCATTGTTGTGGTTCGATGCATTTACACCATCCAACTGTGTGGCCACCGAACCGCTGATATCACTGACCACTTCACTGAGATTGGTGATCTGAGCGGTGTTCTGCCCAACGGTTGTTGAAAGGTCAGTGATCGCCTGAGCGTTGGCAGTGTCCCCGTCCACCCGCGCAGTTTGCTCGGCCAGAATAGCGGCGCTGTTGTCTCCAACGGATGTATCCAGCAATGTGATGCGGGAAGCTAAAGCCAAATCACCCTCTACCCGTGCGGTTTGCTCAGTGGTGATCGCCGCAGTGTTATTCGCCATCTGTGCGCCAATAACATCCAGCTGCTGTGCAAAGGCGCTGTCGGCGGACGTAAGCACCTGCAGTTTCTGGTAGATGGTCGCAACGTTCTGGCCTGTCTGTGCAGACAGCTCGCGGATCAACTCATCATTGTCTTTTATGGCAATGATGTTATTCAGGACACCTTCAGCCAGAGAACTAAGGCGGCCTTTCGTTTCCCCGATATCGCTGCGAACGTCAGCCAGCTCCTCCTCAGTAATGGCGTTGTTGATTTTGGACAGCAGATCCTGAGCAAGCTGAGTCTCATTAATCTGCCCGGTGAGGTAAGTAAGAATTGCCTCTGCGTCGGTCGAAGACATCCCGGTAACAAAATCAGTCCAGTCCCCAACGTTACCAATCCTGTCAATGAGCCGGGCGCGATACCAGCGCCGTATTCCGGCGGCCAGTGGCCCATGCTGATAACTTGCCGAAGGATACGGGACCAGCGCCAGAAGTTGTGCATTCTCATTATCAGCAGTTGTGGATTGCTGGATTTCTGTATAAGCAGTATCTCCGGAACCTTCCGGAAAGGCCCAGGTTACGTTGATATTGAAAATGACATCGTCGCTGGCCAGCAGATTGGTAGGCGTTCCGGGCCTGCCCACTTTGCCGTTTAAAGCTGTGGAATCAGCGTATCCCCACGGAGAAGAAACATCTACGGCATTAACAGCACGCACCCGCACATCATAAACACCGGCATAAATCCCCTGAATGGTGAAGCCCTGAGCACTGGTTTTTCCTACGTTTACCCAGTCGCCGTTGTCTTTGCGCCACTGTGCGGTGTAATTGATTGCCCCTTCCACTTTGTCCCAAGACGCCTGCAGCGACGCGACGGTAAGCCCCTGCGCGATGTGGTCAACTTCTGTGACCACGATATTTGCCGGTGGCTTCATGACGTTGGTTGGCGTGACAGTGATCGGTGCTGAATCGACTTTAACCCCGTCATCGATGTAACGGTATTTATTCGGGTCGTGCTGCACGCCAGCAATCGTGAACGTGCCGTCGTCGTTCGAAGAGATGGACGTGATCCGAAAGTATTGAATCGCTAAATTATCGCTGTCGATGGCCCACACGGCGCCGCTCACCGGCGTCATGCGGTAGGCCGTGGCAACCGTGAACGTTTTCTTATCGGCGCTCACGCCGCTGATCGTCCGCGTCTGCGCTGTTCCGTCCGGCAGGTTCACCACCAAGCGGTCGCCGATGCCGTAATCCGTTAACCGGTCAACGGTAATATTTTTGCCGTTCACCGCACTGATGCGTCCGCCGTTGGCTTTCCCGGCTCTGAACGGGTCAGCGATGCCAATAATTTCTGCTGGCATGGGAATGTAACCGTCCAGCCCGACGCCAAAGGACACAGTGCCGTCTTTCGCATTGGACAGGATCACCCAGCGCCCGCGGCGGTGCGCCTCGCTCTGAGATGTACAGCCAATGGCCGTCAGCTGTGTCTCATTCCAGTTATATCGGGCGACAAGCTCAGGCTCATAAACGCTCTCGATAGTGTCAGAATAATGATTAATCGGATCTGACCAGCTGACCTGACAGGAAGAAAAGCGGTTTTTATAGGAGCCTCCGGCGTAGGTAAACATGCCGTCGACCACGTTTGAGCTGTGGTAGGTAAAATCCACATCGTCCTGCGGAACGTCGGCGCGCACGAAAATCTGGTCGTTCCCCCAGAAGGTAATGCCCCGGAAGATGGCGGCCAGATCCCGCAACACGGTGTAGGCGTCCTGCTGGCTCTGGATGAACACGTTGCAGGTAAAGCGTGGTTCTGTGCCACCGGCTCCGTCTGACACTGCCGCGTCGCAGTATTGCGCGATGCTGTACAGCTCCCATTTGTCGATCATGGTCGCGTCTACGCGGTTGCCCATGCCGTAAATTTCATCGAGCACCAGATCGTAAAAAATCCACGCGGGGTTATTGCTGTAGGCGATTTTGAAATCACCCGACCACGTTCCGCTGTAGGTTCTGGTCACTGGGTCATAGGTGGTCGGTACCCGGATCAGTTTGCCCTTTGGCTTGCAGGTGGTTTTCGGCACGCTGCCGTTAAACTGGCTGGAGTCGAGCTCGACATAAAGCAGCGCTGTATTCGGATAGCGCAACTTACTGTCGATGACCTCAGCAAAGGAAAACACCTTGAAGGCATTTATTAGCTTGTTTGAGGTTGAATCTGGGGTGATGCGGCGCACGCGGATTGTCCAGCCTGACGCCGAGTCAGGTAGATCGATGCGATGGTCACGCTGATATTCTGACGTTGTTTTTCCGTCAAACTTACCGTTGACGACCGTTTTATACGCCGCACCGTCGATAGATAGGTCTATGGCATATTCCGTGACGGTGCCGACCATGTCGCCGTTGTCTTTGTACTGGTACTGAATCGGCAGGCTCAGCTTGAGCCGGATAGCATCGAGCGTCAGGTTTGAGAATTGCCGGGTCCACGACGTGGAGGCTTTTACCTCGATGCCCACCGAGGATTCGTTATCAATTTCAGGCATGCCCTGTAGGTAGGTCTGATCCTGCGTGCCTTTACGGTAATCCCACTTCACGCCGGTGAAATTATAGGTGCCGTCATCGTTCGCCAGCGGAGTATCGTTGAGGAAGATTTGCTGCGCGACCAGGTCACCCTGAATCTCACCCTCAGAGAGCGCGAGAACCATCTTAAGCTTCGCTTCGGACAGCAGATCATCGGCCTGCTCGACCGGCGTATGGGCGCTGCCGCCGCCGCCTTTCGCACCTTGAATAATGGTTTCACCGTCAAGAAGTCGCATATTTCACCCATAAAAAAACCCGCCGCAGCGGGTTAATTGGAAATTGTATTTTGTTTACTGCTGATCGCTGGAGAAAATCCCCGCGCTGATGATTGCGCCGCCGATTTCCCGCTGGCCGTAAAGCAGCGGGACGGGGTATCCCATTGCTACCGTATTGACCGGAGCGCCGAAGGCGTAGTTGGCTTTATTGTCGGAGTCAGACGATGCCCCGACGTTAAAACTGGGCTGTGGCGTGAGCATCTGCACCACGCCGCCGATGGTCATGCTAAGACCAATACCCACCAACGCTGTGGTGGTTGCCGCCGCCGTGGCCGCACTGATCCCGGCAAACGCCGCGAATGAGGCGCCAGCGGTAAAGAAGGCCGCCACCAAAGCAACAGCGCCAATCACGATCTGTAACATGCCTGCCTGTTTTGCACCTTCAATCACCGGCACCATTGTGTACTCGGTCGCCGCCGCGGACATGTCAAACTCCTCAAGCGAGATGTTGTTTTTGCCGCTGTAGAAAGCGAACTTCACCCCGTTGAGATGGGCGTTTGAAACGTACTTTTTGAAGCCCTTCACCTGGGAGCACATCGCGCGCAAAAACTCGTTGATGTCAGCCACGTGGAAACGGTGAATCCTGCCGAATTTCTTTCCGATTGCGCCTTTGAGCGTCATGGTCTTAAGCATTAACTAACTCCTTGCGACGGACGACGCGAACCGTCCGATCCCGGTAATACTTACCGTATGGAACGCGGGCAGAAAGGTTGCCAAACATGTGGTGAACCATGATGTTATCACCAAGATAAATCGCCGCGTGATTGGTGACCGGTGCCTGAACCCGCATCATGATCATATCGCCAGGCTGCATGCTGCTGGCATCAATCTCGACGAACCCTTCAGCCTGCCAGTTATCGTCATAGAGATTTTCTTTCCCGTCGACCCACCACTCACGGTCAACCGAGTAATTTTTTACAGTAATGCCGTACTCCATCCGGTAGTAGTCCATGATGATCGACCAGCAGTCAGCATGGCCCAGAACCCAGCGGCGGCCAGCAAGCTCGCGGTCGCCGCGCGGTGAAAGCGTACAAAAATCACCGTCCGGCCACGACATGATCCCCCACTCCACCCCGGAGTGGTCGCACTGGATGCGGTCCATTTCTGACGGCACCAGTTGCACTACATCGGGGTGTGAGTGGATCACCATGATGACGTCCCCGAACTCGGTCGCCGCCAGATAATCATCCGGCGACAGCGTGAAGGTTTCAGCTGCGTTTTCGGCGATGTTACGACAGGGAATAAAACGCTGGCCGGTGCCGGTTTCGACGACCAGCCCACAGGCCTCGTTCGGATACTCGGCGGCCACGTGCGCCCGGATTTCGCTGAGAAGTTTTTTTCGCATGATTATTTCCCCTGCAGGTTAGCCGCCGGAAAGCCGCCGAAAGGTAGCGGATTTTCGGTACCAAACCGCAACTTGCAATCCGACATCCGGCCGCCGCACACATCCAGCGCGGGATTACTCGTCGGCGTGCCGTCTTTCAAGAAATAGTTAGTACCGTTGTAATCGCAGCCGGTCCCCGTTCGATACCATCCACGCATGCACCAGGTGCACACCGGGGTTATCTGGCGAGTCGGCAGCTGCAGGCTTTGAACGTCGAAGGGAGAACACAGCTCGAAGTCGACCTGAATCCGCGTCTCGGCTTTTTTGGCGTTGATGTAGTAAAGCTGAACGCGTTCATCAATCGGGCTGGCAGTCGGGTTGCCCGCCGTCCAGTTCGCGGCATCAAGATATTTGGCCAGCGTGGTGTGAACTTTGACTTTCGCCTTCACCATGTCGTCGTACTGCAGACACAGCGCCGTAACGTAGTTGCCCACGTTACCCACCGAAAGCGTTGGCGTTGGCTGCGACCCCGTGCTGGATAGCTCCAAACTGGTTAACTCATAGGGGTGCGGATCGTATTCATTACCCTGCCAAATGATTGACGGCAGATTATCAGCGGCAAAAGAATTCCAGCCGGCAGAGTCGATATTGTGTGCATGAAAGCGCAGTACTGTGTCGAAACCAAACGCAGAACCGTCGATTTCTATCAGCTGGATCAGCTGGCCCGGCTCAAGCGCCTGCACATCCTGAGTAAAGCTCATGATCTCTCCAAATAAAAAAGGCCACCCGGAGGCAGCCTTTTCGAAAACGGTGAAATTTTAGGGCGCAAACGCCTGTTCAAAAACAAAGGCTATTGCAGCAAATTTACCATTCACAAACGTCGGATTAATTGAATCAGATTTTACCCTGTAGAGCTTTCGATCTCCCCACGGGTTAGTCCACCAGAAGGAAGAAATGACATGATTTTGGAGAAAATCCCGGACAACCTTCATGGCAACAATGTCTCCGTTGCAGGATAGCGTCCATGTCTCAGCAGCGGAGTTAATGCCGTTGCTGCCGACCTGTTTATATCCATCCCCAAACTGCGCCTGCAAAGTGCTGACCTTCAATTCCTCGCTGGCATTCACCTGAACGCACCATGTAAAAGTGTCAGTTGCCATATTTCACCTATAAAAAAACCCGCCGGAGCGGGTTATTAAGAGTTTTATTATAATTCAAAGGCCTGCTTTTTTCCTTGCCTCCTCCAAATATTCAGCGTCTGATTTATTATTGGATTTATTAACACTTTCAGTTACCGGCTTGGAATTTATAAAGTCTGTTAATTTACTATCAATAGACTCGAGCAATTCCACTTGGCGGTTTGCACGTACACTTGCACGGTTTAGGAAAAACCATAAAACGATGCCAATTAAAGAAAAAATTAATAACCAAATAAGGCTTAAACCGGTGCTATCCATTTCTATGCTCCATCACGAATATTGAGCACGAATCGTATCACTCCATTTAAAATCTATCAGCCTTTGTATAGCAATCCTCCCGGAGAAATCTCCTTACGAAGGCGATCAGAAATTACCTGTTGAACGATGCCTTTGAGCTGGTTAGCAGTGTCAGAAGCGCCAGCACTGCTAACGCCACCACTTTCTCCGCTATTCATGATCGTCACCGGAGCATCAACCTTAATATTCACGTTTCCTGGAGTTGAAACATTGGTACCACCACCTGAGACAGCGCGCACACCCAGCGATCCATTCGCAGCGCGGGTGAGCGGCATGATTGCTTCTGGCCCAGCTTCACCCATTAGCCCTGCACCCTTTGCAAAAGCGAAATACGTGGGAGAATCGACTATGGAGCCGCTGTAGCTGCTGAGATCGGGAGAGCTATACACCCCGCCCTTTGCATTCAGTGTCAGGCCACTATACGAGCCCGAAGAAAATGCGTTATTCGCTGAGCCTGCTGTACCTCCAGCAAATGCGCTGCCAATACCAGAAGCAACGGTTGTGAATATTCCACCCAACGCGCTCCCCTTACCCATCGCGCTCATGATCGCCATCTGTAAGCCAACTTTGGCTATCATCTGCAATGCAGACAACCCCCAGTCTTTCCAGTCAGCTTTGCTGCCAGTGAGCATGGCTGCGGTATTATCTAGCGCGCTACCCATCGTGTTTTCAATACCCTGAGAAACTGTGCCGGAAATGTTGCTGACACTGTCGACCCAGTTATTGTACCCACGGGATGCACCGGACATCCAGTCAGCTTCAGCTGCCGCCGTTGCCTTATACTTATTGTCCAGTTCTGTCAGTGCAGCGTTGCGCGCTGAGATAGCAGCTGCGCCCTGGTCGGTTTTGGCGAATACCCGGTTAACCTGCTGCGTTTCATCAAACCGAGAGCGCTGACGGTCACTGAGGCCAGCCGTCTCCGTCGTCAGCGCGGTTTCGTCCCGGTATTTTCTGGCGGCGTCAGTGAGGTCTTTCAGCGCGTCGGCCTGCTCACGCTGCTTTCTGACGGTTTCATCCGCTTTCTGATTCCACTTCGCCAGTTCTTCAGATGATTCGCGGATCGCCTTGATTTGCGCTTCCGTCCATTTGGTACCGGTTTGGTGAGACGCAGCATAAAGTTCGGAGGCCTTTTCACCCTCAGTCGCTCTGACCCTTTGCACCTCAATGGCCACACTCAGATCGGCCATCTTTCGGGTGTACTGCTCTGCCTGCGCCGCGGCTTCCCGCTCGGCTTTGTTCTGCTCTTTGGTTGCGGCACTCGCGCCTTTTTTGGCGTCCGATAACCGCTGGGTGTTGTTGTATTCGTCTTCTAAGGCTTTGGTGTACTGGATGGAGTACGTGGCATTTTCAGCACCAGTTTTCCCCATTTTCTCCAGATCAAACTGCGCCTGCTTGCGTACTTTCGCCAGACCGGTCAGGCCTGCGAGTTCAGCCTGCTGCTGCCTCTGCTGCAGGCTCTGCTGATCCTTGGTTGATACATCCGCCTGCGGCACGCGCATCGGCGAATTGACCAGACCGGCGCGGGACTGCAACAACGTGTTACCCAGGGAGAGAACGCGGTTAAATTCAGTGTGCTGGCCGTTCATCATCAGCAGGGACTGATAAGCGGTATTTTGCTCGGCGGCCTGCTGCCGGATCAGCGCAACGCGGCGGTGCTCCAGCCCCTCTAAAACCGTCTGAATCTCGAGGGACTTACCCTGCATTTCCGATAAGCGTTCCTGCTCAACGGTCAGTGAGGAGGTGGCTTCTCCGAGGGACTTCGTCGCACTGTCGATGCTGGTCAGGTGATTGACCATGAACCCGCCGACGGTAGGGCCCGGATTCGCCAAAATTTGCTGATAGCCGCTGATTTCAACTTTCAGCTTCCGTACTCTTTCAGCCTGTTCGGCAACCAGCCGGTTTTGTTCATCAAACGCGCTTTTCGTTCTTTGAACGTTATCATCCGTTTCCGGCAGCGCCATTGAACTGGTTTTCTGCCGGATCAAGTCTATTGCTTTGCCGTACTCCTGCGCTTCTCGGCGGGCCTGCTCATTTTGCTGAGAGGTGTAGAGCCACGCGGCACCGATACCCAAAACCACGCCCGGTATGCCGCCGACAGCGCCCAGAAGGCCACTGCCAATACGGGATCCCAGCGACGCGACGGAATTGAGACGGGTTTGCGCCGCCTCACGGGCTGCCATGTTTCTGGTTAACTGCGCCTGCGCGGCCGCCAGCCTTTTCTCAGCTGCCGTTTGCTGGTCTGCACTGACTGCTGCGGCTTTCGCCTGCTGAGCGCGATATACCGCAGCGCGGGCGCGGGCTGTGGAAATCTGCGTGCCGCGAACCTGTGCAGCAGCCAGAGCAACTTCAGCCCGCTGCGCTGCGATCATTTGCGTGGTGGCTGTACCGACGCCTGACGCCATGTTGCCAAAGAAGCGCGCCGCGCCAATACCCACCAGAACGCCGAGAGTAGAGGCGACCTGATCCATGTTGTTCGCGAGACCGTCCAGCAGACCGCTCAGTGAAGCGGTGACGCCGGTTGCCTGATTCTGCGCACCAACCCATGCCTGAAAGGCGTTTTCAACTTTCGTTACTGACCCGCTGACAGACGCCGGGAGGCTGGCAAACTCGCCGCGTAATGTGCCGAGCTGGCTGATGAGCGCAGGAACCACTTTGTCGATCGTGAGCTGGCCCTGATCGGCCATCGCCTTTAAATCTTTTCGGGCTACGCCCATGCCCGCCGCCAGCGCGCGGATCACACGGTCGCCTGATTCGTTCACGGCGTTGAACTCTTCGCCGCGCAGAACGCCCTGCGCTAACGCCTGGCTGAACTGTGTAATAACAGAGCTGCTTTCTTCCGCACTTGCCCCGGACAGCTTTAACCCGGTAGAAACTGACTCGGTGATTTTCAAAACGTCCTGCGAGGAATACCCGAATTCGCGCATCGAGGCAGCGGAACGGGCAAACAGGCTGGCGTTATCCCCAAAGGCCGTGCCGGTCACCTGGCTAATGGCCATCAGCGCTTTTTGGTTATTGCTGAAATCTTCTGTCGATTGAGATGCCTGTTTTAAACGGGCATTAACCTGATTCCATTCGTCGGCAAGATTGATCAGGTGGCCAGTGGCGAACGCACCGGCGAAAATCCCAGCCATATCTTTAGCAGTGTCGCTGATGCCCGATAACTGGCCGTTAAGGTCGGCGATTGCGCGCTGGCTTTGACGCGATGCGGACTCTGCCCTGCGGCTTCCCTGCTCCATCGTTCTGTAATAGTTTTCACCCATGCGGGAGGCGCGGGCTATTTCACTTTGAAACGACGTTGAATTAGCAGAGATTTTAATAATTAGTTCGCGCAGCGTTGCCATATTTCACCCATAAAAAAACCCGCCGGAGCGGGTGTTAATCTGCAAGCTTGCCGAGGAATCCTTCGAGGCCGTTTTCTTCTGTTTCTACTTCAGCCTCCTGCCACTGAAGCAGGGCATCATCAAGACTGACCTTACCGCCCTGAGCGTTGAATACGGCGGCGGTGATTTGTGCGGCATGCAGATCGGCGCGCCGGTCCCCGATCGGGCTGACGCGGTCAAACTCCATCCACAACTTCAGCTCACTGGCGGGAAGCGTATTTTTCAGCTCATGCAACGTGCGTCCCAGCCTGAGCGCCAGCGTCATTAAGAAGAAGGTGCCGGGCTCTCTGACTTTTTTTCAGCGGCTTCCGCCGTGGTGCTAAGTTCCAGCGCCTGCTTAAGCAAACGGGAATGCACCGGACCGTAAATCTTTTCGACCTGCGCCCGATCTTCCTCTTTGAAGACTGGCTGGTCGTTCTCGTCTAAAAGCACATCGATAAAGAGAATGACGTCGGCCTGCATGTTGCGGTGAACGGTCTGCGCCGGTGTCATTTTTACCGGCTCCTGGCCTTCCGGCGCTTCGGGGTTGATGACCTGTTGCCATTCAATCCATCCCTTAGAAGAGGGCTCGCGGATCGTCACGGCTGCATCGCCCCATTCAGGAACGGTCACAACTTTCTTACGAAAACCCGACAGCGGAGCCAGCGCCAGCGTGCGAAGTGATACGGCTGATTTAACTTTGCTCATTAATTTCCCCGGTAAGTTTCAGGTAATAAAAAAGCGGCCGAAGCCGCTTAGGTTGTTGCCGGACGGATACGCTCTGGCTTGCCCTTGATGCGCAGCGTGTAAGACGCGGTGACTACGCCGGACGTCGATGCGCTCCATGAGTTCTGGCGAACTTCGCAGAGATAGGCAAAGCCGTTGCCTGAAGGGAAAACGACTTTAATTGCGCGGATCTCGTCGTTGTCGTAGGCCGTTTGCAGGGCTTCCTGCGCGGCTTCGCTGCCAGCCCAGTTGCGGGAAAGCGTCATTTCAGCGGGTGCAGCCAGACCGTTTGTCTGTTCCTGTTCGGTTGAGCACAGCGTCGTGACGTCAATATCTGACTTCTGTCCGCCGGTGTAGCTGATTTCCTTCGTCGCACATTGGGCATCAATCCAGGTGGCGCCAACGGGATTTGGTGAGGTCGCCGGGGCACTGGAAATACTGACGAGTGTTCCCTGCGTTTTTTCGTACTTACTGACCATGTGATGATCTCCAGACATAAAAAAAACCGCCCGGAGGCGGCTGATTGGGGTGAGTGAAACTATTCCCAGATTTGAACTTCGATCGTCGCCCGGTATAAGCCGGTGTCAGATTCGTAACCTTTGGTACCCATAAGGGAGGTTGGCATTAAAGGCTTGAGCGCTTCTTTGGCCTGAGCCCGGATAGCCGTTGCCTCGTCGATCGTTGTGGCATAAACGTCAATCTGAACGGAGTTCGACGACGCCCCGGACTGCCCGCACATGACGTCATCCTCATTATCTGACGGCAGGCTGAACACCAGCCACGGCGCAACGGTGCCCTGTGGCGCGACATAGGGAAAAACTTTGCCGTTGCACAGCCCGCCGATCAGAGGGTAAATATCGGCTTCGGTCATTTTGACAATACCTCATCAATGGCCTTGTTCAGCTCATCAAACCCGGCCTGTGCCGCCAGTTCCTGATTGGTATCGTAGGCAGGGCGAACGAAAGGATTCGCGGGCATCTTTGACGTGCCCAGCTCGATGAAGCGCCAGTAAAAGGCGTTATTACGGCTGGCACCCTTCGTTGTGTTATCGCTGTTCGTGCCGTTGGGATTGGTACCGCGAATATGAACACCGGCCACCGCTTCGCCGGGTCCTGACTTACGGCTCACCACGACAATGTTGCGTGCCAGCTTCCCGGTGCGTTTCGGCGCGCCTTCTTCTACAGCGTCACGGATCACTTCAGCGCCAGCCCGCGCGGCCTGATTGAGTACCTTTTTGGTTTCGGCTTTGCTCAGAACGGCCAAATCCTCCGCCAAATTAAGAAGGTCGCTAAAATCCAGATTGGCTCCGATCATTGCTTTATCCCCTCCTCACATAGAATCTCAAGACGCGTGCCATTTTCGCCGCTGAGCACTGATTTCACATCGTAGATTTCATTGCTGCCGGTAGGAGGAAGATGAACAATTCGCCAGGCGGCCGTCGGCAACGCATCAGGATATTTCCTGATCCAAATGCGCGTGGTGGTACCAGCTACTTCAGCGCCTGAATCCAATAATTCCCGACCAGAGATATCAGAGATATCCGCACGCACGGATTTGACATCAACCCAGCCGGTACTGGGCTGCCCTGACGGCAAACGCCCTTCTCCGGGCTTTTGCAGCATAACGCGGTTCCGCATTCTCCCCGCTTTCATAGGCCGTATATCCGATAGGGTTGAAGAAGCGCTTCTACAGCAAAATCAAAGGTACTCGTGATATTGCCCACGTTTACTGCTTCGCGGTTCTCATACCAATGCGCAATGAGAAGGAGCATGGCTGTTTCAATATCCTCCCCATAAAGCAAGGCGTCAGGGTCCAGTAAATATGCTGGATCAGCTTCTTCGTAATACATTTTGCGGCGGGTATAGTTCTCGACATATCGGACAGCAGCCTTAATGCGAACATCGAACCAATCATCATCTTCAGTGAATTCCTGCTCAATATTGCAGTGATGCTTTGCCTTATCGATTGTCAGCATAATTCCGCCCTATTTTTTCTTTGTTTTTGGCTCTGGCTCTGGCTCTGGCTCTGGCTCTGGCTCTGGCTCTGGCTCTGGCTCTGGCTCTGGCTCTGGCTCTGGCTCTGGCTCTGGCTCTGGCAGGTTATTTGCTTCGCCGCCCGGCACCAAGCCAGATAACGAAAGATTTACCTGCACTTCAACTGCATACCCCTTAGCAACCAGTTCACGCCCATGCTGTTCATTGGTTTCAAAGGTTTCCTGCTCTACCACAACGTTGCTGTTGTGATAAATCGGCTTAATCGCGATTAATTTCATTGTGATCACCACAAATAAAAGCGGCCATGCGGCCGCTTATGAGATGAAAGCAGATTAGGTGGTTGGGCCACCTGAGAAGGAACCATAAATGAACGCTTCCGGGCGCTTAACGGCCAGCGCCAGACGCTCTTCGCAACGGATCGAAATCATGTTCTTTTCGAAATCGTCGGCGTTCTCGGTGCTGATCACCACGTTGGCGTCTTCACGGTCGAACAACTGAGCGGCGGCATTAAAGGCACCCGTCAGGAATTTACCCTGGAAGGCGGCAGTTTCTGTGGCCACGACCGGCAAGCCCCACAACGTAGGCCCCGTCAGAGCTGAAGGGTTCGCCAGAATGTAGCGGCCCAGCGTGTCTTTCGTCAGTTCGATCTTCGCCCAGTCGATGAAGTGCAGGACATGGCCTGATGCTGGGAAACGCGCCAGCTGTGCCTGCAACATGGCCAGACGCAGATCATCGATGCCGTTCTGCTGCTCTACCGAAAATGCCGGGTCGAACGCAGAGGCTTGAGGCACGATGCCGTGAAGGTGTACGCCGGTACCGTCGCCGAAGAGAATTTCCTGCTCTTCAACATATTTCAGGCCGTAGCGCATTTCTGCATCCACCGTTGATTGCAGCTGAGCAAAGTCATCGAGGATCTGTTTCGATGCTTTGAACATGTGAGCAATGGTGGTGACCGGGGTGATTTTGGTGGCGAATTCAATGCCGCTGTAAGGTTTGGTTGTCCCTTCCGCGACAACCTTCGCCGCGTTGGTGAAACCGGTCTGCTGTACCCAGAAAATCGCTGGTGCGCCGGTGCGACCAGGAGCAATCAAATCGCGGATGAACAAACGCTGTTTTGGTGCTGTATCAATGCCAGGCAGGCGCTGAGGTTCGACGACCCCGTTGGCAACGTCTGTGGAAAGAAGCGCTGCATTCACGGGAATGTTTACACGTTTTCCGCCTTCAACGCTCGCCGCGAAATTCTTGAGTGCTTCGGAACTGATCACCACTTTGCCCACGGTCTCCACAACCTTCGCGGCATTGTTCAAAGGCATGCTGGCAACATGCTGCTCCAGCTCACCCATCGCGGCTTTAATTGATTTGTTCGCTTCGGTCAGCGCATTAAACTCGCTTGCAATTTTATCAACCGCCTCTTTGGTCTGAGCAGAAAGATGACCTGAGTTTTTTGCTTCTTTCAAAGCATCCTCGGCCTTCTGACTGAAGGTGCCAGAGACTTCTTCGAGTTTAGCGGATACTTTTTTCAGTAATTCATTAACGTCTGACATGGTGATTCCTTATTTGCCGAACGCGGCCAGCGCGTCTTCAAGTTGTTTGATGTTTTCAGGGTTTGGATTGTCGGTAGCGCTCGGCGTACCTTGGTGATTGTCAGCAGCGCCCGGCGTACTGGCAGATAAAGATTTGAGAAGTTTTCTGCGCTCTGAGCGCGGTGTATTGGCCTTTGCCAGCAGCGCATCGAGTTTTCGCAGCGCTGCTGCAGGGCCTTCGTCCCCGTCGGAAATTTCATCCGCGGACAGAAGCCGGTCAGCAAAACCTTTCTCAACCGCATCGTTGCCGCCGATGTACGTTTCGTTGTCCATCATTGCTGACACGGTTTCGGCATCAAGCCCGCTGCGCGCGGAATAAATATCCTGCATTGCCCGGTCGAAGGGCTCCATGTCCTGCGCTGCGCGCGCGAGGTCAAGCCGGTTTCCTACCGCGACGACCCAGCAATTGTGGATCATGAGAAACGCGCCGCGCCCGATCTGCACCTCGTCACCGGCCATGGCGATAATCGACGCGGCAGAAGCGGCGATGCCCAGTACTTTTACGGTGACTTTGCCGCTGTATTCTCGCAGTTGGTTATAGATTGCCAGCCCTTCGAACATGTCACCGCCCGGCGAGTTGATGCTCACTGTGACGTCTTCCCCGTTCATTGAGCGAAGAGCACCAGCAATTCGGTTAGCTGTAACACCCTCCCCCCAGTAATCAGAACCAATGACATCGAAAATAGAGATCGTGTTGTCGTTGCTGTTGGCAGCCTTAATGCCACCGTCCCAGCGATCCAAAGCGGCCGGTGATAGCTCACTGGTGACTTTCGCGCACGGGCGCCCCTCCGGCGCTGCCGGAAGATTCTTTAATGACATGGGTTGGCTCCTAAGCCGCCTTTTTCAGCGGGGAATGTTCGAAAGAAATATCGGGGAACAGTTGGTTATGGAGCTCGAGCAGTGCGTTCGCTCTGGCTGCCTGGTTGTTTTGGCGTAAATCTTCAAGTGCGGTGAGGTTCAGCTGCACGGTGTAAATGTCGCCGCCTGGGATCGGAGGCAGATTTTCCAGCCGGCGGACGTCGTTGCGGCTCATCCAGCCATTCTGCAGGGCCGTGGTGTAATAAGCCGCGCGCCCGGCGCTGTCAGCGCGGAGTAAACCTTCAACAGAGAATTCGGCAAAATAATCTTCATCATTTCCGAGCAGGCAGCGCCCTATCTCTTGCTCGATATTGACCAATAGTGGGCGCAGCGTGTTAGTCAGGAATAAAAGGTTCATGCCTTCGACGCTGGACGCCCAACTGCTTTGCTTGGTCATATGCCCGACCATAAACGGCGGGATCCGGAACCAACGGCAGATTTCTTCAATACTGAAGGATCGGCTCTCCAGCATCTGCGCGGCTTCAGGGTTCATCGTAACCCCCTGATAAGTCATGTCGCCTTCCAACACCATGACCTTACCGGCATTCTTTGAACCCACAAACGTGCTCAGATTTTGCTTTAAGCGCGCTCTTTGTTCCGCGTTTATATCGGTCTTAGCGCTGATAAATCCTGAGTTCTGTATGCCGTTTTCAAAGATTTTCGCGGCAGATTCCTCAACTGCCATGGCCGAACCAATAACATCCCGCCCGGCCATCATCGGCATCATGCCGCAGACGCCGTCCAGGCCGAACCCGCGAATGTGCATCATGTTTTTCACGGGGATATCACGCTTACCGTTTTTATCGGTATAGGTGTACTGCAGCTGCCCGTTATCGAGGCGCTTAACGACCATGTTTTGAGGAAGAAGCGGGTTAAGACCAACAACCTTTTGCCCGATCATCAGCTTTTCGATGAAGGCATTACCGCGCATACAGATGCTTGCCACCAGCATCAGCATGAATCTGGACGGCGTCATTTCTCCATTGGGCTGTTTACAGAGCACTTTATAGGCCGGGTGATCGGTGGCCAGCGCGCGCGAACCGTCCTTTTCCCGCTTATAGACTTTTAGTGGCAACGTTGAGACTGATTCGCTCAGCAGCCGCGCGCAGGCCCAGACAGCGGACAGCATGATCGCCTTATCGACGGTCACCGTTTTACCGCTGCTGCTGGTACCCATCCACTCCTGCCAAAACGTGCCGGTGGTCAAACTGATAGGTACACCGAGCCAATTTAAAAGGGCGCTTTTTACACGCCCCGGTTGTTTTTTGGATTTCATCAGACACCTATCATTATCGGATCTTCAAAGAAGTCGGTTAAGTCCTGCTTATCATCACCACCGTTGACGAGTAACCGGCTTTTGGCGGTGAACAGCGCCACCGGCCCATCGATTTTATTTTCCGGCGTTGATTTATTCGGGAACACGTTGTCGTTTTTGTCAGGCTTAACGGTGACGTTTGACATCATCCACGTCATCACGGGGTTGCCGTCGTGGTGAATCTTGCTGCCGTAGACGTCGGCCTGAACTGACTTCATGGATTCAGACAGGTTTTTTACCGTCTGGGCAACTTCGACCAGCGGTAATCCCTCTTCGGCCAGCGCCAGGCTAAACTGGGTTGCGCTCCACGGGTCGAAGGCTATTTCTTTCAGGCTTTCACCTTTCACCCAGGCTTCAACCTCGGCTTTGATATAGCCGTGATCGATAACGTCACCATCGGTTAAATCCAGATATCCGGCATCCGCCCATTTCCGGTAGAGCTCAGAAATATGCTTCGGCGCGGTTTCCAGTCGCCCTTCGGGGATCCAGAATTTCGACTTGGTATGGGTGTGACCATTAGGTGCCAACCACGTTTTAACCGCGGCGCAGATGTCTATCTTGTTGGCTAAATCGATACCCACCCAAAGCGGCCAGTTGACCAGGTCTTCATCCGGAGCGATGTCGCCGCACTTATCCCAGCGGGCCATATCCATCCAGGCGCTTTCAGCGGTAACCCAGATATTGAGGTGCTTGGTGAAAAAGTTCGGACGCGCGGCGATCTGTTCTTTCGCTTTTTTCGCCAGACGGCGCATGTCGTCCCAGCGCTTAAAGATCCCAAGCCCCGGATTTGCCTTCGGCCAGTTCTTTTCATCGAACGGGTCGTCGTCCTCATCCAGCGTGTAAATCATCGCGAAGTATGTGTCGTCCTCCACCACGCCGCGCAGTACCTTGATGGCGTAATCGCGCTGTTCAAAACAGATGCCTTCTTTGTTGGAGCCTGCCGTGGTGATTGCGAAAAGCAGCGATTGCAGACGCGCGCCAGTCGCTGTTTCCAGTACGTCCCAAACGTCACGGGTTCGGTGAGCGTGGAGCTCATCGACAATGCCGCAGTGAATATTCAGGCCGTCGAGATTATTAGCGTCGCTGGAAAGCGGCTCAAACTTGGAGGCGGAGCGCTCCTGGTGAATGTTGAGTTTTACATGACCGAACAAACGGCCCAGCGAACGGGGCGCTTTTTTGATCATGTTTTTGGCATCGTCAAAAACGATACGCGCCTGGTCGCGCGTCGTGGCCGCCGAGTAAACCTCCGCGCCCCCCTCACCATCCGCACCGGTCATATACAGGCCGATGCCGGAGGACAACGTAGACTTGGCGTTTTTGCGCGCCACCTCGTCATATGCGGTTCTGAAACGGCGCACCAGTATGGTGTCTCCGTCCTCATCAAGCATTTGCTCGCCGGTCATCTCGTCGATAAGCGGGATCACGAAGCCAAACAGGTTAATCAGGATAAAGACGTGCCATGCCATAAGCTTTATCGGCTTACCGGCCAGCGCGCCTTTGACGTGGGGAACAAAATCATAAAAGTCGAGAACGTGTTGGGCGCGATCCTCGTTAAAGTAGATGCCGCGCTCCGGCCCATGCTCTAAATCGTTAAGGAATCGTCGGCACGCAAGGCGTACCAGTTCGCCAGCAACAATCTCGCCAGCCAGCACGCGCTCTGCGTACTGAATACCTTCCGAAACGGTTGCCATTCATCATTTGCGCTTTTTCAAAAATTCTTCGAGTGGGTCGGCTTCCCCTGCACCATCGCTGCTTACCTTGCTGCGTGAAGCCGGTGTCATGCCGAATTCTGCCATCATGCCGCGTAGGCGTTTCCAGGCATCTGCCATCATTCCAACCCGCGGATGAGCTTTAATCAGAGTGTCGCCTGTCATCGTCTTTGTTTTGTAGGTCTCCCCCTCCTCATCCAGAATGTCTCGGTGACTTCTCCATTCCACATAAGCACCGATCAACAATTCAAGTGCCATTCCATCGAGATGCGTGATCACGTTGGAACCATCCAGCTCTTCACCGATCCGCTTGAACCAATACTTCTCTTGCTTATTGAAATGCTTCGGAACTGGGGGTACCCCTGACGGAGGTTTTGGCTCTGTCTTGTTTATTGCGCGTTTTGAAGGGTTCCCCTTGATCAAACGCAGATTCGTTGGGGTTCTCGGTGGTCCAGACATGATAGAAAACTCCTATTAATCGCGATTGGGGATCCCCATGAAAAAGGTTTCCAACCTGCGGGCGCGTAACAAAAACTTAGGCGGCGGTCCTGAGGCGCAAGGGGCCTGAACTTTTGACCCGCCCTCCCCCCTCTCGCAAATGAGAATAGATATCATTTTCATTAAAATGATTCAAAATGCAACGATTTATCATGTTATTAATAATCATTATCATTTGGATCGTTCTCGCCCTGTTTTCTTTCGATGGCAGGGCCAGCAGAGGCTTTCGAGATTGCTTTGATCATCGGTACCCCCATTGGCTTTAGCGATAATGTGGTCGACAGTCGTTGCCGGAGTCAGCCTGTCCTGACGTTTGCACTCTTGGCACAGGTGTTTATCACGGGCGAGAATGAGTGGTCTGAGCTTGTCCCAACTGGTGCCATATCCACGCTCATGCCTTGACTGTCCACGCTGGTGCTGCTGCCAACCTTCGTTACGGTGCGTCTCACAGTAGCCCGACCTGTCAGTCGTAGTGCGGCCGCATCCATGCTTTCTGCATGCGCGAGGTATTGCTGCTGGCATGATTAATCCTTGTTATGGAGATACGGCAAGACGCCAGGCGCGGCGACGCTCGCTCCTTGGCTCGTTGTCCGGGTGCCGCTCAACGGTTGCACCATCAGCATGATCAACCAATGAGTAACACGGATAGATAACCTCACCACCCAGTGCGTCACCGACTGCATAGTCAGCAGCCTGATTGCGATTCCAATCCGAGAGCCCGAATTGCACGCAGGCGAATACTGGACACCATCGATAGTGACCTGCATATAAGCTCCAATAAAAAAAACCGCCCTTAGGCGGTGCTTTAATCTTATTTTGTACAATCTTAACAAACTACTTCGGCTCTCTAATATTAGCAGCCCAAATATTAATTCTTTTGTCTATTACAACGGTGAAACCGGATTTCAAATCAGCGTAAAGCTCATTAGCTCTTGTTGGTTTTGATACGGTATAACTAACAATGCTGTTTTTTTCTAACTTTTGGCAACTGAAATCCAAGGTTTCCAGCCCCATATTGACATATATTTTTGCGGATTTTTTATCTACATCACAAGGTTTTTTAACGATGTAGGATATGACTATGCTAGACCAGTTAGTGCCTGGACCGACAATACTCACTAAAACAGGCTGGTTATCCTCTGTCTGAGTGGTTGCATAAAGAACACCATCCGTTCTTCGCCAAACGTTGTATTCACCTTCAATGTATGCAGCATTTACACTCGATGCAAACAACAGCCCAATAACAACACTAAATACAATCTTCATCTGTTATCTTCCTTGCTAGAGATCTTTTGTCGTCCTTGCTTATAAAATAACATTCTCTCTTACACTTTTACATATATCACTTTAAACAAAGTGCATTTATCTTCCTGTCGACCTCATTTCCTATTTAACGTTGCAACTTTTCTTGGCTTCAGTGGCATAGCCCTGTAAGTATTGGATCACTTGGTCGTCTTTGATGGTGCTGGCTCGGAGATCGAGAACAGCCCGTCCACCAGCGCCAGAGAGTTCGACTTGTGCTGCATCGCCCATGCCGCCGGTTCCGGTAGTGCTGTTCCCGACAAGCTCGCAGGTGGCAAGGTTTGCTGCTGCGATCCGCACCCGGCGAGTGTCAGCAGCGACATCAGCGCGCAGCCTGTCATTCTTGGACTGTTCATCGGCTAATTCCTTCGTGTGTTTGGCATCCAGCGCCGCCAGCGCGGTTTGTGCCGCTTCGGTGCGCTTCTTCTGGTTGGTCAGGTCAAACACGGCCTGATCACTGAATTTCTTCAGCTCTGCGGTGTGGGTCGCTTTCAGCTTTGACACGTCGGCGTCCCAGCGCAGCCCCTCAATCCACCAGACCAGCGCGGCAGCCAGTAATATGGCAACAGCCGATTTCCAGTAAGCCTTAAGCACAGCAGCAAACAATGATGTTTCCACGTCGTGCCTCTCAGATGCCCAGCGCTTTCTGGGCAATTGCCAGACGAGCCTGCCGGTCGACCAGACCATTTACGCCACCGTTGATTCGTTTGGTCAGCCCCACAAAGTCGCCTGAGTCGGCAAAGCTGTTGCAGTTGTTTGCCTTCCAGAACCAGCCCGCCGACCGCGCCGCGTATTCATCTTTCAGAAGCAAGTCAGGATCGGTGATTAGGTCAATGCCCAGCGCACGGCCACAGGCCAGATAGTTATCGAGGAACGTGATTTGTTTCAGTCCACGACCACGGAATTTATAACCATCACCCGCTGCCTTGTTGCCGTACCGGCCACCATAAGCAAGATTGGCAATGGCGCGCTGGCGCTCAACAGGCAGTGGACCTTCACCATTCCGGCGCCCGAGCTGTTCACGCTGTGATGCTGTGAGGCGCGTAAACACTGAAAGCCCGGCGATCGAATAGTTGAAGGACTCGACCAGCGTTTTAAATCCACCGGACTCATGTCCCACCTGCGCAATGAATGCCGCCTTACGCGCCGGGGTGGAAATATCGAATTCAGCCATCGTGGACACCACATGCGGATACCAGCGCGCGGCTAAGTCGGCGCTCAGGGAAGCCGCATTGGTAAATTGGTCTTTTGTCATTGTGGATGTCTCAGCGCGCTGAATAGTTTGGCGACGTTGCCACCGGTTCGGTATACAGCAACGCAGATGATCGCGTTGATTGCGAAAGCCGCCCAATGGGTGCTGGTGTAGTGATCGAACATGAATCGGAGCGGAACCGTCGCGTATGCCAGGATAAGCAGGTATGCCAGCCATGAAGCCCACGTCCGATGGGTAGCGCCCTTCTTACGGAAGAAACTGAGGCGAATGACAACCAGGCTGCAAAGCACTACGTTGCCAATCACCAGCGGGTCATTTATTACCACTGTTCCCCCTCCACCGATCAATCAGTGATGTTGGGTTTTTCGCTCTGTTGCTCGCAAAGGTCAGCAGCTGAACTGCTATTGCTGCAAGGATTAACGCGCCCAGAGCATCCAATGGTTTATCGCTGTATCCGAGCCATGAAGATAATTTCGAACCCGTCACGCCAGCCCCGAAAAGCCCTACCATGAAGGACACACAGAAATAAGAGGCCCGGCGAAGAAGAGTAAGGTCAGTGGCTGAGGTGACATAGAACATAGCGCCAGCAAAGGAACCGAAAACTACGCCATAGTCCAGACCGCTAACCCATCCGAATATACTGACGCCAGCAAGTGCCACAGTGGCACCAGCAGCGCCAGACAATGGATCAGACATTGATAAACCCCTTATCGCTGTTGCTGTCCTCACAACCGAATTGAGGGCATAAAAAAAAGGCCGCCCATTAGGCGACCTCATATGTTTTGGAGTCTTTAGACCCACATTTTTCCTTTAATTTTGGCAAAAAAGATCTAATTTTGGAAAATATTACGTTTTGCAAAAAATATAAGAAAATCATAAGTCAGATATTGACAGGTTTGTCGCACCAGCAAGGGCGGGGGCTACAAGAGAGAGTCAAAAATATCTCCCCAAGTTATCCACAAATCTGGCGATTTTGTTCACTTGCAAATGACCCATACGCTCTCTATCTTGTAGATCGAAGCGGATGAATGTCTAGATGTTGTGTTTGTAAGTCTGTGAATATGACATCAGGAATTATTCTACTGCAGAGGAATTTTGGGGAGCCTCCCGCAAAAGAAGCCCCCCAGATATACGAAACGAGTTCTTTTGGAAGACCCCGCTAACGCATACGTCACAGTGAGCACATTAGCGTTTCCAAATATATTGTCAAGGAGCATGGGTCTGTGACTTGACTGAGGAAAGTGTAATGTCGACCACCAATCTTGCCCATCAAATTGGGTTTGCTTCAAGAAAATCAGTGTATGTAAATCGCTACCAACGCATCCGCTACGGGCGATTGGAGCATGTTATCGATCACTTCCGCTCGCCGCCAAACTGAGTGGATTATGTGATTAATTAACGCAAAGCTCGGCATGAAAATGCCGGGCTTTTTTTACATACAAAAACAAATGAACCCCGCGGAAGCGAGGTTCTGAAATTGTCTAAGCTTTGTGACTACGTGACCACTCTTAACAGGTTACAAGAGTTTTTGCGTAGCGCACTAGAACTATTTTATGCGACTTTCGCCACCCTGATTTTCTGAGTGTAAGCGTCCATCTCCAGCACCGCTCCGGTCATTGCGAGACACCCATCAACGAAGCCTTCCGCTACCTGCAACTGCTGGCGGATCAGGCCTTCACTCACTTTGTACATCTTCGCTATTTTCCGTTTGGATAGACCCATGCGGTAATGCAGCATAATGAGCGTTACCTCTTCCGGTTTACGGACGGCAGCGAGACGCCCTACCGCAGCATCTACAATCAGGCCATCATTATCACAACAGGATTCGACCTTGCTGGATTCAGTGGGCAGTAGACCTTTAAATCCTGCGGCAATAGGTGACCAGTCAACGCCTGAATTATCTTTCGCCCAAACGCCATAACGAGCCAGTACCAGTTGAATATCACGCATTATTCTCTCCACACTCTTATTTTGCTTTGCCTGTAGCGATAACACCCATCGCCAACGCGCGGTCTAATGTCGTCAGTAACAGATGTTCCTGTGTACCGTGTTCGTTTTCCCAATCCTGGGTATTCGCATGAAGTGAGTCGTGACACCGTCTGCACAGCGGGATCACGAACAGGTCATGCGCTTTTGTCGCCATTCCACCAAATCCGTTGCCGGTGATGTGGTGCGGATCATCAGACCCGTTACCACAGGCACAGCATGGCTGGCGCTTTACCCACTGGGTGTATTTCGTGTTCTCGTACCGGCGGCGCTTCGGGCGCAGCAAGAATGACTCCGGCGTCTCCGGATCGATTGCCAGCGCCAACACGGGTTTGATGTTGTTCGCCAGAGCCTCTCGTGGTTCTTTCTCATAAGGGTCGGTGTCGGATTCTTTCATCTGGGTGCCAGGTGCGCGGTATTTCACGCCCAGAGCCTCGCAAATGATTTCCTCCGGCAGTTGTGTGGCCAGCCCTTTACTCGTTGACCACCAGCAAAGCTCGCCCAGAGTCAAGCGGTGTCCGTCGGGAAGCCGAGAGCGAGCCCGGATAGCTTCAGTCACGAATTCAGTGACATTCGCCAGCGCAGCGGCGTCCAGTTTGGCGGATTCTTTGTCGCGGTATTCATTGTCGTGAGACCAGCACAGGGACACCATGCCGCGCGCCCGGCGCACCTGCACCAGCTCATGATGATGATATTGGCCGCCGAAGTCGGTGCACTGACAGCCGCGGTTACGCTTAACCCAAAGCTTCAGCGCATCCCAGCCACCAGCCAGACCAATCACGCGCTCTGACGAAAGAAAGGGTGCGAGACGCGGATCACGCGATAACGGCTGAGCCTCTACCGGTACCAGACCGTCGGGCACGCCGCGCAGGTCTGCTGGCTCGTCGGTGATCAGCAGACGTTTACCGCTAAAGTGCTGCAGCATGTCGCCCGGCGGCCGCAACAGCACGATCCCCAAATCCCTCTGTGGGTATGGCTTCAATAATGCTCTCACGCGGCGGCCTCCTGTTTCTTCCGAAGATATTCAGCCCACAATCCGGCAATCCACTGGATCCCCTTGGGCGTAAAACGTGCCTGACGGAACGCATGCTGATTGGCCGGGTTTGTGCCGGTCTTCATTTCGAACCGACCAGCATCGGTGTGCATGCTGTATGGCGTAAATTGCCCGTCTTGCCGGTATACGATTTTTTCATCAATCATGAACAACCTGAATTCTGGCTCTTTTGCCTTGAGCAGCTTGCACACAGATCGGAAGCCCATCGAACCTTTGGCAATGACATACTGATCAACGAAGTCCACTTTCGGCGCCGCCAGCGCCAGTTGAGATTCAAGAACCTGTTTTTCCTCTGCCAGATCTGCAGCGAGGCGAAGCGCTTCAGGTAGTGATTGAGGAACTTGGCTTTTCGATTCCAGCTCCTGCCAGCGATCCACCACAACGGCGGTAAACTCCGGCGACAACCGGGCGACCAGCACCAGAGAATCACGTTTATTGAACCAGTATTCCTGATATTCCTGACCGTTCTGCTCATGCAAATAGGGGGTGTGCGCCAACGGCGCGCTTAAAATTTCACCAACTGCAAGCCGTTCAGCCGAGCGCTTAACATCGCTGTGCTTGCTCTGCACCAGCTCAGCAATTTCACGGCTCGACATGGTTACCACTTTTCCTGACAGCAAACTGTTCGACATAAATACCCCACACGTTAAACCGGCTGCACACCGGCAGGTTTGAAATCAGTGATTGTTAATTCAGCTCTTCCCAACTTTGTTACAGGTCCCCACTCAGCAGATATCCGTTTAATTTGGCTATCGTCTACCCACACGCCCGCGTGTGTCAGGCTGTCGAACAGCGCTTTGAAGAAATTATCCAGGTCGCGCTTTGCACGGTTCGGCGGGTACAGGATGACCGTGATCTGCACATCCTGCTGTAATGGCTGAGGGCGGCGGCGCAGCTGCTCATACACCGCACCAATAGCGTTTGACCGGTAGATTCTCCCGCGTTGGCTGATCTTTGCGCCCTTACCGGGTGAGCGCCAATAACCGTTCATGCTCGGTGGGAATGGCAGGATCAGTTGCATGTCTGGTACTCCGGCATCAGGAGGTGTTCCACCACTTCGCCGGTATCGACAAAGTAATAATCGCAATCGGTCAGGTGGTTTATCAGCATCACCTCGATTTCCCGATCGGTCATTTTGCTGAATATCTTCACCAGCTTTTTCGGTGGCCCGATGTAAACCGGCTCGACTTCAGCCAATTTCGCCGCCGCAAAGTTGTGGTGTCCGTCCATCAGGACCGTGTACTGAACACCACGAAGCACGACTGGATATACTGAAACGCGGAACATTTTGAAGCGAAGCGCTTTATCAACGACTTTCTTCCGATCGAGATAGCGCTGTGAACTAATTAATTTTCCCAGGATCATGCAGTCACCTCTCCCGCCTTGATCAGACTATTCAGCACAGCATCAGCATGTTCACGCGCGCTGTCGTAATCCGATGGGCAATGCTCGCCAGTCGCAGATGCGGCCACGAGGTAGCAGCGATAGGCATCAAGCCAGATTTTCTGGAACTCATTCATCAGCCATTACCTTTACAGAGTGAGCGATGCGCGCGGCGGCGGTGGTCAGGTGATCGGGATCGAGTTCAATACCGATGAAGCTGAAACCGTCGAGGATGGCGGCTTTACCGGTTGAGCCTGAGCCCATAAACGGATCCAGCACCGTCCCGCCAGCAGGAGTTATTAATCGGCACAGATAGCGCATCAGGTCGCAGGGTTTTACCGTTGGATGGTTGTTTCGAGCGCCAGCAGTTCGCCCAGCGCCAGCGCGCGGGTCATTGAGTCCAGCACTTCCCTCCACGCGGCCCCCGGTCATTTCAGATGCAGAGAACGGCACAAACCTTTCCATTCCTTCATCACGCTCTGTCTTCGTGACCTTCGCGCAGTAGAAGAATCGTGCGGCTGATTTGCTATTTTCCACTCGAGCGGCATGTTCGCGCGGGGCATTCATATCGCCATAACAAACGCGCGCTGGCCGAGTTTTTCCCGTAGTTTTCAGGTCGCCTTGCTGACCTTTAGCGTCAGGGAATGCGGCGATCACATCTTCACTGCCGTCATGAAGGACGTTTGCAGGCCAGCGCCCGAGCTGCTCTGGCTTCCATTCGTCGCAGTCTGGATCTTTACCATCTCGAACATGCGACAGAAGTGCTCCAGCGCCACCAGTTAGGGCCTCTTCAGTCGGAACTCGGGATAAATCGATGTTCAGCGCGCCGGTACCAAACTGTTCGACATTCGTCTCAACATTCCCGACCAGCGGTTTGCGTGCCATTACTATCGGTTCATGCGCGGGCTTAAGTGCGGTGCCCATCCCGGCGTTATCGCCCCGAAGGTTTTTAGACTTAGGGAATCCGCTGCCGTAAATCCACATCAGTTGATCGCGGATCTCAAAACCGGCATCTTCAATGTTCACAACGAGACGGTGATAGGTACGTGAGCCGCCGAACGCCAGAAGGTGGCCGCCAGGCTTAAGCACGCGCAGACACTCGGCCCACTGTTTAACCGTCGGAACCTGATAATCCCACTTGTGACTCATGAAGTTCAGGCCGTACGGGGGATCGGTGACAATGGAATCGACGCTGTTATCCGCCACGCCACGCAGGACATCTTCGCAACGGCCAACATTCAGCTGATAGCTCATGCCTGTCCCCTTCCCTGACGTACTGCCCACAAATTACGCTCAAACTCAGCATTGATTTCAGCCGGGGTTTTCACTGCCTCGGATGCCGCGACGAGTCGATATTTACGCGGCGATTTTTCGGTCATGGTGATTGTGATTTCTGGGCGGCGGCGCAGCGCGTTGAGGGCGCCATGAACTGCCGTAGGGTGCGGAGTCGAACCGGTGTTAGCCACGATAACGGCCTCGATTTCAGCGGCGGTGCGCGCGGTGTTGTCGCTCTCCAGCACTTCAAGAACTAATTCTGGATATGATTTCATGCTGCTTTCACTCCCTGCTGGCGCTGGGCGCAGTCTTTCCAAATCTTGGCCCATGTGGTGATGGCGAAATCACTGCGCATGCTGCGGACGCTGGCCTTGCTGGCTTCGGTGCAGACCAGTTTTTCCAACTCGCTCGGGGCTTTGGTTGCCGCTACACCACTGATGAACCGGCGGTATGCCGCATCCCGCTCGGCTGCATCAACTGCAACGTCACCTTCCCGCTCCCACTTCCCGTTTTTGCGCGCTGGACGGCCTGCACGACTCCAGGCGTTAGCGCCTTCGAGGTAGCCAGGGAACTTTGAAGGCTGGAACAGCGTGGACGGTCGCAGGTACTCGGCCATTTCCAGATCGCCGCCCCATTTGGCATGCATGTAATCAACCGTCAGCTGATGTTCTTCAGTGGTGAAGCCTTCACGCAGTCTGGCGCGGATGTTATCCAATGAGGATTTGCTGACCTGATAGCGGGAGCCGGTGATCTGGTTCAAGTAGTTCAGAACCTGTTTAGCCTGATCAGTAATTTCGACTTCGGCGTCGGTCTGCGCAGCAGGCTGACAAGAGGTTTTATTATCTGATGGATCTTGTTTTGAATTTACTAACGGATCCCCTCCAGATACTGGACGGTCAAAACCGCTTTTATTCACGTTTTCTGGACGTTCAGAATCTTGATCTCCTCCCTGAAAACAGTGCCAGCCTAAACTAAAGTATCCGGTCTTTCTTTCATCTCACTGAGAGGCATATCAACCATGAAAAAGACCCGTTATACTGAAGAACAGATAGCATTCGCCCTTAAACAGGCCGAAACAGGCACTCGGGTGGAGGAAGTGTGCAGAAAGATGGGTATTTCTGAAGCCACTTTTTATAACTGGAAGAAAAAATTTGGCGGTATGGGCGTAACAGAACTGCGCCGTTTGCGGCAGCTTGAGGACGAAAACCAACGGCTTAAGCGTCTGGTGGCGGACCTCAGTCTGGATAAGGAAATGCTCCAGGATGTCATTCGAAAAAAGTTCTGAGGCCCATTCAGAAGCGTGAAGCGGTGACTTACCTGCTGGACGCCTTTCGTATCGGGCTGCGTCGTGGTTGCCGTTTAATGATGCAGAGTCGCACGGTATACCTCTATCGCAGTTGTCGTGATGACAGGGCCCTGACTCACCGGATAAGAGAAATTGCGGAGACACGGATCCGCTATGGTTGCCCGCGCATTCATATTCTTTTGCGCAGGGAAGGCTGGTTAGTCAACCACAAGAAAACCCACCGAATTTACTGTCAGGAAGGACTGAATCTGCGAGCAAAACGCCCACTCAGGCATGTTACAGCCAGGCACCGACACGCCCGTCCAGAAGTGACCGCATTAGATCAGTGCTGGAGCATGGATTTTGTTGCTGATAATCTGTTCAACGGGCGTCGGATACGTGCCCTAACTGTAGTGGATAATTTTAGTCGTGAATGCCTGGCGATCGAAGTTGGTCAGGGGCTGCGCGGAGAGGATGTGGTGGCTGTTATGGAGCGCCTGAAACAAATGCAGCACCGTATACCACACCGGTTGCAGACGGATAATGGCAGCGAATTTATCTCTAAAGCGCTTGACCGTTGGGCATACGAAAATAAGGTGACAATGGACTTCTCACGGCCCGGCAGACCGACAGATAATGCTCTGGTCGAGTCATTCAACGGGAGCCTGCGCGATGAGTGTTTGAATGTGCACTGGTTCCTGTCACTGGAAGATGCTCAGGAGAAGATCGAGCACTGGCGGCAGGAATATAACCAGTACCGGCCACATTCCTCATTAAATAACCAGACTCCGGAAGAATTTGTCCGAAGCCTGCAAACAGACCCGGATCTCTGATTTATCCTGGCATCAATATTGGGAAGGGATCAACAGACCCGGATCTCTGATTTATCCTGGCATCAATATTGGGAAGGGATCAATCTGAATATTCAGAATTGGAACGTTCAGGATCTGAATGTTCAGAAACTGGACTATCAGAATAGAAACCCGTAGCTGCTTCGCGGAGTTTCTTAACGTTCAGGTAATACAGGTTGGTTTTATTGCGGTTGCCCTTGCGGCGCTCTTCACGGGATAACCAGCCATCTTTCTGCAACTGAGTGATAGCCGTAATGACCGTACTGCGGCCAGCACCGATCTGGCGGGATATCGTCTCAATGCCCGGATAGCACGTGCCTTCATCGCTGGAGAAATCAGCCAGACGCAGCATTACCAGCAATTGGGTACCTTTCACGCCAGCCTGAGCCAGCCCGTCCCAGACGTATGCGGATAACTTAACGCTCATAAGACCCTCGTGAATTTTCGCCGGAATTGTTCAGTTGGCTGCGCGCATTCATGCGGATAACCGGCGCGCATGAAGATGACGCGATCCCCCGCTCGGTCGAAGCCCACGACGTGTACCACAACGCCCCGCCAATCCTTGTAATGCCGGTCCAGCTTTTGGATTTCTTCAGACATGCGCTCACCTTCCGGCTGTGCTCACAGACGTAACCTACCCACCAAGCCGCGAACTGGTAGTTGCACGGGATCCAGCGGTTGCCTATCATCACTTCGTACGAAAGAGAGCCAGCGGTACCGCCAGTCGCTATACAGCGGATTTGCGGAACTCCGGCTTTTATGAGTAAACTGTTCATGCGTTAATTACTCCACACACGTTTTTAATGCGCCCGACGCCTGGAGCTGCACACTCTGGGCGTCAACCTTTTCATGCAAAGCCACTACTGACTTCACATACTCATCGCGGGCAGCTAAATGCTTATGATGAAGCGACATAATTTCTGTCTTCTCGCTTTCATCAATTACCCCGTCGTCTGCTATCGAAATATTTATCTGCTGATCAACCTTCCCGCTCTTAGCCGCAACCTTTACCCCCTTGATGAACAGATCAACGTGGTCCAGTTCGTCACGATGTGGGATTTCAACGAAAAAGCCGCCGCGGCGCTGAGCGAAGTAGTCCGCCAGGTGATTGGCACCGCTGATGTCCTCCATCGCTTCAAGCTCTGCAACTTCGAAGAAGCGACAGCCATTCTTTTCGTACAGGTTGTTGTTGAATTGCGTTTCAGTCATGCCCAAAGCGCCAGCCATTGCAGAGCGCCCGCCGGGGTATGCTTTACACATCGCTTTTACTGTTGATTTCAGGTCTACCATTTCGCTTTTCCTTCGGTAGTTATGGCGCTGCGATTTCTGGTTTAACATCCCCATAAATGTCAGGTCGCAATTGACTCTTGGTAACAACACCGGCGGTTTCTTCTTCAAGGCGTTGAGCGAGAGAAAATCCCGCTTTTTTGTAACCGTTGAAGACCAATCTCAAATAACCACTGCTACTGCCGACTTTCTTAGCCAGAGCGTTTTGCTCTGGTTTTGTTAAAGCATCCCAATAGTTTTTAATCATATGTACCTCCGGGATACATTATGCACTATTTAAATGAACCCGCAAGATACTTGTACCCTATAGGTACACGCAGTTTAATGAGTGTATGAAGACAAACGATGAAATACGGCGTGATAACGCCAGAAAGCTCAGGGACAGCGCTGGGGGGAATTCTTCCTTTGCGGGGATAATTGAGCGAGAGCCAACACAGGTCAGCCGAGTGATCGGAAAGAATCCCACGAAGAAAATCGGGGATGATTTGGCACGTCACATTGAAAAGTGCTTTGATTTACCAGATGGTTGGTTAGATAAGGAACATCAGGCTACGAATATAATTTCAGCTCCAGATGTCACTGATACCAATCTTACCATTCAGATGGTTCCTGTGATTTCTTGGGTTCAGGCAGGTGCTTGGACTGAAATTGGTTATTCCGAGGTCGATTTGAGTTTATCCGAAACATATCCCTGCCCGGTGCCGTGCGGCCCCATGACATATATCCTTCGCGTCATTGGCGATTCCATGATCGATGAATATCGACCAGGCGATATGATTTTCATCGATCCGGAAGTAGCCCCAGTTCATGGGGATGATGTTATTGCCTTGCTTTTGGATTCTGGTGAGACAACCTTTAAAAGGCTGGTTGAGGATGGTAATCACAAATACCTAAAGGCCCTAAATAAGGGCTGGCCTGAACAATACATCAAAATTGATGGAAATTGTTCAATAATAGGAACTGTAGTTTTCTCTGGAAAACCAAGGCGTTATAGAGCCTAGAAATAATATATTCGCGAAACCTGCCTAGGCAGGTTTTTTTTCGCCTTGACAGTGTACCTTAGGGATACATAATGTACCCGTAAGGAACGCATTGTTACGAGCACTGCAGCTTATTGCGAGTCTGAGTAATTTTAACCTTGGCGGCTGGATTCAATATGGTGGAAGAGGTGGTCTGGCAGAGGCGGAACGAGGGCGATGTAGGGAGTGTCCCTGAATGTGACTACTGAGCTCACATCTACTGGGTGGTGGCAAATGGCACAGACGAGGGATGAAACCATCTCAGAGCTGGGATAATTGGAAGAGGCAATAAAACGTTCAGAAGTACATTTCTCACAAGAGAGTTTTATGTCAGGCATTTTTACAACTCGGGGGATAGGTGCGGGACTTAATTAAAATTATTAAGAATTTTCCTATTCAGGTTTTAGTGTAGCAGGTTTCTCGATTTTCGCCGGATTACCACAACGATAAGAGCACTGGTTGTTGAGCGTCTCACTAACAATCAACTTCTGAACCACAGAATCAGTGCTCTTAACGTTGTGGCAAGCATCAGGTGATGGCCGGGCCTATCCCGCCCGGTTGCGGTTTCGACTACCGCCGCCCGACCAGATCGACGTGGAACTCGATAATTGCTGTGTGTAGTTGTCTTTCGGCGGTGGCATGACTCTTCAACCTACCCAAGGGGGAGCGAAGATAATGTTCTGATCATGACCACCGCCAATTTTTTCACAACATTCATCATTTTTGTGCAGAAGAATGACCATCTCAAAACGTGTGGAGCAAACAATGAAATTAGCGACAATCAAAAATGCAATCGTCTATAAGGCTCACCTGCCAGACGCTGACCTGTTGGCCGGACACCTTAAAGAATTTCCGTTCTCTGAAATTGGTGATCTTCATATGGCGAGCGTTGGCTTTATCCCGAACCTGATCACCGCCGAGCTGGTAACGCCATTCCAGGGTGGCCTATCTCTTTCACTTCGCATCGATGAGAAAATCATTCCCGGCGCGGCAGTGAGAAAAGAGGTTCAGGATCGTGTGGCCACTATCGAGCTTGAAGTCGGCAAGAAATTAAAGCGCGCTGAAAAGCTGAATATCAAAGACATGGTGCTGGCGGACTTCTGCAAACAGGCATTCGTGAAAACCACCGTACTGAACGCGTTTTACAACACTGAGCACCACCTGCTGATCGTTGCCACCGGCAGCAAACATTATGCTGGCGTGCTGGTCAGTTACCTGGTCAAAGCTGTTGGATCTGTGAAAACTGAAACCATCCATATCAGCGACATCAAACACGGCCTGACAACCAAGCTTAAAACGTACCTGAATGGCGATGATCGTGCTTTCGACGGCTTCCAAGTTGGCGATTTCACCCAGCTTTCACGTAAGTTCGAGCAGAAAGAAGTAATCAAATATTCAGTGGATATCGACAATATCCGAGACGAACTTCGCGAAAACCTATTGAGTGGCTATATCGTCGACTCCATCAACCTGCGTTACGGCGATGTGAGTTTCCTGCTGACCGAAAACTTCCACTTCAAACGCGTGGATCTCCGCGAGCTGGCAGATAACGATGAAGACGACCTGCCGTACCGTTGGCGCCATGAGGCTTCAGTAGCGACGTTGCTGCTGACCAGCGTGATTAATACCCTGTGCGTTCTGTTGAGCTATAAGCCGCAGGAAAAAGAGATTAACCCTCAGTAATACTGTCGCCCTGATCACCGGGCCTTATTTAAACCTGAATCTGAAATTTAATTGCCATCACTGGCAAGGGATTCGCTCACGCCGAAATCAGCAGAGGGGTATTTCATGAAAACTGATATCGCCTTTTTTCTGGCTCTCGGCGTGGTTATGGCAATCACTTATTTAGGAATGCAGCCATGAAAAATAAATCAATTCATGCCCGTTTTATTCGCCGATGGGCAGTTCGCTTCAAGCCTTTCTGCGATTCGAAATTGTCACCAGTTTGGCGCAAGCACCACCTTAAAGGTTACATCCGCGAAACAGCGTTAGTCAGCGCCGAAAGCTGGTTGTACTCAATGGCTGAGGAAATTGCGATCGAAGAGTGGAAGGGTATGGTTAAAGAATATTGGACTTCTGAGTTTTATGATTGGTACGAGCCGCAGAGACACCACTTTTTATCCCGTGCTTTGGTCGCAGGCCGAGCGCTTTCTGTCGATGTGGTTGATGAATGCATCGATGAAGAAATCTCTTGTTGGAATGACTAACCATGAAAGTGTACATCGCCGGGCCGATGACCGGCCTACCGCAATTCAACCGCCCTGCTTTCCACCAGGCTGCGCTGAATCTGTCATTCGAACATCACGTCCCGCTGAATCCGGCGATCCTGCCGGACGGCCTGACCGAAGCTGATTACATGGCCGTCGGCATTACGATGCTGCAGCGTGCAGATGCAATCTTTCTGCTGACCAGCTGGCAGTTCAGCGCAGGCGCCAGAGCTGAGCATGCGCTGGCTTTGAAGTTGGGTCTGGAAATAATAGAACAGAGGGCTGTCAATCATGGCTGACCGTTTCTATATGGCATGCCTGCGCGACACCGTCGGCAGCAACATGTCATTCCATTGCCGCAACGGGCAGGGTTATGCCTCTGATATCAACAAAGCCCACGTTTACACACTGGAAGAAGCTCAAAACAGTTGGAATCGTGGCCGCGATATCGACCTGCCTGTTTCAGCTGATGCAATCGACGCCGCTGCTGTTTGGCATGTTGATCATCAGCATATTCCGGGGGAAAGCGTTCTCGAAGAAGGTTGCGAACGTTACGTGGCTTTCGTGAAAGGCAGGTGGAACGGGAATGATGTTTATTGGTTGTCTGATCTACTGCCTACCGATGATTTCAGCAAGGCCAGAATTTTTGCTGAATCGCCTGACACTACCCATAGCAATCTGGTCTGGTTACCGTTCACTACTGCTGACGCAGTGAAGCGCAGGACGTTCAACATCAACCTGCTCAACCGCCGAACCATGATTCAAGGTGCGGGCCTGCGCCAGCCTGACTGGTTTAAACGTCAGAAGCGCCGCAAATCATCAGGAAAGACCCGCTGGAACTGCCCATGCTGCGGAAAAATCAGCTGGCAGGAAAACCCTTACGACTTTGAAGGCTGCCGGGACTGGGCATGCGAGGGACACAGATAATGACTAATACAGATAAACCAAGCATCGCCAGCGGCGATAAATTGACGCCTGAAACTTTCGCTGATTTCGTCCAGCGCCTGAAATATCACTGTGCGGGTGAAGGGGTTAGCGACCATTGCACTGCTGATGCAATTTTCATTGTTGAGAGAAAGCGCCTTATCACCGGCATCGACCTGGATTATGCGCCAGAAAAAGTTATTTGCCTCGATGACCACCAGTGGTTCTCCCCGAAAGAGTACTGGGACGACTGCGACCGCGGGCAAAAGGCAGTACTTAATAAGGCTGCTCAGGATTGGTGTGAGAAGAAGTTCTTGCACGCAGACGAAGATGATCAGTGGTACGTCTTGGGCGAGCTGGAAGACCACACGCTTACCGGTTACAGCGAAGAATGGGAATACGTTAACAGCCATTTCACTCGCGAAGGTGCAGAGGCTTTCATTAAGCGCAAAAAGCACGACTATCCCAAAGGGCTGCGGATTTATGTGGACGCGAATATCTACTGCTGGGAGTTCAATGCCATCAAAGAAGCTCTGATGGATGGCCGCCTGGTACTGAAGGAGTCCCTATGACTGAGGCAACCAGCAAGCCAATCCTCGATATGTGCTGCGGATCCCGCATGTTCTGGCTCGATAAGCAGGATGCCAGCGTCACCTGCGATTACGAAGACGAGGATCCAGTACATGAACGCTATGCTCTGGGCGAAGAACGCCGTAAGGAATCCGTATGACTGACAAAACTGATATTGCAGCGCTACGTGAAGCGGCGCTTAAAGCAACTCCAGGCAATTGGAAGTTGGGGATCGGCAGCACCTATGCGTATGTGCAAGCCACGATTGACATGAAGCTTGGTGGAAGATCCTGGGTAAAACTATGTCACGTCGGCCGGGCAGGATGGCGTAATCAGCAAAGCACTATTGATGATGCACGGTTTATTGCGCTGGCAAACCCTGCAACCATTCTCGCCCTACTCGACCAGCTCGAAGCAGAACGCCAGACGAGAGAAGCTTTTGAGTCTGCTGCATTCGCCATGCGGGACGAAATGCGCCAGCAGCGGAAGCGCGCAGAGAAAGCAGAGCTTGAACTGATAAAGCCGTTACCTATCGGTGAGCTTATTCAGAGACTCGAGGGGCAAACATATGAAAAATGGTTCTCACAGTCTGATCTGAAAGGCGATCAGGTGCCGATGCCCATCGATGCTGACATCATCCGTGACGCTAACAGATATCGCTTTCTGCGCGATGAAGATTCCTGGGGTGAAGACAGCGACAGCTGGGACGTCGAAACAAGAACCGGCCTTATCAGTTCCGAAAATTTAATGGAATTGAGATTAGACCACTTTGATGCAGCCATTGATGCACGCATGGCAACGTCAGATATTCCATTCCTTAATCCAGTCACCACCCAGCAAAAGCCGGTCATCAGCAAAGAAAAACTCTGTGACTGGTTAGAAGATAATTTTGATATCGATGATAGCCAGTGCGACGCATTCGCTAATTGTTTTGCTCGTCACTGCAACTGCATCGTTAAGGAAGGTGAATAATGTCTGAATTTATAGCAACCAACGAACTTTTAGAGGTACTGAAGGAACGCGTATCCAACGCGGCTGTTGAAGCCGGTGATATGCGAATGTCGTTTATCGAAAAAGAAGTTTTTGGCTCACTTATCGATGAGGTCCTGGCGGCGCGGCGGGCGAAAGCGCCTGCTGTTACCCCTGACTCAGCGCCTTCATTTATTCTGGATTTAATGGCCCAGATCCGAGACGCAAAATCACCGGAGGAAGTCCGCGCCATTAGAGCAAAGGTATGTGCCGCTGATCTGGATGTGGCGGTGGACACGTTCGACAAGGCAATCGAAAAGCTTTCAAATCTTTAAGCCGGTGTGCAGCCGGCTATAACTAAACGTGTGGGGTGATTTATGGCGAGAACATTAACGTTAGATGCATGGGCTCAGGATGAATTCTCAGATCCAATACCAAGCAGGCCAACCCTGATGAAGTATGCAAAGAGCGGCATGATATCTCCACCACCCTTCAAAGCTGGGCGGTGCTGGCGTGTCGAAGCGTCAGCGCGCTTTATTGGCATGGCTGATAAGCCAGTGGTCAAGAAGGATGATAATCCGCGTTTAAAAAGGATTCTCGAAGATGGCTCGTCCACGTAAATATAACGTGAATATCCCCGGTCTTTCTTGCTATACCGACGCCAGAACCAAAAAGGTTTACTGGCGTTATAAACACCCTGTTACAGGTAAATTTCACGGTTTAGGCGATAGTGAGGAGGAAGCTCGTCAAATAGCGATCGAGGCAAATACTCGTCTTGCCGAACAGAAAATGAAGCACATGTTCACCATCAGGGAAAAAGTCAGTGCGAAATTTGGCATGTCTTTAACCGTCACCAGTTGGCTCGATCGTTATTTAAAGATACAGGTAGAGCGTGTTGCTGATGGCGAAATAAAAAAGCAAACACTGAAACACAAGTCGGGGCCGGTGGAAATTTTTAGACGTGAATGTGGCCACATGGAATTGAAGGCTGTAGGAGCAAAAGACATAGCGGCGATCATCGATCAGCACAAAGAAAAAGGTCATAGACGAATGGCGCAAGTCGTCCGCTCGGTTTTGATGGACGTCTATAAAGAAGCGCAGCACGCAGGGGAAGTAGATCCGGGATATAACCCGGCGGCGGCCACCAGGCAAACTAAGAATTCAGTACAACGAGAACGTCTAAATTTTGAAGAATGGAAAACCATTTACTCTGCCGCTCAACACGAACAAGTATATGTTCAAAACTCAATGTTACTTGCAATCGTGACCGGCCAAAGGCTTGGTGATCTGGCGAGGATGAAATTTACCGACGTTTGGGATGACCATCTGCATATAGAGCAAAGCAAAACCGGTATGAGGCTCGCCCTCCCTTTATCGCTTCAAAATGACCAGGTTGGAGTTACATTACGTGAGGTTATTAACCGCTGTCGCGACTTGGTAATTAGCCCTTATTTACTGCATATACACCATGCTAAAGGAAAAGCTAAAAGAGGTGGTGCGGTTTCAACAGCATCAATTACAAAGTCATTCGCAAAAGTTCGCGATAATAGCGGCCTGACCTGGTCAGAAGGATCACCACCATCGTTTCATGAGCAACGCTCATTATCAGAACGCCTATATCGCGCACAGGGCATCGATACACAAAAGTTACTGGGTCACAAAAACCAGAAAATGACTGATTTGTACAATGATGACAGAGGGAAGGAATGGGTTACCCTGGCTATTTAATCTGTCCGAATTTTGAACGGTATTGCAGAAGAGTTTTGCAGGGGTTTTGCAGGAGCTCGAAGTTCAGGTTTTAAAAAGCGGCAAAGACTCTTTACTTTGCCGCGTATATACAATCACTTACCATGCTTTATTTATCGAGCGTCACTCTTGCCAAATCTCTTTTCCATGTGCTGAACGAGCAGCGAGAGCAGGAAAGTCAGCACCCAGTACACCAGTGAAATCGTCAGGTAGGGTTCCCAGTAGGTGGCGTAAGCGCCCGAAACGGTACGCGCGGCGTAGGCCAGATCGGCCAGACCGATTGCCGAAGCCAGCGAGGAATCTTTCACGATCGCGATGGCGTTGTTGCCCAGCGGCGGCAAAATGCGGCGGAACGCCTGCGGCAAAATCACTTTGCGCATCGTCTTGCCCCAGCCCATGCCCAGCGCGCGCGAGGCTTCCATTTGCCCGCTGTCGATCGACTGAATACCTGCGCGGAAAATTTCCGACACGTAAGCGCCGGCGTTCAGGGTGATTGCCACCACGCAAGATAAAAATGCGCCGTAGTCAGAGCGCAGCATACGGGCGAAATCCGAAGACATCAGGCCGTTGGCGACGAGAATGCCGTCGCGCGGATTGATAAACAGCGGCACCAACGCGAAGTGGACCACCATAATCTGCACAAACAAGGGGGTGCCGCGAAAGGCGCTGACATAAACGCGCACCGGCCATTGCACGGCAAAACGCAGAATATGTTTCCACGGGCCATCGTCGGCGCGCGCCATACGACCCAGGCCGAGCAGCAGCCCCCACGACGTTCCTAAAATCACGCAAATGATGGTGCACTGAATGGTCATGATCGCGCCCTGCACAAACAGCGGCGCATATTCTGAGATTATCTCCCAGCGAAATCCGGTCATACCTGTCCTTGTTCAGGGGCTTTATAGCCCCTTGTCATGATGATTATTGCGCTGGAAGCGTGGGAACGTTGTTATCGAACCATGTTGCGTAGATTTTTGCATAGGTACCGTCAGCCACGATTTTCTTCAGACCGGCGTTGATTTTGCCCAGCAGTTCGGTGTTGTCTTTCGCGACCGCGATCCCGAAGTACTGACGCTCGAACTTGCTGTCCGGCACCAGTTTCAGGGCTTTCTCAGGATGGGATTTGATGTAGTACTTCACCACCCCAACGTCGCCGACTGCCGCGCCGATGCCGTCTTCCGCCAGCTCCTGCAACATCAGCGGTGTGTTATCAAAACGTTTGATGTCGGTGCTGTTTTTGCCCAGCGTGTCGGAGACGACGATGTCGCCGGTGCTGGAGTTCACCACGCCAACTTTCTGGCCTTTCAGCGCTGCCACGGAATCCACGGTAGACGCTTCAGGTACCACGATGGACTGCTCAGCCGGGAAATACGGCGCGGAGAAATCGACCATCGCTTTACGCTTGTCGGTAATGGTGATGCCGGAAATGATGATGTCGCGATCACCGGAATTCAGCGTCGCAAAGATGCCTTCCCACGGCGTATTGACCAGTTTGATGTCAAAATTTTCCGCTTTAGCAATGGCCTTGATAATGTCGATATCAAAACCTTCCAGCTGTTTCTGGCTGTTTTCGTATTCGAAAGGGCGGTAAGTGCCGCCGGAGCCGACCACATAAGTGGTTTGCGCCGCGAAGGCGGATGTGATTAAAGACGAAAGCAGACACCCGGTGAGGATTAAGGACTTAAGCATGGTCACTCCTGTGTGATTGTGTTTTTATGCATATAATTTGCATAAAAATACACAAATTGACGAAGCGCTTCAACTTAAAGTTGTGTGGCGTGTTACAGGCTGCAAAGAAGATTGTTCCGAGTTCCCCACCGCTGCATTCATCTCGCAGGCCAGATCGGGTATATTGGTACGCAGATCACAAAAATCCCTCAAAGGAAGATACCGAACTATGCGTTATCGTTTTACCCTTGCTGCCGTTGCAGCCGTTTTTGCACTGACAGGATGTGCAAAACCGAAAACCGCAGACCAGGCACCGGCTTTCGATTTCGGTTCGACGCGCGTGACCGTAACGCATATCCCGACGAAAACCGATGATGGCACCAAACTCTACGTGACCGTTGATGGCAAAGATGCCGGCGCGTTGGGAATCGGCGAAAGCCTCGAAGTGCGTGTGCCGGAAGGCTCGCATAAAGTGGGTGGCTATGCCCGTTCACTGATTGGCCGCGTGACGATTTCACCTGTTGACGTCACCACCTCGAACGATGCCATCAGCCACGTGACTTATTCGGTGGCGGATCTCAAACCGACGTTCCTGGTTCGCGCGCAAACCCCAATCCCGAAACCTAAGGCAGAAAGCATCCCGCTCGACCCGATCCCTACCCTGCCGAAGATTGAAATGGAAACCCCGGCAGCGGACGGGCAGACACAAGCTGAAACGCCTGTGGCAACTGACGCGACTCAGCCGACGCAGGCAGCAACACCTGCGACGCCGGTTACCACGCAGCAGGCACAAACCGCAGCACCCGTGACGACTCCGCCGACGCAGACTGAAACATCGGCGACACCAAAAGTCACTGAAGTGACGCCGACCACTCAGTCGCAGACCACGCAAACATCGCAAGAGTCTAAAACACCGGAAGTCACTGACCTGACGCAGGCTCCGCAGGCGTAGTTCTCGATATCCTCACCGCGGGTTCACAACGAACCCGCGGTAATATTCCTCAAAACTTCACCACCGCTCCAAGCTCAATCACCCTGTTCGGCGGAATATGAAATTGCTCGGGCGCACGTAGCGAGTTGCGTTGTAACACCTGGAACAGCTTGCCACGGGCTTTTAAATACCACGGACGCGGTTCGCCGAGTGTGAAGGTATCGCGCGACATAAAGAATGATGTCTCGTTCATCGTGCATTTCAGCCCTTCCAGCCCGCAGCGGTAAAGAATATCCTCAACGTTCGGTTTTTCGCGCCAGCCATAACTCGCTACCACGCGCCAGAAGGTGGGTGAGAGCTGCTCTATGGTCACTCGCCGGACGTTATGAACGTAGGGTACGTCCGTGGTGATCATGGTCAGCAGAATCACTCGTTCATGCAGAATCTTGTTGTGTTTTAGGTTGTGTAACAGCACCAGCGGGACTTCGTACAGACCCCGGGACATCACCACGGCGGTGCCGGGAACGCGTTTAGGCGGTGCTTTTTCAAGTGAGACAATAAGAGATTCCAGCGCTTCGGGATCCTGACGCAAACGGCGCAGCAGCCGCGAACGCTCAGTTTTCCACGTCAGCATAACCACCAGAATGGTCAGGCCGATCGCCACCGGCAGCCAGCCGCCGGAGAACAGTTTGGTCAGATTGGCGGCAAACAGCGGCACATCAATCAGCAACAACAGCGCCATCACCGCCCCTCCCAGCCAGGTTTTCCATCCCCAATTTTTCACCATGACAATGCCAATCAGCAAAGAGGTGATAACCATCGTACCGGTGACCACAATCCCATACGCCGACGCCAGATTGCTTGAGTGCTTAAAGCTGAGGATGGCGATCAGCACCGCGACGTACAGCAGCCAGTTGACCACTGGAATGTAGATCTGCCCGGATTCGACATCGGAGGTATAGATGATGCGCATCGGGGGTAAATAGCCTAAGCGCACGGCCTGACGGGTCAGGGAGAAAACGCCGGAAATGACCGCCTGAGAGGCAATCACGGTCGCCAGCGTTGCCAGTACCAGCAACGGGATCAGCGCCCAGCCGGGTGCGAGCAGGAAAAACGGGTTTTGAATGGCTTCGGGATGACTGAGCAGCAACGCGCCCTGACCGAAGTAGTTCATCACCAGCGCAGGGCCGACCAGCGCAAACCACGCGATGCGGATCGGTTTTTTACCAAAGTGCCCCATATCGGCGTACAGCGCCTCACCACCGGTGACCGACAGCACCACCATACCCAGCGCGAAGAATGACACGGTTTTGAATTCGACAAAGAAATGCACCGCCCAGTAAGGGTTCAGCGCCTGAAGCACATCCGGGTTACGCACAATACCGGCTATGCCCAGCACTCCCAGCGTGATAAACCACACCACCATGACCGGCGCGAAGATTTTTCCCACCGTGGCGGTGCCATTTTTCTGAATGAAAAACAGCAGCGTTAACACGGCGATGGAAGCGGGAATGATAAAGCGGTCGAAGGACGGTGCGATGAGCTCCAGACCTTCAATAGCGGAAAGCACCGAGATAGCGGGCGTGATGACGCCATCGCCGTAAAAGAAACTGCCACCGACCAGCCCGAGAAACATAATAACAGGCACCCAACGCGGACTCAGGTTACGCACGGCCAGCGACATCAGGGTGAGAATTCCCCCTTCACCGTCGTTATCTGCGCGCATGACGAAGATGATGTACTTGACTGAAACCACCAGCATCAGCAGCCAGAAAATGAGCGACAGAAATCCGAACAGAGAACTTTGGGTCAGGGTGATGCCCGCCTGTCCGGTCAGACATTCCCGCAGGGTATAGAGCGGGCTGGTCCCGATATCACCATAAACCACGCCGATGCAGGCACCTGTCGCACTGAGAAGTGACGACTTATTTTGTATTTGTTTCATGAGTCTTCGCCATGTTTTGGGACGACACTTGTCGTCCCACTCTGGCAGTATAGATGCTGTCGGGTATTTATCCCTTAAACAGCCCCATGAAGCTTTTCGCGATTATTTTACCGTGGCTCTCTCTATCAGGTCAGAGAGTATTATTGCACCACGCAGGCCACGCCTTCGTAGACGTCCCGGAAATTCGACGATACATGGCCATCACTGATGTACATATACTGGTAATGATTATCGCTAGACTCGTCAGCCGACCAGAAAACCACCCCGGAATGTTTCGCACCTTGTTTGGCAACATCCCCCCATTCCTGCCAGAGTGAATCTGTCGGTATGGTGCGACTCCCTTGAGTAGACAGTTGGTGGATTGAAGGCATGCTATACCCTTGACCTTCACACCATGTTTTCGCGTCATACCAATCCATGTTCCACGTTGCAAAAATAAAGAACAAGTCAGGATTAAAACGGATAGTGGTGCTGTATAGATTGTTGTCAGCGGTAAAGACGACATCGCCTTTTGATTTAAATGTCACCAGGCCCGTTGAAGAAACACTGGCAATATTTTCGTCACTGCTTTTCCACTCGACGTCAGCAGCAGGATTATCGGTTTCAAGCTGTACTTTCGCGCCATCCCAGCCGGTACGTAGCATGGTAGAGGCAGGAACGGTCCGGCTCTGATCTGTACCCGGTGCGACAATATAATCGGTAATTTTGAGCGTATGTGGATTCACCGGTGCATCGATAATATTATCACTGTCATCATAAGCACCGATCTTGCTGATATTGAGTAGTGTGTTTTCCCTTGGCGTCCCGGTGCTGGTTTTAGGCTGTAAACTCACCCCAATATTGCAGCCCATGTCCTCAGCTTTGATGGTGTAATTCTGGGTACCGGTAGCGATGACACGGCTGCCTTTTTCCGGATGATCACATGTCCATACTGTTGACGGCAAAGTGGCATCAATGTCCTCTTCACTGTCCACTAATAACCAGGCTAATTGCACCTCATCTCCCACATCGAGTTGATGAGCGGCGTCGTACTGACTCCTTTTACTGATATTTATTTTACCGGGTTCTTTATTGGCATTATTAATTACCGGGGCAGTACCATTAATTATTCCGGTTACCCCTGTCAGGGTATCCGCATAACAAACTGTACTTATCAGTACGGAAAGGAAGAAAAACGCTCCAGACTTTTTAATGAAACTGACCATGTTTAGGGCCCCTGGCTTTAAATCAGGACGGAAAACTGAGCGTGACTGCGCTCAGTTGTCTTCTTTACATCACCTGAAAGAGTATTCATATTTTAAATAGATTCACACCAATACTACAATGCCACCCGCGGGGAAGCAGGTGTTTGAATAATTGAATTCGATATAGAGACATTAATTATTTAGGCAATAAGAGACCGCAGATCATATATAGACCTTTACATAATTAAAAATTCAGATAGCAACAGGTAGAATAAATTCTATAAAGAGACTATACGCCTGTTTAAAAAATTTTAACATGTCCGAAATTGGACTCTTTTAAAATCCAGATAAGGGTCATTTTAGAAAATCATCACTATCAGCGTTGGCACAAAACCTGTCAGAACGACGTTAGCGAAAATCAGAGTGAATGCGCAAACCACGCAGAGCGTAAATTCTTATGATCCCTCATATTTGTGCTAGTTATCTCCTAATACCCTTGCTGAATTGCAGCCTTTTCATACAAATATAGCCTGTGCTAACTTTCTTAGCACCAACTATAACCAATTGAATATTATGGCTTTTTTTATTTAAAATTTTATGGCAAACTGCGCTCCTCATTTAATAAACCGCCTTTTGCCTTGCAAAGGGTCTGACTGGTCTGTTTTATGCAATTTTATACGGTCATTATTCTGGCGCTGGGTATGTCAATGGATGCCTTCGCGGCGGCTATCGGAAAGGGCGCAGCCCTGCACCGGCCACCGCTGAAAGAAGCATTACGCACCGGGATTATTTTTGGGGTGATTGAAGCCATAACGCCAGTGATCGGATGGGCGATCGGTCTTGCTGCGACGCAATTCATCATGGAGTGGGATCACTGGGTCGCGTTCATCCTTCTTTTAGTGCTGGGTTTACGCATGATTTGGGAAGGATTTAGAAAGGATACATCTGAAGAGGTGGACGTCCCGCTTCGCCACGGGTTTTGGTTACTGGTAGCCACGGCAATTGCCACCAGTCTCGATGCCATGGCCGTTGGCGTGGGTCTTGCCTTCCTTCAGGTGAATATTCTGGTGATGGCGCTGACCATTGGTGCGGCAACCACTATCATGGCCACTTCAGGCATGCTGCTCGGCCGCTTTCTTGGCGCGGCTATCGGCAAATGGGCCGAAGTGCTGGGCGGTGTAGTGCTTATCGGTATTGGCTCGTCGATCCTCGTCGAACATCTTGGTTTGCTGAACTGACATCCCGACACAGGCGCAGTTCGGTCAAGAGACAGCATCCACTGCGGTGGTGGTGTTATCGGAAGTGGCACGGTTGAAGCGGCATCATGACAGCGGTTTGCCCACAAACCGCTGCTTTCATTATTGAATCTTCACCTCACGCCGCGCCCATACACCAGCGACTGCGGGCCGATCTCTGAAATAGATTTCGCACCGGTCAGCGTCATCGCCACCCGCATTTCCTTTTCGATAAGCGTCAGCAAATTAATCACGCCCGCTTCTCCCGCCGCAGCCAGTGCGTAGACAAATGCGCGGCCCAGCAACACGCTGTCAGCACCCAGCGCGATCATGCGTACCACGTCCAGACCAGTACGAATGCCGGAATCGGCCAGGATCGTGATATCCCCTTTCACCGCGTCAGCGATAGCCGGTAAGGCGTGCGCGGTAGAAAGTACGCCGTCGAGCTGGCGACCACCGTGGTTGGAAACCACGATACCGTCTGCGCCGAACTTCACCGCGTCTTTGGCATCTTCCGGGTCAAGAATGCCTTTGATGATCATCGGGCCTTTCCAGAACTCGCGGATCCACTCGAGGTCTTTCCATGAGATAGAGGGGTCGAAGTTCGCGCCCAGCCAGCCGATATAATCTTCCAGAGTCGTGGGTTTACCGCGATACGCCGATACGTTGCCGAGATCATGTGGCTTGCCGTTCAGGCCGACGTCCCAGGCCCATTGCGGATGCGTCACTGCCTGCAACATGCGGCGGGCGGCGGCGTTCGGACCGCTCATACCGGAATGCGCGTCGCGATAACGCGCGCCGGGTACCGGCATATCGACGGTAAAGACCAGCGTTTTCACACCCGCAGCCTGTGCGCGTTCCAGCGCATTGCGCATAAATCCGCGATCTTTTAAGACATAAAGCTGAAACCACATTGGCCGGTCGATGGCGGGCGCCACTTCCTCGATCGGGCAAACCGAAACCGTAGATAACGTGAAGGGAATGCCTTTTTTCGCAGCGGCGCGGGCGGCCTGCACTTCGCCACGTCGGGCGTACATGCCGGTCAGGCCCACGGGCGCGAGGATAACCGGCATCGCCAGTTTTTCACCGAACAGCTCCGTCTCAAGGCTTAATTCCGACATGTTTTTCAGGATGCGCTGACGCAGGGCGATATCGGCCAGATCGGCGGTGTTGCGCCGCAGGGTATGCTCGTTGTAAGCCCCCCCGTCGATGTAGTGGAACAGAAACGGCGGAAGTTTGCTTTTTGCCGCCGCCCGGTAGTCCGTTGAAGCAGAAATAATCATCGTAGTTTCTCGTTATTGTTGTTTTGATAAACGTTGTAGTGGTACAGGTCGTGCCCAGCAAGTGTAGTTTATATAAATCAAGGTGATGGAAATTAAACCAACGAGATCGCCATAAACAGACTAAGCTCAGGAGAGACGCTCGCTATCAGGCGTCTTGTCCGAAATGCCTCCCTGCCCCTGACCCCTTTTCTTATTATGTGAACTCTTATCGCAGCTCAGGCAACTGCCTTCTCGGGTCCGCATAAGGAATGTTGACGTGAAAAATGCTGTCTTCAGTTGGTTCAAAAGTAAAGGAGCACCACCTGCATCACCGGCAACCCGACGTCACCGCGCCAGCGCGCTTGCACAGTCCTCGCCGATCCGCGCCGAACTTTTTTCGGCTGACCAGATGGAACGCTACGGCGGAAAACTGGCCCTTTCTCATAAATTATCCAAAAAGAAACTTCCCTACTATTTACTCAAACGCCTCGACGACAACGAGAAGGTGTTAACGCGCAGCTGCCTGATTTTAAGCAGCGGTGAAAAAGCCACTATCACGCCCGCCGGTGAGTGGCTGCTGGATAACTACTATCTGATCGAAGAACAAATCCGCGTCGTGCGCCAGTTGCTGCCAAAGAATTTTGGTAAGGGCCTGCCTTTACTCGGATCTCCGCATTTTTGCCCGCGCATTTACGATATCGCGACCGAAGTGGTCAGCCACAGTGATGGCCTGTGGGACATCAAAACGCTGACCCGTTTTCTTTCGACTTATCAGAGCGTCCGTCCACTGACGCTCGGCGAGCTGTGGGCGTTTCCGGGGATGTTGCGCCTGGCGCTGATTGAAAACCTGCGTCGCGTCAGTATTGAAGTGGCGAATGCCCAGAAAGAACGCAATCTGGCGGATTTTTGGGTCAATAAATTGCTGGATAGCGCTGAGAACGATCCGGCCAGTCAGATCATCGTGATTGCCGACATGGCGCGTACTAATCCGCCGCGCACCAGCGCATTTGTCGCCGAACTGGTTCGCCGTCTGCAAGGGCATGGCTCGATGCTGGCACTGCCGCTGACCTGGGTAGAACAACGTCTCAGTGAGGTCGGGCTGACGCAGCGCGAAGTCATCGATAAATTTAATCAGCAGCTGGCGGCCAATCAGCTGACGGTCAGTAACAGCATCATGGGATTACGCCAGCTGACTGAAATGGACTGGGCGGATTTCGCCGAGAATCTCAGCATTGTGGAGAAAATCCTGCGCACCGATCCGGCAGATATTTACGCCACGATGCACTTTGACACACGCGATAATTATCGCCATCAGATCGAACGTCTTTCGCGCAATTCCCCGCATGACGAAGCCGCCGTTGCCGCCCGTGCGGTGGCGCTGGCGCAACAGCCCGGTGATTCTTATCAGCAGCAGCACGTTGGCTTTTATCTGATCGGCCCAGGCCGCGCGGCACTCGAAAAAGATCTCGGGGTGCGCTATTCGTTGCAGATCCGCGCCCGCGCCAAACTCAGCCAGACACCGCTTCTCTCGTGGCTCGGCAGCCTGCTGTTGCTGACCACCGCCGTGACTGCCGATGCGCTGTTCCGTACCGGTCATCCGGCCAGTAACTGGCTGTGGTGGGCGATGCTGGTGCCGGTGGTGTTAGTCGCCAGCCAGTTCGCCCTCAATCTGCTCAGTGAAATCACTACCCGCAGCCGTATGCCGCAACCCTTGCCGCGGCTGGAATTTGCCGGCGGAATTCCCGAAAATGCCAGCACGCTGGTGGTCATCCCCTGCCTGCTCGGCAGCCGCAAGAATATCGACGAGCTGATAAACAGCCTCGAGGTGTGTTATCTCGGCAACGTCATGCCGCATCTGAATTTCGCGTTGCTCAGTGATTTCCATGACAGCAAAGAACAGCATGATCCGGGCAACGATGACCTGCTGGCCTACGCCGCGCAGCAGACGCAACTGCTCAACCGCCGCTATCCTGCCACCGAAGGAGCACGTTTCACCCTGTTGCATCGCGACAGTGAAATGAATGCACCGCAGGGCGTGTGGATGGGTTATGAACGCAAGCGCGGCAAGCTGAATGCGCTCAACCACTGGCTGCGTGAAAGGGGTGAACCTTTCTCGCTGATCGAAGGCAGCACACAGGCACATTTGCGGCAGGTGAAATACGTCATCACGCTCGACAGTGATACCGTACTGCCGCGCGCGACGGCGCATCAGCTGGTGGCCGCGATGGCGCACCCTCTCAATCATCCGGTATACGACGAACAGCGCCATCTGGTGGTTTCCGGTTACGCGATCCTCCAGCCACGTCTGGCAGAAGAAATTCCCGCTCATGGTCAGGGACGCTATGCCGCCCTGTGCAGCAGCGTACCGGGTAACGATCCGTATTCGTCGATGTCATCGGACATTTATCAGGATTTATTCGGCGAAGGCTCGTTTGTTGGCAAGGGTATTTACGACGTAGATATGTTTATCCGCGCCAACGAAAACACATGCCCGGAAAATCTGGTGCTCAGCCACGATCTGCTGGAAGGCTGTTATGCCCGTTCGGGAATGCTCAGCGATGTGGTGCTGTACGAACAATATCCCGATCATTATCTGGCGGATGTGGCCCGTAAAACCCGCTGGATACGCGGTGACTGGCAGTTACTGAATTGGCTGCGTTTTCGGGTGCGGCAGGAAGACGGCCAGCGCTGCCCAAATCCGCTGACCCCTCTCTCGCGCTGGAAATTGTTTGATAACCTGCGCCGTAGTCTGGTCGCGCCTGCGTTTTTAGTGATCATCTTCTGCACCGTGAGCCTGGTGCCCAATAAGCTTTACTGGCTTGGGTTTATCGCCGTAATGCTGCTCTTCCCGGTGCTGGTCGCGCTGGTGCTGGATTTGATGAATAAAGGCCCGCGCCGCAAACTTATCCTGCATCTGAAAAGCGTGGCCTCCGCCACCGTCAGCCGCCTTTCACGCATTTTTGTGACGTTAATGACGCTGCCGCACGAAGCGGTGTATTCCGTACAGGCAATTTTGCAGACGCTGTGGCGGCTGGGCATCAGCCACCGTCATCTGCACGAATGGTCTAGCGTGAAGGTCGGCAGTAAAAGCCGCGCGCGTTCGCCGGAGTATTTCTATCTGCGGATGTGGGCGAACCCGCTGGCGGGGATCGCTGTCGTGATGCTGCCTGCGCTGACGAATCCGCCGCTGGTCTGGGCGGTGTTTCCCCTTGGCGTTTTGTGGTTCCTCGCCCCGCGCATCCTGTGCTGGCTGAGCCAGCCCGCTCCGCCTCCGGCAGCCAATCTGGATGCAGAACAGCGGATATTCCTGCGTCAGGCTGCGCGTCAGACATGGTCATTCTTTGAGACGTTTGTGACAGCGCAGGAAAACTGGCTGCCGCCGGATAATTATCAGGAAATTCCAAACCCGGTGATTGCGCACCGCACGTCGCCGACCAATATCGGCCTTTCTCTGCTGGCAAACATTACCGCCTGGGATTTCGGTTATCTCACGCAGGGCGAGGTGTTACTGCGCACCGGGCAAACGCTCGATACGCTGGATAAACTCGAGCATTATCGTGGCCATCTTTATAACTGGTACGATACCCGCACGCTCGAACCGCTCAACCCGCGCTACATTTCCAGCGTCGACAGCGGCAATCTCGCCGGACATCTGCTGACCCTCAGCACCGGCCTGCACCTGTGGCGTCGTCAGCCTGCGATGAATATTCCGCAGTGGCTGACCGGCATTGAAGACACTCTGTACATGGCCGAAAATAAATACGGCGCGGCGCCGATGGCCAAACTCCGCGAGAGCTGGACACTGGCGGCTGACGCAAAAGGCGAGGCCATTTTCGATAGCCTGCGCTCGATGCGGGCACTGATCTCTTCATCCGCAGAAGGCTGGCTGCAACAGCTCGCGTTGCAGCTGGATGCAGGACTTGCCGAGTGGAATGAATTTTATAGCTGGCTGTCCCCGCAAGCCCATGACGAACCGCTTCCCACGCTGCTCTGGCTGGCGCAGCAGGACGCGCTGACGTCGCCGGGTTTATCGCGCGCTATCGGGCTGGCGCGTCAGCGTCTGGATATTATCAGCGAACTGGAACAGCGCCTGAACGAACACGCGCACATGGATTTCCGCTTCCTGTACGACAACACCACACATTTACTGACTGTCGGTTACAACTGCGACGCGCACAAGATGGACAGCGGAAAGTACGATCTGCTGCCATCTGAGATCCGCCTGACCAACTACGTGACCATTGCGACGAACCAGCTGCCGCAAAAAAGCTGGTTCGCGCTGGGACGCTTATTCACCGTGATCGACAAACAGCCGTCGCTGATGTCCTGGAGCGGGTCGATGTTTGAGTACCTGATGCCGCAACTGGTGATGCCAGCTTATCCGGACACGCTGCTGGTGCAAATGTGCCAGACCGCCGTTGACCGGCAGATAGCCTGGGGGAAAGAGAACAATGTCCCGTGGGGGATTTCGGAATCAGCGTATGCCGCATTCGATATCAACCAGAATTATCAGTATCACGCGTTTGGCGTGCCCGGCCTCGGGCTGAAACGCGGGCTCGGCGAAGACATGGTGGTTGCGCCCTACGCCACCATGATGGCGCTGATGATCCGTCCGCAAGAAGCCTGTCTGAATCTGGTCGAGCTGGAAAATCGCGGCGCGCGCGGCGAATACGGCTTCTACGATGCGCTGGATTACAGCCCGTCACGGCTGGTTCGCGGACAGATTTATATCGTCGTGCACTCTTACATGGCGCACCACCAGGGGATGGGATTCATCGCGCTGGCCAATGTGCTGCTGGACTCACCGATGCCCGCGCGGTTTGCGGCTAATGCGGCATTCCAGTCCGCGCGGCTGTTATTGCAGGAACGCGTGCCGGATGCGGTCGAACTATACAGCCCGCGACGTCACTTCGAGTCTCACGACAGCACACTGCAAAAAGTGAACGTCGAACTGCGTGAATTCGTCGACGTGGACAGCCCGACGCCTGAAGTTCAGCTGCTTTCCAATACGAATTATCATCTGATGGTGACGCAGGCGGGGGGCAGCGTCAGCCGCTGGAAAGACCTCACCCTCACCCGCTGGCGGGAAGATGCGACGCGCGATAATCGCGGCATCTTCTGTTATATCAGCGATCCGGCGACCGGCGAAGTGTCCAGCAACAGCTGGCAACCGGCAGGTAAGCAAAAAGGGTCTTATCACGCGGTGCTGACCGACTCCGGTGCGGAATTTACCCGCACACAGGGCTCGCTGACGATGAATACGCACATTGTGGTGTCACCGGAAGACGACGTCGAAATCCGCCGCATGACGGTCACTCACCACGGCCGCCGTCCGCGCACGCTGGAAATCACCACCTATGCCGAAGTGGTTCTGGCGCCAGCGGCTAACGATGCCAGCCATCCGGCGTTCAGTAATTTATTTGTGCAAACCGAACTGGTTCCGGCGCAGGAAGGCATACTCTGCCACCGCCGCCCGCGCGAACCGGATGAACAGTGCCCGTGGATGTTCCATATGATGGCGATCCACGGCCCGGTCGAACGGGAAACCTCTTTCGAAACCGATCGCGCCGCCTTTATAGGACGCGGCAATACCGCCGCCCATCCGCAGGCACTGCAACAACCCGGCAAACTCAGTAACAGCGCCGGTGCTGTTCTCGATCCGGTGCTCGCTATCCGCCAGCGCATTCGCCTCAAACCCGGCGTCCCGGTAGTGATCGACATGGTGTACGGCATCGGCGACACCCGTTTGCAAAGCCTGGCGCTGCTGGAAAAATACCGCGACCACCATATTGCTGATCGGGTATTCGAAATCGCCTGGTCCCATAGTCAGGTGGTGCTGCGCCAGCTCAACGCCACCGAAGATGACGCCGGGCTGTTTAACCGCCTGGCCGGTGCAGTGCTGTTTGCCAGTCAGGAAATGCGCGGCGAAGCACAAACCATTATCAATAACCGGCGCGGACAGTCCGGCCTGTGGGGGCTTTCGCTCTCCGGCGATCTGCCGATTGTGCTGCTGACCATCTCCAGCAGCGAGAATATTAATCTGGTGAAACTGCTGATCCGCGCCCACAACTACTGGCGGCTGAAAGGGCTGAAAGTCGATTTGGTGCTGCTCTCTAACGATCCGGGCGGTTACCAGCAGGCGCTGCAAAACCAGATCCTGGGATTAGTCGCATCGGGCGCAGGCTCCAGCCAGACCGATATTCCGGGAGGCATTTTTGTCCGCAACGGTGAACAAATCACGCAGGATGACCGCACGCTGCTGATGAGCGTGGCGCGTGTCGTGATAGACGATCGTCACGGCCCGCTCACAGATCAGCTCAATCAGCGGATGCAGTTGCCACATGTCGCGCTGCCAGCGCTGTTGCCGGTTCGCAGCGACGAGACACTGACGCCGGTTGCCGCCGAACCGCGCGATCTGACCTATTTCAACGGCACCGGCGGCTTTTCACCGGATGGCCGCGAATACCAGATCCTGCTTAATGACGGGGAAAATACCCCCGCGCCCTGGTCGAATGTGCTGGCGAATGCGGATTTCGGTACCGTGATTTCTGAAAGCGGTCAGGCATACACCTGGTATGAAAATGCGCATGAATACCGCTTAACGCCATGGGAAAACGATCCGGTCAGCGACAGCTCAGGCGAAGCGTTTTATCTGCGCGACGAAGAGACCGGCAGCGTATGGTCACCGGCTCCGTTGCCGGTACGTGGCGCGGGCGGCTACGTGACGCGCCATGGCTTCGGCTACAGCGTGTTCGAACACACCGAACGCGGGATCGCCAGCGAGATGACCGTGCTGGTCGCCGAACATGCGCCGGTTAAACTCATTATGTTGACTCTTACCAACCTTTCAGGCCGTCCGCGCAGGCTCTCGGTCACCGGTTATGTGGAATGGGTGATGGCCGATCTGCGCACCAAGTCCGCCATGCACATCGTTACTTCGCAGGCGCGTGTGTCACAGGGTTGCGGCGTGCTGGCGACCAATCACTACACCAGCAGCGGGGCGGATCGCACGGCCTTCTTCGCTGTGACGGGCGCGCATTGTTCGGTCAGCGGCGATCGCCGTGAATTCCTGGGTCGCGGCGGTTCACCGGCCTCGCCTGCTGCCCTGAAAAATCAGCGGCTGTCGGACAGAACCGGTGCGGCGATGGATCCCTGCGGCGCAGTACAGTCGGCGACCACCCTCATCGATGGCGATCAGCGCACTTTCACCTTCGTCCTGGGTCTGGGGCAAAACGTTAATGACGCCGAAACGCTGATCCGCCAGTTCTTACAGGAGGGCGAAGCGCAGGCCGAACTGGATCGGGTGCATCAGCACTGGCATCTGGTACTGGATAAAATTCAGGTGACCACGCCAGATCCTTCCATCAACCTGCTCGCCAACGGCTGGCTGATTTATCAAACCCTGGCCAGCCGGATCCTTGCGCGCAGCGGCTATTACCAGTCCGGCGGCGCGTTCGGATTCCGCGACCAGTTGCAGGATACGCTGGCGCTCACTCACGCCGCACCGCAGAGAATGCGCGAGCAAATCCTCTTGTGTGCTTCGCGTCAGTTTGTTGAGGGCGACGTCCAGCACTGGTGGCATCCGCCAACCGGTAATGGCGTGTGCACACGCTGCTCAGATGATTATCTGTGGCTGCCGCTGGCCATCAGCCATTACATCTCGGTGACCGGCGATCACGACATCGCTGAACAGCAGGTCCCGTATCTCGAAGCGCGCTTGCTGGCCGCAGGCGAAGAATCGGTCTACGAATTACCGGTGGTCAGCACGACGCAGGAAACACTCTGGCAGCACGGCGTTCGCGCTCTGAAATACGGCCTGAAGATGGGTGAACACGGACTGCCGCTGATGGGCGCTGGTGACTGGAACGATGGCATGAATCTGGTCGGCCTCGGCGGGCGCGGTGAAAGCGTCTGGCTGGGCTTCTTCCTGTACGACGTTTTGCAACGCTACGGCGCACTGGCCGAAGAGCGGCAGGATGCTGAAACCGCCACGTTGTGTCGTGAGCAGTCTGCGTTACTTAGGCAAAATCTCAACGATCACGCGTGGGACGGCGACTGGTATCTGCGCGGTTACTTTGACAGCGGTGAAACCCTCGGCTCGCATCTCAACGATGAATGTCAGATAGACGCCATCGCCCAGAGCTGGTCGGTCCTTTCTGGTGCAGGTACGCCGGAGCGCACCGCCAGCGCCATGCGTTCAGTCGATCAGCGGCTGGTGGATAACGATGCTGGCTTAATCAAGCTGCTGACGCCGCCGTTCGACGGCAACGGCCCGAACCCAGGCTATATTCGGGGCTATCTGCCGGGCGTGCGCGAAAACGGCGGGCAGTACACCCACGGCGCAATTTGGGCGGTGATGGCCTTCGCCAAACAGGGCAATATCGAACGTGCGTGGGAGCTGATGTCGATGATCAATCCGATCAATCACAGCCTCAGCGCCGAGGACGTCAACCGCTACAAAGCCGAGCCTTACGTTATTTCCGCCGATATTTACTCGGTGGATCCGCACAGCGGCCGCGGCGGCTGGAGCTGGTACACCGGCTCAGCGGGCTGGACGTACCGTCTTATTACTGAAGCCCTGCTCGGCATCACTCGCCACGGCGACGCGCTCTCCATCCACAGCCACCTCCCGGCGGCGTGGCCGGAAATCACGCTCAGCTACCAACAAGGCAGCAGTTATTACCAGATAATCGTCCGCCGTAGCGAAGGCGAATACCGCGTTCTGCTCGACGGCAATGTCCTGGAAAATGACCGTATCCCTCTGCTGGATGACGGGGTGGCACATCGGGTGGAGGTGGAGTTGGGAGGTTAAAGGCGGAAGTCAGTTTTCAGGATGCCCCGTTCTGCGGGGCTTTTCTTTTTTCCACACAAGCTAAGCCAATAAAGTCGGTCGCCCGTTCAGCCATCAGCTGTTAGGTTGATAAAAAAACCTGAAGGAAAACATGATGAGTACTCTCCCTGTCGCCGTGATAACCGGCGGAACCAGCGGTATCGGGCTGGCGATTGTTCACGATCTGGCGCGGGACCATCGGGTCTTCGCACTCGGGCGAAATAAAGACAGCCTGCTGGCATTGCGGCTGATTGAAAATGTCGAAGCAGTGGAAATCAATTTGCTGGATTTCATTGCCGTACAACGGTTCGTCGACGCGCTGCCAGAGATTGATGTGCTTGTTCACTCTGCCGCGATTTCCAAACCCCTGCGTCTTGACCAGGCGCGGCCTGAGGACTGGCAGCAACAGTTTTCCATCAACGTATTTGCCCCTGCTGAATTCACCCGTCTTGCGCTGCCTGCACTGCGCAAACAGGAAGGTCAGGTGATTTTTATCGGCTCCGGATCCGGCACCAAAGCTGACGGTGGTAACACGGTGTACTGCGCGTCTAAATTTGCACTCAGCGCCCTCGCCCATGCGCTGCGGCAGGAAGAAAGCGAGTACGGCGTGCGCGTCTCCACCATCGCACCCGGCCCGACCGATACCCCGATGAACCGTAAAACCCGCGAGAGTCAGGGCAACTTCGATGCTATCGATCCCCGCGAATACAGCGCGCCTGATTCCGTCGCCGCTGCCGTACGGCTGGTCATCAGTGCCAGCGACGACACGCAGATTACAGATATTGTGGTGAGGCCGAGAAGGGATAAAGCGAAGCGCTGAATACTGATTCCCTCACGCGGTTTTAACGGCCAAAGGTCACCCCGCCAGCTTTCAGGCAGTATGAATAACCCGATGGGTTTTTAATGAGTGGCATAGCACGCACTAAATGGAAAAACAGGCATTAATGTGTATTAAAGGTAACGGTATTTGAGAAATCGTCGATTACGGTGTAGTATTTCACTCATAATCACGAGGGCATGACATGGAAAATTTAACGTTACAATGTTTTCTCAATAACCACTGGGTTGATATTGCTGCCATCACATTTTCAGGTACAGGTGACAATGCATTGCGCATTACTGAGCTGAACTACCATTCAGACTATGCCATTGAAAACCTTGGGCGTGATGATAACCATGCGGCCTCTCTGAACCATCCTGTCGCTCTGTTCTTCGAGGATGACAGGCAGCGCGGTTGGATGAAGTTTCTGGATGACATTATTCCCAGTGGGTCAAGTCGACGTTATTGGAAAAACTATCTGGATCTGGAAGGGCTGACGGCGGACCAACAAAATTTCGTTTTGCTGAAGCACGGCACGATGTCCCCGGTTGGGAATCTGAGGATCAAAGAATCTCTGCCCGAGTACCATGCTCAGGCTGAAAAACTGTTTTTTTCACTCGAAGACGTAAAAAACAGAGCCAGTGATTTTCTGGATTACGCACAACAGCGCGGTGCCGCCGCCGGAGGTGCGACAGGTGCTGGCGGGGAAGCCCCCAAACTTCTGCTCCGTTGCAGCAATGAGCAGCAGATATGGATTGATACCTATCAAAATGATCTCACCAACCGCGATCTCCACTATTTAGTGAAATTTCCCCGTGGTTCAAGAAGTGAAATTGACTGCAACATATTAAGAGCCGAATTTCACTACTACCATGAACTGGAAGCAATGGGATTCGAAACCATATCCACACGGGATATGCGCCTTGAAGAGGGGCTCAGTTATCCCTCACTTTGGCTTCCCAGATTCGATATTTCTTTTGAAAGTGACACTGAAATCAAACGGTTTGGGTTGGAATCAGTCTATTCAATCCTGAGAAAAGCACCGGGTGTCACGCTTTATCATGAAGAGACGATTCGAACACTGGTCAGTAAGATTATTCAAAGTCACATGGTCACGGAGCAGGGATTTCACTTTGATATCCAGGCATTTGTGATCGAATGGGTGCGCCGCGATTTACTTAATATTATTTTTGGTAATAGCGATAATCACGGGCGTAATACCTCCTTCATTAAAGATGTAAACAGCATCCGTCTTGCACCCATCTATGATTTCGCACCAATGAAGGCTGACCCGGAAGGTATTGCCAGAACCATGAAATGGACACAACCTTTAGAAATTGGCGGTGAATATGATTTCGCCGGGATTTCAGACGTGCTCTCCGATCTCGTACCCGCTCATACATTGCTACACGCGCTGAAAGATACCGCACAGCAATTGCTCGGACTTAAACACAGGCTTGTGGAAAGAGGGGTACCGGCACAGATTACTGATATGTCAGGGATCGGCTTCAATTTTATCTCCGTTAAATTACAACGATGGGGTTTATTGTGAAAAAGGCACCTTACACTGGCGATACGGTGAAGGACACAATCGAGAAAATTCGTTCAGCGCAGAACACTGAGCAAAAAAATTCGAGTGAAAAACGCACGGTATCCAATGATGCATCCTCTTTTTCACTTTCCAAATCGCAGCCGCGCCAGCGGGTATCTCATTTATCGAAGCCAGCAGGCATCAGTGAAAGAAACGAAACAAGAATTGCGATTATGAAAGCTCTCTTGTTAGGAGAAATGACGCAAGGAGAAGCACTGAAAACGCTGAGAGTTGACGTGTTAGGCCTAAAGCAGGATATTTTCGCCAAACTGACCGGCGTTTCACGTAAGACATTATCTGAAGTAGAAAATGATAAGGGTAACTATACCTCTGACATTATCAATAAAGTCTTCAAGCCTTTTGGCTTGCAAGTCGGGCTGGTACCCACTTCTCGTCATATGCTGTCAGCGATGTTTAAAGAATAATTATCAAACAAAAAAGCCGCTCTACTGAGCGGCTTCCTGCATTTTTCCCCTGCCCTTATTCCTTCGTCGCAAACTTCAGCAGCACAACGCCGGCAAAAATAAGTAGCGCGGCGATGACGCGCAGCGGATTGAGGCTTTCGCCAAACATCGTCACGCCGAGAATAAATGCGCCGATCGCGCCGATACCCACCCAGACGGTGTAAGACGTGCCGAGCGGCAGCGTTTTCATCGCGATAGAGAGCAGAGCGAAGCTAAGTAACATGAAAACGATGGTGATGATGCTGGGAACCAGGCGGCTGAACCCGTGGGACTCTTTCATCGCCACCGACCAGACGACTTCGAAAATTCCTGCAAAAAACAGATATACCCAGGCCATGATGTTTCCTTTTAAGAATGCCAGGGTCGTCCCTGAATAATTAAGCCGAATCTCTGGTCGTCCAGTCAGCGAGTTAAGGCTGATTATAATGCAGTCTGCTACACCGGCACAGAAAACTGAAAACACGCGCCGCGTTTCGGTTCTTCGATAAGCCGGATATCGCTGCCGTGCAACTGCAAAATACGGCGGACGATCATCAGCCCGAGGCCGCCTGCGCGATGTTTATTGGCGCTGAGGATTGACGGGCGCACGAACAGACTGTCTTTCAGCTCCGGCGCGATACCCGGCCCGGAATCTTTCAGTTGCACCATCACCTGCCCTTCACTTTTCCACAGTTTGATTTCGATAGTACCGCCTTCCGGCGTGTGGCGGATGGCGTTGTCGAGCAGATTGGTCAGCACACGTTCGATCATGCCGAGATCAGCATTCACCAGCGGAATGCCGGGAGTGATATCCGCCAGCAGTTTTTGCCCGCGCGTTTCGGTCGCCAGTTCGAATTTCGCAAACACATCCTGTACCAGTTCGCACAGCGAGAACGGCTCTTTTTGCGGCTTCACGACGCCGTATTCCAGCCGCGCCAGTTCGAAAAGTTCCTGCGCCAGACGCCCGACTTTTTTACTCTGCGTCAGGGCGATGTTCAGGTAACGCTGGCGATCTTCGTTGCTCAGTTGGTCAGATTTCACCGACAGCGTTTCCAGATAGCCGTGCAACGAGGTCAGCGGCGTGCGCAAATCGTGGGAAATATTGGCGATAAACTCGCGGCGCTGCTGATCCTGTACCATCAGGCTTTGCCACTGCTGATCGATACGTTTTGCCAGCGCGATAAACGCCTGTTGCAGCTGTGACACTTCATCGCGCGGCGCACCGGCGGGCGGTTCACTTTTCGCCAGCGACTGAATGGCGTCCATCCCGCCGCTGTCGAGCTGCGCAATCTGAGCGGTCAGTTTACGCACCGGACGCGTTACCCAGCGGAATGCCAGCGCGGCGGCCAGCAGGCCAAACAGCGCCACCAGCCCCATAGACCGCAGCGCCAGATAAATCGCCGACTGATATTGCGCATCGCTGGCCAGCGCGGTGTATTCATCGCCGAGCAAAACGATATAGACGTAGCCTTTGGTCACACCGTCCGCTTGCAACGGTGCGACGCTGAAAACCTGACGTGTTTGCGGATCCCGCGGATTATCACCATAAACCGGCATTTTTGCGCCCTGCAACAGCGCGGTCACCGGTTTGAGATCGATTTTTTGCTGTTGCAACCGGCCTGCCGGTGCAGCATTGCCGACGATGTTGCCGTTGTTATCGAGCAGATAGACCTCGACGCTGGGATTCACCGCCATCAGCTGATTGAACAGCGCATGCACCGCTTTAGGATCCCATTCGCCCTGGCTCAGCAGCGGATTGTTTGCCGCGATCTGCGTCGCCAGATTCGCCGACAAACGCTGGATCACCGCCTGACTGTACTGATTGCTCGAACGCACCTGCATGTAGCCGGATAGTGCGCAGCAGGCGAGCAGCAGCAGCGTAAATACCAGTGTCAGTCTTTGTGCCAGCGTGAGATTTTTCATGATTTACCCTTGTGCCTCTTCAGCAGAAGACGCGAATTTATACCCTTTGCCCCACACGGTCAGAATACGTTCCGGCTCGGCCGGATTGGTTTCTATTTTGATGCGCAGCCGGTTAATGTGAGTGTTCACCGTGTGCTCATACCCTTCATGTTCATAGCCCCAGACCTGATTGAGCAAACTGAGACGTGAAAAGACTTTGCCGGGATTTTTGGCGAAGAAATACAGCAGATCAAACTCGCGCGGCGTCAGTTCCACCGGCTGATGGTTGAGCATCACTTCGCGCGCAATCGGATCGATCGCCAGCCCGGTGAAACTCAACGTCCCCGCATCCATCTTCATGTTGCGGCTCATCGCTTCCTGACGGCGAAACAGCGCTTTGACCCGCGCCACCAGTTCAAGCATGGAGAACGGTTTGGCCAGATAGTCGTCCGCACCCAGCTCCAGCCCGAGCACGCGGTGCACTTCGCTGGAACGGGCGCTGATAATAATGATCGGCGTGTAACGCGTCATGTTACGGGCGCGACGGCAGATCTCCAGCCCGTCGACGCCTGGCAGCATCAGATCGAGAATTAACGCATCCCAGCCGCCCTTTTCCAGCAACGCCACGCCCAGATTGCCGTCGGCGGCGTGGGTTATCTCATAGCCTTCATCGCGCAGATGAAGGCTCAGTAAATCGGCGATATCGCCGTCGTCTTCCACGATCAAAATCTTCCTGGTCTTATCCATTTTCTTCTCAACCCGATCTTCCAAACCCTTCCCTGAGTCTACACAAGCGCATGCCACAGAGTTATCACATTTAATTTAACTTTGCGTGAGGTCTTCGGGAACAAATCCGCCCAATACTCGTTACATCAACGGGAAAGATGGCGGGCTGACATCATGACGATACACACAGAATTACCTCCGGTCGCGACACGCAAACCGGTCACGGTTCACCCTTTATGGCTGCGCCTGACTCACTGGCTGAATGCACTGGCGGTGCTGATCATGGTAACCAGCGGCTGGCAGATTTATAACGCATCGCCGCTTTTTGATTTTGATTTCCCGTCCACAGTGACGCTCGGCGGCTGGCTGGGTGGCGCGATTCAGTGGCATTTCGCCGGGATGTGGCTGTTCGGGTTTAACGGCGTGTTTTACCTGCTGATGAACATTTTCACAGGCCGAATGAAACAGAAGTTTTGGCCGCTGACGCCGCGCGGCATTTTCAATGATCTGCGGGCGGCATTACGCGGCAAGCTGCAACATGACGATCTGCGTCACTACAACATGGTGCAACGCGCCGCTTACCTGTTCGTGATGTTCGACGGCATCGTGCTGGTGCTTTCCGGGCTGGTGGTGTGGAAATCGGTACAGTTTCCGTTGCTGCGTGAGCTGATGGGGGGTTACGACACGGCGCGCTATGTGCATTTTCTGGCGATGGCGTCGCTGGTGGGTTTTGTGGTGCTGCATCTGGTGATGGTGGCGCTGGTGCCGAAAACGCTGATCGCCATGATCCGCGGACGTTAAGGAAAACACATGAAAAACATCATCAAGAAAAGCATCAGCCAGATTTTTAGCCCGTCCGACAGCGAAGCGATTGTGCAGGAAGCGCAGAAACAAATTGTTCGTCAGCTGGATGCGCCCTCGCGCCGCCTGTTCTTACAACGCGGGCTGACACTCGGTGGCGTAGCGATGCTGACCGGCTGTGACATCAGTGATAACGCCAGCGTGGAAACCGCGCTGGGCAAAATCTCCGGTTTTAACGACCGCGTTCAGGGCTGGCTGTTTGGCTCCGTGCGCCTCGCGCCGGAGTACGCCGAATCGATGATCACCCGCCCGTTCCCGTTTAACGCTTTTTACGCCGAAGACGATGCGCCGGACATTGATGGTAACGCCTGGCGCCTGAAAGTCGCCGGTCTGGCGCTGGACAAACGCGAGTGGTCGCTGCCGACACTCTACAAAATGGCGCAGGTCAGCCAGGTGACGCGGCACATTTGCGTCGAAGGCTGGAGCGCCATCGGTAAATGGGGCGGCGTACCGTTCGGAGATTTTCTGCGCCTGATTGGCGCCGATCTCAGCGCGGAATACGTCAGTTTCAAATGTGCCGATGAGTATTACACCAGTATCGACATGGCGACCGCGCTGCACCCGCAAACTCTGCTGGCGCTGACTTATGACGGGCAGATTTTGCCGCGCAAATACGGTTTCCCGATGAAGTTGAGAATGCCTATCAAGCTTGGCTACAAGAATCCGAAACACATCGAAGTGATTGAAATTACGAATAAGTTTACCGGTGGCTACTGGGAAGATCAGGGCTACAACTGGTTCGGCGGAAGTTAAATCCTCCAAAACCCACACTCTTACCTTATCAAGACCCCAAAGAAGGAAATACCATGAAAAAGTTAACCGCAATAATGATGTCTGCCTGTCTGATGATGGGCGCAGTGAGCACCACCTACGCGGCTGATGCGATGATGAAAAAAGACAGCATGTCCAAAGACTGCATGAAAAAGGACGGCATGAGCAAAGATTCAATGGCGAAAAACAGTATGAGTAAGGACTGAATGTCGAAAGACAAAATGTCGAAAGATCACATGAAAAAAGACACGATGTCGAAAGACTCCATGTCAAAAGATGCCATGAAAAAAGACACGTCCAGCCAGTAAGTTTCGCGTAGTCTGCCTTTTTGTCACGCCTCCGTCCTTTCTCGCCGGAGGCGTTTTACTTTTCCTGGCCGCCAAGAGTTGAGGATGCCCACCTTTCGGCGTAGTATACGGTTCATATATAATTCGTATACTGCTGAGGTAACCCGATGGGTATCATCAAGATTTCAGAACTGATGCATGAAAATCTGCGCATCGCCAGTCTGGCCTATACACGCTCGATGAATGCGCAGGCGGAACATTGGATGAAAATTGGCATGCTGATGGAGACGCATCCTGATATGACGCACAGTGAAATTTCGCGCCTGCTGGTGCAGTGCAGCATGGAATCTGATGAAAATACCGGCAGTATCCGCACGCTGTTAAACGTGGGTGGCACACACAGGAAGGCAAGTAATGAATAATGGTTTAGACAGCAAGTACTTTGTGAACAATAACCGGATGATCAAAACGCCGGAAGGTATTGAGAAAGCCCGCATCGCCGGGCAGTTGGCCGCCCGCGTTCTGCATATGATCACACCGCACGTCGTGCCGGGCGTGACCACCAATGAGCTGGACCGCCTTTGCCATGATTATATCGTCAACGAATTGCAGGCAATTCCGGCGAACATTGGCTACCACGGCTACGAAAAAACCGTCTGTACGTCCGTTAACCATGTGATTTGTCACGGCATCCCTTCGGACAAAGCGCTGAAAAAAGGCGATATCGTCAATATTGACGTCGCACTGATCAAAGACGGCTGGTACGGCGACACCAGCCGGATGTATTACGCCGGTGAACCGAGCATTATGGCTCGCCGCCTGGTGGATACCACGCTCGAAGCGATGATGGCCGGGATTGAAGTCGTGCGTCCGGGCGCGACCTTGGGTGATGTGGGTTTTGCCATTGCCGCCGTCGCACACCGCGAAGGATTTTCCATCGTTGAAGAGTATTGCGGTCATGGCATCGGTATGGGCTATCACGAAGATCCGCAGGTACTGCATTACGGTGAGAAAAGTCGCGGTCTGGTCTTGCAGGAAGGCATGCTGTTCACCATCGAACCGATGCTTAATGCCGGTAAGAAACAGAATAAAGTGCTCGGCGATGGCTGGACGGTCGTGACTAAAGATCACTCGTTGTCTGCACAGTGGGAGCATATGGTGGCGGTGACTAAAGACGGATATGAAATCCTGACGCCCTGGCCTGAAGATAATTAATGCCCTGTAAAAGCAAAAAGCCTCCAGATTAACCGGAGGCTTTTTCTTTTTATCACCTGTTATGGCATCAGCTGCGCTCAATTTCTTTCGTCGCGCGATCCAATGCATCGGTAATTTTATACAGCGTATCCTGCTCGATCGGACCTTTGGCCAGCCGCAGGTTTAATGCCATGCGGATATTATTAATCGCACGCTGCATTTCAGGAATACTGCGGTTATTGGATAATATCGCCAGCGAATGCAGTTTCTCTGTCACTGAATCCAGCAATTCGCCCTGCTGCGCCAGCGATTCTGCGCCTTCGGCCGTGATCGCGTATTGTTTCTTTCCGCCCTCTTCCTGGCTTGACGTGATTAACGCCTGCTCTTCCAGAAACGTCAGATTCGGATAAATAATACTGGCACTCGGCGTGTATTCACCTTTGGCTAATTCTTCTATTGCTTTGATCAGTTCATAACCGTGTGCCGGACGCTGCTGTAAAAAATGCAGCATCAGTAACCGGATATCTCCGGTTTCAAACATCCTTTCGCGGCGGTGTTGTTTGTTCATCAGCATTATTTATCGTGCCAGTACGCCACGCAGCGGACATATGCCGGATCCAGCCCCTGCTCAACGGTGAAATAATCATTCAGCCCTTTCACCAGCTTGCCTTCGCCAGTCGCCCAGACATAGTAATTGCTGTCCGGCAGCGTCAGGCTTTTTACCTTTTGCACCAGCGCTTCGCCGCCGATAACCCATTCGATAGTAAAATCTGCTTCATCTTGCAGATAGTTTTGGCAACCGGCGTCTTTGGTTTTCACCAGCACGGTGATTTTCGCGTCACTTGCCGCCTGTTTCAGTTCGCCAAGGCGACGTTTCAGTGCCGGAAGACCGGTTTCATCGCAAAGATACAGTTGCCACTGATAGTCAGTCGGAATGATGAGTGAACCGCGCGGACCGCCGATGATAAGGGGGTCGCCAGGCTTCGCGCCAGCAGCCCATTCACTGGCAACGCCACCGTCGTGCAGATAAAAATCGAGCGTCAACTCGTTGGCTTGCGCATCAAAGTGCAGCGGCGTGTATTCCCGGTTCAGCGGACGCGGGCCTTCGCCCCAGACAATGCCCTCTTCGGTCGCGACCGGCGCGGTGATCACATCGCCCGGTGTGGCAGGGAAAAACAGTTTGATGTGATCGTCAAAGCCGCGCGAACTGAAGCCTTTGAGGTCTTCACCGCTGAGGACGATGCGTTTAAAACAACCCGCCACACTTTCGCTGCGTTTGACGGTGAGGGCGCGAAAAGCCAGTTCGTTTTTTACACGAACCGGCAGGTTTGCTGCAGAGGAATCTTGACGAGGTTGTTCCATATTGTTTTCTCTTTCAGGGAATCAGTTGCCTTGAAAGATATATCTTAGGAGTATTTTCCGCAAGTCTCTTAACGCACGCCACCGCGTAAAAACATATCGACGGCATTAAGAACCAGCTGGCGGATCTCGGCGATCTCCAGCGGCGCAGGGTTTTGCTGATAAAGCCGCATATTGGTTTCCGCAGTGACCAGCGCCAGAAATTGCTGCGCACGCAGAAGTGCGTCGGCCTGCGCCAGTTGCCCTTTTTCCATCGCTATCGCCATAAATCCGGCCAGCGCCTGAATAGCCTCACCCGGTCCGGAGTCGTGAAACAGCATGCCGATATCGGAATGCCCGGCTTCGGCGATTACCATGCGGTAAACCGCCAGCGCCTCGCCGTCGTTGGTCAGCACCAGCAGCATTCTTTCGCCAAAGCGCGTCAGTACGTCTTCTAAATCAAGACTCGGGAACGGCGCGGCGAGACCGTTGACCGCTTCCGAAAGATGCCCGGTGGTGCAGGCTTTCACCACGGCAACCAGCAGCGCTTCTTTGGAAGGAAAATAACTGTACAGCGTGGCTTTGGAACCGCCGAGGCGTCTGGCCAGCTCATTCATGGACGCGCGCTCATAGCCCGTTTCTTTAAACAACGTGGCGGCGGCTTCGACAATCGCCTCCCGGCGGGCTTCGGTACGAACTTTCATCCTCACTCCTGTTCACTTTCAGGCCCGGCAGCAGATGCCTGCCGGGCGCTAAACTGTACGGTACAGTTCTTATGACCACTCTAACGGCGGGTTTACAGGTTGTAAAGACACCTGCCTTAACGCAAATCCGCCGACAAAGTGCAAAGATTTCGTTAAGGGAGGCATTTATTCTTAACATTTGTTGATAACAATTATCAGTATCATTATCATTCGCAGTAAGCCGGTGTGGGTATCGCAGACCAATAAACCCATATTTTATAAGGACAAAGGCATTCTCAGGAAGAGATCCTAACTTGCGTCTTAGCATTTGCAGGGCAGTTTTGTTGAGCAGAACTTAAAAAAATTAGTGCAGGACTAAAAACACATGTTCAAATCCTTTTCACAGCAGGGTTTGGTGAAAAACGTCGTTTTCATGGGGACGATTCTCACCACCACTTTTAACGTTAACGCAGCGGAAGCCGTTAAAGAAAGTACCGATCTGGCACAAAACCAAACAAAGCCTTCTGACGTGATCAAGAAGAAGCCGGTGCGCACCGCTCAGGATCTGGCGCAGAGCCACGAAGAAGTGATGACCGTGACTGAGACGCTGCCGGATAAAAAACCGGGGTCAAAAACCACAATTTCCGCCGCTGATATGCAGAAAAAAGGCGGCAATGATTTCGGTTCGATCATGCGTTATGAACCGCTGATCAGCGCAACGGGCTCCAGCGGCGGTTCCGGTAACGGTAAAAGCGGCTTCGACCGCGCGGGCTATACCGGCTACAACATCCGTGGTCTGGAAAGTAACCGCGTCAGCATTGACGTCGACGGCATTCCACAGCCAAGCGCCACAGGCCGCGCCTATGCAAGCCGCGCAGGTCTGGGCACATTCGGCATTGGCCGTGATTACATCGACCCGTACATGTACGGTCAGGTAGATATCGAATCCGGTGCCACTTCCGCCGAGCGAGCCAACACCTCCATCGGCGGTGCCGTCTCCTTCCTGCCGAAATCTGCAGACGATTATCTGCGTCCGGGCAAAGAAACCTACTTCGGTTACCAGTCGGATTACAGTTCCTCAGACCGTTCATGGCATAACGGCATCACCGCCGCCGCGGGCGATCAGGAGCTGCGTGGGTTAGTGGCGATCAGTCGCCGCGACGGTCAGGAAACCAGCAACAATAGCGGCACGCATGATGCGTATCCGGCCAACTGGCACTCCACCGCCATCATGACTTCAGGGATCTGGCAGCCAAATGATGAACACAAGTTCACCGGCACGCTCGATTACTACGAGAAAGTGAATCACACCCATTACGATGCGTGGGACAGCGCTGGCAGCAGCGTGCTCGGCACGGCGCAGCAGCAAAGTAATACTCGTCGCTGGGGCGCAAGCCTGAAAGACGAATGGACGCCATTCAACGATTTTGCCGATGCGGTCGTTTCCAAAGTCTATTACCAGTACACGCAGGCGCACGACAACACCTACATGCCGAACTCCTCCCGGCAGATGATGAACGTGTATTCTAACTATGACACCGACACTTACGGCGCGGAAACCAGCTGGCTGAAAACGTTGGGACGTCACGAACTGAGCGCCGGGATCAACGGTCGCGTGTCTGACACCGAGCGTCCGTTCCGCGAAACGCCTGCGCAGAGCATTTACACCACCACGATGCAGCCGGAAGCTAACAGCCGTACCTACGTGTTAGGCGGCTTCCTGCAGGACACCATGAAGTTTGACCTCGACGGCCATAACTTCTCGGTGATCCCGGCGGTGCGCGTCGCGTATCAGAACACCAAATCGAAAAACCTGTCCGATCTGTCCAACAGCGTCGTCTCTGAAGACTCCGTCTCAACCCTGTACGGTAAAGCCAATTCTGATACGCAGGTTCTGCCGTCTCTGGCCTTCACCTATGATCTGACGCCGAAGCTGATGACGTACCTGCAATACAAACGCGGCGCACAGTTCCCGGATGCCAGCCAGCTTTACGGCTCATGGAACCTCGGCTCTTCTTACGCAGGTGCGGCGCAGTACGCGCTGATTGGTAACACCGATCTGAAAACTGAAACCAGCAATAACGTCGAGTGGGGTTTGAAAGGGGAAGCGACGCAAGGCGTGAGCTTCAAAACGTCGGTGTTCTACAACACCTACAAAAACTTCATCGCCAATACCCGTTACACCCGCGCGAAGAACGGCAACATGTTCACCAATGTGCCTTCCAACATTTATACGATTTATCAGGCTGAAAACCGCGATAAAGCGTATATCTACGGCGGCGAGCTGAGCACCAAAATCGATTACGGTACATGGTTCAGCGACGTGAACGGTTTGAGTACCACCTTCGCACTGGGTTACGCGCAGGGTCAATCCAAGTCCAGCTATGCGGGCGACAAATACGTCGATCTCGACAGCGTTCCGCCAATGAAACTGGTCGCGGGAGTGGCGTGGGATGATCCTTCTGGCGTCTACGGCACCGCAGTCACTGCCACCTTCGTGAAAGGCAAAAAAGCTGAAGCGACCAGTCGTCAGAGCTATACCAACAGCGGTACGCCAATCGCAGATTCCAATGTGGATTATATGAATGTGCCGGGCTACGGTATGGTCGATGCCACCGCTTACTGGCAGGTCGCGAAGAACGTGAAAATCAACGGCGGCGTTTATAACATCACCGACCGTAAATACTGGGATTACCTGAGCAGCCGTACCCTGACCGATACCACCAATCAGGATGCTTACAACAAAGCGCTGGCCGTGATGCCAGGCCGTAACTTCCAGCTGGGCGTGAACGTCGATTTCTAACGGATTTTTAATGCAATAAAACGCTTAAGGGCGCCGGTGAGAACACGGCGCCCTTCTTGTTTTCAACTCCGAACGTTGCTTTCAAGAGCAACCAACACTGACGATTGTCTTTGATGACCAGAATAATCGTCATTTGAAGTGGCTGTTATATACAATCCCCATACGGCATAACATTTTCAGAAATCATTTCCGTGAGTACAACATTCGCCGTGCGACGACCTTGCATGCGGTCGTACATTTTGTACATTCTCTGCAACGCACAATCAACGGCATGAATTGCCGTAGGCGTAAAGCTATCTTCGTTCCAGCGGATAATCAATCCGCCCGCGTTAGGATCAAAAATAAATATTTCATCTCCGTTACCGTAGAATGCTATTCCCATATGATTCATCGGATAAATATTTCTATTTAAAAAAGCACAATTATCCTTACGTTTGTAGGTATCCCCCACCGATAAAGCCAGCAAGACCACACCGCAACCTTGCACAAATGGCTTTTTAGGTAAAATACTTCGGGTATATTGGCTCTGAAGATGAAAAATTCTCTTACGAAATATCTCAAACCCTGGTGTGGTCGTATCTTCTAAAATATTTCCCGACACACGAACTGCTCCCATATACTCATGTACATGTTTAAAAGCCTGAGCCGGACTCATTGGACGTGACAAACTCTTATCACATTCAAGGAGATGTACCATTAGCGCGATACTGAGCCCGCAACAAAACCCACCCTGCGTTTGTAATTCTGTAGTGGCATAGTGAATTTGGCCACCTGAATAGAGGTGATATCATCACCTCATAGTCAAAACAGGTGACATTATGACCGGACGTAACAGACGCAATTTTAGCCCCGAGTTTCGCCTCGAAGCCGCCCAGCTTGTACTCGATCAGCATTACACCGTTGCCGCCGCTGCCACGGCAATGAATGTCGGTAAATCCACGATGGACAAGTGGGTCCGGCAGTTGAAAGAAGAGCGAGGGGGGAAATCACCCATAGCTTCACCAATGACACCTGAGCAGATTGAGATACGTGAGTTGAAGAAAAGACTCCAACGCGTTGAAATGGAAAGGGATATATTAAAAAAGGCTACCGCGCTCTTGATGTCAGACTCCCTGAACAGTTCTCATTAGTTGAGAAACTCAGGGCGCGGTTTCCTGTTGCCGTTGTGTGCAACGTGTTTGGGGTTCATCGCAGCAGCTATAAATACTGGCGGCAGCCAAAGAAGCCTGATGCCGCACGCGTGGCATTACTGGGCCTTGTTCGTGAAAGCTATCGCGAAAGTAATGGTTCCGCAGGTGCACGTAATATTGCCGCGATGGTCACCACCAAAGGCGTAAAACTGAGCCGCTGGCGGGCAACAAAGCTGATGAAAGAACTTAATCTCATCAGCTGTCAGCAGCCTGGCCATCGATATAAGAAGGCGTCTAAGGAACACGTAGAGATACCTAATTATCTGGAACGCCAGTTTGCAGTAACAGAGCCTAATCAGGTCTGGTGCGGTGATGTGACTTATATCTGGACAGGTAAGCGCTGGGCTTATTTAGCCATTGTGCTTGATCTGTTTTCCCGTAAACCGGTTGGCTGGGCGATGTCATTTTTCCCTGATTCCGCACTGACAGGTAAAGCCCTGTCGATGGCCTGGGAAGCACGGGGAAAACCGGCTAATTTACTGTATCACTCGGATCAAGGCAGTCACTATACCAGCAGGAATTTCAGACAGTTACTGTGGAGATATCAGATAAAGCAAAGCCTGAGTCGCCGGGGAAATTGCTGGGATAACAGTCCAATGGAACGGTTCTTCAGAAGCCTGAAAACAGAGTGGGTACCGGATAATGGCTACGCGAATTTTAGCGAAGCCAGCACGGCAATAACGAATTACATCACAGGATATTACAGCCAGCTCAGACCTCATCAATATAATGGTGGTTTGACGCCGAATGAATCAGAACGATTGTTCTGGAAAAACTCTAAAGCTGTGGCCAGTTTTTGTTGACCACTACATTCATACTGACGACTACGAAAACGATTGAGCTCCTGAATAGACATTTTTACATCCCTTTAGAATAAACTTTACCCCGCAGTGTATTTATTAGCGACATAAATAAGTCATAAGAATAAATAAACCATGGAATTCCTACTTTCTTAAAAACTTTTCGATTGAGAACATCAACACAGATGAATATAAACGTAAACGGTCAAAGCTTACTTTATATTTTCCTGTTCATTGATATTACTCATTCTTCAGATAACTATTATAAAAAAATAGGGGAATAACCTGTTCTTAGTTATGGGGTTCATGTTTAAAGAGGCGCTCACCTATACAGCACTAAATCATTCTTACGCTCTGACTTACAGCCCATTCTGGCACTACGTGCGTGCATCCCTGCACATTATACGGACCCTGTCCTTATACAATGAACGGCTTAGTCCATCAGTTCGATGCACAGGTATTTCATTTCCAGATAATCGTCCATACCGTGACGTGATCCCTCGCGACCCAGCCCGGACTGCTTAATACCACCGAACGGCGCGACTTCATTGGAAATCAGCCCGGTGTTAATGCCCACCATGCCGTACTCCAGCGCTTCCGGCACCCGCCACTGGCGCGCGGCGTCACGCGTGAAAATGTACGCAGCCAATCCGAACTCAGTGTCGTTGGCCATCGCCACGGCTTCAGCTTCGTCAGTGAACATGAAGACGGGCGCGACCGGCCCGAAGGTTTCTTCGCGGGCGAATTTCATTGATGAGGTAACGTTCCCCACCACAGTCGGCTGGAAGAACGTTCCGCCCAGCGCGTGCGGTTCCCCGCCGGTGAGCAGCGTTGCGCCTTGAGACAGCGCATCCGCAATGTGTTCACGCACTTTAGCAATCGCGGCGTCATCAATAAGTGGCCCCTGCGTCACGCCTGGTTTCGAACCCTCGCCAACACTGAGTTTTTCCACTTCTTCCACCAGTCTTTCTAGCAGCGCGGGATAGATGCCTTGCTGGACATAAATACGGTTGGCGCAGACGCAGGTTTGCCCGCTGTTGCGAAATTTTGACGCCATAATGCCCGCCACCGCGCGTTCCAGATTGGCATCATCAAAGACAATAAACGGTGCATTGCCGCCGAGTTCCAGCGAGAGTTTTTTTACCGTTGGCGCACTTTGCGCCATCAGGATACGTCCCACTTCGGTCGAACCGGTAAAGCTGAGTTTCCTAACCACCGGGCTTTCGCAAAGCACTTTACCAACTTCACGGGCGGAACCGGTGATCACCTGCAATACGCCCGCGGGAATACCGGCTTCGATGGCCAATTGCCCGAGGGCTAACGCGCTTAGCGGCGTCTGTTCGGCCGGTTTGACGATCATCGAGCAGCCCGCCGCCAGAGCAGGTGCGGCCTTGCGGGTAATCATCGCCGCCGGGAAATTCCACGGAGTGATCGCCGCGCACACGCCGATGGGTTGTTTTAGCACCAGCAAACGCTGTGTCGCCTGAACCGGCGCCAGCACGCTGCCTTCGACGCGTTTTGCTTCTTCCGCAAACCATTCTATAAAAGAGGCGGCATAGACGATTTCACCCCGCGCTTCCGCCAGCGGCTTGCCCTGTTCTGCGGTCAGCAATGCCGCCAGATCGTCTGCGTGTTCGATCATCAGCTGTGCCCATTTTTGCATCAGCGCGGCACGTTGTTTGGCGGTTTTCTCCCGCCAGCCCACCTGCGCCTGTTCTGCATAAACAATAGCCTGCGCCGCTTGCGCCGTGGTGATTTGCGGAACGCTGCCGAGAACCTTGCCGGTCGCCGGATTAATCACGTTTTCGCGTTCGCCATTTTCGCTGTCCAGCCATTCGCCATTGATCAGGCATTGCTGGCGCAGCAGTGTTTGATGTTTCAGTTGCATGAGATCCCTCAGTCAGCCAGTACGCGAGATAAAATCGCCAGTGCATCTTTAAACTGGGCGTCAGGGATAGTCAGCGGATACAGGAAACGGATCACGTTGCCGTGCACGCCGCAGCTCAGCATCAGCAAACCTGCATCCAGCGCCTTGCGCAGATACTGTTTGGTCAGCTCTGGCGAAGGCTTACCCGTCGCAGGATCGTTAAATTCTGCGGCTACCATCGAACCGCGCGCGCGAACATCCACCAGCGCAGCGCAGGTTCTTTTGGCGGTTTCCAGCACTTCCACCAGTTCTGCACCCAGACGGTTAGCGCGGTCACACAGCTTTTCTTCTTCGATAATATCCAGCACCGCCAATGCAGAGGCTACGGCCAGCGGGTTACCGGCGTAAGTGCCGCCGAGACCACCCGGCTCTGGCGCATCCATCAATTCAGCGCGGCCAGTCACACCTGAAATAGGCAGACCGCCGCCGAGGCTTTTCGCCATGGTGACGAGATCGGGTTTAGCATCGCCGTAGTACTCCATTGCGAACATTTTGCCGGTACGCGCAAAGCCGCTCTGCACTTCATCGGCGATCAGCACGATGCCGTGGCGGTCACAGATTTCACGCAGGGCCGTGACGAAATCATCCGGTGCGATGTTGAAACCGCCCTCCCCCTGAACGGGCTCGAAGACAATCGCGGCGACCTGCGACGGACTGATGTCACTGCGGAAAATACGTTCGATGCTGTCGAGCGCCATTTCCGTACTGACGCCATGCCGGGCATTCGGGAACTGCGCATGGTAAACGGATGCCGGGAAAGGCCCGAAGCCCACTTTGTACGGCACCACTTTGCCGGTCAGCGCCATGGTCAGTAACGTGCGCCCGTGAAATGCGCCGGTGAAGGTAATAATGCCCGGTCGGCCTGTGGCGGCGCGGGCAATTTTTACCGCGTTTTCCACTGCTTCAGCGCCGGTCGAGAAAAAGGTCGTTTTGGCTTTTCCCGCCACAGGGGAAATCGCGTTGATGCGCTCCGCCAGGGTCACAAAGCTGGCGTAAGGGACAATCTGAAAGGCGGTATGCGTGAACTGATCGAGTTGTTTGCGGACAGCATCGACAATTTTTGGGTGGCGATGGCCGGTATTGAGCACAGCAATTCCCGCTGTAAAATCGATGTACTCCTTGCCCTCTTCATCCCACAACGTGGCATTTTCGGCTTTCGCTGCGTAAAAATCGCACATGACGCCGACACCGCGCGGTGTCGCTTCTTTACGGCGTTTTTCCAGTTCGCTGTGACTCATGTTTTTCTCCTGCCCTGAGGCTGATGTTTTGTAGGTTCGGGGGTCAATAAAGTATGAAAGTTGTTATCTACCCTTGTTTTTTATCCTGTCAGCGGCCCTATAATCCAGAACCAGTTCTGTTTATTTCGAGGATCCACTTTTGCGTTCACTGCTTTCTGACCTCATTTTGCAGCGGCTGACCAGTATGGCCGGCACCACACAGAGCACCCTGAACAAGCGGGTTTATCTGGTATTACAACAGGCTATCTTCGACGGCAGCATCAGCCCCGGCAGCCGCCTGCCCGCTTCGCGCGATCTCGCCAAAGAACTGGATATTTCGCGTAATACCGTGCTTGCAGCTTATGAACAATTGCAGGCAGAGGGATATATTCAAACCCGGACGGGAAGCGGTACCTTCGTTACCGCCGATTTACCCAGTGACGGTGTTATTGCCGATAAGACACTGACGAAGTGCGCACCAGCGCGCAGTCACGTCACGCTATCCAAACGCGGCTCGCAGTTGCTAACCCGAACGGGGGTTGCTTCGCACCAGTGGGGCGCATTTATGCCTGGCGTGCCAGATGTCACTCAATTTCCTCATGATATCTGGCGCAAACTGCAAAACCGCCTGAGCCGACGCCTGCATCCTGAATTCCTCACTTACTCCCGCCACGGTGGTTGCCCGCAACTGCAACAGGCATTGGCGGATTATCTGCGCATAGCGCGCTCAGTAGATTGCACGCCAGACCAAATCCTCATCACCGCAGGTACTCATCAGGCACTGGATTTGCTGGCGAAAATGATCTGCGACCCAGGCGATGTAGCATGGATTGAAGAGCCGAGTTACTGGGGGATCCGGAACGTTCTTTCGGTGAACGGGGTAGATATTCATCCCATTGCCGTGGACGATAACGGTATGGACCCGCCAGAAAATCAGCCAGAGGCGCGTGCACCAAAGTTGATATGCGTGACACCGTCACATCATTACCCGTTGGGTTCCGTAATGGGTCTGGCGCGGCGACAAAAAATCCTCGCGCTGGCAGCGCAGCAAGGCAGCTGGGTGGTAGAAGATGATTACGACAGTGAGTTTCGCTATTCCGGCAGCCCGATCCCTGCGCTTCAGGGGTTGACCAGCGATGCACCGGTCATTTACATCGGGACGTTTAGCAAAACATTGTATCCCGCAATGCGTATCAGCTATGTCGTTCTGCCGCGTCAGCTGGCATCGCGGCTGAAAATCGCACATTCGGAGTTGTATCGAGGGGGGAACGGGTTGACCCAGCTAACGCTGGCGGAGTTTATCCGTGAAGGGCATTACGCCGCGCATATCCGCCGCATGCGCTTGATTTACGGCAAACGCCGCAGTGCACTGACGCGAATGATTGAGCAGGAACTCGGCCAGGAATATATGTGCGAGAACAGCAACGCCGGGCTACATCTGATTCTTTCCTTACCGGATTCAATTGACGATGTTGCTTTGAGCGCGGAGCTTGAACAAAAAAATGTGCTGACACGCCCTCTTTCCGCTTATTACCTGCGCCCTGCTTCCCGGCGAGGATTATTGATCGGCTACGGATGTGTGGCGGAGGAAGATATCGAAGCGGCTTTTAGACATATCGTGGATTCACTCAAGCCAAGGCTGATATCCTCAAAGTGCAATATCGCAGAATCGTGACGCAGTAAAAAATCTCTGGAGGTGTCATCACGATGCCTCTTATAATCTCAACATCTCAACATCTCAACATCTCAACATTATGTGATTCCGTAACTCTGTGATTCTGTGATTCTGTGATTCTGTGATTCTGTAACTTTATCTTAGTTGAATCCCATAATCCTGAAATCTTACAATCACCTAATCTCATATTCCCAGAAGTCACTGCAATCCCATAATCTCAGGATTTGCGTTACAGGCTAAGACTCACAGCATCCACATTTTTCCTGTAACTGGATGTCAGGATTAGTTAATCCTGACACGGGCATAATCTAAAGATATTAATCTCAAGATGCTAAAATCCTATGATTCTTAAAATTATATTCTGAGATTCTTGGATCATGGAATAAAATCCTGGGATTTCAGGATACTTTTAAAATACTTGAATCTTAGAATCCCAGAAGTTTATCACTTTCATAAGTAATTGATTATAATATAATGATTATAAAATCCTGTAATCACTTGCTCGCCAATAATCTCAGGATTATTGGATTTTAATATAATCACAGAATCTTGAGATTCTTCAAAGTTTGCTCCGTGACCGATACGGTAAAACCACGACAACCGATGTAGAATCACAGAATCCTGAAATCATAACCTTTAAAATGATCCTACCATCCTGGGATAACTTATAGCTTTGGCCTCAATCCTGTAATGCCAGAATCTTGGAATCTTAACCTTCTATCATCTTATAGTTTCTCACTAAACTCACAGAAGAATCCTATAATCATGATGTTCTGTCATCCCACTAGCTCAGGATTTGGTGATTTGGTGATTTGGTGATTTGGTGATTTGGTGATTTCAGGATTGTTGAATCTCAAAATCACGTAACCCTGCAATCTAATGATGATGAGATTATGAAATCAATATCGTATGAGGATTTTAAGATGGTGAGATGGTGAGATGGTGAGATGGTGAGATGGTGAGATGGTGAGATGGTGAGATGGTGAGATGGTGAGATGGTGAGATGGTGAGATTTTACAGTAGCATTCTTGCTTGTATACCCAATTGTTCATTTCTGCTTTTCTGGTTAGACATTAGCAACCCATTAAAATCTCAGCCCCCTGAGATTCAAAAATCATGAAATCATAGAATCCCATAATTCAGTGAATGTTAAAATTCCGACCGGTATGATTACAAGCTTCTTGTGAGATAGGAAATTACGCACTGTCGACCATTAAGGGCAATCTATTACGGATTCCATAATCTTAGTATCTTTAAATCCTGCAATCACAGAATATGCATTCACCCCCTTTACTTCAGACCATGCCCTTTAACTGTGACGCCGGGAAAGGAATCACAGAATCCCCTAATCATAGGATTTTGTAATTCAGTAATCCTTAAATATTGAAATCCTCCGATGCAAACCTTATAGTAGCAACTCAATCCTATGATTCATGGATTTTAAAATCTCAGAATCCTATGATTACAAACTTTTTGAATCCTAAAATCTCAGAATTTTGGGATGCAAGTAATTCACCGAACGCTTCATCAAGAGGGTGTTATGGCAGCGAAAATTATTTCCTTCCTCAACGGGAAGGGCGGGGTAGGGAAGACCACGACGTCCATTAACATTGCTACCTGTCTTGCAAGACAAGGTCACAAGGTCGTGATGGTCGATACCGACCCACAAGGAAGTATCAGTAACTGGTACGACGATAGCAAATGTCAGTTCGACCTGGCTGAAGCCGCCTCTGAAAAAGAAGTCTACACCGTACGTAAGCAACTGAAAGAATATGATTACGTGGTAATTGATGGAGCTGCTGCAATTTCAGCAATTTCTTCGGCCGCTGTTATGGTCAGTGATTTGGTACTGATACCAGTGACACCGTCACCTTTAGATTTTGCAGCCTGTGGCGCTATTCTTGCCGTCGTCGAGGCACGCGAAAACTTGCAGCCGGTGATTGCGCGTTTCCTGATCACTAAAAAGGTCGCATCCGCTAAGATGCTGGAAGTCCTCAAAGCCTCGATTGCTGATACAGGCGTTCCTGCATTGCGTACCGGCACGACTCAGCGCCAGGTTTACATACGTACAATGATGGACGGCGGCACTGTTTTCGATACAACGGATGGTAACGCGAAGGGCGAGATTGAAATCATGACAAAAGAAATTACGGAGTTGTTGAAATGAAAATGAAACTTGGCCAGCACAGACAACTGACTACAGCACTGGACGCTGTAGCTAAGCCACCAGCTTCAGTTAAAAAATTGCAGACCAACATTGACGAAGAGTTGCACCGCCGCTTCAAAACCAGCTGCTTCCTGCAGGATCGCGAGATGAAAGACGTATTGACGGAGTTGATCCAGGGCTGGCTTATCAATAACGAACGCTCGTGAGTCACTGATCTTGCGCCGGAACGGGTCAAAGCGGGCCCGTTTCTGGCAAATACCGCACTAACCCTCTGCCAGATAACAAATTTCTACTCTTTGATATTTTCCTGAACACCCTCCCAGCATTAAAGAAGATCCCAAGATCAAATAATGTTTTGTTTCTTTTTAAAGTTTAGATCTTTCTCTTTAAGGGCTGTTTTTTACTTTAAATATTAATAAGTTACACGTGCAATTGTGGAGAGGTTTCCTGTCTGGGGTGGAGATCATTCCTGTTGGATGTGGATCCTTTTCATGATCAATGTAGAGCTTTTTCCTGTGGATAAAGTCTTTATGGATCAGGAGATTATCGACGTGGAGAGATTTCCTGTGGATATCCTGCCTCATCCGATGCTCCTACGCCTATTCTAGCCAATTCTTCGCTAACTTACCGTCAGAAAACAGTTTTTCTACAAGGTGGAGGGATTTCCTGATCTCATATTTCATCTATATGTGGAAGAATTTCCTGTGACAGCGTCACGTGATGCCCTAACTGTCACTTTTGGATCGTGAACCCACTAGATCTGGCAAACCAGCTTCACTTTTTTCACAGTAAAAGAGCATATGTGGAGAGATTATCTGATCCCTGATTCCTCTTATGTGGAAGAATTATCTGATCAACTTACGTGACAAAGAGAAGTGAATAAGTCACTTAATCATGTTAAATCAAATAGTTACTAGTATAGGTGACGGTGTCACATATTGATATGTGGAAACATTACCTGATCTCGTAACGATAATGATGCTCGAAAGTTTGATCGGATAAATGATTTCTCACCCACAGGTGGAAAGATTTCCTGATCCCCTGGCAGACTATACGTGGAGACATTTTCTGTGATCCCCCTGAACACTTATGTGGAGAGATTTCCTGAGCTCGCGATCACCTTATGCTACATGTGGAAAGATTATCTGATCCCTCTGGGAGACATATGTGGAGATTTTTCCTGATGATCGTCCGGGGCAGGGTACTTTTGCCGGTTCTGAAGAAGTGAGAAGTTGATCACAAACCGATTACGTATGATTAATAGGCATTCTCGCGACTCATGTGGAGTGATTTTCTGTAGTCCGGAATGAATTCTGGCTTTTCATGTTCCTCAATAATCGCGAACTTCCAAAATGATCTTCCACGGCATATGTGGAGTGATTTCCTGTAAAAAGTGTGATGATCCAAGATGTTAAAAAAAGGATCCTTTGTGGTTCTGAAATCAATATGTGGAGGTTTTTCCTGATCTGTCTTTTTCGATCCTTACTTAAACAATTGAAGTATAAGGAATAAATAACACCTGTTTTTACTTTACGTTAGTATTTTTTATGTGGAATAATTTACCTACTTTCCACCTATGGATCCTGCTACATGGAACTGAATAAACTGACCGTAGTTCAGGGGAACGATCTTCTGGAAGGCGCTTACAGCGTCACTCTGGATGAAATGCGCCTGCTGAACCTGGCTCTGGCACAAATTGATAGCAGGAAACCGCAACCGGACACGTTGTACCGTCTTTTTCCTCAGGATTATCAGCGTATCTACGGGGTAAACCCGACCAGCAGCCACCGGCAGCTGCGCGAAGCGGCGGAAAGCCTGATGAAAAAACCGGTGACGATCTACAAACCGGACGTCAAAACCGGCAAGGTGCGTACCGTGCAATTGTCCTGGTTCTCGCGTCTGGAATACGTCAGCAGTGACGATCACAGCGCGGTGGTACTGAGGTTTGGGCAGGATGTTGCGCCGTATCTCTATGAACTCAAAGAATCTTTTACTAAGCTGAATTTTGCCAACATTGCAAAACTCGATACACCGTTCTCCGTTCGTCTGTATGGCTGGCTAATCAAAGCCAAGAACCTCTATGGGCGCCGCAGCGGTAAAGCCATTGAAGTGACCCTGGATCTGAACTGGATGCGCGAGAAGGCCGGTTTGGCGGGCAAATACGAGGACTATCGTGACTTCCGCCAAAAGCTGCTGGAGCCAACGATTAACCGGATCAATGCCAATACGGATATCTCCGTAGTCTGGGAGCCGGTGAAGCAGGGCAGAACGGTCATGTCCATCAAGTTCGCCTACGTGGATGAATCCACGCCAGAGGCCAGCAAACCACTGCGTCCGCGTTTACCACGTCGTCCGCGTGCTGTGGCAGGCTCTGCGCTGGAAGGTGAATGGGCGCGACGCTGTATCGGTATCTTTGAAGAGTATCGCGATAAATTAAGTGCTTACGATGTGGATGAGAAAGCGACATTGCCGGATCTGCGCAAGCTTGCGGGCTGGTACAAGATGATTGGCGAGAAGAACAAACAAAAAGAGATCCTCTCGGAAGTCAGCGCCCGTAGCAAGAAAACTGCCGCCTAACCGCCGCACTGTTGTATCAGTCATCACGGCGTATCTGTCACAAGATACGCCGTTTTTTATAGCCCGCGATCCCAAGGTCTTCGCTGGTCTTTCTTTTAGGATCAGCTTCTTCGCGGGGCTAAAGAGTTAGTAAGTACTTACTGGGTGTGATCAGGAAAAGTTTCCACATAACCGTTTTGGCGACTTTTACAGCAAGCTCTTTAAAAGCTATAAGCCATATTTTTTCGTTGTTAGACAAGGACAAACCCCAACCTTACTCTTCGTCATGTTTTGTAAACTGCATGCACACTTATTGAAGAGGGATGTCTTTTGGCTACAGTACCGAATTCTTTCAAAATCGCATTACTGGCCAGCGCCGTAATGTTTTCTTCTTTTGGATTTGCTGATGACGTGCTCAAAGAAGGCATCACGCCAGCTACCGATGCCAGTCAGGTACCTGCTTCGGCAAAACTGCGCACCGACACCGTGATCGCAGGGATCTCCGAACCGCAGGGGATTTTCAACCCGTACTTCTTCGTAAACGGGTGGGATGAGAACGTCACTAACGTAATCTTCGCACGCCTGGTCGACTGGGACAGTCAGGGCAAGCTGGTTCCCGGTCTGGCTGAAAGCTGGACGGTGAGCCCGGACGGTAAAACCTACACGATAAAGCTGCGCCCGAATCTGAAATTCAGTGACGGTTCACCGCTGACGGCAGAGGATGTCGCATTCACCCTGACCGTGTTGTATGACCCGAAATACGATGGCGACACAGACATCACGCTGGCACACATCGCAGGCGGTGATGACTATAAGCAAGGCAAAGCCGACAGCGTCAGCGGGCTGAAAGTGGTGGATCCGCTGACCCTCCAGGTGACGACTACCCAGCCGGGCGCGACCACGCTGCAAAAGATCGGCGGCCCGGTGCTGTCGAAAGCGTATTACGGTAAAGGCTATCAGCGTGGAAATCTCGATTATCTGCGCACGCTGCATGGCAAACCGCTCGGTAACGGCCCGTATGTCTATGACAAATACATTCCGGGGCAGGAGATCCGTTTCCACGCTAATACCAATTACTACCGTGGCGTCCCGCCAACCCCACGTTTCATCTACCGTGTCACCAATCCATCGACCAACTTCCAGTTATTCCAGACCGGTGACACCGATTACGATGCGTTCACTTCCCGTCCGGATGATATCGAACAGCTGAAGTTACTCGGCTTTGCCAACATCAACCTGTATGGATCCAGCGATTACAGCAAGATTGAATTCAACCTTAAACGTCCGGCGTTGCAGGATGCGAAAGTGCGTCAGGCACTGATCTACGGGTTGGATCGTCAAAAACTGATCGACGTGGTTTATCAGGGCTACGGTACTGTAGCCATCGAGCCAATCTCGCCGATCTCCTGGGCTTACAACACGGAAGGCGTGAATCCGTATAAATTCGATCCGGCGCAGGCGAAGAAATTGCTCGATGAAGCGGGCTGGAAAACCGGCAGCGACGGCATCCGCGTAAAAGACGGAAAACGTCTGGAACTGACGCTGTTAGTAAGCAAAAAAGTGCTGAACGATGCGCTGATCCCGATCGCTAAAGAGGATTATCAGAAAATTGGCGTGCTGCTGAAACCTCAGGTGGTGGACTTCAATGCGCTGATGTCGCAGCGCAAGGCCGGTAATTACGATCTTGCGTCCTTCAGCACCAGTACGCTGAACGATCCGCACGATGGCGTATGGGACTTCTACAGCACCGAGGCCGCCGTTCAGGGCTATCACAATGCCGAAGTGGATAAGCTCATCAACGAGGGTAATGCCACGCTGGATATCGAAAAACGTAAGCCAATTTATCATGAACTCTATAAGGTGCTGGCTAACGATCCCCCGGTCATCTTGCTCGGTAACCGTAAGATTCTGTCGGCCAGCAGCGCCCGCGTGACCGGCTTCAAACCGGACATCTATAACGGTCTGACCGGCAGCCTGCCGGATGTCAAAATCGTCAAATAATCAAAATCACGTTGCTGCCGGTCTTGACCGGCAGCTTCAATGAGAAAGTCATGAGAAATTTCATTCTGCGTCGTTTGCTTCAAACCATTCCGATGTTGTTCCTCGCTTCATTGCTCATCTTCATGCTGTTTGCCAAAACGCCGGGCGATTTCATCGACGGAAACATCACCCTTACGGCACAACGCGCTGCCGAGCTGAAAGCGTTATACGGCCTCGATCAGCCGTTAATCAGCCGCTATCTGCACTGGCTGGGGAATCTGTTACAGGGCGATCTCGGGTTCTCGCTGCAATATCAGATCCCCGTCAGCCAGCTTTTGAACCAGTACATCTGGAACTCCTTCCTGCTGGCCACTATCGCGATGGTGCTCTACTGGGGGATCGCGCTGGCAGTGGGCATTGTCTCGGCGATGAAACCCTATTCGCTGTTCGATCACGTGGTCAGCGTGGTGATTTTCGCCGCAATGTCCTTTCCGACATTTTTCCTCTGTCTGCTGCTGATCAAATGGTTTGCAGTGGATCTGCACTGGCTGCCGGTGGGCGGTATGACCAACACGGGTAGCGATGCCACAGGCTGGGCTTGGGTGATGCAGGTGGCGGCGCACCTGGTGCTCCCGGTGGTGGCGCTGGTGATGCTGCAGGCGGGCAGCCTGACACGCTATTTCCGCGCCAGTATGCTGGATGTCGTGCGTATGGACTTCATTCGCACCGCGCGCGCCAAAGGGCTGCGCGAACGCACGGTTATCTTCAAACATGCGCTGCGCAATGCGCTGCTGCCGATCATTACGCTGCTGGGATTCGAGCTGCCGGGGCTGTTTTCCGGTGCGCTTATCACTGAGAAAGTCTTTAACTGGCCGGGAGCGGGGCACATTCATATCGATTCGCTGGCGGCGCGTGATTACCCGGTGCTGATGGGGTTCACGCTGTTTCTGGCGGTGTTAACTATTCTGGGCAACCTGATTGCCGATGTGCTTTACGCGTGGGCTGACCCGCGCATTCGTGTGAGGTCGTGATGTTCGGATCGTTATTTTCAACTAACCGCCGGCTGCGCGACGCACAAATCCCGGTGATGGCACAAGTGACACCGTCACCCTGGCAGCAGGCGTGGAAGGCACTGCGCGAGAACCGGCTGGCGATGTTTTGCCTGATCTTACTTGTGGTGATGGCGGTCTGGTGCGTAGTAGGCCCTTACTTTTCGCCCTGGCGGGAGGATGCCACCGATGCCCTGATGATTAATAAAGCACCGAATGCGCAACACTGGCTCGGCACAGATTTTCTCGGGCGTGACGTTTACACCCGTCTGCTGCTGGCAGGGCGCATCTCGCTCATCATCGGACTGTTGACGATGCTGCTTTCGGTGACACTTGGCTATCTGCTGGGTGCGGTATCGGGTTATCTCGGCGGCGTGGCCGATAAAATCATCATGCGGTTTGCCGATCTGGTGATGACGATCCCCAGTTTGCCACTGCTGATTGTCATGGGTGCGATGCTGTCGGAACTGGATTTCTCGCCGGATTCACGCGTCTACATGGTGATTGTCATGCTCAGCCTGCTGGAGTGGCCCAAGCTGGCGCGTCTGGTTCGCGGCCAGATCCTGTCACTGCGCGAGCGTGATTTTATGCTCGCGACGCAGGTGCTCGGTCTGTCATCGCGCCGTCGTTTGTTCGGCCATTTATTGCCGAATACGGTCCCGATTTTGGTCGTCATGGCCACGATGGCCGTTGCCAATGCCATCCTCAGCGAATCCGCACTCAGCTATCTCGGTCTGGGTGTGGTGCCGCCAACGCCGTCGTGGGGAAATATGATGGATGCCGCCAACAGCCTGATCGACTTCCAGCGCCGTCCGTGGTTGTGGATGCCACCGGGTATCGCGATTTTCATCACCGTGATAGCCATAAACGTACTGGGCGATGGCCTGCGTGATGCGCTCGATCCCAAAATGAAACGGAGCAAAAAATGACTCAGCCATTGATCCGTTTTAATCAGCTTTCTCTCTCTTTTTCCAGCGATCAGGGGCGCGTGCGTGCGGTGCAGGACGTTACGTTTGACGTTCAGGCCGGGCAAACCGTCGGCATTGTTGGCGAATCCGGCTGCGGCAAAAGCGTCACCGCCATGTCGCTGATGGGGCTGTTACCGCCTCAGGCGGCGCGTATCGACGGCGGCGAAATCTTATTTCAGGGGCGTGATCTGCTTAAATTGCGTCCGTCGCAAATGGCCGATTTACGCGGCAATCAGCTGGCGATGATCTTTCAGGAACCGATGACGGCGCTAAATCCGGTGCTGACGATTGGCGAACAGCTGGTCGAGCCTCTGATCCGCCACCGGGGTGAGTCACCGCGAACGGCGTGGGCGCTGGCGACGCAAATGATTACCGACGTCGGGCTGGCGCGCGCCGAAAGCCTGATGAAGAGTTACCCGCATCAGCTTTCCGGCGGCATGTTGCAGCGCATCATGATAGCGATGGCACTGAGCTGTAAACCGCAGCTGCTCATCGCCGACGAACCGACGACCGCGCTGGACGTTACCGTGCAGGCGCAGATCCTGCGTTTACTGCGCGAACAGGCACAGCGGCATCATATGGCGCTGATGCTGATCACCCATGATTTAGGTGTGATTGCGCAAATGGCCGACCACGTGGTGGTGATGTACGCCGGTAAAATCGTTGAGCAGGGGGCGACTGCTGAGGTGCTGCGTAACCCGCTGCATCCGTACACACAGGGGCTGATTGCCTCCAGGCCGACGCCAGGGGAACGCCGCCGCCGGTTATATTCCATCCCCGGTCAGGTGCCAGATTTGGCCGCCTTGCCGCCTTACTGCGCGTTCACCGATCGCTGTGATCGCGCGACAGAGCGTTGCCGTCAGGGCATTCCGCCGCTGGAAGGGCAGTCGCGACAGGCCGCGTGTTTTTACAGCGGACTGAGTCCGGCGAATGAAATGAAAAGCGGGGAGTTGCCGTCATGAGCACGGAATATCTGATTGAAGTCGATGGGCTGAAAAAACACTTCCCGATCCGCGATGGCGTATTCGGGCAGGAAACCGGCCAGGTGCGCGCGGTGGATGGCGTCAGTTTTAATATCCGCAAAGGCACCATTTTTGGCCTGGTGGGAGAGTCCGGCAGCGGCAAAACGACCGTCGGGCGCACGTTGCTTGGGCTGTATGACAAAACGGCGGGCAGCGTGAAATTTCGCGGGGAAGATCTGCACCGGCTAAAACCCAAACAGCTGAAAGCGCTGCGGCCTAAAATTCAGCTGGTGTTTCAGGATCCCTACAGTTCGCTGAACCCGCGGATCCGCATCGGTGACGCCATTGGTGAAGCAATGCTGGAACACAAGTTGTGTACGCGCGCACAACTACACGCCAAAGTGCTGGAAGTCATGAAGATCTGCGGCCTCTCGCCGCTGCATTACAATCGCTTCCCGCACGAGTTTTCCGGCGGTCAGCGCCAGCGTATTGGCATCGCCCGCGCGCTAATCCTGCAACCGGAATTTATCATTGCCGATGAACCCATTTCTGCGCTGGATGTGTCGATTCAGGCGCAAATCATCAATCTGTTCTCGGATTTACGTGACGATCACGGTGTGACGTTTCTGTTTATCTCCCACGATCTGGGCGTGGTTGAGCATCTTTGTGACGATGTGGCGGTGATGTATCTTGGTCAGCTGGTGGAAACTGCCAGTCGTGACGCACTGTTTCGCCAGCCTTTGCATCCCTACACGCAGGCGCTGCTGGCCGCGGTGCCGACCCTCGACCCTGACAGCGAACCGGTGGCGATGGTCAGCGGTGAAATTCCGGATCCCTCCAGACCTCCTGCCGGATGCCGTTTTCACACCCGCTGCCCGCTGGCAACCGAACGCTGCCGCGCGGAAATCCCGCTCTTGCGTGACGTGGAAAACGGCCATCGCGTGGCCTGTCATCTGGTCTGATTCACCTTACTTTTTCGCCGGTGAGGAGGTTATTCCTCCAATACCCGGCGGCTTTCCATCAGCATTTTCTTTCCGACGGCCTTAGTCACTTCGATCACTTTCTGCGTGGCGGGTGACAAAAATGCCCCTTCCAGCCACGTGATCCCCACACGGCGCTCCATTACCAGCTGATCGTTATCGATGCGGATCAGACGCGAAATAAACTCTTCTTCCGCCAGAATATTTTCAGAAAGAAAACTCAGCAACCCGCTTTTGGCGATCAAACCGGGAACGGACGCCAGCGAGCTGATTTCTACTTTGACGTCCGGCGGCGGGCAATGGTTCTCGTAAAAGATCCCGTCCAGCCACTGGCGCATCGACACGGTTTTAGCCGGTAAGATCCAACCGAAGCGGCTGAGGTCGCGCAACGACGTGGGTTTGCCAGCCAGCGGATGGTCACTGGAGGCGCAGACCACCACGCGGTCGGCGGTGACCGGAAGTTGTACGACCGGGCTTTCGTAATTCACCAGCGGGCCAATAATAATGTCTATCGCGTGGCGTTCCAGCAGAGTGAACAGCACGTCGTTCATGCCGATCTGAATTTCCAGCTTCATGTTCGGCACCTGCGACTGCAACATTTTGCAGATTTCTGGCAACAGGAACTGGGTTGAGGAACCTGAAATCCCCACGCGCACAATACCGCCTGCACCGCTGCTCAATTCATTCATCACTTCCGTTATCTCATGATACGAACTTTGCAGCGCCAGACCACGCTGATAAAGAATGCGACCCGCCTCGGTGAGCTCCAGCCCGCGACCTGCCCGTTTGAACAGTTTTATGCTGAGTTCTTTCTCCAGACGGGTGATAGATTTGGAAAGTGCAGGCTGAGTTATATTTAAATTTTGTGACGCAAGTCTCAAATTCATTATCTGCGCTGCTGTCACAAAGTAGTCCAGGTCTCTGTTATTTATCATGTATTCCTGAAATTCATCGATTTGGTAATAAAATATAGTAGAAGGCATGAGAGGCAGGGTCAATAATCTCGCGATCTTCGGGGTCGCAGGCCTGGCGTGGCCGGTTATTGCGGCAGCGAATCCGCCTGTTTTAAGTAAAATAAGAATCTGAGTACATCTATGAAAATTGTTAATTTCGTCATCAATAAAGAACACACAAAAAGTTTTGGCATCCTTAACGCTGACGGCATCGTCGACGTGGGCCTCCACGCCGGGTGCCGGGATATTAACGAATTCATGGCGCATCACCCGCTCGACTCACTGCAACGTTACGTCGCACAGTCTGCTGATCTTCAGTTGAACGACATAAGTTTTCTGCCGGTCATTGACCGTCCGGGTAAAATCTTTGGCGTGGGCATGAACTACGCGGAAAAGCGTAAAGAATTTAACGAAACGAATCCGGCACCCACGTTGTTTATCCGCTTTGCGGATTCTCAGGTAGGGCATAACGGCACCGTGATTAAACCGGCATCAACGAATGAGTTTGATTACGAAGGCGAGCTGGCGATTGTTATCGGGCGCACAGGCCGCAACATTTCAGCGGAAGACGCGCCTGCCCATATCGCGGGCTACAGCTGCTATATGGATGGCTCGGTGCGTGACTGGCAGCATAAATGGTACACCGCCGGAAAAAACTGGCCGTCTACCGGGGCGTTTGGCCCGTGGCTGGTGACTGCGGATGAAGTGGGTGACCCGCAGAATCTGAAAATTAAAACCTGGCTGAATAACCGTCTGGTGCAGGACGACACTACCGCCAACATGATCCACACCATTCCGCAGATCATCGCTTATATCAGCACGTTTACACAGCTTTCACCGGGGGATGTGATCATGACCGGTTCTCCGGGCGGCGTCGGTAAAACCCGCGTTCCTCCGCTGTTCCTGCATCAGGATGACGTCATCGAAGTGGAAATCGAAAACATTGGCCGTCTGACCAACCGTATTCAGGATTCGGCGCTGTCCGGGATCGTTCAGTCCCAGACAGCGGCCTGAACACATCAACGTGTTTGATTTACCAGAGGCGCCGTCTGTTCGGCGCCTTTTCCTTTTACGACCATCAGATATGTCAGCGTAAATGACAGCCCCAGAGACAGCGTCACGCCCATCAGAACATAGATAAAGTACGGGCCGATGTAGGCGGGCAGGCTGAAAATACTCGACAGAATATAGCCGTACAATCTCACTCCAAAGAAAGCGATGAACGCAGATGCCACCGAGCTGCTGATTGTCGTCGCGATAAACGCTTTTTTGTAGCGCGTCAGTACGCCGAACAGCGCCGGTTCGGTGATCCCCAACAGCCCTGAAATCGCTGCCGACAGCACCACGGATTTCTGTTCGCGGGTTTTGACGTGGAAATAAATCGCAAAGGTTGATCCGGCAATCGCCATGTTGGCCATAAACATCATCGGCATCAGCATGTCCCAGCCCTGATCGGTGAAGTTTTGCAGCGCGATCGGCGTCATGGCGTGATGCATCCCGGTGAGGATCGCCACCGGACGGATCGCCCCAACGATAAAGCCTGCAAACACCGCCGAGACGTCAAATAATCCCTGGATCCCGAACGCCAGCAGTTTACCGAGGTAAATCCCCGCCGGGCCGATGACCGTAAGCGAAACCAGCGCGGCGATAAACAACGTCAGGGTGGGTGTGAAAACGGTTTTCAGCACGTCCGGCATGATTTTATCCACCCAGCGGTGGATGTAACTCAGCGCCAGTACCGAGAAAATCACCGGGATCACGCTGGCCGAATAGTTGAAGACCGAGACCGGCAGCACATCCATAAAATACAGCGCGGTCGGTGCGCCAGCTGTATGGCTGGCCAGGGCTTTCGCGGCGTCGATGAGCGTCGGATACATCAGGCATGCCGCCACGGCGGCTGCGAGGTATTCGTTGGTTTTGAAGATCCTGGCTGCGGAGACCGCCAGGAAAAAGGGCAGAAAGTAGAAAACGCCGCTGGCGATCAAATCAATGATCATTACCGTTTCGCTTTTTCCCGAGATAATTTTCAGCGCAATCAGTCCGGCAAGTAACCCTTTGATCATCCCCGCGCCTGCGATGGCCGGAACGATCGGCCCGAACACGCCGGAGACTGTGTCCATGAACAGCGAGACCAGGCTTTTGCGTCCTTTTGTGGAAACATTTCCTGTTGCCCCGGCGACCGGTTCCAGCTGTGACACAATAGCTTCGTACCACACATTAACCTTTGGCCCGATGATGATCTGAACCTGATCGCTCTGGCTTTGCGCACCTAAAACGCCCGGCAGATTTTTAATCTCTTCCCACGCGACTTTATTTTCATCCACTAAATCAAAACGCAGACGCGTCATGCAATGCCAGACTTTATTTATATTTTCTGCACCGCCAACCAGTTTAATTACTGACTGCATTGTTTCTGTATTCACCCTGGAACTCCGCGACGAAAGGTTTTGTCAGATGGGAATGAAGTGTAATGACGCACGTTTTTAAAAACAAACCAATAAAACCGGATCTTCATCACATAACTGCATTGCAAAGCCAGCTTATCAGCGGTAAAAGCAAAATTGGTACGGTTTTAAGGAGCTATTCGAGGTGCTTTCAGACCAAAATAAAATCATCAATTTAAGGTTTACAAGCGGGACGAAAATACGTTGAAATAACCTCAATACGAATATTCCTTTGCCATTTTATTCTGCTGGCAAGTCAGACTTTCATTATGAATAGTATTAAGGATTTCTCATGCAGCCTGTGCTGATTACGAATATTGAATGCCAGATTACCCGCCCGGATCGCCATAATTTAGTGGTAGTGAGAATTGAAACCGACGGCGGCGTTTTCGGGCTGGGCTGTGCGACGTTCCAGCAACGTCCGCTGGCGGTCAAACTGATGGTGGATGAATACCTGAAACCGTTGCTCGTTGGCCGCGATGCTAATCATATCGAAGATTTGTGGCAGATGATGATGGTCAACGCTTACTGGCGCAACGGGCCGGTGATTAACAATGCTATCGCAGGCGTTGATATGGCGCTGTGGGATATTAAAGGCAAACTGGCGAATATGCCGCTGTACCATCTGTTTGGGGGGAAATCGAAAGATGCGGTGACTGCGTACAGCCACGCCGCCGGGGAAACGCTGGAAGAACTCTACGTGAAAGTAGACAGTCTTCTGGCCGAAGGTTACCGCCATATCCGCTGCCAGCTGGGCTTTTACGGCGGTAATGCGCGTGATTTCCACAGCACGCGTGAACCGTCGGCAGGCGCGTATTACGATCAGGATCAGTACACAGATAACACGCTGGCGATGTTCAAAGCACTGCGTGAGAAATACGGCAATCAGTTCCATATTTTGCACGACGTTCACGAACGTTTGTTCCCGCAGCAGGCGGTGCAGTTCGCCAAAGCCGTCGAGCAATATCGCCCTTACTTTATCGAAGATATCCTGCCGCCGGATCAAAACGAATGGCTGGCGCAGATCCGCAACCAGACCGCTGTTCCGCTGGCGACCGGCGAGCTGTTTAACAATCCCGCCGAATGGAAAGATCTGATTATCAAACGCCGGATCGATTTCATTCGCTGCCACGTTTCACAAATCGGCGGCATCACCCCTGCGTTGAAACTGGCGCATTTCTGTCAGAGCTTCGGCGTACGGCTGGCATGGCATTGCCCGCCGGATATGACGCCCATCGGCGCTGCGGTGAATACGCATCTGAATATCCATCTGCATAACGCTGCGATCCAGGAGTTTGTGGCCTATCCGGCGAATACGCAGCGGGTTTTCCCCGGCGCTCAGGCACCCGAGAACGGCTACTTTTATCCGAGTGAAGAGGTGGGGATCGGTGTGGGATTTGACCAACAGGCGGCGGATGAGTTTCCGGTGGTGTATCGCCCGCATGAATGGACGCAAAGCCGCCTGCCGAACGGCGTGATCCATACGCCTTAGGTCTGGCGGAAGGCCAGATTGTCCTGATTAAACGGGATGACGTAGGTACAGGAATAATCGATATCCACGATATCGCTGAACGCATATACCCGGCCGCCCTGCAAAATGCCTCTGTTGGTAATGTGCATGGCGGCGATGCCTTTTTTGCAACCGAGCGTTTGCGCCTGCTCTTTACTGACTGTCACCGCCTGATAGCGGGTGAGGGAATGCGAAATCGCATAGCCTTTGCTCAGTACGTATTGCTGGATCGAATGCTCGATGGTTGTCTGATTCAGATCGGCAAAACCCTCTGCAGGCATGCGTGAGTATTCTATCTGCACATTGCGCTGATTAATGCGGCGCAGGCGGGTGAATGCCCAGATAAAATCGTCGCGGGTTAATCCGAAAACCTGCTGTTCTTCTTTGTCAGGCCGCCGCTTGTGCAGCTCGAGCATTTTGAAACTGATGTCGGTGAATTTCTTCTCAGTGATCGAGTTGTACACCAGCGGATTACTGCTGACGCCAGGATTAATGTAAATCCCCGAGCCCTGAACGATCCGCACTGCCCCGATACTCACCATTTTTTCCAACGCCTTACGCACTGTGAAACGCGAAACCCCGTACTCCTCTGCCAGCTGGCGCTCCGGCGGCAACCTTTCAGGGAGTGATCCGCTGTGCTGATAAATCTTGCTCAGCAGATCCTGAGCGATAAATTCACTTTTTTTCATCGGCGCTTCTGTGAGAACGGGTAAAAAGGGTATTTGAACATGGGGGAGCGGGGAGGGCAAATCGTGGTGTTATCCCTTTTAGGGATGAAGAGCATCATCAATCCTCTTATTCATTGCTTTACTACAGCTGTTCAGTGAGTCACGCTGAACATCTCCCTGCCGCCATCCTGATCCTATACCCGATCATGAATATCGTTCATGTTCAGTGAAATTAAATCACTTTTCCTCAATCAACGACTCAGGCATAAATTGTACATCGCTGTTAACCTAATAAAACATGAAGACTGCTAAAAAACCAAAAAAACGGGGAAGCCCTGAAAAGCAACCAATAAAATCAGGTTTTATATCAGAAGTCGGGAAGTCAAATTACAATGAATAAAGAATTTACTTTTACTCTTAAGAGCATTCGTTTCGACGAAAATTATAACCCCTCGGAAAGTACGCGTATTACAACCAACTTTGCCAATTTGGCAAGGGGTGAGAAACGCCAGGAAAACTTGCGCAACACTCTGGTGATGATTGATAACCGTTTCAATTCCCTGGCACATTGGGATAACCCGAAAGGTGACCGTTATTCAGTCGAACTTGAAATCATTACGGTTCAGTTGAATATTCACATTGAAGGAAAGGCTGATTCCTTCCCGGTGATTGAAATACTGAAAACCAATATCGTTGATAAACAAACCAGCGAACGCTTTGAAGGCATTGTGGGGAATAATTTTTCCTCTTATGTGCGAGATTTTGACTTTAGCGTATTACTGCCTGAGCACAATAAAAAGCAAACTGAATTTAGCCTTCCTGACAATTTTGGCGAATTCCACGGCAATATATTTAAATGCTTCCTTAACTCAGATGTTTATAAAGACAACTTTAATAAAACACCGGTCATTTGTCTGAGTGTTTCAAGTAAAAACACCTATTACCGTACGGGTAATGAACATCCGGTATTGGGCATCGAATATCAGCAGGATGAACTTTCTCTGACGGATGAATATTTCTCAAAAATGGGATTGCGTGCGCGTTATTTCATGCCTAAAAACAGTGTTGCGCCTTTGGCCTTCTATTTTTCTGGCGACTTACTCAGTGATTACACGAATCTTGAGCTGATCAGTACCATCAGCACGATGGAAACTTTCCAAAAGATTTACCGACCTGAGATTTACAATGCGAATTCAGCGGCAGGAAAAGAGTATCAGCCAAGCTTAAATTTCCAGGATTATTCTTTAACGCGAATTGTTTATGATCGAGAGGAACGTAGCCAGTTAGCTATTGAGCAGGGGAAGTTTACTGAGGAAAACTTCATCAAACCCTACCAACGTGTTCTTGAACAATGGACTGCTGCTTCCGTTCTTTGATTAACCAAAATTACAAGGTCATCTATTATGAAAAAGTTATTACCTACGTCAACTGCTGGCAGCTTACCTAAGCCTTCCTGGCTTGCGCAACCTGAAGTACTTTGGTCACCTTGGAAATTGCAAGATCAGGAATTAATTGACGGCAAAAAAGATGCCCTGCGTTTGTGCCTGGAAGATCAACAACAAGCTGGTATTGATATTGTCAGTGATGGCGAGCAAACGCGTCAGCATTTTGTCACAACGTTTATTGAGAATCTCAACGGCGTTGATTTTGAAAAGCGCGAGACGGTTAAAATTCGTAATCGTTATGAAGCCAGTGTACCGACAGTCATTGGCCCGGTAAGTCGCCAAAAATCCGTTTTTGTTGAAGATGCCAAATTTTTACGCCAGCAAACAGATCAACCTATTAAATGGGCTCTGCCAGGGCCGATGACGATGATTGATACGCTGTATGATAACCATTATAAAAGCCGCGAAAAGCTTGCGTGGGAATTCGCTAAAATTCTCAACGAAGAAGCCAAAGAATTAGAGGCCGTGGGTGTCGATATTATTCAGTTCGATGAGCCTGCATTTAATGTTTTCTTTGATGAGGTAAATGATTGGGGAATTGCCACGTTAGAGCGAGCTATCGAAGGGCTTAAATGTGAAACTGCGGTACACATTTGCTACGGCTATGGCATCAAAGCCAATACAGATTGGAAAAAAACGCTCGGGACAGAGTGGAGACAATACGAAGAGATTTTTCCAAAACTGCAAAAATCTAATATCGATATTATTTCACTGGAATGCCAAAACTCTCATGTTCCGATAGAGCTTCTGGAACTTATTCGCGGGAAAAAGGTGATGGTTGGCGCCATTGACGTGGCGACGAATACCATTGAGACCCCGGAAGAAGTCGCGGCGACGCTTCGAAAAGCCCTGCAGTTTGTAGACGCCGACAAGCTCTATCCTTGCACCAACTGCGGTATGATCCCATTACCTCGTTCAGTTGCAAGAGGTAAGCTCGATGCGTTAAGTGCAGGGGCAGCAATCGTGCGAAAAGAACTCCTGGCAAAATAACTTCGCCAAATAAAGAGTTCACTCAACGAGCGTTCTGTCCGGGTTGAGCGACCAGACCGGTCGCCAACTATCGCCGGTTGAGCGATGAAAGATTTATAGCGATTCCATAATTTTCGCCAGTACATCCGCCGGTCTTTCAAGCACCGCCAGATGAGTTCTGGCGTTCTTCAAACGTTCCACCTCAAAGAATTCATGCGTCATAGCGAAATGCTGTTGTAAAGCAAGGTATTCGTCGTTTCTGTCGAGGGAATAGATGTGGGTAGCCTTCGGTGGATTGTCGAGTTTATCGAGGCGTTGCAGCGGCGAGCCGTGTTTATGATACGCATCGGCGATCACCTGCCCTGCAAGTCGCCACAACTGATAGCTGGAATCTGCCATTTCAGTTTTTAGATGATGGATCATCACCGGTGAGTGACTTTCTGCTAACCAAAACTCGAACAACTGGTTCCGTGCAGACTGCCAGCTATCTTCATGCTGCATCTCTTTGATTGACGTGTAGAACTCCTTCGCAGGCTGATTCATGATCCAATCAAGGAATATCATCCCTGGCACACGTTCTTTTAAACGTTCTGCCAAATCCACCGCTATCCAACTGGCATGTGCGACAGAAACCGGAATTACCCGGTTCAGGCCGAGATGTTCAATGAGTGCCAACGCTTCTGTCAGTAATGCAGCCCCGTCAAAATCCTGACCATCGGTCGTTGATTTTCCATGACCACGCCAGTCGATAATGACAACACGGAAGAAAGCTGCCGCCAGCTCAGAAAAGTCATTGAAGACGGTTTTTGGCTGGCACCAGCCGGGCATAAGAAACAGGGTTGTGTCGCCCGTACCGATATCCTGATAATCGATATCACCATGGCTTGTATGCAAAACAGGCATGTTTTCGTCCTCTCGCGAAGTGAGGAACCAACCTACCCGATCTCGCACCAATTAAACAAGTTTATTCTTGCTAAATACCCTCCGTGTGTTGTGTCATCACGGTGCGTTCGCGATCTGCGACCTCCGGCTTACCTGCGTCGCTTCGCCACCCATTGCTTCAGCACGCTTTCGGCGCTGACCGTCAGGATGCCGAGCATAATGAGCAGGGCACCGATAATGAAATTCACCTTGAGCGGTTCGTGCAGGAAAATGACACCGGCGATAATGCCGAACACCGGTGTCATAAATGACAGGATCCCCAGCCGCGAGGCGTGGTAACGGCGCATCAGGCTGAACCAGGCGAGATAGCTGGCGAAGGTAACGACTACGCTCTGAAACACCATGCTGGTGACCGACACCGGCGTGAGATGGAATTGGGTCTGGCCGGTCAGCAGCGCCAGCCCGCCGAGCAGCACGAAAGCCCCGGCCAGCTGATAGAACAGCGTCATGGTGGCACTGCCGGAGGAAAGTTTACTGCGGCGTACCACAATGGTGGTCATACTCCAGAATGCCCCGGCCAGCAGGCCGAAGAAATCGCCAAGCAGCATATTGCTGGCCTGCGGTGAATTCGCGGCGTGACCGCCAAACAGAAATGCCACAATCACGCCGATGAACGTGACACCCACGCCCGACCATTGCAGACCGCTCAGCCGTTCTTCCAGTACCAGAAAATGCAGCCCCAGCGCGGCAAAGATGGGCGCGGTATAGAGAAATACCGCCATGTGCGCCGCCGTGGTGAATCGCAGCCCTTCGGCGACAAACATAAACTCGATGGAAAACAGCAGGCCGACCAGCAAACCGGGGCCGAAATTTTCCGCGCTGAACGGAATTTTACGCTGGCGCACCAGCAACAAAATCAGTACCGCCAGTCCGGCGATGCCGGAGCGCAGCGCGACCTGCAACAACGGCGAGATGTCAGCGGCAGCACTTTTGATCGCCACCTGCTGCACGCCCCAGATAACACACAACACCACCATCACACTGCTGGCGAATCTGTCCAACGGTTTACGCGCATCCATTTCCTGTCACCCCTTAAAAATCGAGCCGACAGCTTAGCGCGATTTAGCGATTCAGATAACGGTTCAGTGTGCGGTGTCCGATTTTTTCCACCTCAGACTGCTGAGCGTAACCGCCATAATGGATAACACGCCCAGCGCAGCAGCAGGCGCGAAGACGCTCCACCCGGCGCGTTCCATATACGGCATCCCTTCAGCCAGAACACGTCCCCACTCCGGCACCGGTGGTGGGGCGCCCAATCCCAGAAAGCCGAGAGATGCCAGCGCCAGCGCGATGCCCGGCAGACGTAACATGGCGTGGCGCAATAAGGAGCCGGAGAGGGCAGGCAGTACATAAAATACCGTGCGGCGTAAAGTCCCTGTGCCCACCACCGGCAGCATTTTCATATAAGGACGCGCCTGAATTTCTGCCACCAGCGCGGCGGTATGCGCGGCGAGCGGGGCCCAGCTGACGGCCGTAACGGCGATGATCGCGCCGGTCGCGGTCGGGCCATTGACCGCAGCGATCACTAATCCGGCGATCACCGGCGGCAGCGCGTTGGTCACTTCGATGGGGCCGGTCATCGCCCGTGGGAAAGCACCGACCGCCATGCCAATGACCAGACACATTAGCGACACGGCCAGCGCCTGTAAGCAGGTATTGAGCGTCCCGTGTGCGACGCGGGCGAGAAGGTCACGCCCCATCGCATCCGCCCCGAAAGGCAGCCCCAGCGACGGCGGCTGCAAACGCAGATAGCCGGACGTCAGCGGATCGCGTGGTAAACCGGCAATCACCATCGCCATCAGAAAGGCCAGACACAGCAGTGGGATCCACGCCCGTTGTTTGTGCGCTGGCGCGGCCTGCGCCGGAACCGGCATAGCGCCGAGCAACAGCGCACGCCCAAGCAACAGCCGTCGTGCGCCGCCTGCCAGTATGCCGATGACGGACGCCAGCAGTAGCAGGATCATCACGCCGGTCTGCAACGCCGGTAAGTCACCGGCCGCCGCTGCGCCGAGCGTAGCGCGACCAAGACCGGGGATGGCGAACACTTTTTCCACCGCGACAGCACCCCCAGTCAGCGCCACCAGCACCAGACCGGTTAACGGCATCACGCCCGGCAGTGCGCGCATGATGACCGCCAGCGCCGTGTGGCGACGTTTGATGCCGAGCACGCTCCACGTCGTCAGCCAGCTTTCGTTAAACGTGCCGGTCAGCGCATCGGAATAAAGACGGCCAAGGTAACCGCCCGCAGGCAAACCCAGCGCCAGCGAGGGCAGCACGGCGTAATGCCAGCCCATCCACCCGTAGGGCGGAAAAAGCGACAGCCAGACCGCACCGACGATCAGCAACAGCGAAGACAGTAAAAACTCTGGCAGCGCAGTCAGCAGCGCCGCCAGAAAACCCGCCGGACGCGGCGTACCGCCCTGCAATCCATGTTTAAGCGTTCCCGCACATAGCAGCAATGCAATGATCATCGCCACCAGTGCAGACGTAGCCATCAGCGTCAGCGAAACACCGGTTGCCCGCAGCATGCCTGGCAACACCGGCAGTCCCGACACCCACGATACCCCGGCATCACCGCGTAACAGACCGCCGAGCCAGTGCACCAGCGCGTGCCACGGCCCCTGATCCAGCCCGAGCGAAAGGCGGATCGCGTTCAGCGTCTCCGCCGTTGCTTCCTGATCGCCGGAGCGGGCACGAAGCAAAGACAGTGCCGGATCGGTGCCTGAAAGCCATGGCAGCAGGCCGATCAGCACCACAATCGCGGCCAGCGTCAGCAGGCGGGAGATCAGTGGCAACAGCGTCGTCGGCTGGCTCTGGCGAAAACGGCTGACGCCCGCGCAGGTACGGCAATACAGCGACTCGCTCATCAGTCGGTCTCTTCCACGCGCTGTGTTGCGGCGTTGATCAGCGTGCGTTCACGCGGGTCACGCACGGCATCGCGCACATTAGCGGCTTCGCCCTGAATGACGCGCTCGTGCAGCATCGGGATGGCGGCATCGGTGGCGAGGATCAGGTTTTCAGCCTGCATAATGGCCTTGCGGCGTTCAATGCCCGCCGGGATGACCGACGCACGTTGCAGCGCCTGATCGATTTCCGGGCGGCAAAGCTGGGCGATGTTAAACGAGCCTTTACAGGCAAAATCGCTGTACAGATACGCCACCGGATCGCCGGAATCGAGCACCGTGGCGCGGGAAAGAATAAAGGCATCGAATTTACCCGCCAGCGCATCGGTCTCAATTTGTGAGTATTCGCGCACTACCTGTTTGACGTTAAAACCGGCGGCGGTCAGCTGCTGCGCCAGATACACCGCCACTTCCGGCAGTTCGGCACGATCGCTGAAGGTCGCCAGCATGATGGTTTCACCCGCCGGTTTGCGCGCGGTAACTGGCGCGCTCACCGGCTGTCGCAGCGGTGCCGCCCAGGGTAACGCCGGGCCGAGCAGACCCTGCGCCACGTCGGCGCGTTTTTCGTAGACGTTATCCACCAGCTGCTGACGGTTTATCGCGTCACGCACGGCGGCACGCAACGGCGGTTCCTGCATCACGCCAGACTTTGTATTCAGATACAGGGTGTTGGTGCGGGGCATCGGCACTTCATGAATTAAGCGTTGATCGAGCAACGGCGCCTGCGAAACCGGAATAGCTTCGACGATATCTGCTGTGCCGGTGCGCAGGGCCGCGCCACGGGCGGTACCGTCCGGCACAAAACTGACGTCAATGCCGCTGGCTTTGGCTCTTTCACCCCAGTAGCCATCGAAACGTTCGAGGCGGGCGCTGCTGGTGCCGTTAACCTGCACCAGTTCGAACGGGCCGGAGCCGGTGTGACGCGGATCTACCACGCCGCTGGCGCTGTAGGCTTTTTGCGATAACACCGCCAGTTGCGGGCTGGATAAACGCTGCGGCAGCAGCGGATCCGGCTGCGCCGTGGTGACGACAACCGCCCGTTCGCCGTCGGCAGCGGCGGTCAGCTGCACGCCATCCAGAATGCGGGGTTTAGGTGCCGCGTGCGCTGCAACGGTCAGCGCGTTCACCACGGTGGCCGCATCCAGCGCGGTGCCGTCGTGGAATTTGACGTCAGGGCGCAGCTCGAAGCGCCAGCTGTTTTCACCGGTTTGCTGCCATTTTGTTGCCAGCGCTGGTTGGGCTTCACCGAGTTTATCGAGAACGACCAGCGTTTCTGCCGTACTCCAGCGCGACAGTTTGAACGCGTCATCGCTGAGCGGCGTCAGACCGGATCGCGGCGGTTGTAACATCGCCAGACGCACGCGCGCATCCCCGCTGTTTTCGGGGGTTTTATCGGCCTCGTTGAAGCAACCGGTCAGTAAAAGTGCAGCAGAAAGCAGCCCGGCCAGCGGGCTTATGCGTAACGGTGACATCAGAAATTCCTTGTCAGATTGCGGGAGGAGGCAGCTGGCGGCAGATTCGCCACATCGCCAGCGCGCTTAAAAAAGGAACGGCGGCCAGCGCCAGCCACGGGATCACCGCGCCGGGCGAAGGCGTCAGGGCGGTATCGAGCAGCCCGCCAAGCATGAAATTGCCCGCCAGCACCGCGATGCCGCCCATAGATGAGAGTGCACCATAATGTGCGCCCAGATTATGTTGCCCGGCAAAACGCGGAATGAGATCCATCCCCACCGGCACAATCAGCATCTGGCCGACGGTCAGCAGCGTGATCAGCAGTACCGACGGCAGCAGGCGCAGCCAGCCATCCGGCGGCACCGTCCACGCAAACAGAGCGACTGCGGCGAAGGCTGAAGAGAGCAGCATAAAACCGGCGGGCAGGATGATCCGCGCGCCAATCCGGCGGGAGAAACGCGCCAGTGGCATTTGCAGTACGATCACCAGAATCGACGCCAGCACAAACAGCGGTCCGAGATCCTGCTCACCGCCGCCGGAACGTCGCAGTTCCACCGGTAACGCCAGATACAGCTGGTTGTAGCTAAACAGATAAGCACTGTAGGCCACGATAAACGCCACGAAGCGCGGCTGACGGAAAGTCTGCCACCATGGGACAATTTTCAGTTCAGCAGCACGTTTCGGCGCTGCGGGCAGGGTGAAGAACAAGACTACCAGCGCCAGCAGGAACAGGCCCGAACCGGCCAGCGCCACCGGCTGAAAACCGTAACCGGACAGCAGCGATCCGAGCAGTGGCCCGAGCACTGCGCCCAGTTCCGCACACACGGCTGACAGTGCGAACCATTCGGCGCGGCTGCGTTTCCCTGCTTTCTCACTGTGCGTCCCTGCCTGCGCCAGCAGCGCTTCGATAGAGGGCGAGAACAGCGCACCGCCGATACCGGTCAGACAGGCACCGATAATCACCGGCGTCAGCGTATCGGAAAGTCCGAGCAGCAGATAACCGGCAATACGCACCACGCAGCCGCAAAGAATAACTACCCGTGCGCCGAAGCGGTCGGACAGCGCGCCGCCGAGTAAAAACATCCCCTGCTGTGAAAAAGTTCGCAGGCCAAGCACCAGCCCGATAGCCCAGCCGGAGAGCAGCATATCGTCGCGCAGGAAGATGGCGAGAAACGGCACGACGGCGTAAAAGCCAATGTTGAACACCAGATTACTGCCGAGCAGTAACGGCGGCCAGGGCGCGCCAGTGCGCGAAAGAGTGCGGGTAAACATCCGGTTATCCGTTAACGGTCAAAGGTAAATGGGGGATCGCCTGCAACAGCTGGCGGGTATGCGGGTGGTGCGGTAAACGCAGAATATCTTGTGTTGCGCGGTCTTCGATTATCAGGCCTGCGTGCATGACCAGCAGCCGCTCGCACAGCCCGGCGGCCATCGAAATATCGTGCGTCACCATCAGCAGCCCCATGCCGTTTTGTTGCGTCACCTGCTGCAAGAGCTGCCTGATCTGCGCGCGCAGCGGCAGATCAAGCCCGCTGACCGGCTCATCGGCAATCAGAAATTCAGGGGAAATCGCCAGCGCACGGGCGATCGCTACGCGTTGCGCCTGGCCGCCGGACAATGCGCCCGCTTTGCGTTGCAGCAGCGTTTCATTCAGCCCGACCTGCGCCAGCACTTCCCGCACGCGCGACCAGATTTCGCCGTTATAGCCAAGGTGTTTCAGCGGCCCGGCCACAATCTGCCCGACAGTATGCCCAGGCGGCAGCGAACTGGCCGGATCCTGCGGAATATATTGCACGCGGCGGCGGTACTCGCGCAGTGAACGCGCGGAGCCGGGGCGGAGTTGTACGCCGTCGCAGAACACCTCGCCGCTGTCAGGCGCATCCATCGCCAGCAAAATTTTGAGCAGTGACGATTTTCCACACCCGGAGGTACCCACCAGCCCGATGCGTTCATGGCGACCAATACTGAGCGACAAATGTGAGAACAACACATTACGCTCCACGGGTGCTCGCCAGAAAGCGCGCGGCAGTGACAGATGGCGGCTGACGTTGTGAAGGTGCAGAAAAGGTTCGGTCACCAGATGCAGGGAAGGGGACATCAGACAGCTACTCCGCAAAGAGATGCAATTTGCGAAGGCAGTGCGGCCTGTTTTGCCGCCTGAACCAGACGCTGAGTGTAAGGGTGCTGCGGTTGAGACAGTAACTGCGCCATGCTGGCGGATTCGACCAGCCGGCCATTTTCCATTACCAGCGCATGCTGGCAAAGCTGCGCAGCCACCGTGATGTCATGGGTGATAAACAGCAGAGCCCGTGCTTCACTGGCCTTGCGCATCACATCGACGACGCTTTGCTGGGTCAGTACATCAAGCGCGGTGGTCGGCTCATCGGCGACCAAAAGGGAAGAGGAAGACTGCATTGCCAGCGCGATACACAACCGCTGGCGCTGGCCGCCGGAAAGCTCCGCCGGATAGCGGGCCGCAAAGCGCGGAATATCGCCGAGCCCGACGGCCTCCAGCATGGCAGTGATTTCACCGTCGCAGGCAGCAGGCAGGGCGAGACGTAATTGTTTACCGAGCGTCATCAGCGGATTCAGTGCGGTGGAAGAGTCCTGAAACACCGTCGCCACGCGACCCGCCTGAGGCCGCACTACCGGGTGTTTTCCGCAGACTTCCACACCGTTGACACGGATGCTGCCGCTGATACGCACACCCGGTGGCGGTGTACCGGTGATGGTTTTGGCGGTCAGGGATTTGCCGCACCCGGACGCGCCGAGCAGACAAACGCGCTCGCCCGCGTGGATGCGAAAGCTGACGTCCGAGATGCGTTTTTCACCGGCGATCCATAACGTCAGCCCCTCTACCGTCAGAACCGGTTCGCACTTTTTCGCCTTTTCTGCTGTCATTCCCTTCAACCCGCTCATCGTCATCGACCACTTGATATGTGATAACATAACAAAATGTGTCAATTTGATGCAAAAGGTTTTGCGATTTTTTATTCTCGCCGGGAATTCACACAGCAATAACAGGGTCTTTATTTAATCCTTATTTCGGCAGGATTGTATAAGACAAAAAATGTTTGAAAACCGCTCTTAGTCAGAATCAGCGCTTATTCTGCTTTGTGATAATTGCCTTGATCGTCGGCACTTTCAAAAATCATTGAAACGGAATTGACGCAGTGACGCAGATTCTTCTCAGTCAGATATTCACCCTCAAAGACATGCCCCAGATGCGCTTTACAGCTGGCACAAACGATTTCCGTCCTGCGGCCATCGGCATCCGCTACACGTTCTACCGCACCCGGAATTTCATCGTCGAAAGCAGGCCATCCGCAATGGGACTCAAATTTGTGTTCTGACGAATAGAGCGGCGCAGAACATCTTTTGCAGACATAACGGCCTGGTGAAAAATGGTCGTTATACTCGCCGGTATTCGGTCGTTCTGTCCCTTTGTTTTCGATGACAAAACGTTCAAAATCATTCAGTTCTCTGTTCATTATAATTGCTCCTGGCAGGTGACATTGCAGCGACAGTGTATCTCTATATTGTGGCTATAGAGTATAGCTGCAAGTGCCTTCCTGCCTGGGACGTGTTACTTCACCCCACCCCCCAGCGACTGCCACAGCGTAATCCGGTTTTCGAAATCGGTCTGTTGCAGGGCGATCAAATCCTGCTGCGCCGACCACAATGAACGCTGGTTGGTAAGCACCGTCAGGTAATCACCGGCACCGGCTTCATAGCTGCGGCGTGAAATATCGTAGCTGCTTTGCGCGGCTGCGACGTATTGCTGCTGCGCATCCCTTTGTTCATCCAGCGTCGCGCGGCGGGCGAGGGCGTTGGAGACGTCTTTGAAGGCGCTTTGAATGGCTTTTTCATAGGCAGCGATCAGCCCCTTTTTCTCCGCTTCGGCATAGCGTAACTGCGCGGTGTTGCTACCGCCGGTGAAGAGCGGCAGGGAAAGGCTCGGGGCGAAGGACCACACGTTGGTGCCATGGCTGAACAGGTTCGAGAGCGAGCTGCTGCCGACGCCTGCGCTGGCGGTCAGCGACAGCGACGGGAAGAAGTTCGCCCGCGCCGCGCCGATATCCGCATTGGCGCTTTTCAGATTGTGCTCAGCTTCCTGCACGTCCGGGCGGCGCAATAACACGGAGGACGACACACCCGCAGGCACCAGCGCGATGGCCTGCGGTGACAGCGATTCGAGCGTACCGGGCAGCAGGTTTTGCGGCACGGTGTCGCCCACCAGCAGGTTCAGCGCATTGATGTCCTGCGCGACCAGCGTCTGATAGCTGGCGACGCTGGCACGCGCCTGCTGATAAATCGCCATCGAGGAGCTGACGTCCGGCCCGGAAGCCACTCCCTCTTTCTGTCGCAGCTGTGTGATGCGTAACGAATCAGCGGCGCTGGTCATGGTGTCCTGCGCGAGTTTCAGGTTGCTGTTGTCTGCCGCCAGCGTGATCCACGCGGTGCTGGTTTCGGCAATCAGCGTCAGGCGGGTATTGCGGGCGGTGGATTCGCTCGCCAGCCAGGTCTCTTTCGCTGCCTGACTCAGACTGCGATTACGGCCAAATAAATCGATTTCAAAGCTGCTCACCGCGCCATCTGCCGTGGCGCTGCTGCTGACGCCTGCATCCTGCGTCCGGCTGCGAGTTTGTGACAGTTCGGCATCTGCGGAGGGGAACAGGCTGGCGCGCTGCTCGCCGTACAGAGCGCGGGCGGACTCGATATCCGCAATGGCTTCCTGCAAATCCCGGTTGCTGGTCAGCGCCCGTTCGACCACGTTGTTCAGGCGCGCGTCAGTCATGATGTGCTGCCAGTCGGTCAGCACGTCACTGGCGGCGGGCTGGGTTCCCTGCGCCGCCCATACGGACGGCACCGGCGCGGCAGGGCGCTGATAATCCGGATCCAGTGAAATACAGCCTGCCAGCAACAGAGACAACGAAATAATACTCAGACGAAAAATCATGTCTTACTCCTGCGCGTCTTTGTGGCGGGTGAACACTTTTTTCACCAGCACGAAGAACAGCGGAACAAAGAAAATGGCCAGCAGGGTGGCGGTTAGCGTGCCCCCGATAATGCCGGTTCCGATCGCAATGCGGCTGTTGGCGCCTGCGCCGGTGGCAATCGCCAGCGGCATCACCCCGGCGATAAACGCAAGCGAGGTCATCAGAATCGGTCGTAAACGTGTGCGGGCGGCGGAGACAGCGGCGGCGGTCAGCGTGCTGCCCTGTTTAAGCGCGGCTTCGGCAAATTCGACGATCAGAATGGCGTTTTTCGACGAAAGTCCGATGGTCGTCAGCAGCGCCACCTGGAAGTACACGTCGTTATTCAGGCCGCGGAACGACGCTGCCAGTGAAGCACCGAGCAGGCCGAGCGGAATAACCAGAATGACTGAAAACGGCACCGACCAGCTTTCGTATAGCGCGGCTAAGCACAGGAACACCACCAGAATCGAGATGGCATAAAGGCTCAGCGCCTGGCCGCTGGCGAGCTTTTCCTGCAACGATAATCCGCTCCACGCCCACGTCGAACCTGCGGGCAGCTGATCCGCCAGTGCTTCCATTTTTGCCATGGCGGCACCTGAACTGAAGCCGTCGGTGTTTTCGCCCTGAATCTCAAACGAGGTGGAACCGTTGTAGCGCGAAAGGCTTTCGGGGCCGTAGCTCCAGCGGGTGGTCGCGAAAGCGGAGAACGGCGTCATGCTGGTGCCATCACTGCTGCGCACAAACCATTTATTCAGGTCTGTCGGTTTAGAACGGAACTCATTGTCGCCCTGAATGTAGACTTCTTTGACGCGTCCGCGATCGATGAAATCGTTGACGTAGGTCCCGCCCCACGCGCTGCTCAGGGTGGCGGTGACGTCACTGAGCGACAACCCGAGCGCAACGGCCTTGTTGTTGTCGATATCCACCTGTAGCTGGGGCATTTGCGGTAAGTCGTTGGCGCGCACTGACTGGAGTTCGGGGCTTTTGCCCGCCAGCGCCAGCAGTTCGGTGCGCAGTTTCATCAGCTCATCACGGCTGGTGCCGCCGGCAGACATCAGTTCGAAGGTGAAACCATTGCTCTGGCCGAGGCCGTCAACCGCCGGTGGCGTCATAGCGATGACTTTTGCATCACGGATAACCGATAAATCCCGCATCGCGCGTCCGGCGATGGACTGCGCGGTATTGGCGCTCCCCGGACGGTCGTCCCAGTTTTTCAGCGAGACGAACGCCATCCCGGCGTTCTGACCGCTGCCGCTGAAGTTAAAACCGGTGATGGTGAAGATAACGTTGGTGTTGTCTTTCTCTTTATCGAGAAACCACTGCGTCACGCGGTCGTTCACCGCTTCAGTCCGGTTGGCGGTTGCGCCTGCGGGCAGGGTGTATTGCACCATGATTTCGCCCTGATCTTCGGTTGGCAGAAAACTGCCTGGCAGGCTGTACATTACGAACGCCATCACCGCTGACATGGCGCCGTACAGCAGTACCATCGCCACCGGGCGGCGCAGGCCATGCATCACGCCATTCTCATAGCGGTTTTCAGTGCGGGAATAGAGACGGTTGAAACCGCCGAAAAAGCCGTTTTTGGCCTGCGGTTTATGACGCAGAAACGCGCCGCAGAGTGCCGGAGTTAACGTCAGCGCTACCACAACTGAGAGGATCATCGCGGAGATAATGGTGACAGAGAACTGGCGGTAGATAACGCCGGTCGAGCCGCCGAAGAAAGCCATCGGCAGGAATACGGCGGAGAGCACCAGCGCAATCGCTACCAGCGCACCGGAGATTTCACCCATCGATTTTTCAGTGGCTTCGCGGGCGGAAAGCCCTTCCTCATGCATTATTCGCTCGACGTTTTCCACCACCACAATGGCGTCATCCACCAGCAGCCCGATGGCAAGTACCATGGCGAACAGCGTCAGGGTGTTGATCGAATAGCCAAACAGCGCGAGCACCCCAAAGGTGCCGAGCAGAACGACGGGTACCGCCAGTGCCGGGATCAGCGTGGCGCGAATATTCTGCATAAACAGATACATCACCACGATCACCAGCACGATGGCTTCGACCAGCGTTTTGATCACGTCCTGAACGGAGATTTTGATGAAGTCAGTGCTGTCTTTCGGATACGCCACGTCATAGCCTTTCGGCATGCTGCGCTGGTATTCGGCAATGGTATTTTTGACAAGTGTGGCCGTATCGAGGGCGTTGGCACCAGGTGCCAGCATCACGGCGACGCCTGCCGCCGGATGGCCGTTCAGCTGTGATGACGCGGTGTAATCTTCGCTGCCCATTTCGACGCGGGCGATATCGCTGATGCGCACAACCGCGCCGCCGGTGTTGCCCTTGACGATGATATTGCGAAACTGTTCCGGAGTTTGCAGCCGTGACTGCGCACGCACGGTCGCGGTCAGTTGCTGAGTGTTTGAAGAAGGCAAACCGCCGATTTTACCGGCTGAAATCTGCACGTTCTGCGCTTCAATCGCGCTTTGCACGTCGGACGGCATCAGATCATAGGCCGCCAGTTTGGTCGGATCCATCCAGATGCGCATGGCGTATTCCGCGCCGAACACTTGCAGACTGCCGACGCCGCTGACGCGCGCCAGTGGATCCTGCATGTTACTCACCAGCCAGTCGGCGATGTCAGAACTGGTGGCTTTGTCGTTTTTGTCGTACACCGCCATGATCAGCAGGAAGCTGGATTGCGATTTGGTGACGGTCACGCCCGCTTCCTGCACTTCCGTCGGCAGGCGCGATTCGGCCTGCTGCACCTTGTTCTGCACCTGAACCTGTGCGGTATCGGAGTTAGTGCCTTGCTGGAAAGTGACGGTGATATCCACCGAGCCGTCCGAGCTGCTGCTGGAGCTGAAATACAACAGGTTATCAAGGCCGGTTAGCTGCTGCTCGATGACCTGCGTGACGCTGTTCTCGAGGGTTTCGGCAGAAGCACCGGTATAGGTGGCTTTGATTTTAACCGACGGCGGCGCGACGTCCGGATACTGCGCCACCGGCAGCGTGCGGATCGCCATTATCCCGGCCATCATGATCAGAATAGAAATCACCCACGCGAACACCGGGCGGCGTACAAAGAAGCGTGAAAACATCAGGCGGCTCCTTCAAAGCTTTGGGTGGTGTTGTCATGGACGACGGCGGGCTGCACTTCTACCGGTTTGACGGTGTCACCGGCGGCCACTTTATCGTTGCCTTCTACCAGTACGCGATCTCCGGCCTGCAGGCCTTTTGTAATCACCCAAAAAGTGCCGGTCGCTTCACCAGTTTCCACATGGCGTTGTTCAACTTTGTTTTCCGCCGTGACGACCAGCGCGGTGGCTTCACCTTTGGCGTCGCGGGTAATGCCCTGCTGCGGCGCCAGAATCGCATTTTCGACCACGCCTTCATCGACCGCGGCACGAATAAACATGCCCGGTAATAACAGGTGTTTCGGATTCGGGAACACGGCACGCAGGGTGACAGAACCTGTGGCTTCATCAACGGCCACTTCGGTCAGCTCCAGACGCCCTTTTTCGGCGTATATCGTGCCGTCTTCCAGCGTCAGCGTGACGCCGAGCGTATCGCTGTTGGTCGCCAGTGCGCGTTTGCGCAGGCTCAGTAAATCGGCGCTGGAGCGGGTAAGATCGACATACATCGAATCGAGATTGCGCACGGTGGCGAGTGCGGTGTCCTGCGACGCGGAAACCAGCGCACCCGGCGTGACAGAAGAGATGCCAATGCGTCCGTCAATGGGGGAGGTGACGCGCGTCCAGTCGAGATTGATTCTGGCGGTTTCCAGCGAGGCGGCTTTTTCATCGACGCTGGCGCGGTCTTCCGCACACGCGGATTGCGCATCATCGGCGTCCTGCTGCGACACACCTTGCTGTTTCACCAGCGTGGCGTAGCGCTTCGCTTTCTGACAGTCGGAAATCACCAATGCTTTGGCGCTTTTCAGCGCGGCGGCGGCCTGATCGTAAGTGGCTTTATAAGATGAGGGATCAATCTGATACAACGCCTGACCGGCCCTGACGATATCGCCTTCGGTAAACAGACGTTTCTGAATAATCCCGCCCACCTGTGGCCGCACATCGGCGGTCAGCGTGGCGGTAGTGCGCCCGGTTAATTCGCTGACCAGATTAAACGGCTGCGCTTTAAGCGTGACAATGCCCACTTCGGTGGGGGCAGGGGCTTGCTGAGCCGTCGGCGAAGTATCGCAACCGCTCAGCCCGAGAATAACGAACAGGCAGGTGAGTTTTATGGGTCTTATTGGCATGATGGTTTTCCGTCAGTCTGAAACAGGCATAAAAATCCCGGTGACCGCATTATAAATATAATGCGGAAATATAAAGGGCAGATTGCGTAAGGCTTGTATTAATAAGAGTAAAGAGTGGGGTCGTATTATAATTTATTTATTTTATCGGTAGCTTCATTAATAATGTTTATGATTTTCGCCAGTTTTTCGTCAGACGGGTTTTCATTATATTTCTTTGTCCGCAGCGTTATTTTTAAATTCTCGATGGCATAAATAACATCAGATCGCGGCGGAGGATTATTTTCCATCACGCGGGTTTTAATTTTCTCCTCCACGACGCGAATTTCTTTTCTTCTGGCGGCCAGATACTCAGATCCGGCAGGCGTCATAGAAAACTGTTTCTTGCCGCCGTCGATTTCCGCCACGCTGGCGTAGCCTTCTTCGACAATCAGCGACAAGATTGGGTAGATCACGCCGGGGCTGGGGATGTAGGCACCCATTGAATAACCTTCGATGGTTTTAATGATTTCATAGCCGTGCGCCGGATTTATCTGGATCAGATGCAACACAAACAACGTCAGTTCCTGACGTGTGAACAGTTTGCTTTTTCGGCGTGCTGCCGGTTCTGACATCTTCATCATGTTCCCTTTTCCCTTCATCAGCGACGGCCTCAAGATATATCTTGTGAACGTTGAGGGTCAAGTCTGCGACGGGTCGTAATCGTTGCGTAAGGATAGTGTTAATTGATTGTTTTTAAACAACTAAGTTTCCATTATTGCAGAGCGAGTTATTAAAGCCTGACAAAACTTAACATTCTTCTTCCTTTACTATCTGACTGAATCTAAATAAAAAATAAGTTGATCACGCAGGTGACGATTTCATTATGTAAGCGTTGCGAAAAAGCGCAGTTTGTCAGCCGCACTGACGTGTTTTGATGCTGTTTGCAATGTCTGTGGCCACGTCGCGCATCAGCGCCTGCTGAGTGGCGACCAGCCCGGAATACCCTCCCTGCGACGTTTTTTGATGCTGCGTCCGGCAGGTGAGTAACTGTTCTTCTGCCGAACCCGCATCGAAACTCAGCCGCCAGGTGACGGCAATGCTGGCGCGATTGCCCGGCCAGGCATCGAACTGTTGAACCGCCATGCTGATGCCCACCACCGGTTTGTCCTGCGGCGGCGTGAGTCCGCTGACCTCGACGGTGTTGAGTGAGCGTTCAAGCTGGCCGGTGAGCGCGCTGCGCATTTCCTCCGGAAGCGGCGAGGCCCACAGGGCGTTATCCGAGATAAAAAGTTCGCCGTCGCCTTTGCGCATGACCAGCTCAGGTTGATTCAGTTGTTCCGGCAACGTCACCGGATGCATGCGTATCGCAAACGGCGCAGCGACGACGGCGGGCGGCACACGGTCGCCATCCACCAGCGTGTAATAGTGCGGCGGCGTGGAAGATGCACAACCGCTTAACATCAGCAGGGCACAGGCAATGTTGAGGGCAGCGGTCAGCTTCATGGTTTTTCCTTCGGGTCATTCAGTCTGCCGGTCAGCAGCGCCTGCGGCTGATGCGTCAGTAAACCGGTAAGCGTGCGCAGGGAATAGAGCGTGCGCTGAAATTCGGCCAGCGTTTGTAAGAGCGGCGAGTCGGCCACCAGCAGCCTCTGCGCGCCGTTCATCGTCTGATCCAACTGGCGCAGGGTTTGGATGGTTTGCGGCAAAACCTGCCCGTTGACCTGAATTAGCGTCTGATTGAGATTCCCCAGCGTGGCGTTGAGATTATTGCCGATTGACTCAATGGGCATTTTCGACACTTTGCCAATCAGCGTCGCGACCTGCTCCTGTAAGTGATCGAATCCGCCGTTCAGCGTTGGAATGCGCAGAGGCCGCGCGCTGAGATCAAAAGCTACCGGTGCGGCGTTGGGGACAAAATCGAGCGAAATGTAGAGCTGGCCGGTCAGCAGGTTGCCGGTGCGCGCCTGTGCCCGCAGTCCGTGCTGCACCAGATCGCGCAGGAAGACGGCGGCCTGTTTTTCTCCATCTTTTTCCGGCTTGGGCAATTTCTCCAGCACGCGGCCTAAGCGGTTCGGGTAGACCTCGAGAGTGACCACTGAGATAAACCGTGAGCCGGAGGGTTCAAAATCCAGATCGATAGCCGTGACTTTGCCGAGCTTCACGCTGGAGAATTCCACCGGCGCGCCGGTTTGCATTCCGCGCAACGACTGCTGAAAACGCAGCTGAAGAATTTGCGGCGTACCGTCCTGCGGTGCCATCGCCGATGGTTGGTCGTCGGCCAGCCGGAAAACGCTGTGATCGGCAGAAGAGGGTGCGTTCACTGAATCGGGAGGATTGGCGAACGCAATGCCCCCGGCAATAACCGAGGCTATGGTCTGCGTTTTTAGCTGCAAACCGTCTGAATTGAGCGACAAATCGACGCCGCTCGCATTCCAGAAACGGGTGGATGGCGTGACAAACCTGTCGTAAGGCGCATCGATGAAAATATTCACACTTACACCTTTGCCGTCCGGGCGCAGCGCGTAAGACGACACGCGGCCTACCGGGATCCGCCGGTAATACACCGCCGAGCCGATATCCAGTGAGCCGAGATCGTCGGCCACCACTTCAAACTGTTTGCCTGGCATGCCGTTGATCAGCGTCGGCGGCGATTCCAGCCCGGTAAAAGTGGTGCCGGATTGCTTCGACGTGCCGGTGTCGAGGCTGATGTACGCGCCCGACAGCAGAGTGTCGATCCCTGAAATTCCGCCGATTCCGACGCGCGGACGCACCACCCAGAATCGGGTGTCGGCTTTGGCCAGATTTTCAGCATTTTTCATCAGCGAGACGGTGACCAGCACGCGCTGGCTGTCCGGGCTCAGGACGATAGACTTCACCAGTCCGACGGTGACATCTTTGTATTTCACTTCAGTTTTCCCGGCCTGTAAGCCGCTTGCCGTCTGAAAGGTAATTGAAACCTCCGGCCCGGAGGAAGCCCATAGCTGAAACAATAGAAACAGGCCGGTTAATGCGGCAGCCGCGGGCACCAGCCAGATCAGCGAAGGGCGCAGCCGCCGCGGGATAACCTCCGGCGGCGGTGAATCATAGTCACTCATGCTTATTATTTTCCCAAAGCAAACGCGGGTCGAACTTCATTGCTGCCAGCAGGGTGAACATCACCACGGCTCCAAAAAAGACAATGCCGATGCGCGGCTCGGCGGTACTAAATCCCGGAAACTGCACCAGCGCGGCGATCAGCGCCACCACCATGACATCGAGCATCGACCAGTAACCGATATGTTCGGTCAGGCGAAACAGGCGCGACCGCCGGACGCGCCCTGAGACATCACGCCGTTTTGTGGCGATCAGCAACCCGCCGAGAATGCCAAATTTGGCGCACGGCACCAGGACGCTGGCGGTGAAAATCACTATCGCGATGCCGTAAGAGCCAGACGCCCAGAATCCAGCGATGCCGCCAAGAATAGTGCTTTCGCTGCCGCGTCCGGCGAAGCTGTTGTACATCACCGGTAATAAATTGGCGGGCAGATACAGCAACACGCCGGTCAGCAGCAGCGCCCAGGTTTGCGTCAGGCTGTCGGGCAGACGCGTGTGCAGCGGCGCATGACATCGCAGGCAGGGCAACGCATGTACGCCACCGACGTGTTCACAGGCCAGCCCGCACACGTGGCAGCGCACCAGCCCCAGAGATAACGCCTGTCCGGCGGGCGTCATCCGTGCTTCCCCTTTACGGTTTTCAGCATCCACAACGGATGAAAATCCTGATGATTGATCACCGGCAATAACAGGCATAAACCGAGCAACGCCCAGGTGCCGGGACCGGTGGTGATACTCACCAGTCGGGAGAGTTTGATGGCGGCGATGAGAATGCTGAGCAATGCCACTTCCGCCATGCTCCAGGGCGCGAGCCCCGCCAGCAGCCGCATCGCGGGCGCAAACCCCGGTGCGGCTTTTCTCCGGCAGGCGTGAAACAGCACCCAACTCAGCAGCAGGATTTGCAGGCACGGGCAGACGATAATCAGCAACGCCACCGGAATGGCCAGCGGTGAGGCGTAGCTGTGCGCCAGCGCCATCGCGGTTTCGGCTAATGTCGTCGCCTGCGACTGGCCGTGGAACTGGATCTCCAGCACAGGAAACAGGTTGGCGATGATAAAAAACAGCGCCGCTGTCACCGTTAAGGCGAACCATTGTTCCAGACTCAGCCAGCTTCCCCGATACAGCTCGGCCCGACAGCGCTGACACTGCGCCGCCTCGCCGGGCCGCACCGGTTTTCGGGTATAGAGGCTGTCGCAGTGTTTGCAAATGACCTGCTGCGGATAGATTTTCATCGAATAATCCTGCTTATTTCAACTGGTCTTGCAGCTGTTCAGCGCCTTTGTCGAGGCCGGTTTCTGCTGCACTCAGCGCACCCCAGCTCGCGCCGATATTGAGCGAATTTGGATATTGCTTCGAGATATACGCCTTGAGCAGCTGGTTGGATGGCGCATCGTAAATTTCCACCGCATAACTCACCGAGCCGGTAAACGAGCCCTGTTTACCACGCACGGATTGCACGATGTTGTAAGGGCCGCCCATCAGATCAAAGCGGGAGAATGTCCCGAGCACCGGCGTGGTGGTTTCGGCACCGGTGAGGGTCAGACGAATGCGCAGAGTGCCGGGCGTGATTGCGTTGGTCAGCGGAAAGTGCTCGCCAACGCTTTTGCCGAACGCCTGCTGCATGTAGGCCGCCAGCGCCTGTTTCTGCTCAGGCGAGACGTCGTCGAACTGCGCATCCGCGCCCTGATAAATCACCACCGGATCGAGGATCGCGCGGGAATATTTATTCCAATCCGTCGGGGCGCTGAAGCTGTAAGCGATATGGCCGGACTCATCCTGAGTATCAGGTTTCATCTGGGAAGAAGAAGTGACCCCGGTGTAGGGCACAGGCTGGGTACTCGCGCACCCTGTGAGAAAAGCTAAAGAAATCAAAGCCGCCAGAGAATAGCCGTTTGTTAACGCAGACATTCGTCATACACCTTCTGTGAATAATCGTAGCGGGACGTCGGTTTGCTTTCACATCAAAACCGTACGGTACGGTATATTTATGAGTGATGACCTGAGTGATGTCAAGAAAATGTACATGCCGGTACAGTTATCAAAAGATTCAGGGCGGAACGTGTTAAATATCTTGAAAGAAAATGTGTAATTGTGTAAATAAAAGCGTCAAACATAATTGATAATCATTTTCATTTAACTTGTACTACTTATCCTGGGAAACTGACTTTCATGGCTGCACATACCTTTACTCTGCGCTCGCTCGCCTGCGCCTTGTCTTTTGCCACGCTGGCGCTCAGTGCGTCTGCTGTGGCAGAAATCCAAACCATCACCGATGTGATTGGCCGTCAGGTAAAAGTCGATCTGCCTGCCAAACGCGTAGTGGTGGGCTTTTACTTTGAAGATTACATGTCGGTTGGTGGCGAAAAAGCCTACGACTCGGTAGTGGGTATTTCACGCGAAGCATGGGAAGGCTGGGTTCCGGCAAACTGGGAAATGCATGTTGCGCATCGCCCTTCGCTGAAAAACATTTCTGACGTGGGAGAAGTTGAAGCACAAAGTTTCTCGGTCGAGAAAGTGCTGAGCCTGAATCCGGATTTGCTGGTGCTGGCTGACTGGCAGTTTAAGGCGCTGGGGCTGGATGTGGAACGCATTGAGAAGCAGGGCATTCCGGTGGTGGTTATCGATTACAACGCGCAAACCGTGGAACGCCATGTGGCTTCGACCCGCGTGCTGGGTACACTGACCGGGCAAGAAGCGCGCGCGAACGAAATGGCCGATCTGTATGCGTCCTCGTTGAAAAACGTCGCTGACCGCATAGCGGCTTCCGGCAAGCCGAAGCCAAAAGTGTACGTAGAATTTGGCAACAAAGGCCCGGAAGAATATTCCTTCACCTATGGCAAAAATATGTGGGGCGCTATGGCGACCGCGGCGGGCGGCGACAACATTGCTGCGCCTTTCGTTGAGTGGTGGGGGCCGATTAACCCTGAGCAGGTGCTGGCCTCTAAGCCTGACGTGATTTTCATTTCTGGCCGTGAGAACAACAAGAATCCGTCGGCGCTGCCGATGGGCGTGGGCATCAGTAAAGCCGATGCGCGTGAGAAGCTGAAAGGTTTTGAGAATCGTCGCGGTTGGGCGGAGCTACCGGCGGTTAAAAACGGTCAGTTATACGGCGTTTATCAGGGCGCATCCCGCACGATTTCCGATTTCGCGATGGTGCAGTACATGGCGAAACAGCTTTATCCGGCGCAGTTTAAAGATATGGATCCGCTGGCGAACTACCTCAACTTCTACAAAAAATATCTCCCTGTGACGCCGCAAGGCACGTTTGTGGTTGGTCTGAAAGACTGATTCTGATGTTGCGTTGTACCGAAGCGCTGCCTCTGAGCAGCGCTTCTTTCGTTTTTTGAAAGGGGATTTTGATGACTATTTCTGCCGATCGTAGTGAGGCGATTATTGCTCACCGCGCGCGTGAACGTAAGCGCTGGCGCTACGTGCTGTTATTTCTGCTGATTACTGCCGTCAGTCTGGTATTCGATATCGCTACCGGCCCGTCGATGTTGTCGCCTTCTGAAGTCATTCGCTCATTGACCGGCATCGGCGAACGCGCGGCAATGACCGACGCGATTGTGCGTGAATTCCGCTTACCGATGGCGCTGATGGCGCTGGTGGTGGGTGCCGCACTCGGCGCGGGTGGCGCTCAGATGCAGACATTGCTCAACAACCCGATGGCCAGCCCGTATACGCTCGGCATGGCAGCGGCAGCTGGTTTCGGTGCGGCGCTGAGCCTGGCGTTTGGCGGATTCGGTCTGCACCCGATGATTTCCGTGCCGATTGGCGCGTTTATCTTTTCAATGATTGCCGCGCTGTTTCTCTTCATGCTGGCCTCAATGCGCACGGTCAGAACCGAGACCATCATTCTTGGCGGCATTGCGCTGCTGTTCCTTTTCCAGTCGCTGCTGTCGCTGATACAGTTTTTGTCATCGCCAGAACTCTCGCAGCAGATCCTTTTCTGGCTGTTCGGCAGCCTGACCAAAGCGACGTGGCCGACGCTGGCGCTGACCGCAGTCGTCACGCTGGTGTGCTGCCTGATGCTGATGGCGGATTCGTGGAAACTGGCGGCGCTGCGCATGGGGGAAATGCGGGCACTGAGCCTTGGCGTTAACGTCCGGCAACTGCGGATGAAAATCCTGATTATCGTGGCGGTGATGACGGCGACGGCGACCAGCTTCGTCGGTGTCATCGGCTTTATCGGGCTGGTCGCGCCGCACATTGCCCGCATGGTGGTGGGTGAAGATCAGCGTTTCTCCTTGCCGATGTCGGTGCTGGCTGGCGCGCTGATGCTTTCGGCAGCGTCGGTGTTGTCGAAGTCGATCGTTCCCGGCGCGTTATTCCCGGTGGGTATTGTGACGGCGATTGTCGGCGTGCCGTTCCTGCTTTGGCTGATCTTTGCGCCGCGCAGGAGAACCCTATGATTGAGCTTGAAAACGTCGGTATTCACCGGCAGGGGCGCAGCATTCTCGGCGGAGTGAGTACGCAGCTGGATGCCGGTAAAATTCACGTCATTATCGGCCCAAACGGTACGGGAAAAACCACGCTGTTGAACGCGATGTTTGGTGAACTGACGCTGGCAGAAGGGCAGATACAGTGTGGCGATCAACGCTTATTGCCGGGGAAAGTGCGCGGTAAATCGCTGCATGGCTGGCGCGACACAATTGCCTATCTGCCCCAGGACACCACTGCCGATATCGATCTGACGGTGCTGGAAGTGGTGGTGCTCGGTCGTCTCGGTAAGCTTTCATTGCACATTGACGATGACACGCTGGATGCCGCGATGCAGCGGCTGGAGCAGGCGGGTATCGCGCATCTGGCTGGCCGTGAAATTGCTTCGCTGAGCGGCGGGCAGCGGCAGATGGTGCTATTTGCACAGGTGATGATGCGCGAGCCGAAAGTGATGTTGCTGGACGAACCGGTCAGCGCGCTGGATCTAAAGCATCAGATTTCATTGCTGAATCTGGTACGACGTGAAACCCGCGCGCGTGGTTGGGTCACCGTGATCGTGCTGCACGACCTCAATCTGGCCTGTCAGTATGCCGATAACTTACTGGTGATCGCACAGGGCAAAATTCAGGCAGCAGGCACGCCGCGGGAGGTCATCACAGCAGAACTTATCGCCCAAACCTATGGCGTCGAAGTGGAGGTGTTGCAGGACCGTCTGGGTAATCCGGTGATTCAGCCGGTGAGCGGAGGGTAAGAGAGGGCTTCACGGCGGCGGCAGAGAGCGCATCCTTGCGCTGCCAATCCCTTAACTGCCCGACTGTTGCGGGGCAGGGTCATCCTGTAGATTCTTTTTAAAATGCTTTTCGATCTGTTCCAGCGTTTTGCCCTGTGTTTCCGGGGCGAAAATGATGGCGAATATCCCGCCGCCGACGCCGATGGCGGCGAAGGTGAAGAAGGACATCGTCAGCCCGAAGGTTTCCAGCAGTATCGGGAACATGAAGGCAATCGAGAAGTTGGTCATCTGCATGGCGAATACAGAGATGCCGTTCGCCATACCGCGGATGCGCATCGGGAACATCTCCGACAGCAACAACCAGGTGACCGGCGACAGCGCGCCCTGCTGGAAGCTCAGGAAGATCAGCATTCCGCCCAACACCAGATAACTGCGCACCACATCAGGATGGCCGTTTACCGTTTCCGGCATCAGCCAGGTGACCAGACCGATAGCGAGCAGCGTACAGGTACACCCGATTTGCCCGGTCAGCAACAGCGGACGGCGACCAAAACGGCTAAGCAACATAATGCCGACAAATGTCATGATCACCGAAATCACGCCGTTGGCGATGGTCGCGAGCAGGGCGGCGTTGGTGCTCAGACCTGTTGCCTGCAACATCGTTGGCGCATAGAACATGATGGTGTTCACGCCAGACAGCTGCTGAAGCATGGCGATACCAATGCCCAGCGCAACCAGACGTTTCATCCATACCGAAATCGTTTTCTGGCGGCGGCTGTGCTTCTCACTTTTCGAATCCATCGACTTGCGGATTTCGCCCAACTCTTTCTCCACGCGGCCCGATGTACGCGTACGCTCCAGCACATCGCGTGCTTCACGATAGCGGCCATGCATGGCGTACCAGCGCGGCGTATCCGGCAGGAACAGCATGCCGACCCACAGGATCACCGCCGGAACACAGGCAACGCCGAGCATCCAGCGCCATGTGGTTTCACCGCCCCAGACTTCGTTTATCGCCGCGTTACTGGTGTATGCGATCAACTGCCCAGAGACGATCATCAACTCCTGTAACGTGACAAATTGCCACCGGCGGTTAGACGGCACGATTTCGGCGATATAGATTGGCACAATCGCCGCCGCGCCGCCCACCGCCAGCCCCAGAATGAAGCGGAACATGATCATCAGCTCAACGTTCGGCGCCATGGCGCAGCCCAGCGAGCCCGCCATGAATATCAGCGCCATCGCGAGGATGATTTTTTTACGCCCGAAGCGGTCAGCGAAACGCCCGGCAAAGATGGCGCCTACTGCTGAACCGAGGATCAGGAAACTGGTGACCATCCCGGTGGTTAACGATGTCAGATGCAGGTCGTGCTTCATGAACAGCAAAGCACCGGCAATCACGCCGGTATCGTAGCCAAACAGCAAACCCCCTAAAGTGGCAATAAAGGCAATCACTTTTACCAGCGGTTCAGTGGGCTGCGAGGCTTTTGCCCCATCATTCCGACCGCCGCTGTTTATTTTCTCAGTCACAGATGCTCCCTAAACATTACTCTCATTATGGTTATTGTGTGATGCAGATCACACCATAATAATTTAACGCATAATCAGGATTTTGACAGGAAACAGGTGAAATGAAGGGAAACGGACAAAGGTTGACCGTTTTTTACGGGGAAGGGCTTAACTTTTTTGGGGCTTTATATTCATGAGATTTATTAATCAGATTAAATAAATATTAGCCTGAAATATTACCTGTGCAGAAAAGATGACATGACAATTATATTTACCCAAAAGTGAGTAATAAAGAGCATTGACTTGATATCCCACAAAGAAGAATTTGGGTTAAGCGTGGGATGATTTATTTTTTTCCGAGTCAATGTTATGAAAAATATAGATAAAAGTGACATCATTTCACACGTCACGCGGCGTGATTTTGTCAAAGTGAGTAGTATGGTGGCTGCGCTTCCACTGGTTGGATTTAAATTCGCGCATGCGGCAGAGAAATCCGCTCTTACTCCTTCAGGTGTATCTCCGCTTCCAGTAAATGTCATCCCGACTTGCAGTACTTTCGACTGCGGCGGGAAATGCGATATCCGTGCGCATGTGCAGGATGGCGCAGTCATTCAGATTACGACGCGGCCCGATGCCGAGCTTGACCCGCAAATGCCGGTGATGCGTGCCTGTGTCCGTGGCCGCAGTTACCGCAAATTTGTCTACCATCCGGATCGTTTGAAGTATCCGATGAAACGCGTGGGTAAACGCGGTGAAGGTAAATTCGTGCGGATCAGCTGGGATGAAGCCACGACGCTTATCGCCGAAAATCTCCAGCGCATTACTCAAAAATATGGCCCGTCATCGCGTTATGTGCATGTGGGAACGGCCGTCAGCGGCGGCACGTTTTCCGGCGATACCATGGCCCGCCGCTTGCTGAATCTGACCGGTGGTCATCTCGGCTATTATCATTCCGTGAGTATGGGCAACACGGCCGCCGCGACGCCTTACACTTACGGCACGGCTGCCAGCGGTAACTCGCTGGATACGCTGGTCGACACGCCACTTGTGATCCTGTGGGGCCATAATCCGACAGAAACGATTTTTGGTCACACCAATCACTATTTCCAGCAGATGAAGCAAAACGGTACCCGCTTCATTGTGGTGGATCCGCGCTATTCCGACACTGCGTCGTCTCTGGCTGATGAATGGATCCCGTTGCGTCCATCAACCGATAACGCGCTGATGGATGCGATGATGTACGTCATCATCACCGAAAATCTGCATGATAAAACCTTTATCGAACGTTATACGCTTGGGTTTGACGAAACTTCCATGCCCGAAGGGGTGCCGGCGAACGAATCGCTGGTAGCGTATCTGACAGGCGCCAAAGACGGCGTCAAAAAAACACCAGAGTGGGCGGAAGTCATAACTCATGTTCCTGCGCAAACCATTCGCCAGCTGGCTCGTGACTACGCAACGACCAAACCGGCGGCACTGATCCAGGGCTGGGGACCGCAACGACATAACTGTGGCGAACGCACCGCACGCGGTTCAACGCTGCTGGCGACCATTACCGGCAATGTGGGCATTAAAGGCGGCTGGGCGGGCGGCTACGGCGGTATCGGTAACCGTAAATTCACCACGGGACCGGAGATGCCGGATAATCCGGTGAAACAAAAAATCTCAGTAATGAACTGGGTGCAGGCCGCGGATGATGCGAGCCAGGTGACGCCGCAGGTCGGACTGACCGGCGGGGAGAAACTCGACAGCAATATCCGTATCCTTTTCTCGCTGGCGGGGAATTATCTGGCGAATCAGAACCCGGATATTCATCAGGCCACCAAAGTGCTGGAAGATGAATCCAAAATTGAATTCATTGTTGCCAGTGATCTTTACCTCACCCCAAGCGCGAAATATGTCGATCTGCTGCTGCCTGAAACCAGTTTTATGGAACGCTGGAATATCGGCGAAACCTGGGGCACCGGCAATTACCTGATGTTATCCGAAAAACTGATCGAGCCGCCCTTTGAAAGCCGGTCGGATTACGACTGGTTGCGCGAAGTAGCAGCCAAGCTGGGTGTCGAAAAGGAATTCAGCCAGGGACGTACAGAGAAAGAATGGATTGCCCACATTTGGGAAAATACCCGCCAGGCAATGCCAGATGAAAAACTGCCGACCTTTGAGCAACTGCAGGTGACGCGCCGTCATCTGTTTAAAAGCGAACCCTATATCGCGTTTGAAGCCAATATCCGCGATCACAAAAATCATCCTTTCCTGACGCCTTCGGGGAAAATCGAGATTTTCTCCCGCCGTCTTTATGACATGCACAACCCGGAAATTCCGGCGCTCTCGCATTACGTGCCTGCTCATGAAGGGCCGGAAGATGCACTCGCTAAAAAATTCCCGTTGCAGCTGATTACCTGGAAAGGCAAAAACCGCGCGAACTCTACGCAATATGCCAACCCGTGGTTGCAGGAAGTTCAGGTACAAAAATTATGGATCAACCCGGCTGATGCACAGCAGCGCGGCATTGCGCAGGGCGACAGCGTGCGTATTCACAATGATCGCGGAGTAACGCAAATTCCGGCGGAAGTCACGCAGCGAATTATGCCCGGCGTGGTGGCTATGCAGGCCGGTGCCTGGTGGCAGCCAGATGCTAACGGTGTCGATCACGGCGGTTGCGCCAACGTACTCAGTTCCGCGCGTATCACCGCGCTGGCAAAAGGGAATTCCCATCAAACCATGCTTGTGGAGGTTGTTAAAGCATGAGCCAGTTTATTGATTACCCACCGGTCAGCGACCGTCAGCTCGGCTTCTTTATCGACTCTTCACGTTGCTCCGGCTGCAAAGCCTGTCAGGTTGCCTGTAAGGATAAAAATAACCTCGAAGTCGGGCGTCGTTTCCGACGGATTTATGAAATCAAAGGCGGCGGTTTTATCCCGACAGGGCAGGGTGGCATGACCAACAACGTGTATGCGTATACGTTATCGCTTTCCTGCAACCACTGTAAGGATCCGATTTGCACTAAAAACTGCCCGACCACTGCGATGCATAAACGTCCCGGTGACGGCATTGTGCGGGTCAATACCGATAAATGTGTGGGTTGTGGATACTGTGCCTGGTCGTGCCCTTACGGTGCCCCGCAGCTTAATGCGCAAACCGGCCAGATGTCGAAATGCGATTTCTGTGTTGATTTGCAGGCAGCCGGTGAGCAACCCGTGTGCGTCGCGACCTGTCCGTTGGGGGCGATCAAATTTGGTCCGATCGATGAATTACGGGCGAAATACGGCAGTCTTTGTGATCTTCAGGGGCTGCCAGATTCTGCACTGACTCACCCTAATCTTGTCATTAAACCGCACCAGGGTGCAGAAAAAGGGAGTCAATAATCATGCAGGAATGGCCACTGATCATCTTCACGTTGCTTATCCAGCTTTCCGTGGGCAGCACAATTTTCACTACGTTTACGCTGATTTATGGCGCTGATAACCTGAACGTGCAGGAAAAATGGCGGGTGGCGATACCGGCCATGATGCTGGCTTTTATTGCCGGGGCGCTGGGGCTGATGACCTCGACAGCGCATCTGGGGTATCCGCTAAATGCATTTCATGCGCTGAGCCATATCAGCAGTTCCTGGCTTAGCCGGGAAATTGTCTTCGCCAGTCTCTATCTGGGAATGCTGGGGCTGACTACGCTGATTGCGTTGGTGTCGAAACGTATTGTCACCGCGTTTATGGTGATCGCCTCACTACTGGGTGTAATTGATCTGTTTTGTATGAGCGCAATTTACGTGCATTCGTCCGTCGCAACCTGGATGCACTTCAATACTTACGTGATGTTTTATACAACGGTTCTCAGCCTTGGGGCGATTGTCGCCGTATGGCGGATTTCGCGATGCCCATGGCTGCCGTGGCAACTGGCCCGGCGTTTAGCCGTGGTCTGCGGTGGCATCCTGATTGCTGCCACGCTGGTGCGCCTGCTGGAACAGCCGTTGTATCTGGCTTATCTGCACAACGTAAGCACAGATGCGGTGACTTTCCCTCATCAGCCACTGGTGGCCTTTGCGCAGTCAGGCACATTCCGCTTAATCGCGTGGGTGATTCTGACGATCGGCACTGCTGTGACGGCCTGTAGCCTGCAAACTCACCGTATCGGGCGGGGTTTGCTGGCAACAGGTGGCATTCTGGTGCTGCTGGCCGAAATTATGCTGCGTTTTAGCTTCTTTACCATTAACTGATGAAGGTATTTTCGACTGAAACCCGCCCGCGCTATACCGGCGCCGGGCGGGCTTGCGTGCGCAACACGGTAAAACACAGCCAGTGCAGTGCCTGCGAAGAGGTCTGCCCGACCGGCGCTTTCACGTTAACCGCAGAAGGGAAGATGGAGATAAACCCGCACGCCTGTATCGGCTGTGGATATTGTCTTTTTAACTGCCCGGTCGATGCCGTTGAGGGCATTGCGCCTGCGCAAAGGCATTATCGCGATAACCGGCTGGTGCCGCCGTTCAGTCCGGTTGCGCCATGCACGGAAGAATTACTGATGTGGCACAGTGAATACGGTATTCGTCTGGTTGAAATGGAACCCGATACCGCTTCTGTTTGGTTTCAGGCGGTCGCGACGCTGAATGTCCGGTTGAGACAGATGGGTGAACCCCTGTGGAATATTGTTCCGCCTTCGCCACAAACGCTAAACGGTTCGCGCCGTCACTGGCTGCATCTTAAAAATGCAGGGGACTTTACCGGATGCGTGACACCGGGACGTCGCTTCAGACGATCCAGGCTTACACAGGTTAGTGAATACAGTCCTGAACTCGACCAAAGCCGCTGCACGCTCTGCGGTGCCTGTGCAAGGATTTGCCCCGAAGAGGCCATCCGCTTCGATGATCTCTCCATGACGTTGGACCCGGTCAAATGCACCGGTTGTGGTAACTGCGAGGCGGTGTGCTTTGACCGCGCTTTATCCGTGCGTGAAAACAGAGAAAGTACAATCCGCATTTTACGGATTGAGCAAGCCCGTTGCGGGGTATGTCGCCGGGACTATATCGCCTGGACTGAGGAGGAAAACGCGTGTCCGGTTTGTCGCCGTCATACTTTTGGAATGCGCGAAGCCTGAGATGAAAATCCCGCCGAAACTGAGTTACACTTCTGGCTCACTTTTTAGTCTTTCTGCCCAAAAGTAGTCTGTTTTCGCTGCAGAGAAGCCTTTTTACAGGGCGACAGAGCGTCAGGTTTTGCCTGAAACGGCGCAAACCTATATTCTATCGGCCAATTTACTGAGACAGTTGCAATGAGGTCTATATGATTATCAAACCACGCATCCGTGGCTTTATCTGTGTTACTGCCCATCCTGAAGGTTGTAAGGCAAACGTTAAAGAGCAGATCGATTACGTGACCCGTCAGGGCAAAATTGACGGCGGTCCGAAGAAAGTCCTGGTGATCGGCTCCTCTACCGGCTACGGCCTTGCTGCACGTATCTCCGCTGCTTTCGGCTCCGACGCTGCCACGCTGGGCATTTTCTTCGAGCGTGCAGGCGACGAATCCAAAACCGCGACGGCTGGCTGGTACAACTCTGCCGCTTTCGAAGAATTCGCTGAAGAGAAAGGCCTGTATGCAAAAAGCATCAACGGCGACGCGTTCTCTGATGAAGTGAAGCAAAAAACCATCGAGCTGATTAAACAGGATCTGGGTCAGGTTGATCTGGTGGTTTACAGCCTGGCTGCGCCGCGCCGTACTCATCCGAAAACCGGCGAAGTGTTCAACTCCACGCTGAAACCAATCGGCAAACAGGTCACCATTCGCGGCCTGAACACCGATAAAGAAACCATCAACGAAACCACGCTGGAACCGGCTTCTCCTGAAGAAATCGCGGGTACCGTCGCGGTCATGGGTGGCGAAGACTGGCAGATGTGGATCGAAGACCTGAAAGCCGCCGGTGTGCTGGCTGATGGCGCAAAAACCACTGCGTTCACCTATCTGGGCGAAGAAATCACCCAGGACATCTACTGGAACGGTTCTATCGGCGAAGCGAAAAAGGATCTGGACAAACGCGTTCTGGATATCCGCAGCTCACTGGCCGAGAAGGGCGGCGACGCGCGCGTTTCCGTGTTGAAAGCCGTTGTGACTCAGGCGAGCTCCGCTATCCCTGTGATGCCGCTGTACCTTTCCCTGCTGTTCAAAGTGATGAAAGAGAACGGCACCCACGAAGGTTGTATCGAACAGGTTTACGGTCTGTACAAAGACAGCCTGTACGGTACTTCTCCGTTGCTGGATAAAGAAGGCCGCCTGCGCGCTGACCTGAAAGAAATCACGCCAGAAGTGCAGGGCGAAGTCGGTAAACTGTGGGATACCGTCACCAATGAAACGCTGGCCGAACTGACAGATTTCGTCGGTTACAAAAGCGAATTCATGCGTCTGTTCGGTTTTGGTCTGGACGGCGTCGATTATACCGCTGATACCAATCCTGACGTGAAAATCAAAAATCTGGTTCAGATGTAATCTGAATTTCAGGTAGCTGATTGATGAAAACCCACTCCCGCCGAAAGGTGGGGGTGGGTTTTTTTATGCCTGATTCGACTTAAACTCTGTTCGCCGCACGCGGATGCCGTTGCATCAGTTCGAAAGTCTTCGGATCGTAATACCGGCTCGGCCAGATGATGCTGGGGTGGATGCCTAGCGCCTGAGCAATGATGATTTCACCTTTTGGCCAGGGTCTTGCGAGCGCATTTGACAGCGTCGAGGAGCCCAGACCGGCAGCGCGGGAAACGGCGGCGAGCGTTGTGCCTTTCTTGCGTAATGCGGCAATGATATCGGCCTGATGCCAGTCGTGATTATTCATAATCACGTACTCCTGTTTTTAAATACGCAGGAACAGAAATGCAGAAGGGCAGAAAAGTTGGGCTATGTGATAGTTTCATCGTTTTACTCTCTGGTTTGTTAATTTAACTACCACAGGAGCTGCGAAACTCAATATTGGTGGTAGCTCAGACAAGGTTCGCAGTACCGGTACAAACCAGAAACCCGGCCAACCCGAAGGTTGCCCTGCCTGAGCCACCATTGAAAATGTAAACACGAGATCTGTGTTTAACAGGTACAAGGAAGCTCAACACATAATTATCACATATGTGTTTCTGGTTTAGTATTCAGGCTGCGAAACCCGGCTGCGGATTTTGCCGCTGCGGGCGCACTATAGCGTAATATAGAGAGGTAAACCAACAGGCTACATGCGGAATTGAGGTTTGCTTTCCAGAGAAAGTTTATGCGTTGCATGAGATTACATTTAAAGAAACCACTCCCATTGAAAAGTGAGAGTGGTTTCTTTTATTTCGTAACGGCTAACCTGAAACATCAGTCATAAGCCGCTTTATGATTGATATGGTAGAAGGTCGCGGTGGCGGCCATCACGTGTTGATCTTCTTTGCCCGGCTTGTGTGATTCCACATTGGTGATGTGATAGCCGGCAGCCCCTGCGTCTAACGCTTTTTTAACAAATGCGTTATTGAGTTCCTCCATGGAGGTGGCCCAGGAAACCGTGGTCACACCGACGGCTTGCAGGGAGGCGATTTCACGATGCGATAATCCTGTACGAACTAAAACAGGCGTAACCGTCTTAGGGTAGAATATGGATATGATATCGTTCACTAAGTTTTTCATGGATTTACCCCTCATCAGGTCAAGTTCTACATCGGTTATTCCGCGAGTGCCTTTAATCAACCAGGATGAATAACCAGGCTGAAATATTCGTCAGGCACGATCCCAATAGATACCTTTTTGTGTTTCAACCTTTAGCTTTAATTGCTAATTAGTTGTTAAGAAAACTTCCGCCATAATTAACGCACTTTTTAATGAAGATATTTGCAGATGGTTACAGGTCAGGTGTTTTTGAAATGCGCACGAAAGGGGAGAACCAGAGCATTTAATCAGAAGTGATATCAACCTGATCGCGGACACACTGCCAATCCTGCGTTTTTAACCTTGCCCAAAACGTTATGCCATCGCATCCATAACCCTCTGACCTGTGTGCGTTTTTAATCGATGACGTGCTCACTCAGCATGGTCTTTTACGCCAGATTCAATTAGAATGATAAGCATTATCATTTGTGATAATAATTTTCTGGCGCGGGTGGTTTAAAAGGATGTATGAAAGCGCCCGCCGCTGTTGTTTTATCATCTTGTCTGAGAGGATTTATGGCACGCTTCACCTATCCCTTAATGAAGAAACGCATCCTGCCGCTGGCATTGTTAATTTCACTGATCACCTCCGGCACCGCACTGGCCGAAAGTACTTTTACCGTCGATCGCAAACCGGTCAGCAAAGGCGCTTATGAGCTGGTTTATCGCTCACCGCAGGCGCTGTATCTGGCGACATCGGGCAGCCGGAAACTCGATAAAGGTGGTGCGTTATACCGCATTGATCCGACGACCCTCAGCATCACCCAAACTATTCCCAATGAGCTGAAACCTTTTGGTCTGGCGATGAACAAGAAGACGGATACCCTGTTCCTCGGCAATACGGTTAACAGTGCCATCACTGCCGTAGATGCAAAAAGCGGGGAAGTAAAAGGGTCGTTGGTACTGGATAAACGTCCGCGCACCGAAACCGAGCGTCCGCTGGCGCCTCGCGAGCTGGTCGTCGATGAGAGCACCGACACGGTATATATGGGCGGGCTGGGTAATCAAAGCGTGGTATGGGTAATTGACGGCGGTACGCTGCAACTGCGCAAAACCATTGAAGGTCTGGGGAAATACGCCACCGGTCTGGCGCTCGACAGCGCCGCGTCGCGTCTGTATGTCACTAACGCGGACAACGAATTCATCACCATCGATACCACAACCCAAACGGTGATTTCGCGCGTAAAACTGGATGCCGATGCTGAACACTTTTACCTGAATATCGCGCTGGACCCGGCTACGCACCGCGCCTTTGTCACGGACTCTAAATCACCGCAACTGCTGGTGGTGGACACAGAAAATGGCAAAGTGCTGCATAAAATCGATGTGCCTGTCTCACTGGCGGTTCTTTTCAATCCGGTTCGTAACGAAATTTACGTGACCCACCGGGAGGCAGGAAAAGTCAGCGTGATCGACGCCAAAACCTACAAGGTGCTGCACACCATCGACACGCCGGTACACCCTAACAGTCTGGCGCTGTCCGAAGATGGTCAGACGTTATTTGTGAGCATAAAGCAGGCTTCCTCGAAACAGAAAGAGGCCAGCGAACCGGATGACGTTCTGCGCATTCACTTCACCGGTTAAATAAAAAATGCCGCGCGGATGACTCCGTCGCGGCATTTTTTTGGCTCACGTCAGATCAGAAGTGAGTATTGAGGCTCATGTAGTAAGTACGGCCTGGTTCGTTGTAAGTGGCTGCACCTGCACCGTACATATAGGCGTTGGTGGTGGCATTGCCGACGGTCTGGGCATTGCCCTGACGGAACTGACGTTTATCGAACAAGTTGTCGATCCCGGTGGTGACGCTGACATACTTGTTCACCGTATAAGTCCCGCTCAGGCCAAACACCGCGTAAGGGCTGACTTCCTGTTTTTCGCTGCCGCTGATTGCTTCACCTTTGTAGTTGTATTTCTTCGGCTTCTGACGGCCATACCAGGTCATGGTGGATTGCAGTGAGAGGTCTTCCGTTGTCTGCCAGCTCAGCGTGGAGTTGATCGTGAACTCAGGAATGATCGACAGATAATCGCCGGTCTCTTTGTTCTTGCTCTCAATCATGTAAGTGCCGTTGTTATTCCACGTGACGGTCTCTGTCACCGGAATATTCAGCGTTCCTTCCAGCCCCTGAACTACCGCTTTAGGCACATTTTCCCAGCGATATACGTCGGTTTTACCATTGGTTGAGGTGCCGCTCGGCAGATATCCCGCTTCGATCTTGTCGCGATAATCATTGCGGAAGTAGGTCACACCGGCCTGATAACCGTTGCGGTGGAATTCCAGCCCGATCTCTTTATTGATGCTGGTTTCAGCTTTCAGATCGTCATTACCCAGCAGGTAGCAGCCGCCAGCGCTGGCCGCGCAGCCCTGACCTTTGCTGTACAGCACATAGTTCGGGTTTGTCTGGTAGAGACTTGGCGCTTTATAGGCGCGGGCGATCCCCATTTTCAGCGTGAAGTCGTCACCCAGTTCCTGAGAGAGATTCAGGGACGGGCTCCAGTTGTTACCGACGATCGAGTGATGATCAAAGCGCAGGCCCGGCGTCAGCATGGTGCTGTCCGTTAGCTCCATGTTGTTTTCAGCAAATAACGAGAAAATCTCTGCCGAGGAGTACGGGCTGCGGTTGGCACTGTCTACGCCATCAATGGTTCCACCGAGCATCGCCTGGGTATTAGAGGAGGGATCTTTCATTTTTTGCTGATTCCACTCCGTACCCAGTGTCGCGGTCTGCGGGATCATGAAATCGAAAGGCACGCTGACTTCACTGTGCAGCAGCACATCTGTCAGATTGGTGGTGCTGAATCCGTCATTGGCAAAAATACCTTCGGTGCCGCCAGCCAGACCCTCGTTCATGCGCGAGTTTTTGGTCTTTTCGTACTGAACGTAGTTAGTGGTGGTCACCCCGTTGTCCCAGCCGCCGCGATAAGTGACGGCATAGGACTGACGATAAATCCGGTTAGTCTCTTCACCGTACATGCTTTTCACCAGATCGCTGGTGTTGGTATTTTGCGTATCACCGGCATAAAGGTTGCCCTGACGGCCACTTGACGCTTCAAATTCCAGTGACTGCATTCGCGCGAAATCCCAGCGCAGCAGGCCATTGATATTTTTATCGATGACCCCTTCACGTCCCGCTGGCAGGGTATCGGCGTAGGTGCCGGTGCGCAGTGACTGGTGCCCCTGATTGATGTCCTGAGCATCAGCCTGCGTTTTACTGTAGCCACCAAACAGGCGGAAGCTGAACTGATCGCCGAGCGGGCCGGAAAGGCTGAAATCGGTACGTTTGGTCGAACCCTCGTCATCGTGCTGCGGCATATTCATGTAGGTATTCCATGAACCGTGCAGCTCTTTGGTATCGCGTTTAGTGATGATATTCACCACGCCGCCTGCCGCACCGTTGCCGTAACGTGCCGCCGCCGGGCCACGGATCACTTCGATACGTTCAATCATTTCCGGCGGAACCCAGGCGGTGTCGCCACGGGTGTCACGCTCGCCGCGCCAGCCTTGTCTGACTGAGTTTCTGCTGGTGACCGGCAAACCGTCGATCAGCGTCAGGGTATTTTCCGGACCCATCCCGCGAATATCAATCTGACGATTATTGCCGCGCTGGCCGCTGGTGGAATTACCGGTCAGGTTGACGCCGGGCATGGTGCGGATAAGTTCATTGATATCGCGCGCCGGAGGCCGTTTTTTTATCTCATCTGCGGTAATGGTCGAGACGCCCGGTGCCTGTAAATTCTGCTGGGCGGCGGTGACCATAATGGTGTCGCCACGGGCATCTGTGGTTTCACTGCTGTCAGCCGTTTCCGACGTATTTTCAGCAGTGGGGGCAGGCGCCGTCGCGGCGCTAACAGAGGTCGAAAAAGTGGTGGCGCCGAGGCCTAATCCTAAAAGTGTCGCTAAAGAGTAGTGTGACAATTTGTTGTTCATTTGCGTTCCTGGTCCGGTATATCCGTTAACCGCTGGCTGCACAGGCTGCATGTAAAGAGGTAAAAACCAGTGGTGGGATCGGTTGTCGTGTGTGTCGTCAAAACTGCCCAACCCTGATGGGCTGACACACACTATTGCAAATGCAAACAATTATCAATACCATTCCCTTTATCGTTTGACTCAATCCTGACAAATTTCTTGATGATGTAACTCGTTATAAATTATTAAGTTATTGGTATGTTAAACAAAACAACCACAACGGTATTAGGGACGTTTAAAATGGAACCAGAGTCTGAAAGTGGCACACTTCTGGCAAGTCAGCATGCGGGAAGTGACCGCTGGTGGCTGGATATTGCCCGACGCGGAACGCCCTGGATTGAATCCACCGGACGGGGAAACTGGAAGGTGACTTTCTTCTGGCGCGACCCGCAGGGCAGTGAGTTTTCCTCGGCGTATCAGCGCGTGTGGATCAATATTACCGGCAAAACGGATCATCATCAGCCCAACCCTCCGCGCAGTTTGCAACGTCTGAGTGGCACCGATGTCTGGTTCTGGCAAACAGAAATGGAAGCGGGCTGGCGCGGAAGCTACAGCTTTATGCCTTCCACCGAAAGCCGGTCTTTTTCCCCGCAGGATGACGATCCCCGCGCCAATATGATGGCACTACGCCACTGGTGGCGTGACCGCTTTAAGACCGCCACTTCCGATCTTCTCAATGCCCGCCGCAGCTGGTCCGGTGGCCGGGGACACCCCGTGTCCGGGCTGCATATGCCGGATGCACCGCCGCAACCTGCCTGGCGTGATTTCGACCACTTCGCCACCGGTTGCGGCCTGTGCACGCCTGCGCCGCCCACCGTCTTACAAAAACACCAGTGGCATAGCCCGCGCCTTGGCAACAGCCGCACCGTCTGGGCTTACACCACCGGTGAAAACGATCCTGCGTCGCGTCCGCTGGCTATCCTGCTCGACGGCCAGTTTTGGTCCCAGCAGATGCCGGTCTGGGAACCGCTGCATCAGCTGACGGAGCAGGGCGCGCTGCCGGAAGCGGTCTATCTGCTGATTGAGGTGATCGACACCGAACATCGCAGCCGCGAGCTGACCTGCAATGCCGATTTCTGGGTGGCGGTGCAGGAAGAGCTTCTCCCGCAACTGCGCGCGTGGGCACCTTTTCGTGATTCGCCGGAAACCACCGTCATCGCTGGTCAAAGTTTTGGCGGCCTTTCTTCCCTTTACGCCTGCCTGCACTGGCCGCAGACGTTTGGCTGTGCGCTGAGTCAGTCCGGCTCATTCTGGTGGCCACAGCGGGGTCAGTCTGGCGAGGCGTCGGGCTGGCTTTTGCGTCAGATAGAAGAGGGCGTCGGAAAGGGCGCGCCGCTGAAAATCTTTCTGGAAGCGGGCGTGCACGAGCCGTTGATCCACCGGATGAATCAGCAACTGGTGACGTTGCTCCACACGTCTTCGCATCAGGTGCATTACCGCGCCGTGGCGGGCGGGCATGATGCGCTGTGCTGGCGCGGGGGACTGATGGACGGCCTGGCGATGTTGTGGTCGCCACATTTTGTCGCGACTCAACCCGCGCATGAACCGCAGGGAGAATGCTTTGGAAAATTGTAATCCGTTTGATGACGACAAGGCGGTCTGCTGCGTGCTGATCAATGATGAACAACAGTACAGCCTGTGGCCGGAAGCGCTCGCGGTGCCTGACGGATGGCGCATAGCCTTCGGTCCCTCAGTCAGAACGCACTGTGCTGAATGGCTGGAAAAACACTGGCGCGATATGCGTCCGCACTCGCTGCGTCTGCATGATGTGACCGTTGCAAAACAGGAGGCTGCCGGTGTCTGACACGTCCGTATTACCCGTAGCCAGTCAGACTGACTGCGCGATGCCGCTGGTGGCGGCGCAACCCGGTATCTGGATGGCGGATCAGCTTTCGCCGCACGGTAACGCTTACACTGTCGCGCATTATATTGAAATTGATGGCGCGCTTGACGCTGATGCGATGTTGCAGGCGATTGTTCAGGGGCTGAACGAAGCCGATACCCTCACGATGCGCTTTGAAGAGCGTGACGGCATTGCGTTGCAAACACCGTGCGCGCCGTCACCGGCTTTTGCCCCGGAGTGCATCGACCTGCGTCAGTCCGCGGATCCTGAACAGGCCGCGCTGAACTTAATGCGTCAGGATCTGGCGCAAGAACGGCGCATTCTCAGCGGTAAAATGCTGCACCGGCATGTGCTTATGCGGATCAATAACGCGCGCTGGTTCTGGTATCAGCGTTATCATCATATTCAGGTCGATGGGTTCAGCTTTACTGCTATCGCCCGTCGTATTGCCCAACTTTACACCGCGATATCACAGGGGCGGACACCGGTCATTTCGCCGTTTGCACCCTTTCGCGACGTGGTTGAGGAGTATGCGCACTATCAGCAAAGTCCGGCGTTTACACGTGACGCCGCATTCTGGCGCGAAAAAGCCAAAACGCTGCCCGCGCCTGCAACCGTCTGCCCGCAGCCTCTCGCCGGGCAGGTGCCTTCCGTGCGTCTGCACCGGCTGTCATGTCATTGCGAGGCCGCGCAGATCGCTGCGCTGGTCGGGATGGAGACGGCGCAGCAACTGACGGCCAGCGATATCGCCATCGCCCTGTTGGCGCTTTGGGTATCACGTCTCAGTGGTCAGACGGCTTTTTGCAGCGGTTTTATCTTTATGCGCCGTATGGGCTCGGCGGCATTGTGCGCAACCGGGCCGGTGATCAACGTTTTGCCGGTGGCTATGCGCGTCAATCCCGATATCACCCTGACGGAACTTGCCGTCAGCCTGCGCCATGAGCTGAAAACTGTCCGCCGCCATCAGCGCTACGATGCCGAGCAAATCTCGCGAGATCTCGGTCTGGCCGGAGATGTGCAGCCGCTTTACGGCACCGTATTCAACTTCAAAATGTTCGATTATCACCTTGATTTTAACGGTGTAGCGGGCATCACGCATGACCTGGTTTCCGGGCCGGTGCGCGATCTGGAGATTTCACTGCATATCGCGGAAGACGGGGCGTTGACGGTTGATCTTCTGGCCAATGCCGAACGCTATGACCGCGACGAATTGCACGCTCATTTGCAGCGTCTGCCCTTGTTGCTGAGGCAGTTTGCACAGGACGCCACGCTGAAGGTCGGCGCAGCGGATTTGCTCAGTGATGCGGACCACAAGTTGCTCGAAAGGGTCAACGCCACCGGACACGACGTCGTAAAAAGTACCCTGAGTCAGCAACTGGCGCAGCAGGCGGAACGAACGCCGCACGCGCCTGCGTTGGCGGATCAGCACCATCAGTTCAGCTATACGCAAACCCGCCAGCAGGTCGCAGCGCTGGCGCAGCAGCTGATTCAGCAGGGCGTGCAGCGTGGCGATATTGTCGCCGTCGCGCTGCCGCGCTCGGTATTTCTTTCACTGACGCTGATGGCGATTGTCGAGGTCGGCGCAGCCTACCTGCCGCTTGATACCGGTTATCCCGATGAGCGTCTGCGGATGATGCTGGAGGATGCCAGTCCGCGTCTTATCGTGACGCACCCTGACCAGCTTGCCCGCTTTAGTGGTCAGGGGCGGGTATTGCTGGTGGAAAGGCCGCTTGAACTCGCGCAGCCGGTCTTAGCGGTGAACGCCCCGACGCCTGAACACGCCGCTTATCTGATCTTCACTTCCGGTTCGACCGGCCGCCCGAAAGGCGTGGTGGTCGGGCATCAGGCCATCGTCAACCGGCTGCTGTGGATGCAGGATCACTATCCGATCGGCAGTCAGGATGTCGTGTTGCAGAAAACACCTTGCAGTTTTGATGTCTCGGTCTGGGAATTCTTCTGGCCGCTGATGGCAGGCGCGCGTTTAGTGATGGCGCCACCGGACGCGCACCGGGATCCGCAACAATTACTGAATCTGATTGAACAGCATCAGGTGACCACGCTGCACTTTGTGCCGTCCATGCTGGCGGCGTTCGTCAGCGCGCTGGACACGCCGCAGGCCGTCGCTCAATGCGCGTCTCTCAGGCAGGTATTTTGCAGTGGTGAAGCGCTGCCCGCTGAACTTTGCCGCCTGTGGCAGCGCAAAACCGGCGTGCCGTTGCACAATCTCTACGGACCGACGGAAGCGGCGGTGGACGTCAGCTGGCATCCGGCATGGGGCGATGCGCTGGCGGCAGTAAAAGGAGCGAATGTACCTATCGGCCTGCCGGTATGGAACACCGGATTGCGCATTCTCGATGCCCGGCTTCAGCCGGTGCCACCGGGCGTGGCGGGCGATCTCTATCTGACCGGCGATCAGCTGGCGCACGGTTATCTTGGCAGGCCAGATCTGACCGCCAGCCGTTTTGTGGCGGATCCGTTTGGGCATGGCGGGCGCATGTACCGCACCGGTGATGTGGCGCGCTGGCTGCCTGACGGCACAGTGGAATACCTCGGGCGCAGCGACGATCAGCTGAAAATCCGCGGTCAACGCATCGAACTCAGCGAAATTGATCATGCGCTGCTTTCCCTGCCCGGCGTACAGCAGGCGGTGACCAATGCCATGACGTTGGGCGCGGTCCAAAGTGATGCCACTGGCGGCGACGCACGCCAGCTGGTCGGCTATCTGGTCGCTCAGCCGGGAGTCGCGCTGGATGGCGAAAGTCTGCGTGCGGTGCTGGCGGAACGCCTTCCGGCACATATGGTGCCGGTGGTACTGATGACGCTGGAGGCGTTGCCGCTCAGCGCCAACGGTAAGCTCGACAGAAAAGCCTTACCGCAACCGCAAAGCGCGGCGACGGTGCAGGGGCGCGAACCGCTGCCGGGGCTGGAAAGTGACATTGCCGCACTGTTCGGGCGTTTGTTGCAATGCGAACGGGTCTTTGCCGACGACGACTTTTTCGCGCTCGGCGGGCATTCGTTGCTGGCGATGCGACTTGCCGCCGACCTGCGCCGCGAACTGGGTAAACCGGTCTCAGTCGGGCAGGTGATGGTGGCTTCGAGCGTGGAGAAACTGGCGGACCTTCTGGCCGAAGAGCGTTCGCAGGAAGAAGCGGATCGCAGCGGCTTTGATGCCCTGTTACCGCTGCGCACTGGCCAGGGGCCGACGCTATTCTGCCTGCACCCGGCCTCAGGCTTTGCATGGCAATTCAGCGTGCTGCCACGCTATCTCGACGAACACTGGTCGGTAGTGGGTATTCAGTCGCCACATCCGGAGGGGCCGCTGGCGGTCTGTCAGAATATGGAGCAGGTATGCGATGCGCACCTGCAAACCGTGCTCTCGGTGCAACCGCACGGCCCTTATCATTTTATCGGCTATTCGCTCGGCGGCACGCTGGCGCAGGGCATTGCGGCGCGCCTGCAGGACCGGGGGGAAGAAGTGGCCTTTCTCGGACTGCTGGATACTTATCCGCCGGAGACGCAAAGCTGGGATACGAAGCCTGACGACGACGTCTTGCAGGAAATTCAGCGTGAACGCCTTCAGTTCCGCGCTGCGTCTGAACAGACGCTCAACGGTGAACAAATCGCAGCCCGGCAAACCATGTTTGACCATATCGAAGCTAACTACGCGGACTCGGTGCGGCTGCTGTCTGCCACTAAAACGGCGCGATTTCACGGTCAGGCCACGCTGTTTGTCGCCGGTCAGACGCTGCCGCAGGGGATGGATGTGCAGAAAACGTGGGCGCACTATGTCGATGAACTACAGGTTCACGCGCTCGATTGCGCGCACGTTGACATCGTCTCTCCGGCGTCATTCAAAACGCTGGGACCTTTGCTCAACCGCCTCTTAAGAACCTTAGCCGGATAGTGTTTCAGGCCGCTGGCGAAGACGCTCTTCCCAGCGGCACCACCAGCGGCGTATGAGAAACCGGATCGTCGATTATCATGCAGCGCAGGCCAAAGACCTCTTCAATCAGCGCAGTGGTGACAATCTCTGATGGCGCACCTTCGGCGACAATTTTGCCGTCGCGCATGGCAATCAGATGCGTGGCATAACGGCAGGCGTGATTAAGATCGTGCAGAACGACTACCAGCGTGCGGCCAAGTTTGCGGTTGAGATCTTGCATTAATTCCAGCAAATCAATCTGATGCGTGATATCCAGCCAGGTGGTCGGTTCATCGAGCAGCAATAACGGCGTTTGTTGCGCCAGCACCATAGCAATCCACACCCGCTGACGCTGCCCGCCGGAAAGGGTATCCACCGGGCGGTCGGCCAGTTCACTGATGCCGGTCGCCTGCATCGCCTCGCTCACCGCCAGCCGGTCGGCGTCACTCCAGCGGCTGAACAGGCGCTGATGGGGATAACGACCACGGCCCACTAAATCCTCCACCAGAATATCACCAGGCGCGAGCGAACTTTGCGGCAGCAGACCGAGCTCACGAGCCACTTCTTTTGTGGCGTAGTCGCTGATCTGCCGTCCGTTCAGCAGCACGCTGCCGGTTTGTGGCGCAGTCAGGCGGCTGAGCGTGCGCAGCAGCGTAGATTTCCCGCAGGCGTTCGGGCCAATAATCACCGTCAGTTCGCCGTGTGGAATAACGATATTCAGTTCCCTGATCACCACTTTCTTGTCATAGCTCAGGGTCAGGTTTTCACCCTGCAACGGAGCGTTCGGGCGGTCTGTGTTCATCATTTTTTGCGTGACTCACGAATTAATAAGCCAATCAGGTAAATACCGCCGAGGCTCACGGTCAATACCCCGACCGGCAATTGATAAGGAAGGAAAAGTCGCTGGGTGGCGACGTCGGCCGCCAGCAACAGCAGTGCGCCGGTCAGCCCCGCAATCAGCAGCGGCTGTGACTGATTGGGACACAACCGGCGGGCAATCTGCGGGGCCACCAGCGCGATAAAGGAAATGGGACCGGCGACGGCGGTAGCGGCGGCCGTCAGTCCGACACCCGCCAGCATGAGCCACAGCCGCGTGCGCTCTACCGGCACGCCGAGCGCACGCGCCATATCGTCGCCCATTTCCAGCAAATGCATTCGTCGTGAAAGCAGCGCCGCCAGCGCCCACGCCAGAATAATCAGCCCCAATACGGGCAGACTTTTGGCCCAGGTGATGCCGTTGAGCGATCCGGCGCTCCATAATCCGGCGGTCAGCGCCGATTCCAGAGAGGCCGAAATCACCAGCCAGGTATTGCCCGCGACCAGCAGTGCGCGTACGGCAATACCGACAATAATCAGGCGGAAGGTTTCAACGCCGTTGCGCCACGCCAGCAGATAAACCACCAGCGCCGTCAGCAATCCGCCCGCCATTGCCCCAACGGTAATACCGGCAATCGCGCTGTTAAACAGCACGATCGCGACCAGTACGCCGCTGTAGGCACCGGTATTGAAGCCAATGACATCAGGGCTGCCGAGTGGATTGCGCATCAGCGACTGGAAAATCGCGCCGCTGGCCGCCAGCGCTGCGCCTAAAATCAGCGCCATCGCCACACGCGGCAGCCGCCACTGCATGACGATTACCATCAGGTTATGTGGCCCTTCTCCGCGCAGGGCGTCGATCACCTGTAAAGGCGTGAGCGACAGGGTACCGCTGCCCAGACCGTAAATGGCCAGAGCGGCGCACAGGATGATCAGCAAAATGACAGTCAGCATTTGTCGCGAAAAGAACACTAAATGGCGTGAACGGGTCATAACAGCGGTGATTGTCGTCATCTTCAGCTCCGCTTCATCAGGTGGCGGTTTCGCACCAGAAGAATCAGCACCGGTGCGCCGATAAATGCCGTCACGATGGAAACACGCAGTTCACCCGGCACCAGCAGCCTCCCCGCGATGTCCGCCGTCAGCAGCAAAACAGGCGTCAGCACCAGCGTCCACGGCAATATCCAGCGCGGATCCGTTCCGGCCAGATGTCGGGCGATGTGCGGCATAATCAGTCCGACAAAGGCAATCGGCCCAACCGCCGCCGTGGCGCTGCCGCACAACAAGGTCACGGCCAGCAGACCGCAAAGCTGGGTGGGCACAATGCGGGTGCCAAGTGCGGTGGCGAGATCGCTGCCCATGCTCAGGTTATTGAGCGCGCGGGTCATCAGTAAAGCGAGAACAGCGCCGCTAACGACAGGCAGCGTCACGACACGGATCACCGCCATACTGCGAATATCCAGCGAACCGGCCTGCCAGAAACGCAACTGATCAAACACCAGCGGATTAAGCAAAGAAAGGCCGGACGAAAAACCTTCCAGCACTGCGCCGAGTGCCACGCCAGCCAGCGTCAGGCGGATCGGGCTGACTTTTCCGCCGCCCACCGCACCGATCAGCGCTACTATCAGCGTCGCTGCCAGCGCACCGGCAAACGCAAACCACAAATACTGGCTGACGTCGGTCGCACCAAAAAAGGTCATACCCACCACCACGGCAAAACCTGCACCGGCATTGACGCCCAGAATGCCAGGATCGGCCAGCGGATTGCGGGTCAGAATTTGCATCAGCGCGCCGGAAAGACCGAGTGCCACGCCCGCCAGCAACCCGGCCAGCGTGCGGGGCAGGCGCGCATCGCGGATGATCACGCAGTCGGGCAGCAGGGTACATTGGCCCTGTAATGCTGCGATCACCGTATGCAGCGGAACAGATTTCGCGCCAATCAGCAGACTTAATAAAATCACGATGGCCAGCAGGACAATTGCCAGCAGCATGAAAAGCATCCGACGCAGTAATGCCTGCGAGCGCATCGGTTGCCGTGAGTTTTCCGGGGAGGAATAGGGGGCCGAGGGTTCAGTAAGAGACCGTGACATGATGAGTAAAAGCACCAAAGTTAATCTTAATGATATTTATTATCATTATCTATTGCGTTTGGCTATGGTAGCATGAGTTATCCCGCAATAGCACTACATTGACTGTGCCTTTTACCCCTATGTGACGCATTGATAATGAACAAGCCCTCGATTTTACTCGATTTTTCCCTGCTGAAAACGCACGCCACATTTCGCGCCGTCTTCTGCGCGCGCTTTATTTCTATTCTGGCACTCGGCCTGCTCAGCATCGCCGTGCCGGTCCAGATTCAGTCCATGACCGGTTCGACCTTGCTGGTCGGGCTGTCTGTCACGCTGGCCGGAAGCGGCATGTTTATCGGCTTGCTGATGGGCGGTGTGATGGCTGACCGTTACGAGCGGCGCCGCCTGATCCTGTTTGCGCGCAGCACTTGCGGGCTGGGATTTGTCGGGTTGTGCATCAACGCGGCGCTGCCGGTTCCTTCGCTGACGCTTATCTACCTGCTGGCGGTGTGGGACGGTTTCTTCGGTGCCGTTGGCGTCACGGCGCTGCTGGCGGCGACGCCCGCGATTGTCGGAAGGGAAAATCTGGTGCAGGCCGGGGCGATCAGTATGCTCACCGTACGCTTCGGCTCGATTCTTTCACCGGCTATCGGCGGGCTGGTGATCGCCAGCGGAGGTGTGGCGTGGAACTATGGTCTGGCGGCGCTCGGAACCGGTCTGACGCTCATTCCGCTGCTGCGTTTACCGCAGCTGGCGCCGCCGGTGCAAAAGCGTGAACATCCGCTGCGGGCGCTGATTTCCGGTTTCGCTTTCCTGCTGCAAAACCGGGTGATCGGCATGGTAGCGCTGGTCGGCGCGCTGCTGACGATGGCAAGTGCGGTGCGGGTGCTGTATCCGGCGCTGTCCGGAATGTGGCAGGTCAGCGCCTCAGAACTTGGGCTGATGTACGCCGCCGTACCGCTCGGGGCGGCAGTCGGTGCGCTGACCAGCGGACGGGTGGCGAATGTTGCCCGGCCTGGCTGGCTGCTGCTGATGACCGCCATCGGCGCATTCGTGGCCGTCGGCCTGTTCAGCCTGATGCCGTGGTTCGGCCTCGGATTAGCCTTTTTGGTTATCTTCGGTTATCTCAGCGCCATCAATGCGTTACTGCAATATGCCCTGATCCAAAGTCTCACGCCGGATGATTTCCTCGGCAGGATTAACGGCCTGTGGACGGCGCAGAACGTGACGGGGGATGCGCTCGGCGCGCTGCTGCTGGGAGCGATGGGATCGGTGATGTTACCGGCCATCACTTCGGCGAGTTTCGGTTTCACGGCGGCGTTGCTGGGTGTGGTGCTGGCATTTGCGATGCGGGCGTTACGGCATACCGTGACGGGCGGGCAACAGGCTCAGCCTGCGCCCGCCGCTGCGGTCAGTGAGAAGTAAACAGCGTGTCCAGCCGCGTCAGCAGGTTGCTGGCGCTGTAATAATCCAGCCGGAAGGTGTCATTACCCAGTGCATAAACTTGTTTATGCTGAACCGCCGGAAGATGGGCCAGGAAGTGGTTTTCCATCAGCCGCTGCGTATCGCCGTCGTCGCCCGAAAACAGCATCAGGGTGTTGCCGTTCAGGCCTTCTGCCATGTTTTCCCCTGACAGCTGCACGATATCTTTTCGCACGCCCTGACTCTGGCTGCCGTGAAAATTGTCCGGCACTGTGGCCAGCGTAAACCCGAGTTCATGCAGCAACTGTCCCTGCGGGGAAGCGGATGTCCACAAATTGGCGGCCTTGCCATCGGGGCGATAGACCATCGCGGAGACCGGCTGGGCGGGCAATGTCAGCTGTGTTTTCAGCTGTTTAACCCGCTCATCAAACTGCTTCACCACGGCGGCGGCCTGCGCTTCATGACCGGTGGCTACGCCCAGTTGTCGCGCCAGTTCCTGCCAGCTTTTGTCGTCATAATTGACCACCAGTACCGGCGCAATCGCCGAAAGCTGGTCGTACAGTTTCAGTGCAGAATCCCCACCGGTGGCTGAGATGATAATGAGGTCAGGTGCTTCCCCGGCAATGGCTTCGGCATTTGGCTCGCCGATATACAAACGCTGCACCTTACGCTCTGCGGCGATCTGGCCCCACTGGCGGAAAAAGCCCTGCGCGTCCGCAATCCGGCTGTTCGGGCTGGTTGCACCGCTGGCGATCACCGGCGCATCAATGGCCAGCAAAGTACCGGTGACGGTCACGCTGGTGGAGACGATGCGTTCAGGCGCATGGGCCAGCGTAATGCTGCCGTGTTCAGTGTTTATCTCACGAGGCCAGCCGGTTCCGGCGGCCAGACAGGCCTGTGTCAGCAGGGCGAAAAGCCCGCCCGCGAGGGTCAGACGTTGGAGCAGGGTATTCTTCATTAAAGACAATCCTTCACGATAGCGTACTGATAAATAGCCGTTTTTCGGTGATTCTACGTGCCCTGAAATCAGGAAAAAAGCGCAAGACTTCAGGTTTCTATGATTGACACACGTAAAACCGGCGAGTAGTTTACCGCCATCAGATGCAAATGATAATCGTTATTATATTCATTATCATTTTATTAACAGGAGTCGACTGATGGATGCTGTAGTGACGGATGGCAAAAGCAACGGAGCAGGGCAGGTCGGGGAGCAGTGCCCGGAGGTGGTGAAAAACATCGCGGATATCTCTCCTGCCAGCGGATTTTTCTTCACTTCCCCTTTTCGAAGCTTAGCCACGCAGGGATGTTTTACTCAGCTCACGCTGCCTGCCGCTGGCGGTGAGGCGCTGAACGGTGAATTTCAGCAGGCGATTGCGCAGGCATTCATACAGGCGCGAAACGCCGGTATCGCTCATCCGATAGTCTGTGGCGCCATTCCCTTCGATACGCAACAGCCCTCGGCATTGTTTGTGCCAAAAGAAGTGCAGTGGTTTGACCGTCAGCAGTTTCTCGATAATGCACCCGTGAGCCAAAACGCCTTGCCGGAGGTGAAGCGAAAAACGGAATATCCCGCGCAAACTGAATTCATGCAGATGGTCTCTTCAGCGGTTGAAGCCACCGAACGGGGCGCACTGCGCAAAGTGGTGCTGTCGCGCCTGCTGAAGATCGAAACCCGCCAGCCGGTGGATCGCGCCGCGCTGATGGCGCGCATGATCGAGCAGAATCCCGGCGGTTATCACTTCCACGTACCGCTGGCACAGGGCGCGCTGCTGGGTGCCAGCCCGGAACTTTTGCTGCGAAAACTCGGCAACCATTTTCACTCAAATCCGCTGGCCGGTTCGGCGAAACGCAGCGCGGATCTGCGACAGGATCATGCTGCCAGCCAGGCGCTGTTGGTGTCAGGGAAAGATGCCTACGAGCACCATATTGTCACCGACGCTATGCGCGATGTGCTAACCCCACGATGCAGCCATCTGCATATTCCTTCGCGCCCGGAACTGCTCAGTACGCCGACACTCTGGCATCTCGCCTCACCGATTGACGGCGACGTGGCGGACAGCGCTGAAAATGCCCTGTCGCTGGCCTGCCTGTTGCACCCGACACCCGCTTTGTGCGGCATGCCGACCACGTCTGCACGCGAGCTGATTTCTCGTCTCGAACCTTTCGAACGCGGTCTGTTTGGCGGCATTGTCGGGTGGTGTGATGCGCAGGGGAATGGAGAATGGGTGGTCACTATCCGCTGCGGCACGGTGGAGGCAAACCGCGTTCAGTTGTTTGCGGGAGCGGGAATCGTGCCGGACTCTGTCCCTGAATCGGAATGGGCAGAAACCGGCACTAAGCTCAACACCATGCTGCGCGCGTTTGGTCTGGCGTCATAAAGGAGACTCGCATGACGATTGCATTTACCCGCTGGCCGGATGCGCTGGCACAGCGTTACCGCGAACGCGGCTACTGGCTGGGTCTGGCGCTGACCGATATTTTACAGCGACAGGCTGACCGCGATGTCGCGGCCATTTCAGATTCAATCTCCACACTCAGTTACCGTCAGCTGGATGACAAGTCCGACAGGCTGGCCGCTGCGCTGCAACGACGCGGCCTCGGCGCGGGCGATACCGCGCTGGTACAGCTGGGTAACGTCACCGAATTTTACGTGGTGTTTTTTGCGCTGCTGAAAATCGGCGTGGTGCCGGTCAATGCGCTGTTCAGCCATCAGCGCAGTGAACTCAACGCTTATGCTTCACAAATCCGGCCTGCGTTGCTGATTGCCGATACCCATCACGCATTGTTTGCCGAGCACACATTGGTGGCGGCTTTTGTTGAACAACACCCTTCGCTGCGGGTAACGGCGCTGCGCAATGCAGAGGATGACGCGCATTCACTGGCGGCGTGGATAGCAGAGGAGGCGGGCGATTTTTGCGCCTCACCGACTCCGGCGGATGAAGTGGCGTTCTTCCAGCTTTCCGGCGGCAGTACCGGTACGCCCAAACTGATCCCACGAACTCACAACGACTATTACTACAGTATCCGGCGCAGCGTCGAAATCTGCCGTTTCGATTCGCAAACTCGCTATCTGTGCGCCCTGCCGATTGCTCACAACTACCCGATGAGTTCGCCCGGCGCGCTCGGCGTGTTCTATGGCGGCGGGCAGGTAATTCTGGCGACGGATCCGAGCGCGCAGGTCTGTTTCCCGCTGATTGAACAACACGTGATCACCGTAACGGCGCTGGTGCCTCCGGCACTGACGCTATGGCTACAGGCGATGAAGGAGTGGGAAGGGCATCCCTCCCTCGACAGTTTAACGCTGTTGCAGGTCGGCGGCGCAAAACTGAGTGAGACGCTGGCAGCCAGAGTGCCGCAGGAAATCGGCTGCCAGTTGCAGCAGGTATTCGGCATGGCAGAAGGGTTGGTGAATTACACGCTGCTGGACGACGATCCGCAGCGCATCTTCACCACTCAGGGCACGCCGATGTGCCCGGATGATGAGCTTTGGGTAGCGGATGAGCACGGAAATCCTCTTCCCGCAGGTGAAACTGGCCGTCTGATGACGCGCGGGCCTTACACCTTTCAGGGCTATTACCTCAGCCCTGAGCACAACGCCAGTGCCTTCGATGAACAGGGTTTTTACTGCTCCGGCGACCTGATTTCATTGACGGATGACGGTTATGTGCAGGTTCAGGGAAGGTTGAAAGATCAGATTAACCGTGGCGGTGAAAAGATCGCCGCAGAGGAAATTGAGAATCTGCTGTTGCGTCATGAGTGCGTGATTAACGCCGCACTGGTATCGATGCCTGACAACTTAATGGGCGAAAAAAGCTGCGCCTTTTTGGTGACACTCAGCGGTTTCAAACCGGTGCAACTGCGCCGCCATCTGCGTGAGCTGGGTGTTGCCGAATTTAAACTGCCCGACCGCTTTGTGCGGGTCGAACGGCTGCCACTGACGCCGGTGGGTAAAGTGGATAAAAAGCTTTTACGTGAACAGTTAATCGCACAAGAACAGTCTATTTCTCAAGAACACACTGCGCCACAGGGAGAATAATTCATGGCCATTCCTAAACTCGAATCCTACGCACTGCCTGCGGTCAATGAACTGCCCGCCAATAAAGTCAGCTGGACGGTTGAGCCGCAGCGCGCGGCGTTACTGATCCATGATATGCAAAAATACTTCCTCAATTTCTGGGGTGAAGACAGCCCGCTGATTGAGCAGGTGGTGGAAAACATCGCCGCGTTGCGCCGCTACTGTAAATCCGTTGGGATCCCCGTGTTTTATACCGCGCAGCCGAATAACCAGAGTGATGAAGATCGTGCACTGCTCAACGACATGTGGGGGCCGGGCCTGAACAAACATCCGGATCAGCAGGCGGTAGTGGAAGCCCTGACACCGGATACTGACGATCAGGTGCTGGTGAAGTGGCGCTACAGCGCATTTCACCGTTCGCCGTTGCAGGATATTTTGCAGGAAACTGGCCGCGATCAGTTGATCATCTGCGGGGTGTACGCCCACATCGGCTGTCTGACGACCGCGACCGACGCGTTTATGCGCAACATCCAGCCCTTCATGGTGGCCGATGGTCTGGCCGATTTTTCCCGAGACGAGCACCTGATGGCGCTGCGTTATACCGCCGGTCGCTGTGGTCGTGTGGTGACGACGGCGGAGCTACTGCCGAAAGAAACCGTTGCAAAAATCGACAGTAAATCAGCCCTGCGGGCTCAGATTTTGCCGTTGTTAGATGATGACAGCGACGACATTGGCAACGATGAAAACCTGATCGATTACGGGCTGGATTCCGTGCGCATTATGGCGCTGGCGACGGGCTGGCGGAAAATTCGCGGCGATATCGACTTTGTCGCTCTGGCCAAAACGCCGACGATCGATGGCTGGTGGGCGCTGCTTTCCGGGGAAAAAGCCTGATGAGCACAGCATGGGATTTCGCCGGTAAACAGGTTTGGGTGACCGGCGCCGGGCAGGGGATTGGTCTGCACACCGCGCGGGCATTTCAGCAAGCGGGCGCGACGGTAACGGGTTTCGATAAAACCTTCAGCGGTGAGGATAACCCTTTTCGCACCGAAGTGATGGATATCACCGACAGTCAGGCGGTCGCGGCGGTTTGCCAGCGTCTGCTGGCTGAACAACCGGTACTGGATGTGCTGGTCAACGGCGCGGGCATTTTACGCCTGGGCGCAACGGATGAGATAAGTGATGACGACTGGCAGAGTTGTCTGGCAGTGAATGCGGGCGGCGCGTTCAACCTGTTCCGCCATACGCTGCCGGTGTTCCGCCGTCAGCAACACGGCGCGATCGTCAGCATCGCCTCGAACGCGGCCCATGTGCCACGCGTCGGGATGTCGGCCTATTGCGCCTCGAAAGCGGCGTTGCGCAGTTTATGTCTGACTGTCGGATTAGAGATGGCGCCGTTCGGCGTGCGCTGTAATCTGGTGTCACCGGGTTCGACCAATACGCCGATGCAACAGGCCATGTGGCAAACGCACGACGCCGAACAGCGCACCATCGACGGTTTTCCCGATCAGTTCAAACTGGGCATTCCGTTGGGAAAAATTGCGTTGCCGCAGGAAGTGGCTGAAGCAGTGCTGTTTCTGGCTTCCGGGAGCGCCTCTCACATTACGATGCAGGATATCGTTATCGATGGCGGCGCAACGCTCGGTGCCTGAGTCCTTTATCACGGGGGCCGGGTGGCTGAACCTGCCGCCGGAATTTGGGTATTCAGGGAAGATCGCACGCTGCCACTTCACATTGGCCGCCTATCGCGATGATCTGTTTACAGAACTGGCGGTATTTTTCCCGCCCTCCCTGACGCGTGCCGTCCCGAAGCGGCGCGCGGAATTTCTTGCCGGACGCTATCTTGCCTCGATGGCGTTAACTTCCCTGGGCCAGCCACCGTTTACCGTCGGCATCGGCGACAATCGCGCACCGCAATGGCCGGAAAACGTATGCGGTTCGATCAGCCATAACGCCCATATGGCACTGTGTGCGGTACAGACAGGCGCAGGGGTGGGAATTGATGTTGAAACTTTGATGGAAGAGCAGCAGGCGCGGGATTTTTTGCCGATGATTGTTAACGGTGCCGAACATCAGCTGCTGTGCCGTCATCAGCGCGGTTCACTGGCTGCGCTTATGACGTTAACGTTTTCGGCCAAAGAGAGTCTTTTTAAAATGATTTATCCGCAAACGGGTAAATCATTTGGGTTTCTCGATGCACAACTTGTCGCACTTAATGAAGAAGAATGCCGCTTTACGCTGGAGCTAACCCGGTCACTCTCCGTCCGTTTTCCTGCCGGCAGGCGTTTTGAGGGGATTTATCTGTGGGATCAGAAGGATGTCATTACCTTTCTCTCTGCGACAAATTAACCAAATCAGTAATATCCCCAGCCTGACGCTCAATCAACGCCTTATTCATCACTAACGCCTCACTCACTCTTCACCTCTGAAACGTCGCCATATTGCCGTCGTCCCTGCTTTTTTGTGGTGCAGCGTTGTTATGTCCATTCCAAAAAGCATCTAAAAATAGACTGCGGCGCGCTAATTGCGACCTGCTTCACATCATCCCTTTGTAATGATCTATATAAAACGTCGTGCCATATAAAAAGAAACAGCGGTTCATTATTTTAAATCAATATTCAACGTGCCCCTGTTGTTTGATGCATGTTGTTTGACTGTAAATTTAAAGTAATTAAAAAAACAAATCCGCAACATTTATACATGACAATTCAATACAAGAGGGGAAGATGGAAATATTTCTGAGTTTAGTGAAAACACCGGCGGTGATAATTGCGATTATCGCTTTTCTGGGGCTACTTTTTCAAAGAGCGTCTGTCTCAAGAATTATCGCGGGAACGGCCCTTTCCTTTATCGGATTCACCATGATAAAGGTTGGCGGTTCCATTCTCATGAAGGTGCTGACCGCGTTTAGTACGTTGTTTTCCAGTGCTTTTAACATCGTTGGCGTGGTGCCGAGCAATGAAGCCATCATGGCGGCGACTATCGATCAGATTGGTTCAACGGCAGCGATAATTTTGCTGTTCTCCATGGTAATAAATATTGTTTTGGCCCGGTTTACGCGCCTTAAATTTATTTATCTTTCACTGCATCTGGTTCTGTTTATGTCTTTTGCATTGACCGCCGTGCTGATGCAGTTGGGCTACAGCTATTATCCAATCGTCATTATTTCTTCGATATTTATCGGTTGTTATATGGCCGCCGCGCCGTTTTTCCTCAACAAATTTAGCCGTGAAATCATTGGGTCGGATGAATATGCGATCTCTCATGCGGCCATCTCCTCTTATATTATTGGTTCCTATATGGGGAAATGGTTCGGCAATAAAAAAACCGATACAGAACACCTTAAAATCAGTAATAAATTCGATTTTCTGCGTGAACCTAATATTGCGACGCTGCTGACGATGCTGGTTTTGTTGCTGATTTCGTGTGTTTTCGCCACGCAGCCGCAGATTAAAACCGCAATGACGCTGGTGTACGGCGCGGGTGCGGCAGACAAGAATATGGTGATTTTTATCCTTGAGCAGTCCGCCGTGTTTGCCTGCGGACTCTATTTGGCTAAAGCCGGGGTCAACTTATTTACGGCGGAAATCGTGCCTGCATTTAAAGGATTTTCACGGGTATTCGCGCCGGGCGCCGTGCCTGCGGTGGATGTGATGGTACTTTTCACCAAGGCGCCGAATGCGACGCTGATCGGTTTTCTGGTGAGTTTCTGCGTTGAACTGGTCTGTATCCTTATCTTCCCGTTTGTCGGATTGCCGATTATCGTTCCGGGTATCATGGCGAGCTTTATTACCGGCGGCGCGGCGGCGATTTTCGGCAACGCCACCGGCGGATTCCGTGGCGCGATCATTGCCAGCGGCATCAACGGCCTGCTGCTATGCGTATTGCCTGCGCTGACGCTGCCATTGTTTTCCCACCTCGGCGCTCAGGGCGTCACCTTCGCGGATCCCGATTTCACACTGTCGTCACTGGTGCTGGACCATCTGCTGCGTTTCTTTAAATAACGAAAACATCGTGAATAAAAAAGCCGCCTCAGGGAATGAAGGCGGCTTTCTGTTTTCATCGACAGAGCAGAACGTGGCTTAGCTTCCCCAGCGGCTTCTCAAATAATTCACCGCCTGCTGAGTCTGCGGCTGATTAAGATAGTTTTCACGAAAGAGAATGGTGCCGTTAATTTGCGGGACGGATTCATTCATATCGAGCTGCTTTTTCAGCTCCGGCACGCCGCCGTTAATCATCCAGTCCGGTTCATTTTTTGACGGCTCGCCAACTTTATACAATGCGATCCCGATATACAGACGGGTGTGAGTGGGTTTCACCACGTCCGCCCACCAATGGGCTAATACGTCATAACGGGCAGCCTGACGCGAGAAGGGCCAGTAAAGCTGCGGGGCGATGTAATCGAGCAGGCCTTGCTGCACCCAGCGGCGGGTATCAGCATAAGATTCATCGTAAGCCGCCGCGCCGCGCGTATCCGAACCCGCCGGATCGTGCGAAGCATTTCGCCACACGCCCGCCGGACTGACGCCAAATTCGACGTCCGGTTTCATCTGCTTAATGGTGCGTGAAACCTGTTCGATCAGCTGCTGAGTGTTGTTGCGTCGCCAGTCGGCTTTGAACGCAAATCCCTTCCCATATCTCTGAAACGTCAGGTTGTCATTGAGGCTGGAGCCGGGAGATTCGGCATAAAAGTAATCATCGAACTGTACGCCGTCGACGGGATAATGCGCGACGACTTCGGCGACGATACTGGTGATCCAGTCCCGTGCTTCGGGTATTCCGGGGTCAAGCACAAAACGATCGCTGGCAGTGCGGATCCAGTCGCGATGCAGCACAAATACGCTGGCCGGATTAAGCGTTAGCGTTTTATTTAGTTCGGCAACGGTGGAAGGTTTGGTATTGACGGAAACGCGATACGGGTTAAACCATGCGTGGACTTTCATACCGCGTTTATGCGCTTCATCGAGCATAAATTGCAACGGATCGTAACCCGGATCCTCACCGATTTTGCCGGTCATCATATCTGACCACGGAAGAATTTTTGATGCCCAGAGCGCGGTACCGTCAGGCTTCACCTGAAAGAATACGGTGTTGATGCCGAGGGTTTTCAGCTTATCAAGCTTATCCGTCAGCGCTTTCTTCTGCAGACTGATGCGCAAGGCAGGGCTGCTGACATTTACCGACGAAACCGGTGGCCAGTCGAGGCGCGAAACGGTCGTCAGCCAGACACCGCGCACCGGTTCCTTGCTCAGAGCAGATTTTCCGGGAAGGGGTTCTATGCTGACTGGAGGACGTGGGGTCACCAGCGATTTCGGTGGTTTGGATGAGCAACTGGCCAGCATCAGCGCGGCGGCCAGCAGTGCGACACCGGTCTTTACGATTCTTAGATGAGGAAATTTGAGAGAGCAGACGATGGTAGACTCCGATTCTGTAAGTGTGTCGCTCGAAAAGAGCCATTCTCGTAGTATTCAGCACAAAGTCAATTTGTTAGAGGGCTAGCCGCTCATACTTCACGGGGATCAAAATGCTCAGAAAGAAAGGAAACGCCAGGCTCGACGAAGACATCTGCGTGCATATCTTCACTGCGTCGGCGGGGTCATCATCTGGGCGATGACGTTTACCTGAAAGCAGCAGTACAACCTCCCGCGATAAGACAAATTACCAACGCCTGACGTCGCCAACGGCGCGATAACGCGCGCGTCCTATATGATTGAAAACACGCCTAAACTTTCTCCGCTCTTTGCCGATAAACCGTTCAAAGGGCGATCACCACTTTGCCATCCGACGCTGACGCCTTCCTGTAAGATCATTGCTGTTGTCTGAGGAATCGATATGGGATTTACCATTAAGAGCCGGTTGATTGGCATCGTTGGATTATTGTGCATTTTGCTGACCGTCGCCGCGCTGTGGGCGATTTTAGGGCTTCGCGCTGCCGATCAGCGCGCGATATCGGCCTATCGCACCGAATTACTGCCATTACAGCACTCCGCGAAATTATACCGTCTGGCGCAAATGCAGTCGGCGACGCTGTTTGAATCGCTGCGCTACTGGACCGATCCGGCGGAAGTCGATCAACGCGTGGCGCAAATCAATGCTTACGGCCAGCAGATTGTTGCCGAACGCAAAGCCTATCAGGCGACGTTTGCCGTTCCGGGCAGCGAAACGTTGCGCGCGACATTCCTTAACGATCTCAATGATTATCAGGCCGCGATTGTCGATGCAGGCAAACTGGTGGCGAGCGGTAACCCGTCCGGTGCGCTGGTCATGATCGAGACCCGGCTGAAAAATGGCAGTAAGGCGTTGCAGCAGGACATCGACGGCCTGGACAACCTGATGCGCCAGCACGCTGAACGCAACTATGCAGAAAGCTCGCAGGCTTACCTCACTATGCGTAACAGCATGGCCGCTATCCTGGCGGGCGGTTTACTGGTCGCCGGTATTGCAGGCTGGCTGCTGGTGCGTTCGATTACCGGCGCGGTGCGTCGTGCGCGGCGTCTGGCGGAATCAATTTCAGCGGGTGGACTGAATCACCGACTGGGTGCGATCCCGAAAGATGAAATGGGCGAACTGATGCAGGCGCTGGCAAATATGGATGCGCGTCTGAGCGGGATTGTCCGTGAAGTCGGAGAAAGTGCGCTGGCGCTGAGCAGCGCGGCAGGGCAAATGGCCGACGGTAACAACGATTTGTCTTCGCGCACTCATGCGCAGGCCAGCGCGCTGGAACAAACCGCCGCGAGCATGGAGCAGATGACTGCGACGGTGAAATTCAATGCCGATAACGCCGCTCAGGCCAGCCAGCTTGCGCAAACCGTCCGCGAACAGGCGCAGCAAAGCAGCAGCATTCTGACTGACGCCGTCACCGCGATGCGTGATATCGAAGAATCGAGCAATAAGATCGCGGACATCAACCGTGTCATCGATGAGATAGCGTTCCAGACCAACTTGCTGGCGCTGAACGCCGCAGTAGAAGCCGCCCGTGCCGGTGAGCAGGGGCGCGGCTTTGCGGTGGTGGCCTCCGAAGTCCGTCAGCTGGCGCAGCGTTCCGCCAAGGCAGCGCAGGAAATCAAATCCCTGATCCAAACCAGCGTCAGTAAAGTGGATGCGGGAAGTAAACTGGTGATGCTGTCTGGCCAAAACTTGCAGGAAATCAACGGCGGCATGACGAAGATGGTCGAATACGTCGCGGATATTGCCGTCGCCAGCCGTCAGCAATCAAGCGGGATCGATCAGGTCAACGTCGCGATAGTCCAGATGGACAGCGCGACTTCGCAAAATGCCGCGCTGGTTGAAGAAGCCAGCGCAGCCAGCCACACGGTGAATGAGCACGCAGCACGACTGGTCGAGAAAATGTCGTTCTTCCATTTGCGACCAAACCCGCCGTCTCAGCCGGGTTTTCCTGCTGAAGTCAATCACGGGCAGGGCGTTCTTGAACCGCTGCCTGCGCTGAACGCCCCTGCACGTCAACCGCGTCTGGCTAATGCCTGACCTGAGAAGGAGCACCACCATGTCAGGTCTTTTTCACAGACGCATCCTCAGTGTGCTGCTGCCGCTGGCGTTCTGCGCCAGCGCGCAGGCGCAGACCGTGGTAAAAATCGCCACCATCGCCAACGGCGATATGACGATCATGCAGCAGATGTCCGGCGAGTTTGAAAAAGCGCACCCGGACATCAAACTCGAATGGCATGTCATGGATGACGGTGAACTGCGCAAGCAGGTGCTGAGCGACATGAACAGCGGTCAGGCGAACTTTGATGTGATCACCGTCGGCACTTATGAAGCGCCGCTGTGGGGCAAAAAAGGCTGGCTGCAACCGCTCAACAATCTGCCTGCCGATTACAACGTGGATGACCTGCTCAAGCCAATCCGCAGCGCGCTGTCATGGAACGGCACGCTGTACGCTTTGCCGTTTTACGGTGAAAGCAGCATGACTTATTACCGCAAAGACCTGTTTGCGGCGAAGCATCTCACAATGCCCGTCAATCCGACCTGGGATGACGTGAAATCTTACGCCGCGACGCTTACGGACAAATCGCAGGGCGTCTACGGTTTATGCCTGCGCGGGCTGGCCGGGTGGGGGGATAACGTCGCCTTTATCACCACGATGGCCAATGCCTACGGTGCGGAATGGTTCGATCAGGACTGGCATCCGCGTCTGGACAGCGACGAGTGGCGCGCGGTGCTGACCGATTACGTGCAGATGATGCATGACTACGGTCCGCCGGATGCCAAATCCAACAGCTTTGGACAAAATCTCAAGCTGTTCTCGCAGGGCAAATGCGCGATGTGGATCGACAGTACCGTCGCCGCCGGTATGGTTATCAATCCGCAGATTTCCCGCGTGGCCGATAAAGTCGGTTTCGCACCTGCCCCCACGGCGATTTCGACCAACGGATCGCACTGGCTGTGGGCATGGGCGCTGGCCGTTCCACAGCACGCCAGCCATAAAGATCAGGCGCAACAATTTATCACCTGGGCGACGTCGCAGGCGTACATTCAGGACGTGGCGAAAACGGTCGGCTGGGGCGCGATCCCGCCGGGCAGTCGTTATTCGTCCTATGCGCAGGTGAAATACCAGAAACTGGCGCCTTACGCCGAGGGAGTGAAACAGGCGGTTGAAACCGCGACGCCGGAAACGCCGACGCTTTACCCGGTGCCGTATCAGGGTGTGCAGTACGTGAGTATTCCTGGCTTTGATCAGATGGGTGACGCGGTGGGGAAAAATATTTCGGATTTGCTGGAAGGCAAAAAAACCATTGATGAAACGCTGAACGCCAATCAGCAGATAGTTACGACGATTTACGCCGCCACGGTGCAGGCGAATTAGCCTAAGGATTACAAAATCACAGGATGTAATAATCCTGTGATTTTGCCGTACAGGCTAAGCCATTGGCGACTACTTACGGTCAGTCCACACGGTCTGCACATTGCAAAACTCGCGTAAACCGAAGTGAGACAGCTCGCGGCCATACCCGCTTTTTTTCACGCCACCAAACGCCACGCGCGGATCCGATGCGCTGTAACCATTGATAAAGACGCCGCCTGTTTCCAGTTCCTCCGTCATCTCTTTCGCCAGTTCCAAATTGGCCGTATAAATTGTTGCGCTCAGCCCGAAATCGCTGTCATTTGCCAGTTCAACCGCATGTGATGCATCACGCGCCACGGTAATCGCCGCAACCGGACCAAACAGCTCCTGACGAAATGCGGTCATTGCCGGAGTCACGTTTCCGAGCACGGTGGGGGCGTAGAAATTGCCTTTCCCCGCGATTTTCTCACCGCCAAGTAAAAGCGTTGCGCCCTGCGCCAGACTGTCCTGAACCTGTTGATGAAGTTCATCTCGCAGATCGAAACGCGCCATCGGGCCAATGTAGGTGGCGTCATCCAGCGGATTACCCATCACCAGCGCCTGCGTGGCGGCAACAAATTTCGCCGTGAAGTCTTCCAGTACGCCTTCTTCAACGATCATGCGTTTAGCGGCGGCACATACCTGCCCGGTATTCTGATAACGGCCTGCAACGGCGGCGGCCACCGCGTCATCCAGACTGGCATCATTGAGCACGATAAACGGATCTGAACCGCCGAGTTCCAGTACGCATTTTTTCACCGATTTCCCGGCCAGTTCGGCGATCGCGGCGCCTGCCCGCACGCTGCCGGTCACGGTCACGGCGGTGACGCGGCTGTCGGCGATAAGTTCTGCCACAGCGGGTGTATCAACATTAATCACGCCAAACACACCGGCCGGGAATCCCGCTCTCAGCGCAGCCTGTTTGACCAGATACGTGGTGCCCATCACGTTTGGTGCAGGTTTAAGCAGGAAAGTATTCCCCGCCAGCATGGCAGGAACCGCGCCGCGCAGGATCTGCCAGACCGGGAAATTCCACGGCATAACGGCCAGAATCATGCCGGATGGACGATAGTGAATATGTGCTACGCCGTTATCGACCAGGGTCGACTCCGGTGCCAGCATTGCCGGGCCGTTTTTGGCATACCACTCACAAAGACTTGCGGATTTCTCGACTTCGGCCCGCGCCTGTCTGACCGGTTTACCCATTTCCAGAGCAATCGTGCGGGCGATTTCCTCACCGGCATCACGCAGTTCTGCGGCCAGCTGAATCAGTCGGCTTGCACGTTGGTTAATATCTACCTTGCGCCAATGTTTAAATGCGGTGCTGCCCTGTGCCACGGCGGCTTCGAGCGCCAGTGCGGAATCGTAAGGGTATTCGGCGATGCGTTCGCCGTTAAACGGGTTCAGTGAAATGGCCTGAGTCATTTTGTTTTCCTCTTTGAGAACGTTGGAAACAGAATAGCTACTTGCATGGCTCAATAAAAATGAATAAAAATAAGCTTTCCTTTCACATTTTGAGAATGGTTATGAATTTGTCACAACTGGAGATGTTCCGTGCCGTCGCGCAGACCGGCAGTATCAGCGCCGCCGCGCAGCTGGTTCACCGCGTGCCGTCGAATCTCACTACGCGCATCAAACAGCTGGAAGCCGAACTGGGCGTAGATTTGTTTATTCGCGAGAATCAGCGCCTGCGTTTGTCACCGGCCGGGCGCAACTTCCTCAGTTACAACAACCGCATTCTCGATCTGGTGGAAGAAGCGCGGGCATCGGTTTCCGGCGATGAGCCGCAGGGTGTTTTTGCGCTCGGTGCGCTGGAAAGCACGGCTGCGGTACGTATTCCGCCGCTGCTGACGCGATATCATCAAAAGTTCGGTAAAGTGGAACTGGCGCTGAGCACTGGTCCTTCCGGGGAATTGCTGGAGAAAGTGCTGGAGGGCGAACTGGAGGCCACCTTCGTCGATGGCCCGTTGGTGCATCCGGTGCTCGACGGTGTGCCGGTGTTTCAGGAGGAAATGGTGATTGTCGCGCCGGGACATCACGCACCGGTTACGCGGGGGCAGGAGGTGAACGGGGAAATCGTCTACGCGTTTCGTTCCAACTGTTCCTATCGCCGACATTTCGAAAGCTGGTTCAGGGAAGATGACGCATCCCCCGGAAAAATCTATGAGATGGAGTCCTATCACGGCATGCTGGCGTGCGTGATCGCCGGTGGCGGGCTGGCGCTGATGCCGCGCAGTATGCTGGAAAGTATGCCCGGCAGCAGTACGGTCAGCATCTGGCCGCTGGCGGATCATTACCGGTATCTGACGACCTGGCTGATATGGCGGCGGGGAACATTATCGAGAAATCTGTCTGAATTTATCGCGATGGCGTCAGAGGCGAAAATCAGCTCTCCGCCACCTGCAAAATGATTTGCCAGTCGAGCGCCAGCTTTAAAAAAAGACAGGCGGTGAAAACGAAAAAAATAGTTTTGTACATAGATGAGAAAAAAATCCTGCCGTGATGTGAATCACATTCTAAAGCGGAAATTGTTAAATTTTCTAGTAAATTTTTCGTATTAAGGCCCTGTGAGGACGAACGGAAGACATTATGAAGAGCGTAAGCGGGCCAGAGAAATCTGCTTATCTCAATGACCTGAATTATATCGGGGTTATCATTTCACTGGGTGATAGTATTAAAAGTACGAGTAAAATTTGGCTTAGGTAATTGCTAAGGCGGCGAGACGTCAGTCCTTGACCCGATTTTCTTTAGTGAAGATAAGATCTTCCATACGTAAATATGTATTATCGGTTAATACCATGAAACAAATAGACAGATTATTGGATAATAATCAGTAATATTACGCTGGCCCAATTGATATACTTATTTGTTTGTGTAGAATCATATCCACTTTCAAAAAAATTAAACTCTCATACTGGCAGGAACATCATGGACAACGCATTAAACGTTTTGAATAATATCCGTACACTTCGCGCGCAGGCTCGCGAAATGCCACTGGAAACTCTTGAAGAAATCCTTGAGAAGTTAACGGCGATTGTTGAAGAATCTCGCGAAAATGTGAAAGCAGTTAGCGCACAACAGCAAGAGCGTAACGAGAAACTTTCTAAATATCGCAAAATGCTGGAAGAAGACGGCATCGATATCGACGATCTGGTGACTCATCAGGGCGCGAAAGAAACCACCAAAACCAAGTCTAAACGCCAGCCACGTCCTGCTATCTATGAATACAAAGACACCAACGGCGAACACAAAACCTGGACCGGTCAGGGCCGTACCCCATCAGCCATCAAAGCAGCGATGGATGCGGGTGCCACTCTGGAAAGTTTCCTGATCGCACGTTAATAATACGCCCGTATTACTGATGTTCCTGAGATTTCCTGTTTTCTTAACACAAAACAGGGAATCGCTGGAGAGAATAATATTGTCGCAGTCCACCCTTTTTTTTCGCCTATTTAGTAACCCAATAATAACTTTTCCATACGCTCCGCGATCCTGAAAGATCCCTTTTTGGCATCCATCCCCTTTTTGTAAGTAAAATCACTTAAGGTTTTTCGTCTGCACTTAGCCCTGAAAGATATTCTTATAAGCGAATTATGCTGAACTGGCTGATCTTTTGCATACCCGACCTGACATTGTTTATTCACCCTAAATTCATTTACGTATTAAGTTATTTAGAAATCCATCCGGGTAAATAGCCCGCGTCGATAACGGGCGTCAGAAAAGAATTAAGCGGATTTGCGTGTCAGCTGATACACACAAAGATGTGTATAGGCGGCTTGCAACAGGGGAACTTGTATTCCTACCCGAATGGCGCGCTCTACCAGATCGCCGACGATCTGATCGGCTTCCACCGCATTACCCTGCGTCATATCACGATACATCGATGATGTTTGCTGCGAATTTTTATCGGTTACCGCTTCCTTCGTTTTCGCTACCGCAGCCGCGCGCTCTGCGTAGCCAAAGGCTTTCATGGTGGTGAGCGCTTCATTCACAATGCCCAGAGCAAACTCTTTACCGCCGGGCGCTGACGCGACCTGACCGATATTGCCGCGCATGGTGCAGGTGATCGCCCCAAAGCTGGAAAGCAGCAGCCATTTTTCCCACAAATCGCTGATGATGGTTTCGGACAGGAATGCCTCAAAACCGGCATTTTGAAATGCCTGATCGACGCGCAGAATACGCTCGCTCTTGTCGCCTGAGAGTTCACCGTAGAAAATCTGGTGCATGGGGGTCATCTGATGGATATGGCCTTCTGCGTCGAGCGTTGCGTTAATCTTGCATAAGCCGCCGATCAGCGCATGTTCGCCAAAACGCAGGCTCAGCGTCTCCATATGCTTCATGCCGTTAAGAACGGGCAGGATCATCGTTTGTTCACCGACTACCGGCGCAATGTCTTTCATTGCCGCTTCCAGCCCGAAGCTTTTCACCGTAAGCAGGATCAGGTCATAAGGGCCGGTGAGTTGCGAAGCCTGCAGTACGGTCGGTTGAAAATGGAAATCCCCATGCGGGCTATGCACCGTCAGCCCGTGTTCCTGCACCGCCAGGGCGCGTTTTTCACGCAGCAAAAACGTTACGTCCTGGCCAGCCTGCGCCAGCCGCGCGCCAAAATACCCGCCAGTTGCCCCGGCCCCTACCACTAATATCCGCATGCGTTATCCTTTTGTATCAAGACATTCAGAAACCCCGTGTCTGATTAAACTACGGGAGGAGGGCGGGCGGGATCAAGTGACTGTGATGAAAGAAGGTTTTTTGAAGATTTTTCCGCGTGATACTATGCCGCATCACTTTTGAACAAGGAGCACTGAATGGCAGGTTATCAGCCACCGTACAGTATCACGCCACAGATCCTCAACCTGGTCGTGGACGTTGGGGAATTGCTGGGGCGTTGGGCTGCACATGCTGAACAGTCATCCGTGCTGTTGCGAAAAGAAAACCGCATTCGCACTATTCAGGCGTCGCTCGCTATCGAGCACAACAGCCTGTCCATGCAGCAGGTGACGGCTATTATGGAAGGCAAGCGCGTGCTCGCGCCGCATAAGGATATTCAGGAGGTGCGTAACGCTATCCTGACCTACGAGCAGTTACCCGCATGGAAAAGCCATCGTCTTGAGGATGTTCTGAAAGCCCACCAAATACTGATGACCGGACTGGTGGATGCGCCAGGCCATCTGCGCAGTGGCAACGTAGGTGTGTATCGCGACAACCCGCTTATTCATATGGCGCCGCCCGCCGGGCAGCTTGCCCGTCTGATGTCTGATCTGCTGAACTGGCTGAAAGAAACGGATATTCACCCGCTTATCGCCAGTTCGATTTTCCATTATGAATTTGAATTTATTCACCCGTTCGCTGACGGCAACGGCAGAATGGGACGTTTGTGGCAGACACTGATCCTCAGCCAGTGGCGTTCAGAGCTGGCATGGCTTCCGGTAGAAACGCTAATCCATAATGAACAGCAGGATTACTACCGCGTTCTTGGCGAATGCGATCGCGCCAGTAACTGCACGGGGTTTATCAGTTTTATGCTGGATAAATTGGCGCAAGCCTTACGTGAAGGTATCGAAACACAATCTTCACACATTACAAAAACATAACCATTCAAATGCCAATAGCTGTTGTGTAATTGCTCCCCGCCCGAAAGCGGGGATCCTCATCACGATCAATTCCCCCGCGCCAGCACCCGCCGGTACAACACCGGCAATGAGATCACCACGATCAACATTACACCGACAATCACCGACATCACAATGCCCGGCACGTTGAGCAGGCTGAGGCCGAAGGTCAGCAGCCCCATCAGGAATGCGGCGATAATCACGCCGGTCATGCTGCCGGAGCCGCCGAGCACGCTGACCCCGCCGAGCACCGCCATGGTGATAACGCTCAGCTCCCAGCCGAGCGCCAGCGTTGGACGCGTGCTGCCCAGACGTGAGGTTAGCAGCACTGCCGCCAGCCCGGACATCAGGCCAACCAGCACGAACAGCGTCAGATTGTGACGTTTAACGTTAATCCCCGAATACCAGGCCGCGACCGGATTATTGCCGATGGCGTAAGTCCGGCGGCCAAAATTAGTTTTGTGCAGCAGGAAATAAAATACTGCACCGAGCACCAGGAACAGCGCGAATTCAAACGACAACGGACCCCAAACGTAACCCTGTCCGAACCAGGCGAAACTGGCCGGATAATGGTTCAGCGACTGATCGCCAAGCAGTACATAGGTCAGCCCGCGAAACAGGCTCATGGTACCGATGGTGATGACGATAGACGACAGATTCAGGCGCGTCACCAGCAGCCCGTTGACCAGCCCGCAGAGTAATCCGACGCTCAGCCCAACGCCCACTAACGCAGGCGTCGGTAAACCGGCCTGTGCGCAAAAGCCCATGATAGTTGAACTCAACGCCATGGTAGACGCCACCGACAGATCGATTTCACGTGCGATAATCAGCATCGCCATCGGCAGCACGATAATGGCTTTCTCGGTGAAGTTAAATGTCGCGTCCGAGAGATTCCAAATATTGAGAAAATAGGGTGAGGCGAGGGCGTTCACCACGAACACCAGCAGCGTCACCACCAGCAAAAAACCTTCCCAACACATCAGCCGGCGCAAAAACGGCGTGACGGCCATCGACGAACTTTCTCGTGTGGCGGGGCGCGACGTTAAGATTTTAGTCATGATCTTGCTCCGCTTTCAGCATGGGCAGAATGAACAGGGGCCGCATGGCGTAAAATAAGCCGCCCTTTACGTTTATTGGCGCGTTCGTTGAGGATCACTGCAATGACAATCACGCCGCCGGAAATCGCCATCTGCCAGAAAGGCGAGACTTCGATCACCGGTAACGCATTGTTGATCACGCCGAGGAACAGCGCCCCGAGCAGACAACCCACTACCGAACCGATGCCGCCCATGGTACTGATCCCGCCAATCACGCACGCCGCGACAATCTGCAATTCAAAACCGTTGGCGACGTCCACGTAGGCGACTGCAAAGCGCGAAATCCACAGATATCCGCAGAAACCGGCCAACGCGCCGGAGAGGCAGAAGCTGACGAACTGCATTTTTCCGGCGTTGATGCCGGTGTAATACGCGGCTGTCGCATTGCCACCTGCCGTGTATAGCGCACGTCCGGTGCGGCTGTAACGCAGGAAATACGCCACCAGTATCAGCGCAGCAATCGCGCACCAGCCTAACAGTGGCAGGCCGATAAAGGTCGCACGCGGCAGACTGAGAAAGTCCGGGCTCATCTGATGGGCATTGATCCAGCCGCCGTTGGAGAGCAGGAAAATGATGCCGCGATAAATACTCATGGTGCCAAGCGTAACTACGATTGGCGGGATGCCGATTTTCCACACCAACAGCCCGTTTATCGCCCCCATCACCAGCCCGAGCAGCGTCGCCAGTACCACCAGTGCCCACACAGGTACATCCGGATGATGGAAATTAATCAGCGCGACGATCATACCGGTCAGCGCCAGATTCGCCGCCATCGACAGATCGATACCTTTGGTCAGCAGCACCATCATCTGGCCGAGCGCCAAAATGATCAGAATCGAGGTGTCATTGAACATTTCCAGCAAATTGCCGACGCCGATAAACTCCGGTGAACGTGCGCCGACGCCAAATACCATCAGCACAATCACCACCGCCAGCAACAGCTCGCGGTACTTCAGCAGTTTTTTGATCATGCTGCCTCCTCGCCCGCGCCGCTGGCGGCGCTGACAATCATTTCGGCGCTGGCTTCGCCGGCTTTGAATTCTGCCACCATCAGCCCTTCGTGCATCACGATGATCCGGTCTGCCATGCCCATCACTTCCGGCAGTTCTGAAGACACCATAATCACCGCCAGCCCTCGCCCGACCAGCTCGGACATAAACTGATGCACCGCGGCTTTCGAGCCGATATCAATGCCCTTGGTCGGCTCATCCAGAATGATGATGTCCGGTTTGGTCGCCAGCCATTTTGCTATCACCACTTTTTGCTGGTTACCGCCGGAGAGCGTGCCCACGGCCTGTTTCCAGCTCGAAGCTTTTACCTGCAACCGTTTGGCGTAGTCATCGGCCAGCGCCCACTCTTTTTTATCGTTGAGCACACCGCGCGGATTCAGCTGGCTGAGCTGCGGCAGGCTGATATTCTGGCTTATTGGCAAATCAATGATCGCGCCCTGTTTTTGCCGCTCTTCCGGGACATAAACAATGCCCGCGCGGATCGCCTGTGAAGGGCGCGTGAAATGATGTTCTTTGCCGTGGATAAGAATATGGCCGCCGCCCGGCTGCGTGACGCCAAACAGCGCCTGCATCAGTTCGGTCCGGCCTGCGCCGACCAGCCCGTAGAACCCTAGAATTTCGCCTTTGCGCAGTGAGAAATTGATCCCGGCGAATTCGGTCGGATGGCTGAGGTTTTGAACTTCCAGCACCGTCTCGCCTGGTTCGCAGTTCACTTTCGGATAGGCCTGACTCACTTCGCGCCCGACCATCATCGTCACCATGGTTTGCTCGGTGATGTCGCTGATTTTGCCGGAACCGACGTAGCTGCCGTCACGCAGCACGGTGTAATAATCAGAAATCGCGAAGATTTCGTCGAATTTGTGCGAGATAAACAGGATGGCTTTGCCCTCGTGCTTCAGGCGTTCGACTATCTGATAAAACTCGGTGATTTCATGCTGCGACAGTGCGGCGGTCGGTTCGTCCAGAATGACCACCTGCGCATCGAATGACAGCGCACGGGCAATCGCTACCATGTGACGCTGTGCGATGCTCAGGTCTTTCAGGGTGGCGTGCGGATCGATATTCACTTCCAGCCGCGTCAGGATATCGCGTGCCTGCTGATGCATCGCCGGCCAGTTCAGGCGTTTAAATATCCCGGAATACAGATAGTGGCCGACGAAGATATTTTCGGTAACAGAAAGCTCGTCAAACAGCACGGTTTCCTGATGAATCGCGGTGATCCCGACTTTGTGCGCAGATTCGGGATTGGGCAATTTGATCGGAATGGCTTTATAGCGCAGCTCGCCTTCTTCCGGCTGATAAATGCCGGTCATGACTTTGACCAGCGTCGATTTTCCTGCGCCGTTTTCGCCAATCAGGGCGGTGACTTTTCCCGGATACAAATCCACATGCACATTATTCAGTGCCCTGACGCCCGGAAAGACTTTGCTGATCCCCTTTAAGGACAGCAACGGTGTGATATCGGTCATAGATTTCCCCTGACGAAGCACAACAAAACGGCCAACCGGAAACCGGTCAGCCGCATTCAGGATCAGAATATTTTGGAGAATTTGTCGATGTTGCTGGCGTCATAAATGAAGGGCTCAGCCATTGCGCCGCTGCCGTCGGCGTCCAGTTTCACTTTACCTAAACGCCCCATGCTGGCTTCAGTTTTCGTGGCCGTGCCTTTAACCAGATCATCGGCCAGATAGGTGGCGGCGTAACCCAAATCAATCGGATTCCAGATGGCGAAGCTTTTGGTCGCGCCGGATTTTATCGCCCCTGCCATTTCAGAGGGTAACCCAAGACCGGTGACGTACACTTTACCGATTTTGCCCTGATCTTTCACCGCCTGCGCCGCCGCCACGATCCCAACAGAGGATGGCGAGATGATGACTTTCAGGTCGGGATACGACTTCAGCAGGCCAATGGTTTCGCGATAGCTTTTATCTGATAAATCATCGCCATAGGCTGTGGTCACCAGGTTCACGGAAGGATACTTCGGTAGCACCTTTTTCATCTCAGCAATCCACAAATTCTGATTGGTCGAGGTCGGTGTGGCGCTGAGAATAGCAACGTCGCCTTTCTCCACGTTGAGCGCTTTCAGCGCATCGGCGGCCAGTTTGACGTTGGTTTCGCCAATCAGCGCATTATTCGACGGATTGAGATGGATCTGACGACCTTCTTTCGCTACACCGGAATCCCATGACACCACTTTGATGCCACGCTGCATGGCCTTTTTCAGCACTGGCACCAGCGCGTCCGGGTCATTGGCAGAGACGGCGATCGCGTCCACGCCCTGAGCGATCAGGCCATTCAGCACTTCGATCTGCGCTTCGGCGGTGGTGGTGGTCGGGCCGGTGTAAATCACTTTTACATCGCCCAGTTCTTTCGCGGCCTGTTGTGCGCCGACGTTGGCCGCTTCAAAAAATCCGTTGCCCAGTGATTTCGCCACCAGCGCAATTTTCACTTCCGACGATGCCGCGCCGGCCATCAGGATGCTGCTCGCGATCAGGGTAAGGCTCAGTACGTGTTTTAATTTCATTTTTTGTACTCCGCATGCTAATTCGCAAAATCTGCAAAAAGGATAACGACGAAAAGTTGCCGACGCGCCAGGCGCATGATCACGACTCTAGGAGGTTGATGACAAACTGACCTTTCCGCGAGTGCCAGTTGTTAGCCAACTATGGCAAAGGTGCAAAGGTTCGGGAGAACAACCTCACAAATTGATAACAATCTTGTTATGCGCTGGCGAAACGGTCAGAAAAACACGGCGATTTGTCGGTAAAAAGGCGCACTAAAATGAGGCGTAAACCTGCGTCATACGGGGTTTTTCGCAAGATTTAGCAGAGAAAGACGGGTTTTATTCAAAAGCGACTGTCCGGTCACAGTTTCAGCCCGATGACCACGTCATCGCCGACTAAGATATTACGATAATGTTAATAAGGAGTCGGAAATGACGGTGTTACGCAGTAGTGAGTATTTCCCCTCAGGAGATTTCCCGGTCGCCATTGAACCCCGTTATCCGCAGGAGACCTTTCCTGAACATCATCATCAGGATTTTAACGAAATTGTGCTGGTCGAACAGGGCACCGGCACCCATGTTTTTAACGATCAACCGCTGATCCTCAGCGCGGGCAGCGTCTGTTTTGTGCGTCACCGCGACCATCATTTATATGAAGATACCGACAATCTGCACCTGACCAATGTGCTGTACCGCAGCCCGGATGCGTTTCGCTTTCTCAGCGGCGTCGGCGACCTGCTGCCGCAGGAAGTTGACGGGATTTATCCGGCGCACTGGCGCATCAATCCAGGACAGGTCGCGCAGGCCAAAACGCTGATCGACCTGCTGGCGCAAAAAACTGCCAGCCAGTCGCCGGAGTCGCAGGCGCAACAGGAACTTTATTTTATGCAGCTGTTATTACTGCTGCGAAAAGGGAGTCGTGACGTCGGTTATGGCGGGCAGGGCGGCGATCTCAATAATTTGCTCGACTGGATGAACGAACATTACGACGAAGAAATCGACTGGCCGGTACTTGCCGAACGGTTCTCGATGTCGTTGCGCACGCTGCACCGCCAGATGAAACAGCAGACCGGCTGCACACCGCTGAACTATCTCAACCGCCTGCGGCTGATCAATGCCCGCAACCTGCTGAGGTTCAGCGACAGCTCAATTACCGATATTGCTCATCAGTGCGGCTTCTGCGACAGCAACTACTTTTCGACCCTCTTTAAACGTGAATTTGGTTACGCGCCGCGAAATGCCCGCCTCTGACTCCTGATCTCGTCTTTCATCGATAATTTGCAAAAATGTTACGTCGGGCAGCCCGACCATGACATTTTTGCCATTTCCCACGCCCGGCTGGCAGCCACGGAAAGGTAAAACCCCTGCGGATGGAACAGGCTGTTAAAACTTCACAAAAAAGAACTTATTTTTTAACAACTCGTTCATCACTCTATCCGTACTTTGGAGACACCTTATATGGGCACAGTTCAGAAACGTATGTACATCAACGGCGAATTCGTTGAAAACACCGGCGGAAAGTGGATTGATGTTGTGAATCCGGCGACGGAACAGGTGATATCACAGATCCCTGAAGGTTCTGCGGAAGATGCCAGGCGCGCTATCGATGCTGCCGAAGTGGCGCAGCCGGGCTGGGAAGCGTTGCCTGCGGTAGAACGCGGCGTGTGGCTGCATAAAATCGCTGCCGGGATCCGCGAGCGCGAGCCTGAACTGACCGAGACGATTATTGCCGAAGGCGGCAAAACCTACGGTCTGGCGCAAACCGAAGTGTTATTCACCGCCGATTACCTTGATTACATGGCCGAATGGGCGCGCCGTTACGAAGGTGAGATCATTCAGAGCGACCGGCCTAACGAGAACATTTTTGTCTTCCGCAAAGCCATCGGCGTGACCACCGGCATTCTGCCGTGGAATTTCCCGTTCTTCCTGATCGCCCGTAAAGCGGCTCCGGCGCTGATCACCGGTAACACCATTGTGATCAAACCGAGTGAAATTACGCCTAACAATGCGGTTATCTTCGCAGAAATCATCCATAAAATTGGCCTTCCAAAAGGCGTGCTGAACATCGTCACCGGGTATGGCCCGACTGTGGGTCAGGAGCTGGCGGCCAATCCGAAAGTCGGGATGGTCAGCCTGACCGGCAGCGTCGCCGCCGGGATCGCCACCATGACCGCAGCGGCGCAGAACGTCACCAAGGTCTCCCTGGAACTCGGCGGCAAAGCGCCGGCTATCGTCATGAACGACGCAGATTTAGATTTGGCGGTCAAAGCCATCGTCAGTTCTCGTGTCATCAATACCGGGCAGGTGTGTAACTGCGCGGAGCGTGTTTACGTGCAGGAAGGTGTTTACGACGAATTCATCTCACGCATCAGTGCCGCGATGAAAGCTGTTACGTTCGGCAATACGGCGGAGAAAAAAGAGCTGGATATGGGCCCGTTGATCAGTGCTGCTGCGTTACAACGCGTGGAAGACAAAGTCGCGAAAGCGGTTTCTCAGGGCGCGAAAGTACTGTTGGGCGGTAAGCGCGAAAGCGGCACCGGCTTCTTCTATCCTCCGACGTTGCTGGTGGATGTTAAACAGGAAATGCCGATCATGCATGAGGAAGTCTTCGGCCCGGTATTGCCGGTGGCGACGTTTAAAACGCTCGAGGAAGCCATCTCAATGGCCAATGACAGCGAATACGGGCTGACATCCTCTATCTACACCAGCAACATCAACACCGCGATGAAAGCACTGAAACAACTGAAGTTCGGTGAAACCTACATCAACCGCGAGAACTTCGAAGCGATGCAGGGTTTCCACGCCGGCTGGCGTAAATCCGGCGTGGGTGGTGCGGACGGTAAGCACGGTTTGCAGGAATATCTGCAAACGCATGTGGCTTATTTGCAATTCCACTAAGATTTTCACTCAGAGAGCCGGAGCGGGGAAACCTGACTCCGGCTTTGTTTTCCTCCGTCAGATAAGGATAGCGCATGAGCCGCAGCGATTTCCTGACCGCCCTCCGTCAGCATAAATTCATCCACGCGTTGTTCCCGCATGACGACGCCCTGAACGATCCGGTCGACGCCTTTGCCCGCGCGCTAACCCTGACCGGCGGAATATGGGATGACACCTTTCTGCATTCACCGGCCACCGGTTCCGCCACGCTGAGTGCTTATCTTCGCGCCAAATACCCCGCCGGTTCTGTCTTCTGCTCTGCGACACCACAGGTTTACGGTGACCGCATTTTGCATGCCGATACACTGACATCATCTCTGAAAGAGGTGGACGTCGGCGTGGTAAGGGCGCGTTTTGGCGTGTCGGAGACGGGCGCGGTATTTCTGAGCGAGGATCACTTATGCGTTAACGAGCTCAGCACTCACGCCCGCCATTTAGTGGTTCTGCTGGATACGCGAAATATCCTCGACCATCTCCATCAGGCGCATAAACAAAACAGATACTTCAATGCCCGCTACACGCTTTTGATCGCTGGTCCGACAGCGCTCGCCGACAGCGAGAATGCGTTGATATCAGGTGCGAAAGGGGTGGAGAGTTTACGGGTGGTGGGGATGTGAAGTGAGTGCGTTTAGTTAATCACGACTGCCCCTTTCCCCTGGCCAGAATATCTCCGATAAATAAAATAAATCCTATCTGATACAATAAGTAAACCGGTGCAAAACGCGCCTGCCCTGACGTTTACTGCAAATGAGCGCGACAAACATGAGCGTGATACAGAGCCTTATCAAACAAGCATTTGGAACCGGTAACAGCCACGAAGCAGCCACTTTCCTGGCCAGCGCGTGCAACCGGATGAAGGCTATGGATAAAACGACCATCGCCCGCGAAGTGGAAAACGCGCTCAGAGGCGTCAGATTCAACCGCGCCGAGCCGGGTAAGGCAGAAGTAAAAACCGTTTATAAAGACACTGCCGTCACGCTCGAAAGACTCGCCTCTCTGGAAAAACAGCTGCGCAGCCTGACTCACGAACTCGCCGTTGCACGCCACCAGACCGGCAGCAGCAACAAGGAAGATGTTCTACGAATGGAAGCGGAGTTGTACCGTCTGAACACGCGGGTAAGCGAGCTGCTGCGCCAGTCTGACCTACAAAAAAAGCAACACGCCGACGAACTGGCGCTGCTGCGTTCACGTCAGCGTGCAGCCGGGAGCTCCAGCTCTCTAGAAATCGAGGCCGCCAACCGCCTGATTGCCTATACCGGCAGTCAGATGGCCGCCATGGCAGCGGCGCGTGACAGCTTGCAACAGCGTTTAACCGTTCTGGAAGTCGATTCGGCGCGCCGTTTGCGGGAGGAAGAGGATAAACGTCACGCCGCCAATCGTCGTGCTGACGGGAATTACGCCCTGCTGGGGCAGCAAAAGGAACTGACTGCCCAGGCCAACCTTAAAATCAGCCAACTGCGTGCCAGCCTCAAGCTCGAAGAGTATGAAGTGCAGAATGCGAAAAATGAAAAGGCGAAACTGAACAAGCAAATCGCTGAGCTGGAAGATGAAAATAGCCGCCTGGTTGAGCAGTTTCGAAACAACGAAGAAAACGGCGAGCGCCTGAGTAACACGCTGGATCGGACAAACCAGGAGTTTGCCGCCTACAAAGCGAAAAAAGAGCGCTTAACCCGCTGGATCCACATGCCCGGCGCGATGATGGGCATCTCCGTGGTGGCGCTGGTCTTGTACTCAGATGCCCAGCCAGGGCACCTGTATGACAGTCTCGTCCCCGCCGCTTTTCTGGGCAGTGTCGTTTACGCCCTTTCCCTGATGATTGCGTTAACGCGCAGAGCCTAGCGGGGACAGGTTTTACCCTTTTACTTCGCGCCCAATGCCGCCTGTTCAATCAGCGCCGCGACCTCTTTGGGGTGCGATTCATACACCGAATGACTGGCGCCAGCGATTTCTACGGTGTGGCTGTGCGCGCGTTTGGCGTACATACGTTCTAAATCCGGGTTAATGATTTTGTCGGCCTTTGCGACCATGTACCAGCTGGGTTTCACCTTCCACGCCGGATCGGGAATGTTGGCGGTGAAGACGCTGGCGGAGGTAAGCATTTGCGCTTTTGCCTCGAACTCAGCCTGCTTCAAAGGTAAATCTGCGGCGAAGTCAGAAGGGAAATTAACCGGGTTGATGTAGAGGAAACCGTCCGGCGTTTTTGCAAATGGATGCGCCGCGTTAGGAAATTTTTTGCCGTTGATCGCTTCTGTTTCACCGTTATCCAGCGCATGTGCGGCGATGTAAACCAGCCCGGCGACGTGGGGATCGTTACCCGCTTCGGTGATGATCGCGCCGCCATAGCTGTGGCCGACCAGAATCGTCGGGCCGTTCTGCATCGCCAGAATACGTTGGGTAGCTGCCACATCTTCAGCGAAGGACGTCAGCGGCTCTTGCACCAGCGTCACGTTATAGCCGTCGTGGGTAAGAATATCGTAGACCGGACGCCAGCCCGATCCGCCTACAAACGCACCGTGAACCAACACAATATTTTTCACCGGCGCAGCCGTTGCCGCCTGAGAAGCGAAAGCCGCAGCAGCGGCTACTATGAATGTTGAAGCTAAACGAAAACGCATGGCAATTACCTCGTGGAGTCGGAAATAACATCAGTGTGTGCAGCCACGATGCGCGTCTGGCTCTGACAGCGGCGTGACGCACTGATGACATAAACGACATTGATTGCCAGTTGTTTCGATGGCTTCATTCCGGTCTGGGCGGCATATTTTGGTGAAAACCTACAAGCATTGCGCGTTGAGAACATACAGTCCGCTATGTTCGGTTGCCTGCGTTTTGTCGAACGTCACATTGCATTCACTCTTTTCGCCGATGTTAACCGTCAGTATTTGCCTGTCTTTAACGCCACTGACATATATTTCGCCATCACTGTTAGCAATGCTGTTCGCGTCGTTTGCCAGCGTTGAGCCAAAGGGTAAAGGTTTTCCGTTGCGTGTAATGGCGAAAAGTACCCGATAACCGACGCTGGTTTGGAACTCGGCTAAAGCCAGCGCGCCGTGCGTTGGGATCACCGTTTTTTGTGTATCCAATATTTCGGTGTAATCACCAAAAGAGCTGGCATCCAGATTGATATTGCTTTGGCGGTATGCCTGCGCGGTGGGAACGATCGCGTGGCCCTTCCGGTTGGTGACCACATCTCGCCGGTTTTTGACTTTGACCCCTGCACTGCCTTCTGTTTTAACCAGCACGGCGGAAGTTGATTCAGAAAGTATGTTAGGCGCGAGGGTGATGCCATAGGGATGAGCCACCACGGCGCTTTTCCAGCGCCATTGATAGCTCTGACTTTCACTGTTCATGTTGCTGTAACCCAACATGCCTTGCCCGACAGGGGAAGAATAGGTCGCGCTGATGGCCTGACTCCGGGAGTGGCGCCCGTCGGTGGTGCGATCAAAACTCTGCGAAACGCTGTAATCCAGCGGTAAGTCTTTGGCAGAACCGGTTACCCGGCTGGTCAGTGAATTATTACCCCGGCTGGACTGTGTGTAACTGTTATAAAGTCTGGCTGAGGGGGCATTTCTGGAGAAAATGCTGAACGGAATGCTGACGGTGGCACCCATAATATTTTCTGTCACCTGGGTATATTTGTTCTCACTGCGGTTAACGCTCAGCGTCAGCGAGGACCCCAGGACTTGCGTGTTCCAGCTTGCAGAGTAACTCAGCCGGTCGCTCTGCATGTTGTAATATTTCTTGTCATAAGCACTGATGCGCAACGTCCCCCAGTCGGCCAGATTTTGCGAAGCGGAGAGGGAGGTTGTACTTTTTACCGAATTCTTTTTAGAGGTCGTGGAATACTGGTTGATGTCGTCAAAGGTGTAAAAATCTCTGGTGTAGTTTGCCCGGCTCAGGCTCAGATAAGTTTGCGTTGGCGTTAAATACTTCTGGTACGTCAACTGCGTAAAATAACCTTGTTTGTCGCTGCCATCGGCCAGCACAGATTTTGCGCCACCGGCAATCGGCGTCAGCGATCCCAGATTCCCTAAATTAAGACCCATGCCAAGCGCTGCGTGTTGATAATCCTCACTCATCAATGCGCCGCTCAGGACAGTCGCGGTGTTATTCGCGCCATAGATCAGTTCACCCTGCACGAAACGTTTACGGGCATCACGGTGTGTCACGTTGCGGGAACTGCCGTCTGACCAGGTATCCGTATCGTTATCATGCTGCCCGATACTCAGGCTGTATTTCATATTTCCGGGGCGCAGCAAGGTTGCCGATGTGGAAACAGGTACGGTGAAGGTTCGCACCGTGCCATCTTCTTCCGTCACACTCACGTCCAGCTCTCCGGCATTGGACACGCTCACATCGCGAAGAACAAAATCTCCCGGTGGCACGAATGTCTGGTAAATCATGCGGTTATTCTGACTCACCTGTACGGTGGCATTGCTTAAGGCGGTACCCTGAATCTGTGGCCCGAAGCCATTATCACGAGAAGATTGCATGGCTGAGATGGATTCCAGGCTGGCACCGATAAAACGAATACTCTCGATAACCAGCCCTGTGGTTTCCGTTTCACCTGCACTGAATCGTGAGAGCAGGCTCTGAATGTCGCGGCTGACCCAGGTTTTATCTGAAGTAAAAGCCGCCGAGTAAGCGGTCTTCTGATAGTAACTTTTGTTACGTATCCGCCATGCGCCCAGATTTACGCCGTTAGTGAGATTCACGTACTGGTTTTCACTGTCACGTCCGTTCTGGCGTTGGGTCTGATAACCACTGGCATTGATGTTAGTGAATACCATTGGCAGGCCGTGATCCCATTCCTGCGGCAACGTTTCGCCTTTTGGGAGCAAATAATCGGCGGGTACGGTGATGTTCAGGCGTCCGGAAAGCACATCGGCTTCAACACGGGTACCCGGCAGCACTTTGGTGATGTCGCTGACAGGCTGGTCATCTGCCAAGTGTTTAAGGCCCGGCAAGGTATGCGTTCTCAGCCTCATTTCCTGCAATAGCGGCTTCGTTATCTGCGGTATAAATTGTTCATCTTGCTGGATAAATACTACGTTCTGGTGTGTGACAAACTTCCGGTTCACATAAATGTTCACCGGATAACTACCGGGGATTTGCTTTCCCGCGCTCATACGTAAGTCACTGGCGAGATTACGCTTTTCTTCTTCGCTGATCTCGAGGCTGTTGAGATCGAAGAAAGAATCCTCCGCCCACGCCAGGGGCGTAGTGAGCGCACAGGCCATCCATAGTCCTGTTCTTATCTTCACGGTTCAACTCTCAGCGAAGCTGGACGGAACGTGGCGTAAGCAGAGCACCACGATCACCGATGGCCGTCAGCGTGACATTGCGTAATGCCGCATTGTAAGGCAGCGTGACTGCGCCTAAGGGGGGGACCGTCCCCAGAACAGACAGGCCATTTGCACCGAGATTTGCACCGTTGAGTGAGATCTGGCCGATGTTGACGTAATAGGGGGTCGGATTCGTCAACGTAAGATACTTCCCGTCGCTTTTGATTTGTAATTTCTGATACGCCAGAGCAGCATCGTGATCGCTAAGTGATGCAGGACGATAGATAAATTTAATGATGCTCTGATTATTCACAACGAGTTTGGCACCTTCCGCATCAGTCTGAGAGGGGATGCTCAGGAGATTCAAACGGAAAAGTGTCTCTTTATCTTGCGCAAAGTTCTGTCTCCCTGAGTTAATTACCCGTAAATTTGCCGAGCTATTCTGAGCCATCTTGAAGAGTGGAGGTGTGAGCAAAAAAGGTGACGATGTAAGTTTGTTGTTTTCCTGGTCTGACATCCATGCCTGAATAAGGAATGATTTATTGGATGAAGTGTTTTTTAGGCTAAGGGTGGCTTCTTTTTGCTCTTGCTTAAATATAATTCTGCTGGAAGATAATTGTACGGCGGCACTGACGCTCAGAGATGAGCATAATAATAGCGCGGTAAGAAATACATTACGTTTTTTCATTATGTCATCAACCGGAGAAATAAATGAATATTTCCCCGGTTATCCCTCATCAGTTGTAGGAGTGGGCTAAGGTCAGTGTGAAGGTATGATCTTCTACCGCGTTGGCATGGGTGATGCCAGCCTGAGGTGTGATTTGATAGTACAGCGTGGCGGTGGAGCTGCCGCCTGCATCAGCCGTACTGCCAATAAGCGCAACGGGTTCACTTGACGGGTCCGCGTACGTTCCCTCTGCGGATCCTACCGCCATGCTGAGTGCCGAAGAGCTGGTAGCCAGTGTTGAGACGGTAACCAAAGGTGTTTCACCTGCAGCACAGTTCTCAAGCGTCAGTTCCAACGAATCGCTGACCGAAGCCGCGCTGACGAAATCGTTATAACTCATTGCCTCACGCTGATGAGTCAGGCTGTCGGTTGCGACTGAGCACATGCTGGCCGTTATTTCCTGCGTTATATTCAGCGTATCGTCTGCGAAAACAGGGGCTGACATTAACGCGGTGGTCGTCAGTAGCGGTGTTAATATGACAGCGATTTTCTTCATAAAATACTTCCCTTTACTAAGGTATATAAAACTACGTGTTTAAAATGGCAGGTATAAAACTTCAGACCTGGTGTGGTCGCATTAAATATATTCGTACGTTATTTTTATTTCCTCTGGTGTTGAGGGTGAATGCAGAAAAATAGCGTGAACTACATTTTAAATGAATGCTGTTCTTATTTTCTGCAAGAGCAAGGATAATTATTATCCTGCTCAGGCTTCGGGGGGAAGAGTAACAATATTACCCTTGCGGCGCACCCCAAATAGATTATCTTCTTTTTTGTTTACCTTTCATTACTTAACTTTAGACAATCTCTCAAACGTTGTTTTGCAATTAATTTTGTTGTTATGAGACTTAATTAATTTTGTTTATATCTCTGGGAGGTATTCGCAATTTCCTTATAGAGTGGCGAAAATCCTTAACATATACGATGCTCAATAAGTGTGCAGTGTTTGCAGCGGTCAGGATGACTTACCCCGTTAAGGGACATCGGAAGATTGAAAAAACCGTATGAATGCACCTTGCGTGCGGAATTTTGTTAAATAATTACATTCGTAAAGTTACGTATGTACTAACAGGAAGAAAATAACTATAGTTAGCGCCTTCCTGATTCTCCATCAGATTGATGGTTTTTTGTCTACTCCTAAAGTCTAAAAGTGAGATGTGCGTCGTATTTTAGCGCGACCCGTCAGCTCGCACTTTTAGCTAACAAGAAAGAACGCCTAAAGTGAACGCCAAAACCTCTGCTTTTATCATCACCTTTTTGTCATTTTGTAGCCCTGTTTCAGTCAGTTACGCGCTGTCAGCCACCGATACGCCAAAAAGCGACACCGATGACACCTCCGACTCGTCTTCACTGATGATCATCAAAAAACAAGGTGCAACCGGCCTGTCCGAACTGGACACCCCGGCGGCGGTGAGCGTTATCGACGGTGAGGATTTCCGTAACAGCAAAGCGCAGGTCAATCTTTCCGAAAGCCTCGGCAGCGTGCCAGGCCTGCAGGTTCAGAACCGTCAGAACTATGCGCAGGATTTACAACTTTCCGTTCGCGGTTTCGGCAGCCGTTCGATGTACGGCGTGCGCGGTGTGCGGATATACGTTGATGGTATTCCGGCCACCATGCCGGACGGGCAGGGGCAAACCTCGAATATTGATTTGAACTCGGTAGAGCGCGTTGAAGTCCTGCGCGGGCCGTTCTCGGCACTTTACGGTAACGCCTCCGGTGGCGTGGTCAACGTCGACACCCAAACCGGTACCCAACCTGCCACCCTTGAAGCAGGCACTTATTTCGGCAGCTACGGATCATTTCGTAACAGCGTTAAAGCCAGCGGCGCAACCGGCGACGGTACCCACGCGGGCGATGTGAATTACCTGATCTCCGGTTCACGCTTCACCACCGATGGTTACCGCGATCATAGCGGTACGCAGAAAAATCTGGGGAACGGCAAACTGGGTGTGCGTATTGATGACGCCAGTACCCTGACGCTGATGTTCAACAGTGTTTCCGTCGATGCCAACGATCCGGGTGGCCTGACAGAATCTGAATGGCACGATAATCCTAAACAGGCGACACGCGCCGATCAGTACAACGCCCGTAAAAGCCTCGATCAGACGCAGGTCGGTCTGCGCTATCAGCGCCAGATGACCGAGAACGACGAGTTCAGCCTGATGACCTATCACGGCGAACGTCATACCACGCAATACCAGACCATTCCGGCCACGGCGCAGAAAAATCCGCTGAATGCGGGCGGCGTGATCGTGCTTGAACGTAAATACTCCGGTGTGGATACCCGCTGGAAACATGACGATCAGATCGGCTCCGTGCCATTCTCGGTTACCGGCGGTGTGGATTATGAAACCATGACCGAGCGTCGTTTCGGTTATGAGAACTTCAACGACCAGGGCGATTTGGGCGTGAAGGGCAATGAGCGCCGCAATGAAAAGAACGTGATGTGGAATCTCGACCCGTATTTGCAGACCACGTGGAACCTGACGCCGCGCTGGACGCTGGACGTCGGCGCGCGCTACAGCACCGTTAACTTTGATTCTACGGATTACTACATCACCGGCACCAATCCTGATGACAGCGGTTCACGCCGTTATCACAAGCTGCTGCCAATGGCGTCATTGAACTACGCGGTGACACCGGCGCTGAATACTTATATTTCCGCCGGTAAAGGTTTCGAAACGCCGACAATTAACGAACTTTCTTACCGTACCGACGGCAACTCGGGTCTGAATCTCGGTCTGCAACCGTCGACCAGCAATACGGTTGAACTCGGCAGTAAATGGCGTGTTGGCAACGGTCTGGTGACCGCCGCCGTCTTCCAGACAGATACCGACGATGAGCTGATCGTTGCGCAAAGCGTCGGTGGACGTTCGAGCTATACCAACGCCGGAAAAACCCGTCGTCGCGGGCTGGAACTGTCCTTAGATCAACAAATTGAAGAGAACTGGCGCGTGAAAATGGCCTGGACCCTGCTCGATGCAACCTTCCGCAATGAGACCTGTGGATCCGGCGACTGCACGCCTGCGGGCAACCGCCTTCCGGGTATCGCCCGTAACATGGGCTACGCTTCATTAGAGTGGGCACCGGTCGATGGCTGGCACGCCGGGGCAGATGTCCGCTACATGAGCGATATTCAAGTGAATGACGAAAACAGCGAACAGGCTCCCGCGTATACCGTGGCCAGCGTGAATGCCGGTTATCGCTTCAACTGGGACAAAGTGACGCTCGACCTGTTCACCCGCGTTGACAACCTGTTTGACAGAAATTATGTCGGATCGGTCATCGTCAATGAAGGGAATGGCCGCTACTTCGAACCGGCGCCGGGCAGAAACTACGGTGGTGGCGCGACGCTCTCTTACAGCTTCCAGTAAGTTCGTGTTCATGAAATACCGAATTTTCAGTCAGTAAAAGTAAAGCACCTCGCGACGTTGCCGCCAGATTACCTGTGTCAGTCGGCAGCGTGCGCACGGAATGACACCCGGTGAGAACCGGATGTTCTTGAAGATTTAGCTCATCCTAAATCGACGATTATAAAAATCAGTAAGGTCATCAACTATGGAAACGAAAGCCTCGTTATCACGCATCGTCGTAATAATTACCGCTTTGTTCGCCGCGTTAAGCGGGATTTATCTTCTTGTCGGCGGTATCTGGCTGGCAAAATTAGGTGGTTCTCTTTATTACATTATTGCCGGTGTGGTATCGCTGGTTACTGCGTGGCTGCTGTTCCGCCGTCGCGCTTCTGCATTACTGCTGTATGCCGTATTCCTGTTCGGCACCACGGTCTGGGCTGTCTGGGAAGTAGGTACAGATTTCTGGGCGCTGACGCCGCGTCTGGACGTGACCTTCTTCCTCGGTCTGTGGATCCTGTTGCCGTTCGTTTACCGTCAGATGGCGGCTAAAAATGCCTTCGCACGCGGTGCACTGGCGCTGTCACTGGTTTTCACCGTGGCTGTGCTCGGTTACTCCATCTTCAATGACCCGCAGGTGATCAACGGCACGATTAAAGCCGCAGACTCTGCTCCGGCAAAATCTGATTCCGGCATTCCTGACGGTGACTGGCCTGCCTATGGCCGTACTCAGGGCGGTACCCGTTACTCGCCTCTGAGCCAGATCAACGACCAAAACGTCAGCAAGCTGGATGTTGCATGGACTTTCCGTACCGGCGACCTGAAAACGGCCAACGATCCGGGCGAAATCACTGACGAAGTGACGCCAATTAAAATCGGCGACATGCTTTACCTGTGTACGCCGCACCAGAAGCTGTTTGCTCTGGATGCCGCGACCGGTAAAGAGAAGTGGAAATTCGATCCGCAGCTCAAGCCGAACCCGACCTTCCAGCACGTGACCTGTCGTGGTGTGTCTTATCATGAGACCACGCCTGCCGCAGAAGGCACCGCAGCGAACGGCGCAGCACCTGCTGTGTGCGCACGCCGCATCATTCTGCCGGTCAACGATGGCCGTCTGTTTGCGCTGGACGCTGAAACCGGTGCACGTTGCCCGGCATTTGGTAACAACGGTGAACTGAACCTGCAAAGCAATATGCCGAATGCAGTGCCGGGCCACTACGAGCCAACGTCACCGCCAATCATCACTAAGTCTGTGATCATTGTGGCCGGTGCGGTAACCGATAACTTCTCTACCCGCGAGCCTTCTGGTGTGATCCGTGGCTTCGACGTTGAGAGCGGTAAACTGCTGTGGGCCTTCGATCCGGGTGCGGCTGAGCCAAATAAACTGCCAGCTGACGGTGAGCACTTCACACCAAACTCCCCGAACTCATGGGCGCCAGCGTCTTATGATGACAAACTGGATCTGGTGTATCTGCCAATCGGCGTCGCGACTCCGGACATCTGGGGCGGCAACCGTACACCAGAAATGGAACGTTTTGCGAGCGGCCTGCTGGCGCTGAATGCCTCTACCGGTAAACTGGCCTGGTTCTACCAGACTGTTCACCACGATCTATGGGATATGGACGTTCCGGCGCAGCCAACGCTTGCGGATATCACCGATAAATCCGGTAACAAAGTCCCTGCGATTTATGTACCGACCAAAACCGGTAACATCTTCGTGCTGGACCGCCGTGACGGTAAGCTTATCGTTGATGCACCAGAGAAGCCTGTTCCACAAGGCGCGGCGAAAGGCGACCATGTTTCTCCGACTCAGCCATTCTCCAAACTGACGTTCCGTCCGGAAGCCAAACTGACCGGCAAAGACATGTGGGGCGCAACGATCTACGACCAGCTGATGTGTCGTGTGATCTTCCATAAACTGCGTTATGAAGGCACTTTCACACCGCCATCCGAGCAGGGCACTCTGGTATTCCCAGGTAACCTCGGGATGTTCGAGTGGGGTGGTATCTCTGTGGATACCGATCGTCAGGTGGCTATCGCTAACCCGATCGCACTGCCGTTCGTGTCTAAACTGATCCCACGTGGCCCTGGCAACCCAATCGAGCCAGACGCTAACGATAAAGGTGGTTCCGGTTCTGAGTCAGGTATCCAGCACCAGTACGGCGTGCCATTTGCCGTGACGCTGAATCCGTTCTTGTCTCCGCTGGGCTTCCCTTGTAAACAGCCTTCATGGGGTTACATTTCCGGCGTTGATCTGAAAACCAACGACATCGTGTGGAAAAAACGTATCGGCACCGTGCGCGACAGCTCACCGCTTCCGTTACCGTTCAAAATGGGTATGCCAATGCTTGGCGCACCGATTTCCACTGCCGGTAACGTGTTCTTCATCGCAGCAACCGCAGATAACTACCTGCGCGCGTTCAACATGAGCAACGGTGACAAATTGTGGGAAGCACGTCTGCCAGCAGGCGGCCAGGCCACCCCAATGACGTACTCTGTAAATGGCAAACAGTACGTTGTCATTGCAGCAGGCGGTCACGGTTCGTTCGGCACCAAACTGGGCGATTACATCATCGCTTACGCACTGCCAGACGCTAAGTAATTGCGCTGAAGTGCAGGAATGAGAAAGGCCGCGAAAGCGGCCTTTTTTTATGGGTGCTGATCCTGTTGCGTTATTTCTGTTCCTGAACGTGAGTGCGCAGGCTGCCTAAGCGGCTCACGCTGATCGCAATCGCCAGCACCGTCGCTGTCACCGCAATCCACAGACTCAACTGAACGGCGTGACCTTCCTGCATTGCACCTCGGCTTGCCATAATCGAGAGCATCACTCCTACTACCGCCGCGCCCAGACACTGGCCGAAGGTGCGCATAATCGCCAATATGCCGGATGCGTAGCCGCTGTTTTCACGCGACGCGTTGGATAACATCTCACGGTTGTTCGGGCTCTGAAAACAGCCGAAACCGATGCCGCAAATCAGGCTTCGCACGCCGATATCCCACGCTTGTGGATTTTCAGGAAGCTGCGCCAGTAACACCAGTCCGATGGCAAAAACGCTTAAACCCACAGTTGAGATGATCGCTGCCGGATAGCGATCGGCGAGGCGTCCGGCGTGAGGTGCAGCGAGAATAATCCCGATAGGCCAGGGCGTGAAAAGCAGTGCCGAAACAAAGGCGCTATAGCCGTACACGCTCTGAAAGAGGAAAGGCAATGCCACAAAGGTGATGCCCTGACTGACAAATGAAGCCAGTGAAGTGAGCGCCGCCAGCGAAAAGCGTGACGATGCAAACATGCCCAGTGGCAGGAGCGGCTTCGGCGCGCGGCGCTGACGCCAGATAAATGCAAGACCGGCGAGGATGGCGGTCAGCCCGTAGATTACGGCGGTCATCAGGTCGTCATTGCCCGGATGCGAGAAGGCGTCTGCCGCCATGATTAATGCGCCCAGAGTGACCGCCGAAAGAAATGCACCGGCGAAATCAAAAGGTTCACGCGTTTTTGCCGGATTATTTGGAATGACGCGCAGAGTCAGGATCACCGCAATAATTCCTAACGGGATGTTGATCGCGAATAACCATTGCCAACTCATCGCCGACAAAATCGTGCCGCCCAGTACCGGTGCCACTGCGGTGCTGGTGCCAATCAGCAGGGCGTTGATACCGAGTATTCGCCCGAGCAGACGGTTGGGAAAGACCGAACGGAGGATCGCGGGGCCGATACTCAGCGTCGCCGCGCCGCCGATGCCCTGAAGAACGCGCATGGTCACCAGCATATCCAGCGAGGAGGATAACGCGCAGCCCACCGAAGTTAAGGTAAACACCGTCAGGCCGAGGGCGAACAGCGAGCGAAATCCGATACGGGTGGCGAGCGCGGCAAATATTGCCAGCGTCATGGCGGCGGACAGCAGATAGCCGTTCGAAACCCAGACCGTCGCACCGGCGGAAACGTCCAGCGTCCGCGCAATCTGTGGCAACGCAATGTTCACCATCGATCCGTCGAACACGGCCATGGTGGTCATCGTCATCACTGCGGCCATCGCTAAACCGCGCTCGCGGCCCGGCAGCCCTTCATCGCCCGGCTGATCGGTAAATAATGCCATGTCTTTATGCTCTCTCAAAAATGTGGAATGCGGGCACTATAGCCCTGTGTGAGATGCGGCGGAAGGCGCAGCATTTGCACTTAATACCTGCACCAGACGCCTTCTCTCAAAATTCAGCCTGAGTTATCATGAGGCATGACTGAACCCGATTTGAACTTACTCATCGCGCTGGACGTGCTTCTTGCTGAAGGAAGTGTGGCGGGCGCTGCCCGTCGTTTAGGCTTGAGCGCCTCTGCCATGAGCCGGACATTGAGCCGTTTGCGCACGACGACCGGTGATCCGCTTCTGGTGCGGGCAGGGCGTCAGATGGTATTGACGCCTTACGCCGAAGAGATCCGTGAGCGCACACAAAACGCCGCGCACGAAGCGCGCGCGTTGCTTCGCCCTTCGGCATCGGTACTCAATTTACCGATGCTTGACCGCACCTTTATCCTGCGTTCTAACGACGGTTTTGTGCTGGCATTTGGCGCAACGCTTATCGCCGAAGTGGCGGCGGTGGCGCCGCGGGTCTGTCTGCGTTTTGCACCGAAGCCGGAAAAAAGCTCCACGCATCTGCGGGAAGGGCGGGTTGATCTTGAGATAGGCGTGCTGAGTAATATGGGGCCGGAAATCCGTATTCAGACACTGTTCCGTGACCGCTTTGTCGGGGTGGTCAGAAAAGGCCATCCGCTTGAACTCAAGGGCGAGATTACCGCTGCCGACTATGCCGCGTGCGGTCATGTGGTGGTGTCGCGTCGCGATGGTATTCGCGGGCCGGTGGATGATGCGCTGGCTGAATACGGCTTAGAACGTAAAATCTCCACCGTCGTGCCCGGTTTCTCCGCCGCACTGGCGATCGCCCAGGCGTCGGATCTGGTGGCGCTGGTTCCGGCTTCTTTCCTCATCAGCCAGCCGGTAATCGAAAGAAATGGCGCGCAGCCTGCGCTGTGGATTTTTGATCTGCCGGTTAAAACCCGCGAAATCACCATCTCGCAGATGTGGCACCCGCGCTCCGAAGTGGATCCGGCGCACCGCTGGTTGCGGCAGCTGGTGCTGAAAGTATGCCGGCAGAAGGTAGCGGATCAGGCGAGTTAATAATCAACGCTATCAGACGTCAAGGTAATGCTTGAGCGTCATCCGCAAGTCTGGCGTTAACTCTTTGATATTATTCAACATCCAGCGTAAGTACATCGGATCGTCTTGTGCAATTTCCTCAATCTTCTTACCCCGGTATTTACCAAACATCATGGTAGTGACCAGTGCGGGACGCCCGGTAATGCCGACCATTTCTTCCGGCGTCCAGTCTGATTCCTCCATGATGCGGATCAGTAGCGCAGCGGTGATGTAACAGTCAAACAGCGCGCGGTGATGATGCAGTTCCGCGGGGGTTTTCACATCGAGTTTGAGGGATTTGTATAACGCCATGTTGCTGTATTTGATCCCCGGCCACAGGCGGCGTGCCAGTTTGACGGTGCAAATCCAGTCACCCGGCATTTCCGGCAGCATCCGCTGGTCAAAACTGGCGTTGTGAGCAACATAATAAGGGCTGCCGTGGTAACGGGGGATCACCTCTTCAATCCACGGTTTGTCGGCTACCATGGCCTCAGTGATTTTGTGGATCGCCATCGCCTGATGGCTGATAGGGCGATCGGGGCGCACCAGATTGCTCATCGGGTTGACGATTTGTCCATCCACGACATCGACCGAGGCCACTTCAACAACGCCACCCTGCAATCCACAGGTTTCCGTATCAATTACTCGCAACATTTTCCACTCCAGAAGTCACCGGGCGCATGCCAGACCATTGGGCCGATCCTAAGTTATCTTGCCGGTGAGTTCAATCCGGGGGATCCCGGCGCTATTGCGGGGAACATTTCCTTTATCCGTCAACGATATCGTGGGGATATCCCCACACAATCACTCCGCCTATTTCCTGTACAGATCACACTTCGCCCTGCTTTCGTGAAAATGCTCACATTCCCCCGTGCAGATGCCCAAACATACGACGAAATTTTCGGCTTTTAGCCGTGGAAATGTGCAAATAAAGTGGCTAACTTCAATAATGAAACGCTATTTTATTAATGTTGGATTGCGGTTTTAACGAAGTGTGAGTGCGCTCACAAAGCTGACGGAACCCGTAATCCCGGAGCGCCCTGACGGGCAGTCACTCTCTCAGTAATGGCAGGTATCGCTGTGAAAATAAGTTCTGTTGAAGTTTCTGTTTTTACTTATCCGACGCGTCGTGTCTCAGACAGCGCGGGTCATTCACATCCGGGTGAAGAAAGTCTGGCAAAAATGGCGATGTTGACCATTTCCACCGATGAAGGCGATTGCGGTTATTCGTTCGCGCCGCCGGAAGTCGTGCGTCCGCACGTGGTCAATGCCTTCTTTACAAAAGTGCTGATTGGTCAGAATCCGTTCGACCGCGAACGTCTTTGGCAGGATCTGGTTCACTGGCAGCGCGGCAGTGCGCACCAACTGACCGAGCGCGCGCTGTCGTTCGTCGAGCAGGCGCTGTGGGATTTAATTGGCCGCAAACTGAATATGCCGGTGCATAAACTGCTGGGCGGATTCCGCGAAAAAGTGCCGGCCTATGGCAGCACCATGTGCGGCGATGAGCTGAAAGGCGGGCTGTCGACGCCAGACGAGTTTGGGCAGTTTGCCGAAAAGCTGGTAGCGCGCGGCTATCAGGCGATCAAGCTGCACACCTGGATGCCTCCGGTGGCATTCGCGCCGGACCCGAAAATGGACATCAAAGCCTGCGCCGCCGTGCGTGAAGCGGTCGGGCCGGATATCGAACTGATGCTCGACGGCTATCACTGGTACAGCCGCAGTCAGGCGCTGACCATCGGTAAGGCGCTGGAAAAACTCAACTTCGCGTGGTTCGAGGAGCCGATGGAAGAAGAGAGCATGGCGTCCTACGCGTGGCTGGCGGAAAACCTGTCGATCGACGTTATCGGACCGGAAAGCCTGGGCGGAAAACATCACAGCCGTGCCGACTGGGTGAAAGCCGGAGCCTGCGACATTTTACGCGCTGGCGCAAACGGCGTCGGCGGGATCTCGCCGTGCATGAAAGTCGCCAGTCTGGCGGAAGCGTTTGGCATGGACTGCGAAGTTCACGGCAACGGCGCGGCAAGTTTGGCGGTGGTCGGCGCAATCCGCAACTGTCGCTGGTACGAACGCGGCCTGCTGCACCCCTTCCTTGAATACGACGAACCTGCTGCTTATCTCAACAGCATCGTTGACCCGATGGATGAGCAGGGTTTTGTACATCTTTCGAATCGCCCCGGCCTCGGAGAGGACATCAATTTTGAGTACATAGAAACCCATACCGTCAGCCGAGACTGACCTGCGGGCAGAAAAAAATAATAAACCTCTGACTCTACCCGGAAGGTAAATCATGAACACAGGCACACCCCTCGGGGCGTGGATCCTCGCGCTCCTGCTCACGGTGAGCGGCGGGGCGGTACAGGCGAAAACGCCCCCCGACCAGCTGCTTATCGGCATGAACATGAACAACCTGCTGACGCTCGATCCGGCCGCCATGACCGGCAATGACATCGTCGGCATTGTGGTGAATCTCTATGACCCGCTGATTGAACTGGATCCTCAGGAGCTGACCAACGTCCGTCCGGCGCTGGCGACCTCCTGGGAGGTCAACGATGCCCGGGATCTGATCACATTTCATCTGCGCGACGGCGTGAAATTCCACTCCGGAAATCCGGTCACGGCAGAAGATCTGGTGTGGTCGATGCGCCGCATCCTTCATCTGAATCTGGCGCAGGCATCGGTATGGAAATCTTACGGCTTCACCAAAAAGAATGTCGATGAGATGGTGCGCACGCCGTCGCCGGGTATTGTCGAAATTCAGCTTCCCAAACCCAATGACCCGAAACTGGTGATTTACTCGCTGGCCGCGCTGGGCAGTGTGGTGGCGCTGGACAGTAAAACCGTCAAGGCGCATGAAGTGAATGGCGACTGGGGCAACCGCTGGCTGACGACCAACGAAGCCGGTTCGGGGCCGTTTCGCCTCGACAGCTGGCAGGCAAAAGACGTGCTGAACATGAGCCGCAATCCGCAGTACTGGCGCGGTGAGCCGCGTCTTACCCGCGTAGTGTTCCGTCATTTTCAGGAATCCCAAACTCTGCGCCTGATGATCGAAAAGGGTGATCTGGACATTGCCAATAACATGGCGGTTTCCGACGTCACCGCGTTAAGCCACGATCCGGCGATGACCGTCGACACGGTGAAAAAAGGCACCATTTATTACGTGGCGATGAGCATGAAGGAACCGCACTTTGCCAACCCGAAAGTGCGCGAGGCGGTACGCTATCTGATTGATTATCAGGGTATCGGCAAAGCGCTGATGACCGGTTACGGCATTGTGCATCAGCGTCCGATTCAGGTCGGGATGCCCGCGACGTTGCCGGACCCGGGCTACAGGCTGGATATCCCACGCGCCAAAGCCTTGCTGGCAGAAGCCGGTTACCCGGACGGTTTTGACACCACGTTGCGGGTACTGGCCGATCAGCCCTTCCTCAACATTGCCATTGCCGTCCAGTCCACGCTGATGCAGGCGGGCATTCGCGCAAAAATCGTTACCGGCACCGGGAACCAGATTTACGGCGCAATGCGCGAACGAAAATTCGACATGCTGGTCGGGCGTGGCGGCAGTGGTGTGGAACCCCATCCGCACTCCAGCCTGCGGGCGCTGGTCTATAACCCTGACAACAATGACGCCGCGCGCCTGACCAATTTCCAGGGCTGGCGCACCGGATTTTACGATAAACAGCTGAATACGGATATCGATCAGGCGCTGCTCGAACGCGATCCGGAAAAGCAAAAGCAAGATTACTTCGCGATTCAGGAGCGCTACGACGCGCTGATCCCGGCGCTGGTGCCGCTGTCACAGATGGTCGATTCCATCGTGGTGCGTAAGGACGTCAAAAATTATCTGCCGCACCCTTCCGCTACCACTTTCCTGCGTGACGTTTATAAAGATGAAAGTCAGGCAACTGCTCCTTCAGCCGGAGGTAAAGGGTTATGACCACGCAAACGCAAACCTGGCGGTCGGGTATTCCGGCAGGTCGGATCGGCAAACGGCTGGTGCAGGTGGCAGTGACGTTGTTCGGCCTGCTGCTGCTGACGTTTTTCATCGGTCGCGTCATGCCGGTTGATCCGGTACTGGCGATTGTCGGGCCGGATGCCGACCACAGCACCTATCAGCAGGTCTATCACCAGCTGGGCTTCGACAAACCGCTGTGGACGCAGTTTGGCATCTATCTGTCCGGGCTGGCGCACGGTGATTTCGGCAATGCGCTGCTGACCGGTAAACCGGTAACGCAGGACATTCTGCGCGTCTTTCCGGCGACAATGGAGCTGGCGACGCTGGCGATCATTCTCGGCGCGGGCGTCGGCATTCCGCTTGGCGTACTGGCTGCGGCGAAACGTAACAGCGTCGCGGATTATGTGGTGCGCATCATCAGTCTGGCCGGTTATTCCACGCCGATTTTCTGGGTCGGGATGATGGGACTTTTGGTCTTTTACGCCTGGCTCGGATGGGTGGGTGGCGCGGGGCGTCTGGATTTCAGCCTCGACGGACAGGTGACGCGTCACAGCGGTTTTATGCTGATTGATTCGCTGATCGCCGGTAACTGGGAGGTGTTTCGCAACGCACTCAATCACCTGATCCTGCCTGCCTCCTTGCTCGGTTTTCATTCGCTGGCTTACATCAGCCGCATGACCCGCAGCTTTATGCTGGCTCAGCTCTCGCAGGAATTTATTATTACCGCCCGCGTCAAAGGGCTGAGTGAATGGGATGTGCTGTGGAATCATGCGTTTCGCAACATCCTGGTTCAGTTGCTGACCGTGGTCGCGCTGGCCTACGGTTCGCTGCTCGAAGGTGCGGTATTGATTGAAACCGTCTTCTCATGGCCGGGCTTCGGTTCGTATCTCACCAGCAGCCTGATGCTGGGCGACATGAATGCAGTAATGGGCTGCGTGCTGGTGGTCGGCATGATTTTCGTGGTGCTGAATTTGCTCTCTGATCTGCTGTATCAGGTCTTTGACCCGAGGACAAAAGTATGACGATTTCCCTCGATTCTGTGACGCTCAGCGCGGGCGATGAAAAACGTCAGCGCGTGAAACGGGCGTTTGGCCGTATCGCACATTTTCTGTGGCAGATGGCGTGCAATCCGCTGACTGCCATCGGTGGTGCGATTGTGCTGGTGCTGATGATTGTGGCGCTGTTTGCGCCTTGGATCGCACCGTTCCATCCACTGGTGCAGGATTTAAACAATGCGCTCAGCCCGCCGTCGGCGGCGCACTGGTTCGGCACCGACGAGTTTGGTCGCGACATTTTCAGCCGTCTGGTGTACGGCTCGCGGATCACGCTTTACATCGTGCTGCTGGTGTCCGTGACCGTGGGTCCGCTTGGTTTGCTGCTCGGCGTCACTGCCGGTTATTTCGGCGGCAAAATCGACATGGTGCTGATGCGCGTGACGGATATTTTCATTTCTTTCCCGAGTCTGGTGCTGGCGCTGGCGTTTGTCGCCGCCCTCGGTCCGGGGCTGGAGCACGTGGTAATCGCCATTACACTCACCGCGTGGCCACCGATTGCACGTCTGGCGCGAGCCGAAACCCTCTCGCTGCGTCAGGCCGATTTCATCTCGGCGGTACGTTTGCAGGGCGCCTCTCCGCTGCGTGTGCTGTGGCGTCACATTGTGCCGCTGTGCCTGCCGTCGGTCATCATCCGAATCACCATGAATATGGCGGGCATTATTCTGACTGCCGCCGGTCTTGGCTTCCTTGGCCTTGGTGCGCAGCCGCCGGATCCGGAATGGGGCGCGATGATTTCCAGTGGTCGTACCTACATGATGGAGTGCTGGTGGGTGGCAACGATCCCCGGTCTGGCGATCCTGATTAACAGCCTTGCGTTCAACTTTTTAGGAGATGGCCTGCGTGACATCCTCGATCCCCGAAATGACTGACGCTCCGGCGTTACTCGACGTGCGCGACCTGCACGTCAGCTTTGTGAATGGCCGACAGGTCACGCAGGCAGTGCGCGGCGTGTCCTTTCAGCTCGGGCGGGAAAAACTGGCGATTGTCGGTGAATCCGGTTCGGGAAAATCTACCGTCGGTCGCGCATTGCTTCAGTTGCATCCGGCAAAAGCAAAAATTACCGCCGAAAGAATGCAGTTCGGCGATGTGGATTTGCTGAATGCTACGCCGAAGCAGATGCGTCAGGTGCGCGGAAAACGCATCTCGATGATTATGCAGGATCCGAAATACTCACTGAATCCGGTGCTGTGCGTCGGCGACCAGATTGCCGAAGCCTGGCGTTCACACCACGCCTGCTCGTATCAGGATGCCAAACGTAAAGTGTTAAACATGCTCGATGTGGTCCGTATTCGCGAACCGGAACGCGTGTACGGCCTGTATCCGCACGAAATTTCTGGCGGGCAGGGGCAGCGCATCATGATCGCCATGATGCTTATTACCGACCCCGAAATGGTCATTGCCGACGAACCGACGTCGGCGCTCGACGTCTCCGTTCGTTTGCAGGTGCTGGCGCTGCTCGACGATCTGGTGAAAACGCGCGGTCTGGGGCTGATTTTTATCAGTCACGACATCAATCTGGTGCGCAGTTTCTGTGACCGCGTACTGGTGATGTACGCTGGCAGGGTAGTGGAGTCCATCGCTGCGACCGAACTGGATAATGCGCAGCACCCGTACACGCGTGGACTGCTGAATGCGTTGCCGGACATGGATAACCGCCGTTATCCGCTGCCGGTGATGCAACGTCAGGCCAGCTGGCTGACCGATTAAGGAGACTGAAATGTCAGTAAAAACCATGATCGACGTTCGCAATCTGAACCTCACGTTTGGTGAGGGGGCGAAAACCACACAGGTGCTGACGGACGTGAACATTGCCGTGCGCGAGGGGGAGATTTTCGGGCTGGTCGGTGAATCGGGCTCGGGCAAAACCACGGTGCTGAAATGTCTGGCGGGGTTGTTCACTCACTGGAAGGGCGAGCTGGAAATCGACGGGCAGCAACTCGAGCACAAAATTGGCCGGGACCGCTGCCGTCTGGTGCAAATGGTGTTTCAGGATCCTTACGGTTCGCTGCACCCGCGCCACACGATTGGCGATATTCTGGAAGAGCCGCTGCAAATTCACCGCATCGACCAGCGCGACCGGCGCATCAATTCTATTCTGGAGAAAGTCGGCCTGAACCGCGGTTTTCGCAGCCGTTATCCGCATCAGCTTTCCGGCGGTCAGCGGCAGCGCGTCGCTATCGCCCGCGCGTTGATCCTAAAACCGCGCGTCTTGCTGCTCGATGAACCGACCTCTGCGCTGGATGTTTCAGTGCAGGCGGAAATCCTCAATTTGTTGTTCGATCTTCAAAAAGAGGAAGGGCTGACGTATCTGATGGTGACGCACGATTTGGGCGTTATTGCCCATCTCTGCCAGCGCGTTGCGGTGATGAAGTTTGGAAAAATTCTCGAGACGCTGGAGACGGATGCGCTGCTTCGCGGCGATATTGCGCAGGATTACACTCGCGTGCTGGTAGACGCCAGCCGTGATTACAGTCGGGAAATGGCGGCGAAAGTGATGTTGTAAATATTGTCGATGAGGACTTTGCACCGTTCCGGTCAATGCTTTAGAACGGTGCAGAAAGCATTCGGGTTATTTTTGCAGCGTTGTCTGCGGCTGACGCAGCGCAGTCATTAAGTCAGACATGCAGCGATCAACCAGCATTTCAACGGCATCGCTGCGCGACGTGTCCACCAGCATTGCCAGACGGTCGATTTTGCGCAAAACGGACATACGCAACGAAAGCGATACCGGCTTCTTCTTTTCTTTATCCAGCGAGACGTGGCTGACGGTGTCGCTGCTTTTGTGATCATCGCTGGACTGTAGCGCCTGACTCATCTGGCGTAAGACCTTTTTATCCAGCGTGCCTTGTCCGGTCAGTTGATAAGAATGCGTGGCCTTACTGTACTTAATTTCAGCAGAATAAGTTTCGCGTATTTCCTTTAACGCCCTGGTCAGCGTGGGTTCGGAACAGCCAAGCTCGGTGATGATTCTTGTCGCCGACACCGGTTGGGTGTTACCGAGTAATTGCGCCAGTCGGAAAATACGTGCTTGTTTTGTGCTGAGTTGCATGGTTAGTCAGTGCCTGTCGTCGTTTAATGGGCGATGGTGCATGGAAAATTCGGGTTATCTTCATGTGTTTCCCTTCTTACTACCTTTCCATGGCGCCTGCAGGGCCGAAAATCCTAGCAGGGGTTTCCTCAACATCAGGTAAATCAACCTGTGAGAAAATGCTTAATTCAGGTGGTTGGCCGTGAAAAACCGGACGCCATCCTGTGTTTCTTCCTGCGCAATGCCGTAAATTTGCGCCTGTTCGAGCACGCGTGCTGCCCAGCGGCGATGGGTCGCAGGTTCGCACATCGCGCCCTGAGATTTAAAGACCGCCTGACTGGAGTTCAGAATGCGCAGCGCATCGGCGTGATCGGCAGACGTGACCATCAGCGCACGTTCGATTTTGGCGATCTGATTCGGATGGATAGCCGTTTTGCCTACCAGCCCGTGCGCCATATCCAGCGCCAGCTCTTTTTCCATCACGTCGTGATCGTCAATGTGCTCACACACCGGTGAGGTCAGCGCGAAATCACGCGAGCCAAACACCGCCACCAGCATTTTAATCACGTAACCCATCGGGCTGTCATAAAGCGTGAGATTGCGCGGGCGGCGCAGCGAAATCACGTTCATCAGATCGTTACCGCCAATACGCAGCGCGATAATACGAGAATGGCACGGATGCTCCAGCAGCGCCGTCGCGAGCTTGCGCATTTGCATCACGTCAAACACATCTTCGGTTTCCAGCGTCGGCATCATGCACAGGTGCGTGTCTTTCATGATGTCCCACCAGACCGGCAGCGATTCCAGCGTAAACTTCGGTAATACCAACCCGTCAGCAGGGGTGAGATCTTCCGTTTCGGTAAGGAATTTACCCATCTCGGGGTCACGCGGACGGATAAATACCAGCGGCCAGTCTGCACCCAGACCGGCGTCCTTCGCGGATTTCAGCGCGACCAGAATTTGTCGGAGATTTTGCAGCGCCGCAGGAACGTCGGCATCGCTGACCGCATCTTCCAGACAGATAACGATGGAACGCAGCCCGTCGATTTGATTGTTCAGAATGCTGCCCGCAATATCGTTACGGGTGGCGGGCATGTAAAGCGTAGCGCCCAGCCGGTAGGGAGATAGTCTCTTTGTCATCAGTGAACCTTTTTGATAATGGTGACGGCGCGGTACTGGCCGATGCGGTCACCGACTTCAGTGATGGTGATGTTTTTTTCACGTGCCAGATAGACCAGCAGCGCGACGTCCGGATCGTTGACGGATCGCACCAGAACGTGCTCCGGCACCCGGCGAAGCACGGCGCGCGTGGCCTCAGCGATGCCCGGCTTAATCCGGTTGATGCTCGAAATGTCGTATTCGGTCGCCAGCGAAGCAATCACCCGTTCGCTCTGCGTTTTCAGATGTACGTAATTTTCCGGTAACCATGGGCTGGCAGGAATGGCATCGAGATCCAACGCGTTACGGCAGTCGGCCACGGTATCGACCAGCAGGCGGCTGCACTCAAATTCACTCAGGTGATCGCACTTCACGCAGCCATGCAGCCCCACGGATGACCAAATCGAGCGGGAAATGAGCCCGGAAACCGGTGCGCCCATGATGCCAAACGGGATAAGCCAGTCGTCGTCACTGGCGGAAAGCCAGGACACGCCGCACGGGTCGGCCAGCACCACCAGACGCGGATCTTGCGGATAGCCGCTACGCGAGGCGAGCGAGCGGCGCAGTTCGCCGGTGATCGCCCCTTTGCCGGTCCAGCCATCGACAAATACGATGCCTTCGGTACCGTGTTGCGTTTCAATCCAGTCCATCGCTGTTTCGTCGATGCCACGATCGCGGATTATGCTCACGCCGTAATGGTGAGACTGTTTGCCCATCGCCCGCAGTGTTTGCTGCAACATCACGCCCAGCGGCACACCGGCGCGTACCAGACTGACCAGCACCACCGGCGTATCGCCAAAGCGGGCGGCCAGTGCTTTCGCCAGCATCACCACTTCTTTCGCCAGGCGAATCGCGCCCTGATCCAGCGCGCGGGAAAATAAGTCCAGATGCCACGCGGTCGGCTCGGGTTCCTGACTCAGCATCTCGGAATAGTGCTTTTCACCGGACTGAATCAGCTGTTCTTTTTGCTCAACCGGTGTCATTTCCATTTCTACCGGCGTTAAGAGAAAGTGTACGTCTTCTGGCAGGTACGAGCCGGAAAATGGCGTAAATGGCTGCATATTATTTCTCCCCGGCAGAGTGATGACTTTCTGCGAAAATTTTCTGATTAATTTCCTCAGCGAACTGACTCTGTTGTGGCATGCCAAACCAGTTACACAGTTTCATAAAGCGGTGATCGCTCAGGCTGTCGCCGAGCCCGATGACCGGGAACACGCCGCGTTCTGCCCGCAATTTTTTCAGCAGGAACTGCGTCGCCAGGCCTTTTTCGACCGGTGCTGGCAACCACGCAATGTTGTTGCTGTTGCGGTGAATGTAAAAACCTTCCGTAGAGAATGTGGCTTCGATCTCTTTCCCGATGGTATACAGCTCTTCGAGGCGGGTGCTGTCGGTGTGCTTCATCACCAGATACACCGGCGTGTCGCCATATTCGTAATTAATGCGCGCCCAGCCGCTGATATTGCGCTTAGCCATCAGTTCGGTGATGCCCTGTTGCATTGAGAGCAGGCGCTCGCGATACGCCGCCAGACTTTCCAGCATATGCGCTTTCCACTCTTCATCCGGCTCGCCCTGCGGGGTGAGGATCACCGCGCCGTGTGTGGCAATCGCCCATGAGCTGAACGGAATGGTCACGCGGCTGATTTCTTCTGTGCCGCGTGCGGTAACCGGAATAAAATCAGCATGTTCGAGCAGCCAGTCCACCAGCATGGATTGTTCTTCGGTCATGAAACTGCGCGCGGACATTGAACGATCCAGCGCGCCCGGACGGAACGGCTCCAGCGCCAGTTCATCGACCATCTTACGGCGCGTCTGAAACAGCGTATCGTCCAGATCGGAAAAAACGACCGGCTTATTCATTAATAGTCACCTTCATAAACCACTACCTCAACGGTATTCGCCACGCTTTTCAGGGCATCAAGCAGGGAGGCGTCGACGCTGTCGGCGGGCGTTTCCACGCACAGCAATATGCGGTCGAAGCGCTGATGCGCAACGTTGTACACAAAGTTTGGAATGCCAAGCCCGTAGTTGTCCGTAAAGGCAATGGCGGATTGAATGGCATAGCCGGTGGAAATCGGCGAACGTGTGGTGCAGCTGAACTTCACGTCAGCGCCAAGTTTTTCGAGGCGTTCTGCCAGCAGCAGTGGCTCCCAGACAAATTCACCCGAGCCTAAAACAAGCACTTTTTCGCCAGCGGCAGCGGTGATGGTTTTACCCAGGTCGCGCGCCGAAGCGTGCATGCCGAGACGTCCCCAGCTCTGTTTACCCGTGATCGCAACGCTGCCGGTTGCGGTGACGTTCACTGCGGGCATGACCGGAATCGGCGCATCCGGTTTGCTTTCCCAGTGCCAGTCGCCTTGCACCAGAGAAACCGGCGTCACCGGCAGAGGGCAATTGGCCTCAATCGCGTTGCCGCTCCAGTCGGTCAGCGTGACGGTCACCACGCGCTCAAGCTGCGAAAGCCCGGCGTCAGCACGCAAAGCTTCCAGCAGATTGATAAAGGTATTGCCGGTGGTGGCTTCGTCGTCGATCAGCACCAGACTTTTTGCATCCCGCACGCGGGCGCGAAGGACCGGATCCGCCGGGTGATAGAGCAGATGATCTGTCGCGTGGCTGTGATTTTCTTTAAATTCACACAGCAGATCGCCTGCCACCGGATGGCGGGTTGACGTCATATACACAGAATTTTTATAACGGCTTAAGGCTTCATCATAGACGCCAGCACCCAATCCTACCGCCGTTTCCGCCAGGCCGACAAACAACACAGGCTCGGGTAAATCCGACGGAATTTGCAGGGCGAGCTGACGATAGGCAGAGCGCATCACGGAGGGGGCGATCGGAATATGCCGCCCGAGCACTTTGCTGACGAATAAAAACGCGCGCTTAGGATTGCGGCGCTCGGCGATATCAAATAAAGCCTCCAGCGAATGCTGTCCGCCGGTCGGGGTGACGGTCAGCGTACCACCGGAAAGCTCACGGCGATAAACAGCGTTGGGGATAATCATGCGTTTCCTTGTCCTGAAGACAGGTTGTCGAGCGTGGTGTTATAAGGGATCACGTCTGTCATTGACCGTACTACGGCCTGTGAGAAATTCCCGGTTGCCGCGCTCATGGCCTGAGCTTCTGACATCAGACCGAGCTTACGGGCGGCAAAAAGGCCGGGAAGATTGACGCCGCTGTGGCGGGTATAACCGATGCCGCCGCTGGGGCGCATATTAATTTCCAGCAAGACCGGCTCCCCGTGATCGTTATTGCGGGTTTGCACATTCACCAGCCCGTCGGCCTGCATCACTTCGGCGCACATTTTGCCGAGTTCATATGCCGGGCCAGACTGTTCGAGATATTGCAGCGCCCCTTCTTTACGACGGGCGACGGCCGCGATGACTTTTCCGCGCTCCACCAGCATATCGACAGAGTATTCCGGACCGGGCAAATAAGGCATTAACACCAGCGGTTCAAAAGTTTCCATCTGTTCGACTGCATGCAGATACATATCCGGGCGCACTTTGCGGCTGTCCGGATGCGTAAAAGCCGCCATGTGGCTGACGTTGTCATCAAATCGCCAGAATCCCATGCCATAAATACCGACAACGGGTTTCACGCATAGCATGGTGGTGCCGGAAAGCGATTCAGCGCTGGTGTTGTTGGCAAGATGCGCCCGTAATTCCTCGGCTGACTCGATGCGGATCGAGGGCACAACCGGCAGGCCGTGTTGTTGCATGGCGCTGGCGAAATTCACTTTATCGTCGGCCAGTTCAAACATGGCGTTGCTGACCGCGCCGGTGGTGAGCGTGACGCCAGAGGCGACAATTTCGGCGCGATGCGTTTCAAACCACTGGCAGTTGCGGCCAGTATGAATGGCGTTCACGCCGTATTGAGCGACGGTTGAGGTAATAAATGCCAGACGGTCTTCGTCCTCTGGCGGCTCGATAAGTGCGATGTCGGCCAGAGAAAGAATTTCATTTCTGTGATGGCGATGAGAGGCAATGACGGTGACATCTTTATTTTCGAATTTAAAAAAGTCTTTGATGCCTAAAATAATGTCGCGCTGTGACGACAGACCTTCCATTAACCAAATTACGTGACTCATCGGTGTATATATTCCAGAAATGAAGTGGGGAAGAAGAATTCTCTGAGAGTCTATGTAGGGATTTTGAACATGTCAATCATAACATGATTCATATGGTTGTGCTGAGAATTTGTGGTTTTTCCTCAGAATATTGTTATCGGCTAACGTCAAAAAACGTAAATTATCCAAAAATAGATAAACTATATCAATGAGTTGAATTTTAATGGCAAATTAGGAGCAAATTGAGGCTTGTGCAACTACTTCGTCATGATATGATTTTTCAGTACATGGAATTCTGATTCAAAAAAAATAATGATTTAACCTATCTCTGAAGGAATATCTAATGGTTTCATTAAGCAAGAACCAAACTGTTTCACTCAGCAAACAAACGTCTTCGTTAAATCAACTGCAGTTCGGGTTGGGTTGGGATCCTTTAAAAAAGAAAAAAGGATTCCTGGGTGGTCTTTTAGGTGGCGGCGGTAACGATTCAATTGATTTAGACGCAGGATGCGTGCTGTTAGACCGCGCAGGCCAGACCATCGATACCATCTGGTTCCGCAAACTGAAATCAAGCTGCGGCTCCGTTGTCCATTTGGGCGACAACCTGACCGGTGAAGGCGATGGCGACGATGAAGTGATCACCGTTGACCTGACCCGCCTGCCTGCGCAGGTGGAATATCTGGCGTTCACCGTGAACAGCTTCCGCGGTCAGACTTTCAACGAAGTCGACAACGCATTTTGCCGCGTGGTGGATCAATCCCGTAAAGAACTCGCCCGTTATCAACTGACGGAGCAGGGCTCGCATACCGGCATTATTATTGCGTCGCTTTCGCGCAACAACGGCGAATGGGATTTCACCGCGCACGGTAAAGCATCCACCGGCCGCACCATTGATGACATGCATTCCGATATCGTGGCTACGGTGGTGCGCTAATGACTATGACGCCGGGAGGCAATGCCTCCATTCCTTCACAGGTTCTGACGGTGCGCGTGCTTTCTGGCGTCCCGGTCGATGCATCTTCCTTCAGACTTTATGCCACAGGCAAAGTGAAGGGCGATCCTGACATGGTGTTTTACGGCCAACCCGTCAATGACGATGCGTCCGTAAAACTTACCGGTGCAGGCACCGATACTGCGTTTACCGTGGACATTAATCGCCTGCGTCCTGACGTCGAAAAGCTCGCTTTCACGGCCACCTGCGACGGCAACATGACGCTTTCCGGCCTGAAACGTCTGACGATTCAGGTTGAGCACAACGGCAGCGTGCTGCTGACCGGCGATGTCGATGTTAACGGTCGTCAGGAAGCTGCGCTGATTTTGGGTGAAATCTACCGCCGCAATGCAGAATGGAAATTCCGCTTCATTGCGCAGGGATTTAACGGCGGCCTGAAACCGCTGGCCGAGCATTTTGGTGTGGATATTTCAGATGCACCCGCTCCGGCACCCGCACCCGCTCCAGCCCCGACGCCTGCGCCTGCTAAAATTAGCCTGAGCAAAGTGTCACTGACCAAAGAAAAACCGACCATCAGTCTGGCGAAGCGGGATAACTTTGGCGAAATCAAAATTAACCTCAACTGGAATCAGGAAAGCAACACCGGTTCCGGCGGGGGCATGTTCGGCGGTATGTTCAACAAATCCAAAGGCATTGACCTCGATTTAGGGGCATTTGTTGAATTGCAGGACGGCACCAAAGGCGTCATCCAGGCGCTCGGTAACACGTTTGGTCGCCTGAACGCCGAGCCTTTCGTTCAGTTGCAGGGCGATGATCGTACCGGTCAGGTTCGCGACGGCGAGTGGTTGCACATCAATGGCCGCGAGTGGAAGAAAATCCGCGAAGTCCTGATTTACGCGTTCATCTACGAAGGCGTGGCGAGCTGGGATAAAACCGACGGTGTGGTCACGATGCACATTCCTGAACAACCGCCGATTGAAACGCGCTTAACCGAAGGATCGAACCGCCACAATATGTGTGCGATCGCCCGTCTGGTAAACGAAAACGGGACGATCAAAGTAGAGCGTCTGAACCAGTTTTACAGCGGCCATAAGGATATGGATAACGCACTTGGCTGGGGCTTTCGCTGGTCAGCTGGCTCCAAATAGTAGCGTTACTCAACATAATTTTAATAATCCGAGGGCAGAAAAAATGAGTTTCTTCGACAAAGTGAAAGGCGCATTCAACAGTGGTCGTGACGAGCTGACCAAACAGGTTGGCCGTTTCAAAAACAAAAAATTCATGCAGGGTACGGTTGCCGTGTGCGCACGCATCGCCGTCTCCAGCAATGGCGTGAGCTCTGAAGAAAAGCAAAAGATGATCGGCTTCCTTCAGGCCTCTCCTGAACTGAAAGTTTTCGAAACCAAAGAAGTGATCGCGTTCTTTAATGAACTGGTGACCAGCTTCAGCTTCGATTACGAAATCGGTAAAGGCGAAACCATGAAATATATTCTGGCGCTGAAAAGCCAGCCAGAAGCCGCACAGCTGGCGGTTCGCGTCGGTATCGCCGTGGCGAAAAGCGACGGTGACTTCGATCAGGACGAACAAACTGCAGTCCGCGAAATTGCTCTGGCATTAGGTTTCACCCCGGCCGAATTCGGTCTTTAATTTTAACACTCTGGCTTAAGGGCTATTTATGGTATCCACGCATATCGGTTTCCCGGCTGAAACCGTCACGGTATTTGTTGTTCTGGCACTCGGTGCGATCTTCATCGACCTGTTCATGCATCGTCATGACAAGCCGATTTCGCTGAAAAGTGCTGCGCTCTGGACGGTCTTCTGGATCGTTGTGGCGATGGCATTTGCCGGTTTCCTCTATATTCATCACGGCTCTGAAGTGGCCAGCCTGTTTATCACCGGTTATGCGCTGGAGAAAGTCCTGTCGGTTGATAACCTGTTTGTCATGATGGCTATCTTCTCGTGGTTTGCCGTACCGGATAACCTGCGTCACCGCGTTCTTTACTGGGGCGTGATCGGGGCAATTGTCTTCCGCGGTATTTTTGTGGCCATCGGTGCGAGCCTGCTTACACTGGGTCCGTGGGTCGAGATTGTCTTTGCGGTCGTCGTATTGTGGACGGCAGTGATGATGCTCAAAAGCGGCGGGGATGATGACGAGATCGAAGATTATTCTCAGCACATCGCATATCGTATGGTGAAACGCTTCTTCCCCATCTGGCCAAAACTGAAAGGACACGCCTTCCTGTTAAGCCAGAAGGAAGTTGACGCGGAACTCGCGAAACCTGAGAACAAAGACATTAAAGTCGGCCGCGTAGGGAAAGCCGCGCTGTACGCAACACCGCTGATGCTATGTCTGGCCGTGGTGGAGTTGTCTGACGTCATGTTCGCATTTGACTCCGTTCCTGCGGTTATCGCCGTAAGCCGTGAACCGCTGATCGTTTACAGCGCCATGATGTTCGCCATCCTTGGTCTGCGTACGATGTACTTCGTACTGGAAGCGCTGAAACAGTACCTGGCGCACCTTGAGAAAGCGGTTATCGTGCTGCTGTTCTTCATCGGTGTGAAACTGGGTCTTAACGCAACTGACCATCTGTGGCATCACGGTTACAATATTTCTGCTAACGCAAGTCTGTTTGTTGTTCTGGGCGTGCTGGCTGTGGGTATCATCGTCAGCGTATTGTTCCCTGGAAAATCTGATGTAGAGGAAGGCAAGCAGGGCTAAGCCCTTGCCTTCCCGCTTGAAAATTAACGTTAACTATAGAGGCTATTATTATGGGCGTTTCACTCTCTAAAGGCGGTAATGTTTCTTTAAGCAAAGAAGCACCAACAATGAAAAATGTGCTGATCGGTTTGGGGTGGGATGCCCGCTCAACTGACGGCCAGGATTTCGACCTGGATGCTTCTGCCTTCCTGCTGACCAGCGCAGGTAAAGTGCGCGGTGACGCAGACTTCATCTTCTACAATAACCTGAAATCTACCGACGGTTCCGTCCTGCACACCGGCGACAACCGTACCGGTGAAGGCGATGGCGATGATGAAGCACTGAAAATCAAACTGGATCAGATCCCTGCTGAAGTCGATAAAATCGTCTTCGTGGTGACCATCCATGATGCGACAGTACGTCGTCAAAGTTTCGGCCAGGTTTCTGGCGCATTCATCCGTTTGGTGAATGACGACAACCACCAGGAAGTGGCGCGTTACGATCTGACCGAAGATGCCTCAACCGAAACAGCGATGCTGTTTGGTGAGCTGTATCGTCATAACACCGAGTGGAAATTCCGCGCGGTGGGTCAGGGTTATGCGGGCGGTTTGAGCTCTGTGTGTGCACAGTACGGCATCAACGCTTCGTAATTAAGCAAGTTTTATGCAACCCGGCAGGTGGCATTCTGCTACCTGCTGTAATGAACATAACGTATTACAGGAGTTTTAAATGGCAGTTTCTCTGATTAAAGGCGGCAACGTATCCTTAACTAAAGAAGCCCCAACCATGAATGTGGCCATGGTCGGTCTCGGCTGGGATGCACGCGTAACAGACGGCGCAGAGTTTGACCTCGACGCCTCAGTGTTCATGGTCGGTGATGATGGTAAAGTCATTTCTGATGCGAGCTTCATCTTCTTCAACAACAAAACCAGCACCTGCGGTTCCGTGACTCACATGGGTGACAACCGTACCGGCGCAGGTGACGGCGATGATGAACAGGTCAAAATCGATCTGTCCAAAATCCCAGCTGAAGTAAAAAAACTGGTCTTCGCCGTAACGATTTACGACGCAGAAGCACGTAAACAAAACTTCGGTATGGTCAGCAACAGCTTCATGCGTGTATTCAACAACGATAACGGCACCGAAATTGCCCGTTTCGACTTGTCTGAAGATGCGTCCACCGAAACGGCGATGGTGTTTGGTGAGTTGTATCGCAACAACTCAGAATGGAAATTCAAAGCCGTCGGTCAGGGCTTTGCTGGCGGCCTGTCCGCACTGGCATCTCAGCATGGCGTGAACATCTAAATCGCGCGTAAGTCTGACAGCCCCGCTGGTTAAACCGCGGGGCTTTTTTGTATTTATGAGGAATGCAGCCTGCGGGCACAGTTATTCTCAAATACACAGGATGGTCAAAATGGAATTGCAATCCGGACAAAACATTGCCCTGACACAGAACCTACTGCGCATCACCGTTTCTTATCCCAAGGCAGCAACTTTCGGCAGTGATGTCGATGCTTCCGCCTTCATGCTCACAGCACAAAACAAAGTCAGAGGAGATGACGATTTCATCTTCTTCAACCAGCCCGCCGCTCCAAATGGCAGCCTGAGTCTGACGACATCCGGAAAGCGCAGCCTGTTTTCTCTGGATCTGAGTAAGATCGATGCCGATATCACAAAGATTGCGATTACGCTGGTCATCGATGGCCCGGATTCCATTTCCGGTTTGCAGCAGATCCAGTTAAATTTCGAAGGCGTTGCCGTTTTCAATGTCCCGCTCGCCGATCGCAGCGAAAAAGCGCTCATCCTCGGCGAAGTGTATCGCCATAACAGCGGCTGGAAGTTAAGAGCGTCAGGACAAGGGTTCAATGGCGGTCTTGAGCCGCTGGCTGTCAACTTCGGTGTCGATGTTTCGTCTCCCTCGCCGGTTCCTGCGCCAGTCATCACTACGGTCAGCCTTGAAAAACGTATTCAGGAAAAAGCGCCGCGTCTCATCAGCTTGGCGAAAACGGCCACCGTCTGTTTGACCAAACACAATCTTCAGTCAGCCAGGGCGAAAGTGGTCTTTGTAGTGGGTGCCTCAGGTTCCCTGGCGGACGCATTCACGAACGGCAATGTTCAGGCGATGCTTGAACGCGCAGCTGTCTTGGCGATGCAGTTAGAGGGTGTGGATAATATGGAGATGTGGGGATTTGCGAATAAGCATCGTAAGTATCCGAATGTGACATTGGATAATCTTGAAGGATACGTGGCAGGCATCCGCAATTCTGACAGAATTGATGAGTCAGAAGTCTTACCTGGACTGGGATACAGTAATAATGAACCCCCTATACTCGAAGAGATTATCAAGACTTTTCAGCACAGTGATTTACCTGTCTACGTGGTGTTTATTACAGAAGGCAATATCAGCAGAACCCGTGCGATCAAGGATGCGATATCTCGCTCGTCTCATTATCCGATCTTCTGGAAGTTTGTCGGTCTCGGCGGCCGAGATTATGGAATACTCGCGGAGTTAGAGAGCCTTACTGATCGTCGTATCAATAACAGCCACTTCTTTGCTGTCGATGACTTCTCCACCCTGAGTGATGAACGGCTTTATGATCTGCTGTTGGAGGCGTTCAAAGACTGGACTCAGGCGGCGAAGCAGGAACGTATTTTGCGCTAAACGCTATGCGTCCGCAAAAGGGGGCTTTTGCATTAAAGGAAATTTTTTCTGGGGAACCAACATATTCTTGCCGCTTAGCCATTCAAACCCGCTTTCGCGGGTTTTGTGTTTTCAGTTTATTTTGTTTTAACTTTTCTCGATTATTCCACTGTTCTGGATGGAAAAAATTAAATAAGACTGAGTGGTGTTTATGATTGATTGCACTCATTTCCTTTGCGGTTATCAGCAGGCATAACAAATTCTTTTCAAGAAATTTAAAACGTATAACCTAACCCTACACGAAAACGCGTCTGACGCTCATCTGTGGTGCTTCGCACTGAAACATTTCCGACTTCCACAAAGGGCGACCACGCACCAATAAGATAAGCGGTTCTGAAGTTGTATTCATAATTATATTTGCTGTTGTTGTAGAGATCATACTTATCGGCTTTTTTATAGATCCCTTCCAGTGTCCAGTCGAAACTATTCCATTTATAGCCCGCCCAGACATCCATACGATTCACCGTATCATCATTGCGCGAGTCCGAAGAGCGGCGGGTGTACTCAAACCGGTAACGGGCGCCCAGCCACCATGACTGATTAATCGTCCAGGTCGTGCGTAAATAAGGTTTATAAGTGGAATAACCGCTCCCGGTTTCCAGTACAAATCCTGGCTGCCAGGCCACTGCGCCACGGTTAAACTGGTAATTGACCGTGTATTCATTTCCCTGAACCTCAAGGTCATTAAAGGCTTTATTGGTATCATCACCGCCTGATTTAGAAATCGCTTCGACAGCAAACCCGAAGCCGTTACTAAAGCGATTGGAGATATAAAAACGGTCATAATTTGCTTTACTGTCATCAAGATATTCATGGCGCACATCCATATAGACTGCATGCGCATTTGGACCTGCCAGAGATAATAAAACGAGAAGATATTTTTTCATGATAAATCCATTTTAATAATTATAAACAAAGGTTGATTAAATGGGCTGGGCACGAAAGTATCCTTATTGAAAAGGCGTTTCAATAATTTAATTTTGTTTTTATATAAAATTGAATGTTCGTCACAAGTGCACGAAATTTAAAAATATGAATGATAATATCAGGGTTTTATAAATATTATGAAAATGTGAAATAAGAAAGGGCAGTCTTCATTTGACTGCCACTTTATGAATAGAGTTGTCACTATTATAAAGGTATTTAAATAATAATTGAGGGCTGTAAGGAGAGACTCTTTGGGATAGCACCGCAATGAGAAGGCGATGAATTTCGCCTTCTCATCAATTCAATGCATGTCACTTACTCTGCAATTGCTTAATCCGCGCGATCGGTGGATTTCGTTTTGCCCACGAACCGTGGAAGTGACGCCAGTAGGGTTCCTGTGCGGCAGCCAGCATTTCGTAGTCGCCACGGGTGTCGCCCCATGCGCGTAAGTGGTAGGAGGAAAGCGGGCCGTACTCGGCTTCCAGACGCTCAACCTTCTGACCGCAGCGGCAGTTGTGGCCGCTGATGCGCCCAGTCAACACGCCATCTTTTACTTCCAGATTGGTGCCGATAAGACGGATACCCAGACGCTCAGCAAAAGGTTTGAGCACCATCGCCGGGGAGGCTGAGCAGATCGTGACGATTGCACCTGAGTTGACCTGTGTGGCGACGGCGATCAGGCCTGAAGGGCGCATCAGGCGCGTCCAGTAACGTTCGCAAAACTCAGCAGCTTTCTCTTCAATCCATTTGGCATCAACGCCGGTCATAAAAGTGTGGATCAGCACTTCCTTCAGCTCATCGCGGGTCAGCCGACGGCCAACGCATTTCAGCGTAGGCAAAGCTAAACGCACCATACGACGCGCGAAGACGCGTTTACCAAAGGCAAAACGCAGGAAGGGCACGAAGCTGTCGTGTTTTGTCAGCGTGCCGTCGAAATCAAAAACGGACAGGGAATTGCCAACGTTTATTACATCATTAACCATCGTTCAATACGCTCCTTCGGTTGTTCCCGGGGAAAATGCGGGACAACGTAACTCGTTTATAGCAGTAGTGTAATCGCTTTGCGCCTGTTGATCATTGTTGTGTGCTGCTGTGTGGGAGGAGGAACAAAAAAAAGCCCGCCGATTTGCATCAGCGGGCGGTTTTTTTACGACTTATTTGAAGCAGATACTTACTTCTCGTCAGGCAGAGCGTAGGCGATCACATAGTCGCCACGCTCAGGAGACTGACGTGCACCGCCGGCGCTGATGATAATGTACTGTTTACCGGTTTTCGGTGAAACGTAGCTCATCGGGCCAGACTGACTGCCGACCGGCAGACGAGATTTCCAGATCTCTTTACCGTTAGCGGTATCGAACGTGCGCAGATAGAAATCCTGCGTACCGGCGAAGAACAACAGGCCGGATTGCGTTGACAAGCTCGCGCCCAGCGTTGGCATACCTACTTCCATTGGCATACGCATTTTGATGCCCAGCGGGCCGGTGTCTTTCACCGTACCGACCGGCACCTGCCAGACAATTTTGCCGGTTTTCAGGTTAACCGCAGACATCGTACCGAACGGAGGTTTCTGGCAAGGAATGCCCAGCGGAGACAGGAAACGCTCACGCACTGCGCCGAACGGCGTACCGTCCATTGGCACCATGCCCATTTCGATACCGCTTGCGCCAGTTGGCACTTTGGCACGCGGAACCATGTAGTTCGCCAAACCCAGACGCATGTCGTTGACGAACATCAGGGCGTTGTTAGGATCAACCGACACGCTGCCCCAGTTCATACCGCCGAGCGATCCTGGGAATTGCAGGGAACGATCGAGGCCCGGAGGCGTATACACACCTTCATGGCGCATCCCTTTGAACTCGATGCGGCAAAGCAGCTGGTCCATCGGTGTGGCACCCCACATATCAGATTCTTTCAGGGTCTGGTTGCCGATGTTTGGCATCCCGACGGAGAAAGGCTGCGTTTTGGAGTAGCGTTCACCAGGAACATTGCCATGCGGCACTTCGCGGTTTTCAACTTTCGCGACCGGCTCACCGGTTTCGCGGTTCAGCATGAAGATCATGCCCTGTTTGGAGGTCTGCACCAGTACCGGCGTGCTGCCACCTTTGTCATTCGGCAGGTCGTACAGCAGTGGCTGTGACGGCAGGTCGAAATCCCACAGATCGTGATGCGTAGTCTGGAAAGTCCAGCGGACTTTACCCGTTGCAACGTCCACTGCGACGATGGAAGAGCTGTATTTATCGTCCAGCTCGGTGCGGGTGCCCCCGAAGAAGTCCGGCGTTGCGTTGCCGGTAGGCATGTAGATCAGACCCAGTTTTGGGTCATACGACATGGCAGACCAGACGTTCGGTGTACCACGGGTGTAAGTCTGACCTTCCGGTGGCAGTTTGGTGATGTTCGGATTACCCGGATCCCATGCCCAGACCAGAGCGCCGGTGTGGACGTCGAATGCACGTACCACGCCCGGAGGTTCGCCGGTGGAGAAGTTATCTGCCACACGACCGCCGACCACGACGACGTTACCGGCAACCAGCGGCGTAGACGTCTGCTGGTAGTAGCCCGGTTTGACTTCGCCCATGCCGACTTTCAGGTCAACCACGCCGTTATCACCGAAATCAGCGCAAGGCTTGCCGGTGTCGGCGTTGATGGCGATCAGGCGCGCATCGATGGTTGGCAGGAACAAACGACGTTCACAGGTCGCGCTGACTGTACCCCCGGTCGCAGCCGGTGAATGTGGTGCGCCAGGGTGAGTGGCGGACGTTGCTTCTGCCGCCGCGGTGGACGCGTCGGGCGTGGCAGTCGCATCCGCTACAGGCTGTGCGGCTGGCGCAGCAGAGGCGGAGGCGTTCTCGTAATAGCCCAGACCACGGCACCGCTGCCAGTTCGGCGCGGTGGAGTTGGAATCATAGGACCACAGTTTTTTACCGTCATCGACCGACAGCGCCAGCACTTTGCTGTACGCGGTACAAACGAACAGTTTATCGCCTACCTGGAGCGGTGTGTTCTGGTCTTCAGCGCCGGAGCCGTTGCTCTGTGGGATATCGCCAGTATGGGCAATCCACGCGACCTGAAGTTTGTCGATGTTGGTTTTATTGATTTGATCCAGTGCAGCGAAACGGTCACCGGCGGTGGTGTTACCCCAGCTTTCCCAGTTTTTCTGTTCTGCACCCGGTGCGACCGGTTTTACCGGTGCCTGATCGTTGTCGGCGCTGATGATTGGCGTCGGCACGAAGGTGTTACCGAAAGCGGCAATCAGCGCAACGGCCAGCACGGCTGCCAGCGAGAAGCTTGGGCCTTTACGGGCAACCAGCCCCGCGCGTGTTTTCAGCAGCGGATATGCCAGCGCGGTCAGGAAGGCCAGAACGCCGAAGGTGAACAGGCGGGAGAAGAGCGGCCAGAATGCCAGACCTGCATCCCAGACGGCCCAGATAATTGAAAGCACGAAGGCCACGGCGTAAAGCCAGGCACCCGAAGGCTTGCCCTTGAAGATCAGAACGGCTGACATGATCAGCGCCAGACCCATCAGCAGGAAGTAAAGGCTTCCTCCCAACGTGGCCAGATACGCGCCGCCGATGCCCAGCGTCAGACCAATGACGACCATCAGCGCGCTCAGTAGCCAGAGGAGCCAGGTCCATTTACTCTTAGTAGTTGGCATGATTTATCTCACTGCACATGTGTTATAGAAATAGATAGTAGAAAAGATGGGTAAAAGAAAGCTGCGCTGAAAAGGGGTACATTGGATGACCTTTCGCTACCAAATGAACCAGACAGAACAATTTCGCGCAAATAGTAATACTTCTCAACGTGGTTGTGAATGTGTAACGGAGAGTTTGAATTTCGGTAAAGAAATAGCGCGAGAATTAGGATGGAGGGGTTGTGTTTGTATGTTGCTGATTTTAATGTGTAATTATTTATTACATATGCAAATAACAAATGTTTAGTAAGTTAAGTATTCGTTTTTGGTCTATGTAACAGCACGAACGGGGCCGGTTGTTCTGCCACAAAAAGGGATTTGTGACAGATTTCTCACAGTTTTCACTGCCGGTGTGAACCCGTTGGTGAGTTTATGGCGCGGTAAAGTTACAAATAACCTTCAATCAGCATCTTCATTTCCAACGTGATTTGTTCAACCAGACGACTTTTGGGGATCTGCGGCGGGAAAACGGCGAGATAGGCAATGCTGATGTCCGGCGTGAAAGGCTTGATCACCAGATCGCTTTTGTGGCTGCGTGCTGTAATGAAATCCACAACGCCGACCCCAAGATTATTCCCCGCCATGATGCAGCAGTTATTCAGCGATGTTTCGATAGGATTGTTCATATAGAGATCCTGACGGCTCATCACATGGTCCAGTTGCTCACGCAGCGGCGTCTTGCGGCCGGGAATGATAGGGCGGTAGTGGGTAAGATCGGTCGCCGTCACCACGTCCTTTTTCGCCAGCGGATGGCGCGGCGACATTACCGCTACCGCATTCGCCCGTGCCAGCATTTCTGCTTCCAGCCCTTTCACATCTGGCTTGCCGAAAATAAACCCGACGTCGTACTGATTGCTGGTGACCACATCAGTGATGTGCGTGGTACTTTCGATATCCAGAAAAAGAGAGATATCGTCGATGGTTTCAATCAGCGGCGGCAAAATGTGTTCGACGCACAGCGCAGACAACGCCGCAACCGTACCGATCCGCAGCACACTGCCTTTGGAATGACGGATCTCTTCCGCAATGCGTGAAATATGTTCAAGCCCGAGGTACAAACGCTCCACCTCGCGGTACAGCTTAATGGCGTCGTCACGCGGGATAAGCCCGCGGCCATCACGGTCAAACAGCTTCAGATCGACGGCATATTCAAAGTCACGGATAAGCCTGCTGACCGCGGGCTGAGTGATATTCATCATATTGGCTGCTGCTGTAATGCTACCGGTGAGGATCACCTTGTGAAAAGCTTCAACCTGTCGGGGATTAATTTTCGTCATATGTCCTCATGATCCATAACATTTGTTTATGGATGTAACACAAAATACAATTTTCAATTCAGATGTCCACCCCCTAGACTCCAGTTTACGATCTGACACACATAGCCTGAAAATCTAAAATAATTAAGGGTTAAATGCATGAGAAAGTCCGTTCCGGCAGTCGTGTTCTCCTCAGCACTGGCCACACTTTTTGTGTTACACACATCTTCTGTACAGGCTGCCGATCTTAAAATCGGTCTGGCCGCATCAACCACGTCAATGGATCCGCAGTTTTACGTGGGCGGTGCCAACAGCGCCATGGCGCGCAGCATTTTTGACGGACTGGTTAATCAGGACGAAAAACAACATATTACGCCTGCGCTGGCGGTATCGTGGAAAATCATCAACGATACCACCTGGGAATTCAGTCTGCGTCCGGGTGTAAAATTTCACGACGGCAGCGATTTCACGGCAAAAGACGTGATCGCCAGCATCAAACGCGTGCCACTGGCCTCGAAGAATAGCCCGAGCGCGTACACGCCGTACGTCAATGACATCGCGGATGTCACCGAAGTGAATCCTTTAACGGTGAGAATTGTCACCAAAACGCCAACACCACTCTTACTCAACAACCTGAGCCGCGTTGCCATTTTACCGGCACGGCTTGAGAACGTGGCGTCGCACACCCTCAATGAAGGGAAAGACGTGATCGGCACCGGGCCATTCAAATTTGTCAGCTGGACACCGGATGACAATGTCGTACTGGCGCGCAACGACCAGTATTGGGGCGGCAAAGCGCAGTGGGACAACGTTACGCTGCGCGTCTTTAAAAACCCAAGTGCCCGCGTGGCCGCGATCCGTTCCGGCGACGTGGACGTGATAGAAAGCGTACCGACAGCCGATGGTCGCGACCTGGCAAAACAGGCCAGCCTGCATATGGAATCCGTTGCCGGTAACCGCATTCTCTATTTACACCCGGATCAGGATCGCGACGCCTCGCCGTTTGCCAAAGGGCCTGACGGCAGTAATCCGCTGAAAAAACGTGAAGTGCGTGAAGCCATGTCGCTGGCGATCAACCGTCAGGCGATTGTTGACCGGATCATGGACGGGCAGGGCGTTCCGGCCTCGCAGCTGGTACCAAAAGGGTACTTCGGCTATACGCCGTCGATCGCCGCACCGGTTTATGATCCAGCCAAAGCGAAGCAGCTGCTGGCGCAGGCGGGTTATCCGGACGGATTTACCCTGACGTTCCACGCGTCGAATGACCGTTATCCCAATGATTCGAAAATCGCCCAGGCGCTGGGCCAGATGTTCAGCCGAGTGGGAATCAAAACCGACGTGGTGACCATGCCGGGCAGCGTCTATTTCTCACGAGCGTCAAAGCGTGATTTCAGCCTGATCATGGGCGGCGCGGCGATTGAAACCGGTGAGGCTTCCGGGGTGCTGGGGCCGTTGCTCGAAACCTTTGGGCCGAATGGCGGGCAGGGTAACCGTGGCCGCTATTCGAATCCGGAGTTTGATAAAACGCTGGCCGAAGCGCGTTCGACACTTGATGACGGCAAACGCGAGAAATTATTACAACAGGCTACAGAAATAGCGATGAAGGACGAAGGCACGATTCCGCTGCTGTTCCTCTCGTATACCTGGGCGATGAAAACACCTTATACCTACGTTGGCCGTTCCGACGGTTATACGTTGCCGTACTTTGTTCACGAAAAATAAGTCCTGCGGGACGTCATGAACGAAGTGCATACCGAACCCACGCGGGAATAGAGCACCAACACCAGGGTTGTTCTAAGCAAAGAGAGAGAAGCTATGACTTCTTTTAGCGGTGTTTTTCCCTATCTGGTTTCCCCCGTCACCGACGGTGGTCAGATAGACAAACCGGTGTTAACTGCACTGGTCGAGCATCTCATCAACAGCGGTGTGCAGGGTCTGACGCCGCTGGGCAGTACAGGTGAGTTTGCTTACCTCAGTGCAGAACAGCGCACCGAGGTGGTCAAAACAGTAGTCGAAGCCGCCCGGGGACGGGTACCGGTGATTGCCGGGGTCGCAGCCACCACCATTCAGGACGCCGTAGCGCAAACCGCTCGTTATGTCGCTCTGGGTGTCGACGGTATTCTGGCTATTCTTGAAGCCTATTTCCCGGTGCCCGATCAGGGCGTCGAGGACTATTTTCGTGCCATCGCGACCGCAGCCGGTACGCTGCCGGTCGTGCTGTACACCAATCCGCAGTTTCAGCGTTCCGATCTCAGCCTGCCGGTCATTGAGCGGCTGAGCCACGTTGAAAACATCAACTATATTAAAGATGCCTCCACCAACACCGGCAGGCTGTTGTCGATCATCCAACGTACGCAGGGGCGGATGCAGGTCTTTGCTGCATCGGCGCACATTCCGGTATGTGTGATGATGATTGGCGGCGTCGGTTGGATGGCGGGCCCGGCCTGTATCGTGCCAAAGCAAAGTCTGGCGCTGTACGAAGCGGCGAAGCAAGGCGACTGGACAAAGGCGATGGCGTTGCAGCGTCCCCTGTGGCGCATCAATGAAATCTTCGCTAAGTATTCGATTGCCGGATGCATCAAAGCGGCATTGCAGTTGCAGGGTTTTGCCGTGGGCGATCCGCTGCCGCCGCAGGTTCCGCTCGACGCCGCCGCGCGTCTGGAAATCGCTGAAGTTTTACGTTCGGTAGGTGCCTTGTGAAAACGCTGCCCGTTATTATTGATTGCGATCCCGGTATTGATGACGCCATTGCATTGCTCAGCGCGTTTGTTGCGCCGCAGCTCAATATCCTCGGTATCTGCACCGTGTGCGGTAATCAGCCGCTGTCGAATACCTTGCGTAACGCGCTGCAAATCACTGAACTCGGCCAAAGAACAGATATTCCGGTTTTTGCCGGATGCCATCAGCCGATGTTTCGCGAACCGATCCACGGCCAGTTTCATGGCGAAAACGGCCTCGGCAATACCGCCTTTCCTGCACCGCAAAAACAGCCCGAAACGCTCCACGCCGTCAATTTTCTGATTAACAGCTGCGAGCAGGCGATCCGCGATAATCAGCCGGTGACTCTTTGTGTGCTCGGGCCGCTGACCAATCTGGCGACAGCGCTGCGCATGAAACCGCAGATCGCCGCCGGGATTGCCCGCGTGGTACTGATGGGCGGCGCATACCGTGAAGCCGGTAACCGCACCATGACCTCCGAATTCAACATGCTGGCCGATCCTCATGCCGCGTATGTGGTTTTTTCCAGTGAGCTGAATATCACGGTTCTGCCGCTGGACGCGACGCATCAGGTCATTCTCACGCCGGAACACGTGGGGAAATTCATCAATGTTTCCGGGCGGATTTCCCAACCATTGGGTGAACTGATGGCCTTCTGGGATCGCAATGATATTCGCCGTTACGGCTCACGAGGCGGACCCTTGCACGATCCGCTGGTGATTGCCTATGTCCTTGCGCAGGAACTGTTTGGTAGCGAGAAAGCGCGGGTGTTTGTCGAATACAACAGCGAGTTATGTATGGGACAAACCGTGGCGGACTGGTACGGCAAGTCCGGACAGACAGCGAATGTTGATATCGTCACGCGCGTGGACGCCGCAAAGGTGTTCATGCTGTTTTATGAGCTACTTTCACGTTATGCCGGGAACTGACCCTATGAGCCAGCGCATCATTATTGATACCGATCCCGGCGTGGATGACGCCATCGCTCTGTGGCTGGCGTTAGCCTCACCGGAACTTGAGGTGCTGGGCGTGACGGTGGTCGCCGGAAATGTGGCGCTGAAAGATACCGTGCGCAATGCCTGCAAAATCGTCGCGCTGTCGGGCAAAACTTCAACGCCAATTTATGCCGGTGCGCCTGGCCCGCTGGTGCGTGATCAGGTTTACGGCAAATATGCCCACATCGGCGCGTTCAGCAACGAACTGGTGCCGGACAGCGAACTGCAACCTCAGGCGGAACACGCCGTTGATTTTCTGGTGCGAACGCTGAGAAAAGCGGCGCAGGACAACGATCCGATCACGATTTGCGCTATCGGCCCGATGACCAATCTCGCACTGGCGCTGGGTATGCACCCGGACGTTGCCCGCGGCATCAGACAAATCGTCACCATGAGCTGTGCATTTACCGCGCTCGGACATCGCGTGCCGTGGGCAGAATTCAACGTGTATGCCGATCCGCACGCCGCCGAAAAAGTGTTCACCAGCGGCGTCCCGCTGGTGGTGATGCCGCTCGATATGACTTTTCAGGCGCTGATCGGTGCTGATGATATCGACGCGATAAGACAGGACGGCGGCAAGCCGGGGGAATCCATCGCCGCGCTGCTGAGTGCGTTTGATCGCAGCGATCTCACCCGCTTTGGCCGCGAGGGCGGACCGGTTCACGATGCAACGACCATCGCGTATCTGCTGCAATCCGGCCTGTTCTCCGGCCAGAAAGCGCGCGTCGGCGTGGCGGTTTCCGGCAACACAGCCGGTTATACCTATGCTGATTTCTACAACAAATTACCGACGCCGCCGAACGCGCTGGTGATGCAAAAAGTGGATGAATACGGCTTCTTCAGTTTGCTGCGCCGTGTACTTTCCCGCTACGGCGCACATCATGGCGAACAGCAGGCATGAGCCGTTACCTGCTGGGGCGTTTCGGACAAACGTTACTGACGCTGTTCGTGATGTCGCTGCTGGTTTTTGGAGGCGTTTATCTGGTAGGAAATCCGGTCGATCTCCTGCTCAGCACCACGGCCACTCCCGCTGAACGCCTCGGCGTGATCCAGTCTTTCGGCCTTGATAAACCGGTGTGGGAGCAATACGGCCTGTTCGTGGTCAATGCCCTGCACGGCGATATGGGCAACTCTTTTATCTACAACCAGCCCGCGCTGCACCTGATTTTCCAGCGAATGCCCGCCACACTTGAACTGGCGCTGGTGGCGTTTGTTCTGGCACTGATGATTGGTATTCCGCTGGGCGTTTACGCCGGTTTGCGCCCGGACGGCTGGCTGTCGAAAACCATCATGACCCTCTCCATTTTCGGCTTCAGCCTGCCCACGTTCTGGATTGGGCTGATGATGATCATGCTGTTCAGCGTCAAGCTCGGTGTGCTTCCGGCGTCCGGGCGCGGCGAAACGATGGACGTTTTCGGCGTTCCCGTCAGTCTCTTTACCGCCGACGGACTCGCGCATTTGATCCTTCCCGCGTTCAATCTGGCGCTGTTCAAAATTTCACTGATTATCCGCCTGACCCGTGCTGGCGTGCTTGAATGCCTGCAACAGGATTTCATCCGTTTTGCCCGCGCGAAAGGTTTGTCCGAAAGCCGCATCGTGCTGGTTCACGTTCTGAAAAACACGCTGATTCCGCTGATTACCGTCATAGGACTGGAGCTTGGCTCGCTGATTGCCTTTGCCGTCGTCACCGAAACCATTTATGCGTGGCCGGGCATGGGCAAGCTGATTATTGATTCCATCGCGGTGCTCGATCGCCCGGTAATTCTGGCGTACCTGATGATCACCGTGGTGATGTTCAGCCTGATCAACCTGCTGGTGGATGTCCTCTACGTGCTGGTCGATCCGCGCGTGCGGCTGGGGGGCGAAGACTGATGCCGTCGAATTCGGTTCATTCCCGCAATACCACGCCGCAGACGGCGCACTCGGCCTTTTACAACACGCTGATGGCGCTTATGCGCAATAAATTTTCGCTGTGCGGCCTGATTATTTTGGGTATCGCCATTTTGCTTTCGGTACTTGCGCCGTGGATCTCCCCGCAAAACCCCTACGATTTATCGCAACTCGATATTATGGATGGCCGCCTGAAACCGGGCTCTGCCAGCATGAGCGGCATGATTTACTGGCTGGGGACCGACGATCAGGGGCGCGATTTACTGAGTGCCATGCTTTACGGCATGCGCACCAGCCTGCTGGTGGGTGTGTCCAGTGCGGTGATTGCGCTGACGATTGGCGCGGTGCTTGGGCTTGTCAGCGCCTGGGCGGGCGGCAAAACCGACGCGCTGATTATGCGTATCGTCGATATTCAGCTGAGCTTTCCGCCGATCCTCATCGCGCTTATCCTGCTCGCCGTGCTCGGGCAGGGTGTCGATAAAATTATTCTGGCGCTGGTGGTCACGCAGTGGGCGTACTACGCACGCACCGTGCGCGGCTCGGCGCTGCTGGAACGTCGCCGCAGTTATGTGGATGCCGCGCGCAGCATGGCGCTGTCGAATCCGCGAATCCTCCTGCGCCATATTTTGCCTAACTGCCTGCCGCCGCTGATCGTCGTCGCCACCATGCGCATTGCCTACGCGATTATGCTCGAGGCCACGCTGTCATTTCTCGGCATTGGTTTGCCCGTAACCGAACCTTCGTTGGGATTACTTATCGCCAACGGGTTCGACTACCTGATGTCTGGCGATTACTGGATCAGCGTTTTCCCTGGCATCACGTTGCTGGTACTGATCGTGGCAATCAACTTAGTCGGTGATGCCTTGCGCGACATTCTCAACCCGAGGAATAAGGACTGATGATGCGCGATCCGGTGTTACAGGTCGAAAAACTCAACACGGCGTTTTCGGTGGAAGGGGAATGGCTGAACGTGGTGCGCGATCTTTCCTTTTCGATTGGCCCGAAAGAAACGCTGGCGCTGGTGGGAGAATCCGGTTCTGGTAAAAGCGTGACTGCCATGTCAGTGATGCAGCTGCTGGATGCCAGGCAAACGCGTTACTCCGGCAGCGTGATGTTCGATGGTCAGAATTTACTGACTCTCAACGGCAAACAAATGCAAAGCATTCGCGGCAACCGCATCGGTATGATCTTTCAGGAACCGATGACCAGCCTGAATCCGGTATTAAAAATTGGCGTGCAAATCACCGAAGTGCTCAAGCGGCATCGCGGCATGGACGACGCCACCGCGCGTACCGAAGCCGTCCGCCTGCTGGAAAAAGTACGGATCCCGGCTGCTGCATCACGGCTGAATGAATATCCGCTGAGCTTTTCCGGCGGCATGCGTCAGCGGGTGGTGATCGCCATCGCGCTGGCCTGTAATCCACGATTGCTGATTGCCGACGAACCGACCACCGCGCTGGATGTCACCATCCAGGCGCAGATTCTTGCGCTGATAAAATCTTTGCAGGAAGAAGAGGGGATGTCGGTGCTGTTCATCACCCATGATATGGGCGTGGTGGCCGAAGTGGCTGACCGCACGCTGGTGATGCACAGGGGCGAAGCGGTGGAACAGGCGACCACGCGGGAAATTTTCCAGCTTCCGCAGCACGCCTATACGCGTGCGCTGCTGGCGGCGGTACCGCGTCTCGGCGCGATGACCGGCTTCGCCTTGCCCAAACGATTTCCACTGATGGATATCGAAACTGGCGTTCCGCAGCCGGTGGCAGAGTCTGTCGATACCCTGCGTCCGGGTCAGCCGGTGCTGGATGTCAAAAATCTCGTCACACGATTTGATGTGAAATCCGGCCTGTTGCGCCGTGTGTCTGCGCGCGTCCATGCGGTGGAAGATCTCTCTTTCAGCCTGCAACCAGGCGAAACGCTCTCGCTGGTCGGGGAATCCGGCTGCGGAAAATCCACCACTGGCCGCACGATTTTACGGCTGACCGAAGCCACCTCCGGTGACGTGCTGATTACCGGGCAGGATATACGCCGCGCCGATCGGGCGCATCTTGCAGAGATCCGCTCGCAGGCACAGATGATTTTTCAGGATCCGTTTGAGAGCCTGAATCCGCGCATGCGCATCGGGCAGGCAATTGCTGAACCGATGATAAGCCTCGGGCTGCATGATGCCGCCAGCGCAAAAATTCGTGTGGCGCAGTTGCTCGAACAGGTCGGGCTGCAAAGCAATATGGCAACGCGTTTTCCGCATCAGTTTTCCGGCGGGCAACGTCAGCGGATCTGCATCGCTCGCGCGCTGGCGCTGGAACCCAAACTTATTATTGCCGACGAAGCGGTGTCGGCGCTGGATGTGTCGGTGAAAGCGCAGGTCATTAATCTGATGCTCGATCTCCAGCAACAGCTGGGTCTGGCGTACCTGTTTATCTCCCACGATATGGCCGTGGTCGAACGCATCAGCCATCGCGTTGCCGTGATGTATCTGGGGGAAATCGTCGAAATCGGCTCCCGCGCCGATATTTTTGAAAACCCGCAACATGTCTATACCCGCAAGCTGCTGGCCGCCGTGCCGGTGCCGGATCCTACTATTCGCCGCAAGCGCGCCGTCGTTCCGGAAGAACTCGCCAGCCCGCTGCGCCCGGCCACGTATCAGCCACCTGTCCGCCATTATCGCGAAGTCAGCGACGGGCACTTCGTACAAATCCCCTGATTCCCGCCCGTTTTCTCGCTAAATGGGTCATAGCAATAACTTAGTTACAACATACTTAAAACGTGGAAAGATTTCCTGATCGAGTTATCAGGATGTGCCCTGCAAATTTGCGGCGCGGATCCCTCTGTAAGTCGCATCGCAGGCGGGAACTGGCTTAGTTCAATTCGCCATGAGTCATAACGTAACGGTCATGAGTAAACATCTTGACCAGGTGACGGCGATCACGTTTTATGGCAACCGGACAATCCCCTAATTTACCTGCAAAGGATAATAATAATGACTGAGTGCGCATCGCTGGACACCCGGCCACATACTTCTGCTTTCCGCCGATGGCTGGCGGTCTTTTCACTCGCCTGCGGCACCTTCGTGCTGGTCAATACCGAATTTCTGCCGATTGGTTTGCTTTCACCCATCGCCCGTTCGCTGGGCGTTACCGAGGGGCACGCGGGTCTGGCGGTGATGCTGCCGGGACTGATTGCCGCAATTTCTGCACCGCTGATCATGCTGTTCGCCAAACGTATGGATCGCCGTAAGCTGCTGTTATTGCTCTCCGCGACGGTGATTATTGCTAATGGTATTGCTGTGATGGCGGAATCCTTCAACGTTTTGCTGATCGGACGCATTATTCTTGGCGTGGGTGTCGGCGGATTCTGGTCATTCGCCATCCCGTCCGGGCGCAGGCTGGTGCCGGAAGAGCAGGGCGCGCGGGCGATTTCGTTGATCACCGCCGGTGTGGCCGTCGGCACGGTTGCTGGTGTGCCAGCGGGGGCATTTATCGGCGATCTGTACGGCTGGCGTATGGCGTTCACCCTGAATTCGGTGCTGGCGCTGGTATTCTTCGTATTGCAGTGGATTGCCTTACCGCCGCTTCCTGCTCAGCAATCTATCGGGCTGCGCGCCATGCTCGGCGTGATAAAAGTGCCCGGTATCCGCTATGCGTTAATCATCGGCGTGTTTATGGCCGGTGGCCATTTTGCGGCCTACACCTATCTGGAGCCATGGCTGCGTTTCGACCTAGATCTGTCGGCCAGTGATATTTCGTTATTGCTGATGGGATACGGCATTGCCGGGTTATTCGGCACGTTAACTTCCGAATTCACCGTGCGTGAGTTTGGCGTAAAGCGGGCGTTTATGTTGAACATGTTATTGCTCAGCGTGTCGGTGCTGGTGTTATCACTGTTCCCTGTGCCGCTGGCGGTGGCCAGCGCGCTGGTGATCCTGTGGGGGCTGGCGTTTGGTGCATTGCCTGTGTGCCTGAACATCTGGACTTATCAGGCGTCGCCCGCCTTGTTCGAAACCGGTTCTGCGCTGCTGGTCTGCGTATTCCAGACGTCTCTGGCGTTGGGCGCCCTGTTCGGCGGCGTGCTGGCAGATAACGCCGGAGTCAGCAGCGCTTTCCTGCTCGGCGGCGCGCTGACCCTACTGGCAACCATCACCATTTTTCTGTCGCGTCCGCAACCTGCACAGTTGCGCGGATCCGAAGCATAACGTGATTTGTGAACAGGAAATGTTTCCACGTATACATTGTGGTGTTATTTAACCGGTCAGAGCGCCGGTTAAATTTGATACAAAGCAAGGACGAAGTGCTTTTATTAATTTTATTATTCGCCTGAATTGAAGTCTGCTGCTACTTTCTAAGAATTAGCAAACAACTGACGGGAGGGCGTTAAATGAAAGTGCTGAAAAATGAAACAGACTATATTTCCTGGATGTTCGACAACTACTTTCAGCTGTCTAAGGCTACCGTGTCGCCTCTAATGAGTGATGCAGAGATCAGGGAGGTACTTAATGAATTGCATCCTGAGTCTTTCCCTTGTATAGGGTATTTAACTTTATCTTCAAGTGGTTGTATGCCCGAAGTAAATTATATATCACGAGAGATGGTATCAGAGTGGGCGGTTGAACTGGATATAAACTAAACTCAAATTTCCTTCAAACCGTTATCACTGTTTTGGAAGGTCGGGGGTATCTCCCGGCCTTCTTTTCATTGTTGTTATCCATTCTCAAGATACGTTTATCACTCTTTTTGCGTCATGCAGATGCCAGAATAAACATCAGGTTATGCCATCACCTGATGTTTTGAATAAGCGGAAATGAATACTGAAAAGACAAAAGATCATACAATCCCGAGATCATATGATCTCAGGATATATTTTGAGCGGAGGTTTTAAAACTATGGTCTCACTCGAAATAGAACCACGCGGTTTTAATCAGGCTATTTTCTACTTCGAACACCGCGATGCTGTTTACTGGCTGATCGTAGATGCCGTGAATCAGTTCGTGATCAAACACTTTGTTGCCCAGCACGGTTCTCGACAGCAGTTCGGCGCGCAGCGCTTTATTGTTGAAACGATGGTTCCTGTAAAACGTGACTAATGCGTCCTTACCCTGTAAAGACGGCGTCATCGTGGGCATACGATAGGCTGTGAAATCTTCGCTATAGCAGGCGGCGAAAGCCTCCAGATCGTGGGCGTTATAGGCGTCGAACTGCTTTTCAACGGGCGTGGCTGCATTCATGAGCTTACCTTCTTTGAATTTATATGTGAATTAAACGCATAATAATTCATATGGTGCTGTCTGGTAAAGCCTCATTTAAGAAAGTTCCTGCTTTGCTGGCAGAACTCGCGTAACCCTCGTCAGCGTCTATACTTAACCCGAATGTAAAACAAATCGGAGGAAATACATGACCATTCATAAAAAAGGCCAGGCACATTGGGAAGGCGACATCAAACACGGAAAAGGTTACATCTCTTCTGAAAGTGGCGCACTCAAAGATCAGCCGTACGGTTTCAACACCCGCTTTGAAGGCAAACCCGGTACCAACCCGGAAGAGCTTCTCGGCGCAGCACATTCCGCCTGCTTCTCAATGGCACTTTCATTGATGCTCGGCGAAGCAGGGCACACCCCTGAAAGCATCGATACCGTCGCAGACGTTTCGCTCGATAAAGTGGATGGCGGCTTTGCTATCACTAAGATCGCGCTCGACAGCACCGTTAAACTGCCAGGGATCGATAAAGACAAGTTTGATGAAATCATCAAAGCGGCGAAAGCCGGATGTCCGGTTTCCAAAGTGCTTAACGCAGAAATCACTCTGACTTATAAGCTGGAAAACTGATCCGCTTTGTCTGAATGAGTTTGAGTGACTATAAAGCCATGCAAAGTTTGCATGGCTTTTGTGTTTCTGCTCCCAAATATTCAATCCTTTATTCCGCCGGTTTGACAAAAAATCCCCGCATGCCTTAACTCAATCATTCCCCTAAACCGAATGCTGCCCGCATGAGTTCGGTTTTTTGTTGAGATGATGAGATGACCTTATGCTGACGCTCCGCCAGATCCGCCATTTTATTGCCGTTGCTGAAACCGGTTCGATTTCCGCTGCGGCGCAAGCTTCGTTTGTCTCCCAGTCCTCGCTGACGCAGGCCATTCAGCAACTGGAGGTTGAAACCGAAGCGCGGCTGTTTGACCGCCACGCCAAAGGCATGACGTTGACCCATCAGGGACATCAGTTTTTACGCCAGTCATATTTGATCCTCGCCACGGTGGATAACGCCAAGCGCAGCCTGCAAATGGGCACCGAAAGCGTCACCGGGCAGATTACGCTTGGTGTAACCAGTCTGGTGGCCGGGTATTTTTTGGTGGATTTACTCAAACAATTCAACGCCTACTACCCGAATGTGGAAGTCAAAGTCGTCGAGGATGAGCGTCAGTACATCGAGCATTTGCTGGTCAGTGGCGAAATCGACATCGGTGTGTTGATCCTCTCCAATCTTGAAGACCGCGACGCGTTGCAGACAGAAGTCCTGACCCATTCGTCTTATCGCCTGTGGCTGCCGCCATTGCATCCGTTGCTCGAGCGCGAAAGCATTTCTCTGGCGGATATCGCTAATGAGCCGCTGATTCAGCTGAACGTTGATGAAATGGAGAAGCACGCCCAGCGGTTATGGGCACGGGCCGGACTGAAGCCGAATATCGCAATGAAAACCGCGTCGACCGAAGCGGTGCGAAGCCTGGTCGCCGCCGGTCTGGGTGTCTCGGTACAGCCGGACATGGCCTACCGCGCGTGGTCACTGGAAGGCAATATGATCGAAGCCAGCAAGCTGGAAGACTCCATCGAACCCCTGGATATCGGGCTGGCATGGCGTCGCGGCAGCGCGCGGCCTGAACTGGTGACTCCGTTTCTGACCATAGCGCGTGAAAACAGCGCCAAACGAAAACCCTGATAGCCGGGCATTCGGTTTATCCGAACGCTGCCTTCAGTAATTGCTATTTGTTGCCCTCAGTGAAATTACCTAATGTGAATGTAATGTACTTTCTTGTTACGTCCCGATAACAATTACATGAATTAAGGATGATTCTCAAAACTGAGGGTTGTGTGATGTCGGATGCTGAGTTTGTTGCCGGTTTCTCTGAAAAACACGTGATCAATGGCGACCTCTTGCACGGTGAGGGCGCAACGCAGAATATTTTCAATCCTGCGACCGGCGAAGTGATTGCCGAAGTCGCCGAAACCTCACTGGCTCAGGTCGCTCAGGCGGTTAACGCCGCCAATTCTGCTTTCTCCCGCTGGTCGCGCACGACGCCCGCCCAACGCGCCACCGTGCTTTTACGTATCGCTGACGCCATCGAAAAACAGGCGCAGTCGCTGGCGCAACTGGAGGCGATTAACTGCGGCAAACCACTGCATCAGGCATTGAAAGATGATCTTCCGGCGGCAATTGATGTCTTTCGCTTTTTCGCCGGTGCGGTGCGCTGTCAGCAGGGGCAACTCTCCGGTGAATATCTGCCCGGTCACACCTCCATGGTGCGCCGCGATGCGCTGGGCGTGGTGGCGTCCATTGCGCCATGGAATTACCCGTTAATGATGTCAGCGTGGAAAATCGCGCCAGCACTGGCAGCGGGCAATACTGTGGTGTTTAAACCTTCCGAACATACCCCGCTGACCATTCTGGCGTTGCTGCCTGCCTTGCAGGATATCCTGCCGCCCGGCGTTTTGAACGTGATTACCGGCAGCGGCGAAGGTGTTGGCAACGCGCTGGTCAGTCATCCTCATGTGCGCCTGATTTCCCTGACCGGCGATATTGTCACCGGGCAGCGTATTTTGCAGGCCGCCGTCAAAACGGTGAAACGCACGCATCTGGAGCTCGGCGGTAAAGCGCCGGTTATCGTGTGCAATGACGCCGATATTGATGACGTGGTTCAGGCTGTCAGTACCTGGGGCTATTACAACGCCGGGCAGGATTGCACCTCTGCCTGCCGCGTTTATGCGCAGGCCGGGATCTACGAGCGGCTGGTGGAAAAACTGGGCGAGGCGGTTTCGCAGCTGTCCTTCGCCAGAAAGAATGACAGCGACAACTTTATGGGGCCGCTGATAAGCGCCCGGCAACGGGATCGCGTCTCCAGCTTTGTCGAACGCGCACTGAGCCAGCCACATATCGAACGCATCACCGGCGCGGCCTCGCACTCTGGCCCCGGATTCTTTTATCAGCCAACGCTGCTGGCGGGCTGTCTGCAAAGCGATGAAATCGTGCAGCGCGAAGTCTTCGGGCCTGTGGTCAGCGTGACCCGTTTTGACACCATTGAACAGGTGGTGAACTGGGCCAACGAATCCGAATACGGCCTGGCGTCATCGGTCTGGACGCAAAATATCGATTTAGCGATGCAAATTTCCACTCATCTGCAATACGGCACCACCTGGATTAATACGCATTTCTCTTTAGTCAGTGAAATGCCCCACGGCGGATTAAAACGCTCCGGGTACGGCAACGATCTTTCCAGTTATTCGTTACAGGATTACAGCGTAGTCAGACACATCATGGCGAAGTTCAAACCACAATTCTAATAACAGAAAAATACGACGACAGGACAGGGGTAACTCATGAAAATATTATCGCGTAACAGAAAGTTTTCTGCTGTTTGTTTGGGACTGCTCAGTTTTTTAAATACGGCCATCGCTGCAGAAACGCTCACAAGTATTGGTAAAGGCGAAGGTCAGTTAAATATTGTCGCCTGGCCGGGATATATCGAACGCGGCGAAAGTGACAAGAATTATGACTGGGTGACGCAGTTCGAAAAACAGACCAGTTGCAAAGTGAATGTCAAAACAGCGGCGACCTCTGATGAAATGGTCAGCCTGATGGCGAAGGGCGGTTACGACCTGGTGACGGCGTCGGGCGATGCCTCGCTGCGTCTGATTTACGGCAAGCGCGTACAGCCGATTAATCCGGCGCTGATCGCCAACTGGAAGAGTATCGACCCGCGTTTACTCAAGGGTGAATGGTTTAACGTCGCCGGAAAAGTGTACGGCACGCCGTATCAGTGGGGGCCTAATCTGCTGATGTACAACACCAAAACGTTCCCGACCGCACCTGACAGTTGGTCGGTAATTTTCGTTCCGCAAAATCTGCCTGACGGTAAACCCAATCAGGGTCGCGTGCAGGCGTACGACGGACCGATCGCCATCGCCGACGCTGCGCTGTATCTGAAAAGTACGCAGCCTGACCTCAAAATCGAAGACCCGTATCAGCTCAACGAAACGCAGTATCAGGCCGTGCTGAAACTGCTGCGCGGCCAGCATCCGCTGATCCACCGTTACTGGCACGACGCTTCGGTGCAGATGAGTGACTTCAAAAATGAAGGCGTGGTGGCCAGCAGCTCCTGGCCGTATCAGGCCAACGCGCTGAAAGGTGAGAAACAACCGATCGCTACCGTCTTCCCGAAAGAGGGTGTCACCGGCTGGGCGGATACCACTATGCTGGCTGCCGACGCTGAACATCCCAACTGTGCTTATCAGTGGATGAACTGGTCGCTTGAGCCGAAAGTGCAGGGTGACGTCGCCGCGTGGTTCGGTTCCGTGCCAAGCGTTCCTGCCGGTTGTAAAGCCAGCCCGTTATTAGGCGCGGAAGGTTGTGAAACCAACGGCTTTAATAAATTCGCGGCAATTTCATTCTGGAAAACACCGCAATCTGAAGGCGGGAAATATGTCCCATACAGTAAATGGACGCAAGACTACATAGCAATAATGGGCGGTCGCTAAATACGCATTATCCTTTTAGCCGTCTCTGCGTTAGCTGCTTTCAGGAATACCGGATGCATACTTAAGTATGCTCCCGGCATTCCCTCAGTGGCTGCCTTGAAACGCCTCAAATGAATTAGCGTATACCTTATTTATTTTCAGGAGAATATTATGCCCGCCGTGCAATTTATTAATGTTTCCCGTTTATACGGAGAAACAAAAGCCGTCGATAATGTCTCGATTGATATTCAGGACGGCGAATTCTTTTCCATGCTGGGGCCTTCCGGCTCGGGAAAAACGACCTGCCTGCGGTTGATCGCCGGTTTTGAAACGCTGACGTCAGGATCCGTCCGTATTCACGGTAAAGAAGCCTCACAGCTCGCGCCCTATGAGCGCGATGTGAACACCGTGTTTCAGGATTACGCGCTCTTCCCGCACATGACCGTGCTGGAAAACGTGGCGTATGGCCTGATGGTGAAAGGCGTGGGTAAAAAAGAACGCAATATCCGTGCGATGGAATCACTGGAGCGGGTTGCGCTCGGCTTTACCGCAGCGCGTAAACCGGCATTTTTGTCCGGCGGACAACGTCAGCGTGTGGCCCTGGCGCGCGCGCTGGTGAATCAGCCAAGCGTGTTATTGCTGGATGAGCCGCTCGGTGCGCTGGATTTAAAGTTACGAGAGCAGATGCAGGGGGAACTGAAAAAGCTGCAGCGCGAGCTGGGCATCACCTTCATCTTCGTGACACATGATCAGAGTGAAGCGCTTTCGATGTCCGACCGCGTCGCGGTTTTCAACAATGGCCGCATCGAACAGGTCGATACACCGCGTGAGCTTTATCTCAACCCGCGCACCGCGTTTGTGGCGCAGTTTGTCGGTACGGCAAACGTGCTGACTTCAGATCTCTCCCTCAAAATTACCGGCGTATCCGGCAGCCGCTCTATTCGCCCCGAGCATATTCGTCTTGCCCCGCAGCCGCTGGCAGGAAGTCATGCGGTGCAGGTCAACGCGATACTCAAAGACATCCATTTTCAGGGCGCGGCGACCCGCTACGAACTGGCTTTGGAAGGGGGCGAAAAGCTGTTCGTCAGCGAACCCAACAATCTTGCGGCCAGCGCACAGACCACATACCGGCAGGGTCAGCCGGTGGTGGCGTGTTGGGACAGAGATGCAATGGTTGCGCTGCTTGAGGGCTAAACGATGGATATCAGTATGACTCCTTACGAGAAGCGCGCCCGCCGTGGCCGTGCGCTGATAACGTATCTGCATCACCGACCGGGTTTTTATCTGGCACTGCTGCTGGTACCGCCGCTGCTCTGGTTCGGCGCTATCTACTTAGGCTCGCTGTTTGCCTTACTGTGGCAGGGTTTATACACCTTCGATGACTTCACAATGACGGTGTCTTCGACGCTGACCACCGCCAACATCCGCGCGCTGTTTGACCCGGTGAATGCCGACATTATTGTGCGCACGGTGACCATGGCGCTGCTGGTATCGTTTTTCAGCGCGGTGCTGGCGTTCCCGATTGCCTATTACATGGCGCGTTACATCACCGGCAAGAAAAAAGCGTTCTTTTATGTCGCGATCATGTTGCCGATGTGGGCGAGTTACATCGTCAAGGCTTATGCCTGGACGTTGCTGCTTTCCAAAGGCGGCGTGCTGCAATGGTTCCTTGAACATCTCGGGCTGGAACCGCTGCTTTCGACGATGCTGAGCCTGCCGGGCATTGGTGGCAATACGCTGTCGACCTCGGGGATCGGGCGCTTCTGGGTGTTTGTTTACATCTGGCTGCCGTTTATGATCCTGCCGATCCAGGCCGCGCTGGAACGCCTGCCGCCCTCGCTGTTGCAGGCTTCTGAAGATCTCGGTGCGAAGCCGTGGCAGACGCTGCGCTACGTCATCTTCCCGCTGGCGGTCCCCGGTATTGCTGCCGGTTCTATTTTTACTTTCTCTCTGACGCTGGGCGATTACATCATTCCGCAGCTGGTGGGGCCGCCGGGGTATTACATCGGTAATATGGTCTATTCGCAGCAGGGTTCGATCGGCAACATGCCGATGGCCGCCGCGTTCACGCTGGTGCCTATCGTGTTGATTGCCCTGTACTTGTCGATGGTTAAACGACTGGGAGCTTTCGATGCACTCTAAACGCGCACCCTGGTTACTCAAACTCTCCGCGTGGGGCGGGCTGGTTTTTCTCCACTTTCCGCTGCTGATTATCGCGGTCTACGCCTTCAACACCGAGGACGCGGCGTTCAGTTTCCCGCCAAAGGGCTTCACGCTGCACTGGTTTGCAGTGGCGGCCAGGCGCCACGACATCCTCGACGCCATCTGGCTTTCGGTGCAGATAGCCTGTTGCGCCACCCTTATTGCGATGGTGCTCGGCACGCTGGCGGCGGCGGCGCTGTATCGGCGTAACTTCTACGGCAAAAACAGCATCACATTATTGTTTATGTTGCCGATTGCCCTGCCGGGGATCATCACCGGGCTGGCGCTGCTTAATGCGTTTCACGCCGCGCAGATAGAGCCGGGGATGCTGACCATCATCATCGGGCATGCCACCTTTTGTATGGTGATTGTCTACAACAACGTGATCGCCCGCTTTCGCCGCATCACGCACAGCCTCATTGAAGCTTCTATGGATTTAGGCGCTGACGGCTGGCAGACCTTCCGCTACATCATTTTGCCGAACCTCAGCACCGCGCTGCTGGCGGGCGGAATGCTGGCGTTTGCGCTGTCTTTCGATGAAATCATTGTTACGACGTTTACCGCCGGACACGAACGTACTTTGCCGATCTGGCTGCTCAATCAGCTGGGCAGACCGCGCGAAGTGCCGGTGACCAACGTGGTTGCGCTGTGCCTGATGGTGCTCACCATGATCCCGATTCTGGGCGCGTGGTATCTCACAAGAAATGGGTCGGATGTGGCCGGTGACGGCAAATAATAATAAGGAAAAACTGATGCAAACGAACATGTTGATCAATGGTGAGCTGGTTGCCGGTGCAGGCGCGTCATTGCCGGTTTTCAACCCGCATACGGGACAGGAAATTGTACGTCTGGCGCAGGCCAGCGAAGAACAAACCACGCAGACCGTCGATTTGGCGCATCACGCCTTTACAGAATGGGGCCAGACCACACCGAAAACCCGCGCCGAGCTGCTGCTGGCGCTGGCGGATCGCATCGAAGAAAACGCCGAAGCGCTGGCCAAACTGGAATCGCTCAACTGCGGCAAACCGTATCATCTGGTACTCAATGATGAGCTGCCGGCGGTGGTGGATGTCTTCCGCTTCTTTGCGGGCGCCAGCCGCTGTCTGAACGGCTTAGCGGGCGGGGAATATCTCGCCGGACATACGTCGATGGTGCGTCGCGATCCGCTGGGCGTGGTGGCCTCTATTGCGCCGTGGAATTATCCGCTGATGATGGCCGCGTGGAAAATTGCTCCGGCGCTGGCGGCGGGCAACTGCGTGGTGATCAAACCCTCCGAAATCACGCCGTTGACCGCGCTGAAGCTCGGCGAACTGGCGCGCGATCTTTTCCCTGCGGGCGTTCTCAACGTACTGTTTGGCGAGGGGAAAACGGTCGGTAACGCACTGACGCATCATGATAAAGTGCGAATGATTTCCCTGACCGGCTCCGTGGCCACGGGTGAAAAAATTGTCGCGCAGGCCAGCAGCGGTATCAAGCGCACGCACATGGAACTCGGCGGCAAGGCACCGGTGATTGTTTTCGATGATGCGGATATCGCTCAGGTAGTGGAAGGGGTGCGCACCTTCGGTTTCTACAACGCCGGACAAGACTGCACCGCCGCCTGCCGTATCTACGCGCAAAAAGGCGTGTATGCACGGCTGGTCGAGGCGCTTGGCGACGCGGTTTCTACGATCACGCTCGGTACCGATGAAAGCAGTGAAATGGGGCCATTGGTTTCGGCTGCGCATCTGGAGCGGGTCGAAGGATTTGTGCGCCGGGCAAAAGAGCTCGCACATATCCAGGTTGTTACCGGCGGGGAGCGCGTCAGCGGCGAGGGCTATTATTTCCAGCCGACGTTACTTGCCGGTGCGCGCCAGGAGGATGAAATCGTGCAGCGCGAAGTGTTTGGTCCGGTGGTCAGCGTCACGGAATTCGATACCGAAGAACAGGTTCTGACCTGGGCAAATGAATCGAATTACGGTCTGGCATCTTCCGTCTGGACGCAAAACATTGGCCGCGCCCATCGTCTCAGCGCCCGCCTGCAATACGGCTGTACCTGGGTGAATACACACTTTATGTTGGTGAGCGAAATGCCGCACGGTGGCCAAAAACAATCCGGCTACGGAAAAGATATGTCCATGTACGGGCTGGAGGATTACACGGCCATCCGCCATGTGATGTTTAAACACACCTAATCAGAACGGTTTTTTTACGCGGTATTCTTTGAAATGAAACAGGGAGCCTTATGCTCCCTGTATTCTTAGAATGCGATGTTTTATGCCGTCGCTGACGTGGCAATTTTCTTGCGTGCAATATCGATAAAGAGAATGCTGGCAGCAAAAGATATCCCTGCACCAATTATAATGGTGAGCAGATACGAGGTGAGATAATTATATTCTTTATCAATTAATGTGAGTTGTTCGGAAATTAAATCAATGTTGTCAATGACGTAACCTCTGGCAACATAAATGCCGCACCAGAATGCGCTAAAGCCGATCAGGCAGGTATAACAAACATAGCTGAATTTTCTATCAATATATTCAAGGTAAAATTTAGGATCTGAATACGCCATTTTAAGCAGGCCTAAAAAACACCCCAGATAAATACCAATTAACCACTTCATGATGTCCCAGTTCATACGACTCTCTGAATGCTGCCGCTGCCGGCATTGAAGAATAAAATATTAAACGATGCTCTGACGCCCTTTGGGCGAGGGATGAACATGGTCACCAAAATACTAATAAACTGATTTTATTTGGTTTTTGCCTGAAATAACGCGCTGTATTATCACACTCCGCTAACATTCTGGCAAGAATGATGACACTGACGGCAGAGTAAATTTAGCATGAATGAAAGACCGAGTGGGCCGGAGGACGCGGAAGGGCATGTGCGAATGCAATTCGCAGGGCTGGCGGCGATGTCGTCAGCCCTGATAACGTTAGATCTTCCTGGCTAAAAGCGTCGCAAATCTCAGTTTGTAACGGTCACCGTTTTCATCGCGTTTATGCAGTTCGCCGACATCTTCATTGTATTTCACGATTTCCCATCCGCGATAGTAGTCACGCAGTTCTTCCGGTTTGAAGGTGAACGGAAAGGGCAGCGGACAAGGATAATCCGGGCTATCCATCGCCGCGACGATCAGATTGTAACCGCCGGTTTTCGTTGCCGCGTGCATGTCTTCGAGGATGTGGGGGATGCTGTCTCGCTCGAGAAACATCATCACCACGGTAGAAAAGATGAAATCATAGTCGCCACTGAAACGGTGCGCGTTGAGATCCTGCTCGCTGATGTCAATATTGTGCAGAGACTCTGCCGCAATAATCTCCTGCACTTTGGCGACGCTGAGCGGATTGTTGTCCCAGCCCGTCACATCAAACCCTTTAAGGTTCAGATACAGCGAATTTCGGCCGCTGCCGCATCCAAGATCCAGCGCCTTTCCGGGCTGAACGTAATTGGCTGCGTTGATGATTTCTGAATGGGTGCGGGACAGGCCGTATTTGTCGGCATAGTAATCTTCTGGTGCGGGCTGCTGAGTCATTCCCTGTTTTCCTCATAAGTTGAATCGAATGCGAGTGATTATCCTCCTAATTGCGGGGGGCGCTATTACTCTTAGTGGTAATTCAAACTCTTAGTGGTAACGCAAAGAACGCGACGGGCAGTGTTGAGAACCAGGCTTGTATGTTACATGATGAAATCAGAAGGAAATGATGAATCTGTTGATAGCCAAGAGGGAGATACCATGTTTGGTCCTGATCCGAAAAATAAGCATCCGATGGCAGGTTTTCCGCAGGTGTGCTTTATCAAGAATACTGTCGATAATCCGAACATCATCATTGGGGATTACACCTATTATGATGACCCTGAGGATTCAGAAAACTTCGAGCGCAACGTTCTGTATCACTTCCCTTTTATCGGCGACAAGTTAATTATCGGCAAATTCTGTGCGCTGGCACGCGGTGTGAAGTTCATCATGAACGGCGCGAACCACAAGATATCAGGTATATCGACCTATCCGTTTTATATCTTCGGTCAAGGCTGGGAGAACGCCATGCCTGCTGCAGAAGAGCTTCCGTACAAAGGTGATACCGAAATCGGAAACGACGTGTGGATCGGGTATGAAGCGTTGTTTATGCCCGGCGTGAAAATCGGCCACGGTGCCATTATCTCTTCGCGGTCGGTTGTGACCGGCGATGTTCCCGCTTATGCCATCGTCGGCGGCAATCCGGCTAAAGTGATCCGCTACCGCTTTGATGCTGAAACCATTGCTAAGCTGGAAGATATCGCGTGGTGGAACTGGCCCGTGGAGAAGATTTCCCGCAATCTGTCGCTGATCGTTTCCGGGGATATTGACGCGCTGGTTTCATGCGCATAAATCCGCTTTACCGGTAAGCTCTTCTGTCCGTTTGCCGGTAAAGATAACTGCCGACGCCGTGAACCGGATCGCCCTGAAAACCGATCTTCTGCATCCCGATTTTCTCCAGAACGCGCTGTGAGGCCAGATGATTTTCGCGCACGGTGGCGGAAATCTGCGCCAGTCCTAACCGTTCAAAGCCTGCATTAAGCGCCGCGCTGGCAAACTCAGTCGCAAGTCCCTTTCCCCAGACTGCTTTTGCCAGCCGGTAGCCGAGAAATACCCGGTGATTATCGTAACCTTCGCGGACACCCAGCCCGCCAAACCCAATGATCTCTTCCGGATGACTGTGCAACGCGACCGCCCAATGCCCGTGGCCATAAGTTGGCCATTCCAGCAACCAGCCGTTGAGCTTGTCCCGTGCGAATTCCAGATTCGGATAGGGGCCACGCGGATTAAACTCATTGGTCTGCGGATCGCCGTAGATAGCAAAGAGTGAATGTACGTCAGTGTCCGCAACCGGACGAAGCAATAGCCGCGATGTTTCAATGATCATAATGAACGTTTTCCTCCTGTTACCTGAGTTAAATCTTAGCCTGAGTGGTTGAGTCCGCCATCCTCTCACGCAAAAAATCAATAAAGCGTCGCACCTTTTCCGGCACGTGGCGGGTGTTGGGATAGAGCGCAAAAATGCCCTGGGGCGGAAAATGGTGATCGGGCAGCAAATGGCACAAGCGACCGGCGTCGATTTCCGGCTGTACCAGCCAGTCGGGCAGCAGCGCGACACCGGCATCATGCAGCGCAAAAGCGAGCAACGCGGAGGCGCTGTCAGCGGCAATGACCGGTGGCGTATCGACCCGAAAGGGGAGTGTAACGCCCTGATTGTCGGTTATCTTCCAGCTCATCGGCAGGGGCAGGCGACTGTGGGCAATCCATTTCAACTGCGCCAGTCTTTTGGGCGTGGTGATCGTGCCTGCTTGCCGGAGAAAGGCGGGTGAGGCGACCGGCAAAATGCCGAACTGGCCGAGCGGGGCGGCGTGATGGCTGGAATCCTCCAGATGTCCCAGGCGGACAGCCAGATCAAAACGTCCGCTGATCAGATCATCATGATGAGAAGAGGCAACATGCTGGACCCGCAGTTGCGGATGCAATGCGGCAAAAGCCGACAGCGCCGGTACGACCACCCGCGCGCCATACTCTGGCGTACTGGTGATGCGTAACTGACCGCTCAGGCCGCCGTGATCGCGCCGCACGTCGTCGAGTACGGCTTCGGCTTCCTGCAACAACAACTGACAGCGCTTAAAGAAGCGCTCACCGGCATCGGTCAGCGCCACTCGCCGCGTGCTGCGGGTCAGCAGCGCAACGCCAGTTTCACTTTCCAGCAATTTCACATTGAAACTCACCACCGCTTTAGTGAGCCCCAGTGACGCAGCCGCGCCGGTGAAACTTCCTGCAGTAGCGACGGCGACAAAAATCTCCAGTCGTTGCAAATTGAGCATAGTCGGGAACCTGATTGTCAAAATTATTTTGACAGTGTAACGCTGTGCCGGGCGTATATCCTGCAAAAATTATCCGCTACATTCCCGGCCTGACTGGTGAAAGTGGAATTTATAAGTATGAATTATCGGACGCGCGTTGCCGTGGTGTATCTGCTCGGTTTCTTTGTCGATTTGATCAATATGTTTATCGCCAACGTGGCGTATCCCGGTATCGCGCGGCATTTTCAGGCGCCGGTGAGTGCGCTGGCGTGGGTCAGCACCGGGTACATTCTCGGGCTAACGCTGGTTATCCCGCTCAGCCGCTGGCTTACCGCGAGGTTCGGCGCACGCAGAATATTCATCGTTTCTGTGGTCATCTTTATGCTCGCCTCACTGGGGGCTTGCGCCGCTGGAAGCCTGATGTCACTTATCGTGTGGCGAATTGTGCAGGGGCTGGGCGGCGGATTACTGATTCCGGTCGGACAGACGCTCACTTATGCACTCTTTCGCAGCCATGAGCGCGCCAGACTTTCGGCGATGATCATGCTGGTCGGTCTGCTGGCTCCTGCATTATCACCGGCGTTCGGCGGTATGATTGTCGACAGTTTCAGCTGGCGCTGGGTGTTCGTTGCCAGCCTGCCACTGGCGATGCTGACGTGGGTTCTGGCCCTTTTCTGGTTACGTGATGAAGAGGTTAAGGAACCCGCCGGACGTTTTGAACTGTCAGGTTTTCTGCTGGCCGGAGCGGCGCTGGCACTGATATTACCCGGACTGACGCTGCTCGGTGAAACCGGAGATGTTGCGATGGGCGTCTTTTTATTGCTTTGCGGGCTGATCCTGATGACGATTTTTGTGCGCAAATCATTACAACAGTCGCGACCTCTGCTGGAGTTAACGCTGATAAAGGATCCGCTGTTGCGAACCGCTATGCTTATCTATCAGTGTATTCCCGGCATTTTTACCGGTATCAGTCTGATTGCCATGCTTTACCTGCAACAGGAACTGCATTTTTCTGCCGCGCAGGCGGGCGGACTGATGGTGCCGTGGTCGCTGGCCTCGTTTGTCGCCATCAGCGTGACCGGCAAGATGTTTAACCGCGCGGGGCCGCGTGCATTATTCATTCCCGGATGTCTGATTCAGGGCATGGGTATAGGTTTTCTGGCGGTGCTCAGCGTGACACCGCAGCCGTGGCTGGCCGTTACCGCTTTCTCGCTAATGGGATTTGGCAGCAGTTTGTGCAGCAGTACTGCGCAAAGTTGTGCATTCCTGCAGGTTCGGCAGAATGCGCTGGCGGATGCCAGCGCGCTGTGGAATATCAACCGCCAGCTCAGTTTTTGTCTCGGCGTGACAGTCGTCAGCGTCATGCTCAACGTTTTGCAGGTTTATCTCCCGCAGCACGCTTACCGGCTGAGCTTTATTATCGCCGCTGCCAGCGTGTTGTTGCCGGTGATGTTATGCCTGAAATTGCCGGGTCGTGAAATTGTCCAGGCATTCAATCTGAAGGAAAAAAGATGAATCGTTATATCAAAGAAGTGTTCGACGCCCACGAGCTGATCCAGCGCTGGTTCACTGATGCCGCAGCGCCGCAAAGCGTTTGTGACGAATTACTGGCACGTTTTAGCCCGGCGTATTCCATGGTGACACTGACTGGCCACCTGCTTGATTATCCGAAACTGTGTGGATTTTTCGCCGCACAGCGTGGAGCCAAAGCCGGTTTACACATTGACGTCGGGCAGCCGGTTTTAATTGCGGAAAGCGCACAGCATGGCGTGGTGACCTATCAGGAGCGCCAGCAATTACCGGGGCAGGCGGCAACGTTACGATATTCAACAGTTGTGTTTGAGGTGGACGCACAGGGGAACCTGTTGTGGCGGCATTTGCATGAGACGGCGGCGGCGTGACAGTTAAACTCAATCTTTCAGCATCATAACGTCAGTCCATCCCCCAGGCCCTGCCCCTTTTGCAGGGCGCTATCTTATTTCCCATCGCGAATTATTTGCCCAAAATGTGAAGGGAGTCATAAGCGATGGTCAAGGAGAGACGATTTTCTGGTTCGTAAAATTATCCCCCTCTGAAGTCATGCCGTATACTCCCTTCAAGCAGAGACAATCAGCATTCTATCTACATCATTTTTGTACCCGCTATTGTCGGCGAAGCAGGATCTCTTATCGGACCTGCAATCACTTAGGATATGAGGGTTTCGTTATGGATAAGAAAGTCATCTATTTGTTTTGTTCCGCAGGAATGTCTACCTCATTGCTGGTTTCGAAAATGAAAGTCGTGGCTGAGAAATACGAAGTGCCGGTCATTATTGAAGCATTCCCGGAAACGCTGGCGGGGGAAAAAGGCGGTGCGGCTGATCTGGTGCTGCTCGGTCCGCAAATTGCTTATATGCTGCCAGAAATTCAAAAAGTATTACCGGGTAAACCTGTCGAAGTGATTGATTCAGTCATGTACGGAAAAATTGATGGGCTGGGCGTGCTGAAAGCTGCCGTCGCGTCTATCAAGAAAGCTGCAACTGCATAATGTACGACCTTGCTTTATTTTGTTTTAAATTTTTGTATTAGCGTTTATTTAAGTCAAAGAGAAATCCAGTCAAAGAGCGAATTTCATACCCTGGCCGCCGGATGGCGGCATTAAAGGAAAAATCGAATGAGTAAAGCTATTGATTCCCTGGAAAAGATATTACTTCCTTTTGCCGTCAAAATTGGTAAGCAACCCCATATAAATGCCATTAAAAATGGTTTCATCAAATTAATGCCACTGACCCTTGCCGGGGCCATGTTCGTTTTAATTAATAACGTCTTCCTTAATTTTGGCGACGGTTCTTTCTTTTATTCTTTAGGTGTGCGTTTAGATGCCTCTACGATTCAAACACTGAACGGTTTAAAAACGATCGGTGTGAATGTCTACAACGGGACATTAGGCATAATGTCACTGATGGCGCCGTTCTTTATCGGCATGGCCATGGCGGAGGAACGCAAAGTAGACTCGTTGTCAGCAGGTCTGCTGGCGGTCGCTGCCTTTATGACTGTTACACCTTATAGCGTCGGTGAAGCTTACGCGGTAGGCGCGAACTGGTTAGGCGGTGCGAATATCATATCCGGTATGCTTATCGGTATCGTCGTCGCTGAAATGTTCGCTTTTATTATTCGCAGAAACTGGGTGATTACTTTACCGGCAAGCGTCCCCGAATCTGTCGCACGTTCATTCTCCGCATTAATTCCGGGCTTTATTATCCTGTTTATTTTCGGGGTAATTTCCTGGCTGCTGGGATTATACGGTCATAACTTCCACCAGATTATTATGGACTCCATCTCTAAGCCTCTGGCTTCGATGGGCAGCGTCGTGGGCTGGGCTTACGTCATATTCAATTCCCTGCTGTGGTTCTTTGGTGTGCACGGTTCACTGGCGCTGACTGCGCTGGACAACGGCATCATGACCCCCTGGGCACTGGAAAACATTGCTCTCTACACCGAATACGGGTCAGTGAGTGCGGCGATTGAAGCGGGTAAAACCTTCCACTTCTGGGCCAAACCTATGCTTGATTCCTACATCCTGCTGGGCGGTTCCGGTGCGACGCTGGGTCTGATTATCGCGATCTTCATCGCGTCACGCCGCGCGGATCATCGCCAGGTGGCGAAACTGGCGCTGCCTTCTGGCATCTTCCAAATTAACGAACCGATTCTGTTTGGTCTGCCGATTATCATGAACCCGGTGATGTTTATTCCGTTCGTTCTGGTGCAGCCGATTCTGGCGGCTATCACGCTGGCGGCTTATTCCATGGGGATTATTCCGCCGGTGACCAACCTCGCGCCCTGGACGATGCCAACCGGTCTCGGTGCCTTCTTTAACAGTAACGGCAGCATCGCTGCATTGTTAGTTGCGTTGTTCAACCTCGGGATCGCCACGTTGGTGTATATGCCTTTCGTCATATTGTCTAACAAGGCGCAGGCGATTATTGAGGAAGAAGAGAGCGAAGAGGATATCGCCGCAGCACTGAAATTCTAATCTGAACCGGTGCAGGGCGGGCCTCCGGCCCTGCGTTTTTTCCGCAATCATGGAGAGATAAAGATGATTGATTTAGACAGCATCACTGATACGCAAGACGACATGCAGGAACTCGAAGAAGTGGTGATGGGGTTAATAATTAACTCCGGACAGGCTCGCAGTCTGGCTTATGGCGCATTGAAAAAAGCCAAAGAAGGCGATTTTGAGCAGGCCAAAGCGTTAATGGATCAGTCGCGTCTCTCGCTCAATGAAGCGCATCTGGTGCAAACCAAACTGATTGAAGACGACATGGGCGAAGGCAAAATGAAAGTCAGCCTGATTCTGGTTCACGCGCAGGATCACCTGATGACATCCATGCTGGCGCGAGAGTTAATCACGGAACTCATTGAGCTTCACGAGAAAATAAAATAACGTAGGAAGCGATAATGCAGCCACCGGTACTGAGTATGGAAATCAAGACAGCACGCGAGAATCAACTTTTCGACGGTCAGAATTTCCATATGTTTATCTACAACAAAGTAGAAAGCATTTCCGGACTGCATGAGCATGACTACTACGAATTTACAGTCGTACTGACTGGCCGGTATTATCAGAATGTGAACGGGAAAAGGGTGCTTTTAGAACGCGGCGATTTCGTTTTTATTCCGCTGGGTTCCAATCATCAAAGCTTTTATGAATTTGGCGCGACGCGGATATTAAACGTCGGGATCAGCAAAGCGTTTTTTGAACAGCACTATTTATCTTTATTACCTTCACATTTTGTCGCATCACAAGTGTATAAAATTAAGACTGAGTTTCTGACCTATATTGAGTCGGTGATAGCTTCTCTGAATTTCCGCAATGGGGAGTTCAATGAGTTTCTGGAAATGGTGACGTTTTATATCGTCAACCGGTTACGTCACCACCGGGAATCTGAAGCTACAACGGATGCGCCAGTCTGGCTGAAGACGGCCATTGAAAAAATGCATGATAAAGCGCAGTTCGGTGAAAAAGCATTATCGAACATGGTGGAATTGTCCGGTAAGTCGCAGGAATATCTCACCCGCGCCACGCAGCGACATTACGGCATGACGCCCATGCAGATTATCAATGAAATCCGGATTGATTTTGCGAAAAAGCAGCTTGAAATAACCAACTACTCGGTCTCGGATATTGCATTTGATTCCGGATATAGCAGCCCGAGTATGTTTATCAAGAACTTTAAAAAGCTAACCTCATTCACACCGAATCATTATCGAAAGAAATTATGCAGTATTAATTAACTCTTAACCTTAAATAAATTTCTGTTTTCATTTGCAGTGCAATAGATTGCACGGGAGTTCCTATGAGCAAAAAACTGAAAGTCGTCACTATTGGTGGCGGGAGCAGCTATACCCCGGAATTACTGGAAGGCTTTATTAAGCGTTATGATGAATTGCCAATTTCCGAATTATGGCTGGTGGATGTCGAAGGCGGAAAAGAGAAGCAGGACATTATTTTTGACCTCTGCGTGCGCATGGTAAAACGCGCGGGCGTTCCTATTGAAATACATAAAACACTGAACCGCCGCGAAGCCTTAGCGGATGCCGATTTCGTCACTACGCAGCTGCGCGTAGGTCAATTAAAAGCACGCGAACTGGATGAACGGATCCCGCTGAGCCACGGCTATCTGGGGCAGGAGACTAACGGCGCAGGCGGCTTATTCAAAGGGCTGCGCACTATTCCGGTCATTTTCGATATCATCAAAGACGTCGAAGAAATCTGCCCGAATGCCTGGGTGATTAACTTCACCAATCCGGCGGGCATGGTCACGGAAGCGGTCTTCCGTCATACAAAATTCAAAAAATTCATCGGCGTATGTAACATCCCTGTTGGCATGAAAATGTTCATTCAGGACGTACTTAAACTCGCGCCGCAGGACGATTTATCCATCGACCTGTTCGGTCTTAATCACATGGTGTTTATCAAAGATGTGATCGTTAACGGCGAATCGCGCTTTGCTGAATTGCTCGACGGCGTGGCGTCTGGCAGGCTTACCGCCGGTTCGGTCAAAAATATCTTTGATTTACCGTTCAGCGAAGGGCTGATCCGCTCTCTGAACCTGCTGCCGTGCTCGTATCTGCTGTATTACTTCAAACAGAAAGAAATGCTGGCGATTGAAATGGGTGAATTCTACAAAGGCGGCGCGCGCGCAACCGTGGTGCAAAAGGTTGAGAAGCAGCTGTTTGATCTCTATAAAGACCCGGAACTGAGCGTAAAACCGAAAGAACTGGAACTGCGCGGCGGCGCGTATTACTCCGACGCCGCGTGCGAAGTGATCAGCGCGATTTACAACGATAAACAAACTGAGCAGTACGTTAATTTCCCGCACAACGGGCATATTGACAATATTCCGGCGGAATGGGCTATCGAAATGACCTGCACCATCGGGCGCAACGGCGCGACGCCTCATCCGCGGCTGACCCACTTTGATGATAAAGTCCTTGGGCTAATCCATACCATCAAAGGCTTTGAAATCGCAGCCAGCGAAGCGGCGCTCAGCGGCAAATTCAACGACGTGTTGCTGGCGCTTAACCTCAGCCCACTGATCCATTCCGACAAAGATGCCGAAATTCTGGCGCGTGAACTGCTGCTGGCGCATGAAAAACATCTGCCCAACTTCGCGGAAGCTATCGCAGCACTGAAATAACCCGTCTGCCTTCCCGAAAGGGAAGGCAATGCCAAGGGGGAAAAATGGATAAATTACTGATAGTCAACGCCGATGATTTCGGGCTTTGCAAAGCGCAAAACTACGGCATTATCGAAGCATTCAGAAACGGTGTTGTCACTTCTACCACGGCAATGATGAATGCTGGCGGTGTTGAACATGCCGCCGCACTGAGCACTGAGAACCCGGCTCTTGCGGTAGGAATGCACTTTGTACTAACGCTCGGAAAACCTTTATCGCCAATGCCAAATCTGGCGCGAAACGGCGAGCTGGGCAAGTGGATCTGGGAAGTGGCGGAGCAGGGGGCGTTGCCACTTGATGAAATTGCGCAGGAACTGAAGTGCCAGTTTGTACGCTTTACCGAAATTTTTGGCCGCAAGCCGACGCACATTGATAGCCACCACCACGTGCATATGATCCCGAAAATCTTCCCGATTGTGGAAGCCTTTGCAAAGGAGCAGGGCATTCCTGTGCGCATTGACCGCGAGGATCTCCGCAAAGGTGAGATCGCGCTAAACGGTGCAAAAAGTACGCAAGGTTTTGAAAGCGGATTTTATGGCGATGCGATTTCGGAAACACTCTTTCTGGAAACGCTGGATAGCGCGCTGAAACGTGGCGATTCATCACTGGAAATCATGACCCATCCCTCGTTTATTGATAATACGATTCTGGCGAGTAAATACTGTTATCCCCGCCTCGCCGAGCTTGATGTACTGACCTCTCCGACGCTTAAAGAGGCGATTGCGGAACGCGGATTCCGGCTGGGAACCTTTAAGGATCTCTGAGTTATCAGTACGAAAAATGACAAAGGCCTGAAGGAATATTCGGGCCTTTGTGAATCATTCCTCTCCCACCACCCGCAGACTCCGCTGTTTCATCACGCGGTGAAGATTGGATTCAAGCCAGTTGGCGAGCCCGGAGATTTGATCTTTCACCTCAATGCCAAGTGGTGTCAGGCGATACTCAACATGTGGCGGTACCACCGGAAATGAACGACGATCGACAAACCCATCTTCTTCAAATGACTGTAACGTCTGTGCCAGCATTTTCTCACTAATGCCACCCACTTTGCGGCGCAGTTCGCTGAACCGCAGCGTTTCTTCGCTCAGGGCTATCAGCACCAGCAAACCCCATCGGCTGGTGATATGGCGCAAAATCTCGCGTGACGGGCAGTTAGGATCCAGTACTTCTCCGCGACGGATTTGTTCGGTGAGCGGTAATTTCTCAGTGGATTTATCGGACGAAATTATTTTCATACTTACCTTTTGGTACGTACTTACGAAAGGTAAGTATATCGCATAGGATGTTTCAACGGCGACGCTTTTAGCGCCTTTCAGAACATAAATCTTGTGTCTTAAACTTTTGGAGAAAAAACATGATCGCAATTACCGGTGCCACCGGCCAGCTTGGCCGCCTTGTTATCGCTGCATTGTTGAAGAAAATCCCGGCGAATCAGATTATTGCTGCCGTTCGCAGCCCTGAAAAAGCGAAAGATTTAGCGGATTTAGGTGTTGAATTGCGTCAGGCGGATTACAGCCAGCCCGCAACGCTCGACAGCGCTTTTAAAGGCGTAGAAAAAGTGTTGCTGATTTCCTCCAGTGAAGTGGGCCAGCGCGAAGCGCAACATGGCGCGGTGATCGCAGCGGCGAAACGCGCAGGCGTGAAACTCCTGGCTTACACCAGCGTGCTACATGCTGATAAAACTCCGCTGGGCCTGGGAGTAGAACATCGCGCAACCGAAAAAGCCTTAAGCGAATCAGGTGTCCCGTTTGTGTTACTGCGTAACGGCTGGTACACCGAAAATTATGCGGCGAGCATCGCTTCGGCGCTGGCGCACAATGCGTTTATCGGTGCGGTGGGCGAAGGGCGTATTTCCTCTGCGGCACGTCAGGACTATGCCGAAGCAGCTGCGGCGGTACTGAGTCTGGATAATCAGGCAGGTAAAGTGTACGAACTGGCGGGTGATGAGTCTTATTCGCTGGCGGAATTCACGGCGGAAATTGCGCAGCAGTCAGGCAAAAAAGTAGATTACATCAACATGACTCAGGCAGATTTCGCCAACGCGTTAAAAGGTGCGGGATTACCGGACTGGCTGGCGGAGATGCTGGCAGATTCTGATGCAGCCGCTGCGAAGGGGGCACTGTTTGATGATTCTCATACATTGAGCAAGCTAATTGGTCGCCCGACAACGCCGGCGAAAGAAGTGATAGCTGCCACGCTTAAAGCTTAACGCATTGTTATAATGTTTGTTTCCGGCCTGTTAGCAATGTGCTTAACAGGCCGTTTCTATTTTAAATCACGTCGTCTTGCGTGGATAACAGCACTAATTCCAGCAGATTGCGACAACCCTGCTGATTACTGACATTGCTGTCTTGCTCAAGCTGACGGATTAGCCCTTCAATAATGGCTTTGTTGGTCACCGGGTAGCGGCTGTACAAAAGGCTGGAAACGACCCTGCCAAGGATCTCCACTTCGCTTAAGGTCTGAGTTTCTTGCTGATTGAAGTATTCACTAATTTCTGTAACTGTTTGTTCTTCTTCGAATTGCATGTAGACCTCCTTAAACTTCGCATGTAAAGGGTGACATGGGAAGTGTCTGTTGCCAGTCAGAGAACATAGAATTGTGTAGCAACGCTTCACAATAAACCTCCCTGTTTCATCTCAACGCTATGGCACAAATCTAAAAAAACCAGCCATGAAAAATTGTCTTTGGAGGAGGGGAAATCCACGTTCTCCTCCAAAGACCAGGCTGAATATGCCCGTAAATGACGGACTAATGATAAAGCAGGGGTATAAAGAAGTTATACAAAGATTACAGATTTGTACAGGTTCGCCTGAGAAATATCTGAATAACAGGTTGCTAGCAATCGTAAACAGCACGAATTGTACTGTTCGAATTACGATCGATACATTCACGCAGTGATTTAGTTCAGTTTGTAATGATCATTCTGGTTGCATTTTAACCGCTGTACAAAATGCCTTTGCTGCGTCAGAATGCCCGCCCAAAAAAACAGCGTATAGGGAGCGGGACGGTGAAAATCAATGTCATTGGAACCAGCGGAAGCGGTAAATCCACTGTAGCGCGCGGAATTACTCAGAAACTGAATATTCCTTATATCCAGCTGGATGCATTGTTTTGGCGTGCTGACTGGCAGGGCACCCCGGATGACCTTTTTTTTGCAAAAATTGAAGCGGCGCTGGCGGGTAAAAACGACTGGGTGATTGACGGAAATTACAAAAGGACGCAATCCATCAAGTGGCGTGACGTGGATATGATTGTCTGGGTGGATTACTCATTTTTGCGCACGCTGTATCAGGCTGTACGGCGGGCAGCGGTGCGGGCCTGGCAGCAGGACGAAATCTGGGCAGGAACCGGCAACCGCGAGACGTTTCGTAAAAGCTTTTTCAGCAGAGATTCGATCATCTTGTGGACGCTGAAAACTTATCGCAACAACCGTCGCCAGTATGAGACGTTGCTGACGGATGCCCGCTGGCAGCACGTCCGGTTTGTGCGGTTGCGGTCACCCAAAGAGACTCAGTCGTTTCTCAGTGACTTATCCCTGTTAAAGCCGTCTACAGGCTTGCTTTAGCTATCCCTGCGAATGGCGTGAATATTATTGTTTTCTCACATACTTCGCGTTGAGCACTATTTCTTTGCCTTTCTTCACCGTCTGACCGCTGATACTGATCAAATCCGAAGGATTAATTTCCTGCCCATCCCAGGCAGTGGCAGGAATATGCGTTTCAATCGTGCCGGTTTTATCGCGGAAGGTATAAGAGTCAGCACCGTTCTTTTTGATGATGAAACCTTCCAGCGTGACCCAGTTTAACGACTGCGTTTTTTTGATGCGCTCGATGGTATTTTCGTGAGCATCCTTGGTCCCGCGCTGGCCGCTGTCTTGCTTGTGCTGCGGCGGTGGCGTGTCATCATTTTTGAAACCACCGCCAGTATCTGCCATGACCTGACTGCTCATTGCAAACGCGCCCAATAATATAAGAGTCCATGTTTTCATAGCGAGATCCTCTGCCTTGATTGTTTGTTTTCAAAACACTTGTATTCAAAAGCATGGCAGAAAATGCGTGTTTCTCCAGCGAACAGGTAAGAACCAGATAATTCCAGAAATGCACAACAGGAGGGAATTAATATTCGATACCGGTATGAACCGGTAAATCCAGTCCGTGCGCAATCGCCGCCGCAAAGGCATCAATTGCAGGGATTTGACTCGCCGGGACATTTGGATAGACCAGCCACAGCTGGCTGCGCGGGGCGAAATCCTTCAGCGCATACAGTTCCAGTTCGGGGCGCAGCGCGTGATGTTCCACCAGCGCGCGCGGCATCAGCCCGAGACCCCGTCCTTCAGCGATAAGCGAAAGCTGTAACGTCACTCCAAAAGCCTCAAGATTGATTAACAGCGGCAAACCTTGCTCGATCAGCGCCCGTTGCAGCGCGGCGCGAAAACCGCAGCCCTCGGGATTGAGGATCCAGCCATGCTGATAACATTCCTCCAGCCGTTGCGGCAGTTCTGCCGGGGCTTTCGGGCCGACTACCACTAAATCCACCGCGCCGAGAGGCTGATTCTCAATACCTGCCGGAAACTGTTTACTGGCCGGAAAGAGCACCACTGCGGCCTCCAGCTCCTGGCGCTGAATACGCAGCAATAACTCTTCTCCCCAGCCGCTGGATAACCGGGGCTGGATCTCAGGAAACTGTGCCGAAAGCATTTTCAGCGCAGGCAGCAGGCTGCTTTCACTGAGGCTTTGCGGAACCGCCAGACGCAACAGGCCGGAAGGTGGGCTGTCGGCGGCCACCAGATCGCTGAGTGCATCGACTTCGCGCAGAATATGGCGGCATTGCTGATAAACGCGTTTACCCATCAGGGTGGGTTTCAGCGGTTTGGTCTGCCGGTTAAGTAAAGGAATGCCAAGAGACTCTTCGAAATTTTGCACACGGCGGGTGATAGCGGGCTGCGTCAGACCCAGTTCATCGGCGGCGAGACGCGTGGATTGCAGGCGGATCACCGCGACAAACGCGGTTAAATCTTCAATTTTCATGGCACTCAATGTCCGTCCAGATAGTCAGAAATCAATTCACGCAGCATAAATCAATTTTCAGAATGACGCTGGAACGCACTGCACATTTTTATGTGTGAATTGCATATTAGCTTATCCATAAAATGAATTTTGGTTGAGTTTGACCGGTGCTAGCCTGTCAGGAATGTTCATTAAAAGGGGAAGGCGATGACTGCGTTTCATAATGCGCCGTTGCGACAATTTCTTGCCGATTTTACGCGGCTGATTCAGGCACCTCATGGCCAGACCGAAGTGCTTGCACAGGGCAGTGAACTGCTGGCGACGCTGATCCGCGAGGATAACTGGCTGGCGGAGGAATTCGCACAGCCGCATGCTGAACATTATCAGCAGTATTTATTGTATGCTGATCCGCTGTCGCGATTTTCAGTCGTCAGTTTCGTTTGGGGGCCTGGGCAAACCACGCCGGTTCACGATCACCGCGTCTGGGGGCTGATCGGTATGCTGCGCGGCGCGGAAATCAGTCAAAACTTTGCTCGCCACGGTGACGGAACACTGCAAGCGGAAGGCGAACCTGTCACGCTGCAACCCGGTGACGTCGAGAAGATCGCCCCGGACGTGCAGGATATTCATCAGGTCAGCAATTACTACAGCGACCGGGTATCCGTCAGTATTCACGTCTACGGCGGCAATATCGGCGCCGTCTCACGCGCTGTGTATCTCCCTGACGGGCGCGAGAAAACCTTTATTTCTGGCTATTCCAATTCCAGTCTTCCCAACCTCTGGGACCTGTCAAAAGAGAAAACTCATGTCTGACTCTCATGCATTACCGCTGCGTCATTTCTCCCGGCTATATCAGTTCCTGCGCGAGGGACAGGAACTGGCGCTGATTGATGTCCGTGAGGAAGCCGCATTTGCTACCGGTCATCCTTTATTTGCCGCCAATCTGGCGCTGTCCAAGCTCGAACTTGAAGTGCTGGATCGCATTCCCAACCGCCAGACAGAACTGACGCTTTATGACAACGGCGAGTTCTATGATGTGCAGCACGGCGAGCGTAAAACTACGCGGGCAGCGGCTTTGCTGCATTCGCTGGGCTATAAAAATGTGGGTGTGCTGGCAGGCGATCTGGCTGGCTGGAAAGAGGCGGGCGGCGAGATCTTTATTGATGTGAATGTGCCGAGCAAAGCCTTCGGCGAATGGGTGGAACACCATTACCAGACCCCGTCGCTGACCGCTGAACAAGTGTTGGCGCTGCAACAGCAGGGCGCGAATATTGCAGTGCTGGACGTCCGTCGTTTTGATGAATATCAGGCGATGAGCATTCCCGGCGGCGTCAGTGTGCCGGGTGGGGAACTGGCGCTAAGGGTGCATGATGCGGTTCCCGATAAAAATACGCAGGTGATCGTCAATTGTGCCGGGCGTACGCGCAGTATTATCGGTACGCAGTCGCTGATTAACGCCGGTTTCAAACAACCTGTCGCGGCATTGCGTAACGGGACAATCGGCTGGACACTGGCGGGTCAGACTTTGGCGCATCAGCAGGATGCAACCTTCCCGGAACTGAGCGAAAAATCCCGTCAGGCAGCGTTGAAAGGCGCGCAGGCTCTGGCTATTCGTGCGGGTGTGCGGTCAGTGACGTTGTCACAAATTCACGACTGGCAGCAGGATGATTCTCGCACTTTATATCTCTTTGATGTACGCACAGCGGAGGAATTCCGGGCTGGTCATTTACCGGGTGCGCGCCACGTGGCAGGTGGTCAGTTGGTTCAGGAAACGGATCATTACGCGACGGTGCGTGGTGGGCGAATTGTGCTGTTGGATGATGACGGCGTGCGAGCCAACATGGCGGCGTCTTGGCTGGCGCAGATGAAATGGGAAGTGTATGTGGCTGATGTGACGGCAGAGGATTTCGCCGAACAGGGTGACTGGAAAGCACAGGTCGCTCCGGCTCCGGCGGTGGAATCCGTGACGCCACAACAGCTGCAACGCTGGCTGGACGACGGCGAGACCGGTGTCATTGATCTCACCACCAGTGCGAATTTCCGCAACCGGCGTATTCCGGGCGCAGTGTGGACAACGCGCGGCAATATTCCACAGATAATAGCTTCTCAGCCTGAGAAACAGCAGTGGGTGGTGACCTGCACCAGTGGTTTACTGGCACGTTACGCCGTCACGGAAGTGGCGTCATTAACGGCTAAAAATACCTATTTGCTGGAGAAAGGCACGGTTGGCTGGATTGATGCAGGACTGCCGCTTGAGCGGGGCGATAGCGCGTATCTGGACCATCCACAGGACAGATATCGCCGTCCGTACGAAGGAACGGATGTCAGTGCGCAGGCGATGCAGGATTATCTGGACTGGGAATATGGGCTGGTGGCGCAGCTGGAAAAAGACGGCTCGCACGGTTTTACATTATTGAAATAAGATACAGAACGAAGGCTGACGCCTCTGCGTGAAGCACGCAGAGGATCAGTTAATGCTTAACGACGGCCGCGCGGATGGGTGCGTGCAGTCCAGTCGTAGGTCGCAGAAGTACTAGGAACGGCTTTATTACGGCGTTTTTCCGCACGGGCTTTCGCAGCCACTTTTTCCTTTTCTTCCATCAGTTTGTCGATGTAATCATCTTTGATGCGGTTATTTTCAGAGTTGGTCAACTCGCGGCCCTGTGCTTTACGAGCCCGATCCAGCTGGGTTTTCAGTTCCCGCTGTTCGCTTTCCGTCATATCTTGTTGTGTCAGTCTTTTCATTTGAAACGCATCCTGTGAGGAAAGTGGCAACCAGTGTAGTCGTTAATGGGGGGAAATACCCGCGAGAGTCGCTGAAACAGGGTTTTTTGTGCGGCTGGTGCGGTAAAACGCGTTTTTATCCGATGCCGGATCCCGCCCTGAACTGCGGCCATGAAGCCGTTTTGTTGCCACGGTTACCGGCAATACATTTTCCATCACATCTTCCGGAGTTTCCCGCAAAACCTGCAAGATGTTCCCTTTCGATGTTACCGGTATCACAGAAGCTAAATATCGTAAGAAAATTATTATATCTCGTAATTGTAGCGGCCTTTTAACCTCTCTATAACAGATCCTCAGCCCATCGGACGGACTGACTTTTTTGTTTAACCGGAAAAAGGCAGATCGAGTTATGAGTGGAAAATTATCCGCAAAAGAAAAAGTGAGTTACGGTCTTGGCGATATGGCGAGCCATATTGGCCTGGACAACGTCATTATATTTTTAACCTTTTATTACACCGATGTTGTGGGATTACCGGCGGTATTCGTCGGGACAATGTTTCTGGTCGCACGCATCGCGGATGCTATTGTGGACCCGGCGATGGGGCTTATCGCCGACCGAACCCAAACGCGCTTCGGTAAATTCCGGCCTTATATTCTCTGGCTGGCGCTGCCCTTTGGGATCAGTTGCTTACTGGTGTACGCTGTACCAGAATCCCTCTCGCTGACCGGCAAAATGGTGTACGCCAGCGTGACCTATTGCGTGATGATGCTGATGTATACCGCCATCAATATTCCGTATTGCTCGATGGGCGCAATTATTACCCCGGATAATACCCAGCGTATTTCCCTGCAATCCTACCGCTTTTTCCTTGCCACACTCGGTGGGGCGATGTCCACATTCTTAATGATGCCTTTGGCGGAAATGATGGGTGGAGGAAATAAGCTGGACGGGTATTTCGGCGCGATGGCAATTATGGCGTCAATCGCCGTGGTGATGTTTTTATTATGTTTCCTCAATACTAAAGAACGTATTAGCGCGCCGCCGACGCATGAGAATTTCCTCTCGGATCTGCGTGATTTAGTGCGTAACGACCAGTGGCGCGTCGTCGCGGCACTGATCTTCTTTAACATCTCTTTCGGCGTCGTCCGCCTCGGCGCGATGATGTATTACGTCACTTATTATCTCGGGCATGCCAGCTACTTTATGTGGCTGCTGGCAGCGCATATTATCGGTAAAAGTCTCGGCAGTATGCTGGTCAAACCGCTGACACGAAACCGCAGCAAACTCTCCGCGTTCAGTCTGTGTGCCGTGTTAACCGGTGCGCTAAGCATGGCCATTTTCTTCCTTCCCGCCTGGATTTCACTGCTGGTCGGCATGACGCTGCTGGTCTCGACCTTCTATCAGGTCACGACCACATTAATGTGGGTGATGATGTCCGACGTGGTCGATTACGGTGAATACAAACAGGGCAAACGCATGGACGGCACCGTGTTCTCCACGCTGCTGGCGATCCTCAAAATGGGGATGGCAGTCAGCGGCGCGGTGGTCGGCTGGACGCTTGGCCTGAGCGGTTATGTTCCGCATGCAACCCAGCAAAACCCGGCAGCGATGTTGTCGATTATCGCGCTGTTCTCGCTGGTGCCGGGCGTGTTGTCGATGTTCAGTGCGCTGTCGATGCGGTGGTACAAACTCAACGACGCCACGATGAAAAAGATTAACCAATCCAAAATTACCCCTGAACGCGTGCCTGAACCTCAGGCCACCTTGCATACACAGGAGTCTGCATGAGCGAATTAATCGCCGAGAAAAACCGTATCCTTTGGCATTTCGATCAGCAAACGCTGGTGATTGAACCCTGGGGAGTCCACAGCCTGCGCGTGCGCGCCACCTGTCGTCCGGCGCTAAATGATCATCTTTGGGCGTTGTTGCCACTGAGCGAACAGCCGCAAACGGAAATCAGCCATGGGACAGAAACGCTGACCATCCGCAACGGCAACATTACTGCGACTGTTAACATCAAAGGGCAGCTGGCCTTTTACAATCAGCACGGTGAGCTGATTCTCGAAGAGTATTGGCGGCAACGCTCCACCGTGGGAATTGGCGCGACGGAAAAGAGTCAGGACAAATACATCAGCGCGCTGAAAATGGATGCCCGCGAGTTTAAAGCCATCCCTGGCGGCAAGCATCAGCTGACAGTGCGATTCGAATCGCGTCCCGATGAGAAAATCTACGGGATGGGGCAGTATCAGCAAAGCTGTCTGGATTTGAAAGGCTGCACGCTCGAACTGGCGCAACGTAATTCACAGGCCAGCGTACCGTTTATGCTTTCCAGTCTGGGGTATGGTTTGTTGTGGAACAATCCGGCGATTGGCGAAGCCACGTTCGGCAAGAATATCACCCGCTGGGAAGCGCAGGTGACCGAGCAGATGGATTACTGGATCACCGCCGGTGACACGCCTGCCGAGATCATGCATCAGTATGGTCGCACGACCGGCACTGCGCCGCTGATGCCGGAGTACGCCACCGGTTTCTGGCAGTGTAAATTGCGTTACCGTACTCAGCAGGAAGTGCTGGAGGTCGCACGTGAATACAAGCGCCGTGAGTTGCCGATTTCGGTGATAGTGATTGATTTCTTCCACTGGCCGAATCAGGGAACCTGGTGTTTTGATCCGCTGGACTGGCCGGATCCCAAAGCAATGGTCGCGGAACTGAAATCTCTCGGTATCGAAACCATGGTTTCTGTCTGGCCAACGGTAGACAGCCGCACCGACAATTACAAAGAGATGAAATCCAAAGGGTATCTGGTGAATACCGATCGCGGCGTTTCGGTGAATCTTGATTTTCTCGGCAACTGTACGTTCTTCGATGCCACGCATCCTGATGCCCGTAAGTTTGTCTGGGAGAAGGTGAAGCAAAATTATTACGATCTGGGTATTCGCACCTTCTGGCTGGATGAAGCCGAACCCGAATACCGCGCTTATGATTTCGATAATTATCGCTATCATCTCGGGCCGGTGCTGGAAGTGGGTAACATCTATCCGCAGAAGTTCGCGCAAGGCTTTTACGACGGGCTGCAACAGGAAGGCGAGACGGAGATCGTCAATCTGGTCCGTTGCGCTTGGGCTGGCAGCCAGCGGTACGGTGTACTGGCGTGGTCGGGCGATATCCATTCTTCCTTTCACGCGCTGCGTAACCAGATTGCCGCCGGTCTGAACATGGGGCTGGCCGGTATTCCATGGTGGACGACGGATATCGGCGGATTCCAGGGCGGTAATGTCAACGATCCGGCGTTTCAGGAACTGTTGATCCGCTGGTTCCAGTGGGGAGTCTTCTGCCCTGTGATGCGTTTACACGGCTACCGCGAACCGCAGATCCAGCCGTCAGAACCGTGGCGCGACGGCATCGCCCAGTGCAACAGCGGCGCTCCGAATGAAGTCTGGAGCTATGGCGAAGAGAATTATGAGCTGATGAAAAACGGGTTATTCCTGCGAGAAAAACTGCGGCCTTACATCAGCCGCGTAATGCAGGAAGCCCATGAGAAGGGCGATCCGGTCATGCGCACGATGTTCTATCAATATCCGGATCAGGCTGAAAGCTGGCAGGTGGAAGATCAGTACATGCTGGGCGCAGATATCCTGGTTGCGCCGGTGCTCTATGCAGGGCAACGAGAGCGCACGGTATGGCTTCCCGCCGCAGAGGTGTGGGTCGCGCTTAACGGTGAGCGTTATCCGGGGGGATCGACGATAACGGTGGCCGCTCCGCTGGAAGGTATACCGGTATTTGTGAGGGAAGGGGCGCAGGTGCAGGGGGAGATTGTTTTGAACTAGCAGGTGCCCTACATCCCGGATATGTTCCAGTATCCGCAGCTATTGCCGCAAAACCCCGCTTTTAACGTCAAAATAACTCGATCCGCTCCCTCCCCTGCGAAGGGGAGGGCTGGGGTGGGGTATTGAATAAAATTAATACGTTGAAGTCTGCTTTGACAAGGTGTTAGCCCTTACAACCCCTCCCGACCTCCCCCTTCGCAGGGGGAAGTGCAAAGCAAACCCCCTCAGCGATAACGGATTTATCACAAAATCGTTAACTCTCCGCGAGGATTCCGTAACACCCCTGCCTGTAATCTGTTTCCATCGATACCAACCGGCACGGTGGCAACTATGATCAACAGACGCAATTTCCTGCTCGGCAGCGGTGCAGTTTCCGCCGCAGCGGCCATGGGACTTTTTCCGGCGATTTTCGCCCGTAAGGCGGACGCGCAGGCAATCGCAGAACACTTCGAAGTGACACTCACCGATGACCAGTGGCACCAGCGCCTCAGTGATGCGCAGTATTACATCTTGCGCGAAGCTGGCACCGAACGTCCTTATTCCAGCCCGTTAAACAAAGAACACCGGGACGGTAAATTCGCCTGTGCCGGTTGCAGCCTGTCGCTGTTTTCCTCTGCGACTAAATTCGACAGCCGCACCGGGTGGCCAAGCTTCTGGAAATCATTGCCCAACGCCGCCGTGACGCGCCGGGACACCACGCTCGGGATGGTGCGCGATGAGGTACATTGCCGCCGCTGCGGCGGGCATCTTGGCCATGTCTTTGACGATGGACCACAGCCGACCGGCCTGCGTTATTGCATGAACGGGCTGGCAATGACGTTTACTCCCAACACGTAATCACCTGCGAGACCACTATGAAAATGACCGATAAAAGAGTGAAGTCGTTACGTAATTACAGTCTGATCGCCGGTCTGGTACTGGCATCTGCGTTCGTTTTCCAGAATAACGCTTGGTCATGGGGCGGCGCTGAACAGGCCGTGGTGATTGCCGCGCCTGCAAAGGATGAGCCCGCAGGTACGTCACACAGTGAAACCGCGCTGTTTGCGGGTGGTTGCTTCTGGGGGATCCAGGGAGTGTTCCAGCATGTGAAAGGCGTGACCAGCGCGGTATCCGGATATACCGGCGGCGCGGCGGGGACGGCGAGTTATGAGGAAGTGAGTACCGGCGAAACCGGTCATGCGGAGTCAGTGAAGGTGACGTTTGACCCAACTCAGGTGACCTACGGCGAACTGCTGCACATCTTTTTCTCCGTCGGCCATAACCCGACGCAGCTAAACCGGCAAGGGCCGGACACTGGCAGCCAGTATCGATCGGCGGTTTTCCCGCAAAATGCCGCCCAAACTGAGGTCGCCAAAGCGTACATCGCGCAACTCAACGCCAGTAAAAGCTACAGCGAACCTATGGTCACGACGGTCGAAAACAACGGGCACTTTTATCCGGCTGAAGCCTACCATCAGAACTTTTTGAATGATAATCCCGACTATCCGTACATCGTGGTGAACGATTTGCCGAAGATTAAAGACTTACAACATTATTTCCCGGCGAATTACCGCGAACAGCCGGTGCTGGTTAAAGAGTAGGGAAAACCGGGAGCGGAAGGCTCCCGGCTGACGGTTTACTTCGCCCGCTGACGTAATGCGTACGTTAAGACGACGGCGAAGCAGACCATCGGCAGCGCATAGGACACCGCCGTGGTGTAGCGGTCGGCAATTGCGCCCATCAGGTATGGCATGATCGCGCCACCGACTATGGCCATGATCATCACAGAACTGGCGCGTTTGGTCTGTTTGCCCATGTTCTTGACGCCCATCGCAAAAATGGTCGGGAACATGATCGACATAAAGAAGAAAATCGCCACTAATGCAATGACCGAGACGTTATCAATCCCCGCAACCACTACTGCGCATAAAACGATATTGATGATCGCGTAAATCACCAGCAGGGTGGCCGGGCGTACGAATCCCATCAGCCAGGTACTGAAAAAACGTCCGACCATGAAACTGATCATGCCGACGGAAAGCAGATAAGAAGCGTTCTGGTTCGACAGCGTATGCCAGTGCTCAGTGGTGTAGTTGATGAAGAATGCCCCGACGCCGACCTGCGCCGCGACATAGAAAAACTGCGCGATAACTCCGCCGGTGAAATGACCGTGTTGCCACAAACCTTTTTCCAGCCCGTGAGCTTCCGACGTGCTCTGTTCGCGAATATCCGGCAGTTTTGTCCGGCCAAACACAAAGGCGATCAGCAGCACTAACACCGCGATGGCCACATAGGTCATTTTCACTGACGAGAGACCCTCGGCGGTCGTTCCCTGCGTGGCGCTGAAGAACAGCGAGCCGCCGATAACCGGGCCGATGAACTGGCCTAAGCCGTTGAATGACTGGGAAAGGTTCAGACGACGTTCCGCACCGGCAGGGTCACCCAGCACGGTAGCAAATGGATTAGCAGCGGTTTCCAGACAACCCAGACCGAGTGCTATCACAAACAGCGCCAGCAGAAACATGCCGAAACTGCCCGCGCTGGCAGCGGGAACGAATAACAAAGCGCCCAGCGCATACAGGCATAATCCCACCAGGATCCCGGCCTTATAGCCGAACCTGTCCATAAAGAAACCGGCAGGCAGAGCGATGATAAAATAGGCGCCAAAGTACGCTGCCTGAAGTAAACCCGATTGGGCTTTATTGACGTGTAACACTTCCTGAAAATGCTTATTCAGCACGTCCAGCAACCCGTAGGATAAGCCCCACAGGAAAAACAGCGTGGTGACCAGAATAAACGCGAGCCGGAAACCGGACGTTGTTTTGCGCTCCGCATAGGCAGGTGAAGCGGTTTTGTCAGCGAGCATAGTGTATTCCTCAGTATCTGGTGAAGCATGTAGGGGTTCAGCTCAGGTGGCTGATTTTTTTATGTCAGATAACGTGAAAAAACGTGTTCGGCGCACCTTCCCGGCGAAGGGGAGGTGAAAACTACGGCTGATCCTTCAGGGAGAAAATCCTCTCCATTTCCACCCATTTCTCACCGGCAGGTGTCCAGGGTGTGGGGCGCTGATATTTCCACATCAGCGCTTCCCATTCACAGACTTTGGGGTCTTCCAGACTGCGGCGTTCAAACAGGCCGCTGTCAAAATCTTCCGTGGTTTCCATCACCATCATCAGCCGGTTTCCTAGCCGATAAATTTCCATTTCCGTGACGCCGTAACGTCTCAGATGTGCGGAAATTTCCGGCCAGATTTGCTGGTGATAACGCTGATATTCTTCGATAAGCAGCGGATCGTCGGCCAGATCCAGTGCCTGAACGTAACGGCGGCTCATGTTAACGCCCGGTCAAGATGCATGTAGCCACCGTCCACCGTCAGCCACTGGCCGGTGGTATGAGAGGTGCGTGATGAAAGCAGAAACACCACGGTATCGGCGATTTCCTGCGGCGTGGTCATGCGTTGCCCCAGTGGAATATGTGAAGTTATCTGGTGCAATTTTTCTTCAGGATTTTCGAAGCCTTTGATCCAGCGCTCGTACAACGGCGTCATCACCTCTGCCGGAATAACCGCGTTAACCCGAATTCCATCCTTAAGCAGCGCCGCTGCCCATTCGCGGGTCAGCGCCAGAATGCCGCCTTTTGCCGAGGCGTAACCGCTGGTGTTTCCCTGGCCGGTCAGCGCGGTTTTAGAGCTGATATTGACGATGGCACCCCGGCTGGCGCGCAGGGCGTCGAGGCTCAGATGCGCCATCAGATAGTAATGAATGAGGTTCTGCTCCAGTGAGCGGACAAAAGCTTCGCGTCCGGCGTCCAGCCCGACGCTGTCATTGGCACCGGCGTTATTCACCAGCCCGTCGATGCGGCCATAGCGGGACATCACTTCGCTTACCGCCGCCGCGCAGCTGGCTTCCTCACGCAACTCGGTGAGGATAAAACTGGCCTGTGGAACCTGCTGCTGCAGCTGATGCATCAGTTCATTCGCCGGTTCCGTGTTGCTGATAATGACCGGGATCGCGCCTTCCCCGGCCAGTGTCAGTGAAATGGCTGCGCCAATGCCTGAACCGCCGCCAGTGACTATCACCACTTTATTTTGCAAATGCAGATTCATTGCTCGTTTCCTGTAATCGGTAAACTGCGCAGGCATTGCCGCCAAAAATGGCTGCCTGCTCGTCAGAACTGAGCGTCGCGATGGCCTGCTCGCAGAGCGACCAAGGATCTTCGTCACTCTCCCCCAGCAGACACACCGGCCAGTCGGAGCCAAACATCAGCCGTTCAGTGCCAAAAATCTCCAGAGCGGCGTCGAAATAGGGCAACAGGTCATTAAGCGTGACGCCAGCCGGACGCGGTTCAGTCAGCAAACCTGAGAGTTTGCAACTGACGTGCGGCAGTGCTGCCAGCGGCGCAACTTGTTTTGCCCAGTGCGCCGCGCCGAGGCTCAGGTCGGGTTTGCCAAAATGATCCAGCACCAGAAAATAGTTATCGTGACGTTTGGCGAATTGCACGGCGTCGGCCAGATGCTGGTGCGTCACCAGAATTTCGTACACATAATCTCGCTGCTGTAACTGCCTGATCCCCCTGTTGATGGCGGAATTGCTGAGCCACTGTGCGGGTGAAACTTCATCCTGAACCTGATGCCGGAAGCCGTGCAGCAGCGGATGAGAAAGCGCCTCCAGTTGCTGTTCCAGCTGAGGGGGCAGCAGATCTATCCAGCCGGTGACGGCGCGCACAAAGTCAGTTTTTTCAGCGATTTCAAGCAGCCACTGTGTTTCGCGGCTGTCTGAACACGCCTGAACCAGGATCGTGCCTTGCATATCGTGACGTTGTAACGTGTTTCGCAACGTTTCCGGCAAAAAATCCTGCTTTAATACCGCCATGGTGTCGCTAATCCAGCGGTAATCTCGCGGTGTGTAGTGCCAGAAATGCTGATGGCTGTCGATTCGCATCCTTCAGGTTCTCCGCGTGTGTTCAGTCACAGGCTCAGGCGTGATGACGGTATTTGTCGATGGAAGCCTGATGCATTTCGATCGAGAAACCCGGCGCTTTCGGCGGCATATAGGCTGCGCCGCGAATGTCACACGGATGGACAAAATGCTCGTGGAGATGGTCGACATATTCAATCACCCGGCCTTCATGGGTTCCGGCGATGCACAGATAATCAATCATCGACAGATGCTGCACGTATTCGCAAAGGCCGACGCCGCCCGCATGCGGGCACACTGGCAGGTTGTATTTGGCGGCCATCAGCATCACTGCCAGGACTTCGTTCACGCCGCCCATACGGCAGGCATCAATCTGCACCACGTCGATGGCCTCACGCATGATGAATTGCTTGAACATGATACGGTTCTGGCACATTTCGCCGGTCGCCACTTTTACCGGTGCGACGCCGTGGCGGATTTTGCGATGGCCTTCGATGTCATCCGGACTGGTCGGCTCCTCGATAAACCACGGTTTGGCAAAGGCGAGGGCGTTCACCCACGGAATGGCCTCGTCGGTTTCCCACACCTGATTGGCGTCGATCATCAACTTGCGGTCGGGGCCGATTACTTCACGAGCGATACGCACGCGGCGGATATCGTCTTCCAGATCGCGGCCCACTTTGAGCTTGAGATAGTCAAAACCGGCGTCGACCGCTTCCTGACACAGACGGCGTAGTTTGTCGTCCGGATACCCCAGCCAGCCCGCCGACGTGGTGTAACAGGGGTAACCTTCAGCCAGCAGCTTTTCCCGTCTTTGTGGTTTGTTGTCCGCCCGTTGTTGCAGTAGCGTCAGCGCTTCCTGCGGCGTAATGCAGTCGGTGATGTAACGAAAATCGATGCACCGAACCAGCTCTTCCGGCGACATATCGGCCACTAACTGCCACAGCGGCTTTCCGGCGGCTTTACCCCATAAATCCCACACTGCATTGACCACCGCGCCCGTCGCCAGATGGATGGCACCTTTATCCGGGCCAATCCAGCGCAGCTGGCTGTCACTGGTAAACTCACGCCAGAATTGCCCCATATCGGCGGTAATGCCCGCCAGTTCGCGACCGACGATCAGATGTTCCAGCGCATTAATGGCCGCACAGCAGATTTCATTGCCGCGCCCGATGGTGAACGTCAGCCCATGACCGCGCAGGTCAGGATTGTCCGTTTCTAAAATCACATAAGCAGCGGAGTAGTCGGGGTCAGGATTCATCGCATCCGAACCGTCCAGCGAGAGTGACGTGGGGAAACGCACATCTTCGACCCGTAAAGCCGTAATCTTTGTCATTTCATCTTCCATCAGCAGAAATTAGGGGACTACGCCTGTACCGTCTTCTGGCGCTGTTCGCCCAGACCTTCGATACCCAAACGCATAACCTGACCGGCTTTCAGATACAGCGGCGGTTTTTGCCCTAATCCGACGCCCGGCGGGGTGCCGGTAGAAATGATGTCCCCGGCTTGCAGGCTCATAAAACGGCTCAGATAACTGATGATTTCGGGGATCTGAAAAATCATCGTGCGGGTATTGCCGTTCTGGAAGCGTTTGCCGTCGACCTCCAGCCATAAGTTCAGCTGATGCGGATCGGGGATTTCATCCGCCGTGACCAGCCACGGGCCGGTCGGGCCGAATGTATCGCAGCCTTTGCCCTTGTCCCAGGTGCCGCCGCGTTCAATCTGGAACTCACGTTCCGAGACGTCATTGATCACGCAATAGCCGGCAACGTGCGACATTGCGTCAGCTTCGCTGATATAGCGCCCGCCGGTGCCGATCACCACGCCGAGCTCCACTTCCCAGTCGGTTTTGACTGAATCACGCGGGATCTCCACATCGTCATTCGGCCCGACAATCGCGCTGGTCCATTTACTGAAAATGACCGGTTCTTTCGGGATCTCCGCGCCGGTTTCTGCCGCATGGTCGGCATAATTGAGGCCGATACAGATAAACTTGCCGACCTGAGCGACGCAGGCGCCGAGGCGCGGCTCACCGCTGACCAGAGGCAGGCTTTCCGGATCCAGACGGCGCAGTTTTTCCAGCGTTTCCGGGTGCAGAAATTCGCCGCGAATATCGGCAATGTGCGCAGAGAGATCGCGCAAATTACCTTTGCTGTCCAGCAGGCCGGGGCGTTCAGATCCTGCTTTGCCGTAACGTAATAATTTCATTCAAATCTCCCTCTTTAATGTATTAAATTTGGCGGTCAGGACTCAGTTACTCCAGCCGCCATCAATAATTTGTACCGTGCCGGTGGTGTAGGAGCTGGCATCGGAAGCCAGATACAGTGCCAGCTGGGCGATTTCTTCAGTTTTCCCGATACGCCCGATGGGCTGGCGCGAGACAAATGCCTGATAAACCTCGGCTTCGCTTCGGCCTTCCGCTTCAGCCTGTGCGGCTATGCGCTGGCGCAGAGAAGGGGATTCCACCGTGCCCGGACAGATGGCGTTGCAGCGGATGCCTCGGGTAACATAATCGGCGGCGACTGATCGGGTCAGCCCAATGACGGCAGCTTTTGATGCGCTGTAGGCAAAACGGTTAGGCACGCCTTTGATGCTCGATGCCACAGACGACATATTGATGATGGAACCGCTGCTGCGTTCGAGCATGGCGGGCAGAAAGGCGCGGATCATGTGGAACATCGCCGTCACGTTGAGGTCGAGCGCAAACTGCCATTCGCGTTCGCTGCACGTCAGAATATCGCCGCTGTGTACCACGCCCGCGCAGTTGAACAGCACATCGACCGGGCCGATCTCTTCTGCGGCTGCGGCGATGGCCTGCGGATCAGTCACATCCAGAATGCGGGGACGGATGCCCTGAATATCATGCAGCGCATCGATATTGATGTCGGTGGCAATGACCTCTGCGCCCTGACTGGCGAACAGCGTTGCGGTGTTAAATCCGATGCCTTGTCCGGCGGCGGTAATCAGAACTTTTTTCCCTGCCAGGTTCATAGCAACTCCTGAGAAAATTACGGTTATAGGTCTAATGGTCAGGCCATTGGAGGTGAAAAAAACGCGTGATAGGAGGTGCTTTTTGCTAAGATATTCGGCAAGCTCAACCCAAAAACACGATTTCGATTAACCAATTTTTTACATGCATAAAACAATTCAGCAAGATTTTTGTCCTAAAGTTGCTAGCTGAATCACTTAATGAGAATTGACCTCAGGTGTCCGATGCCGATAAAAAAATTAGAAAATCCCAGAATATACAGGCAGATAGCTGACCAGCTAAAAACGTTAATTGAGAGTAAGGAATTTCCGCCCGGCAGCCGCCTTCCTGCAGAGCGAGAGTTGGCCAGTCAGTTACAGGTTAGCCGTGCGTCGGTACGTGAGGCGCTGATTGCGCTGGAAGTCATCGGGCTGGTGGACGTCCGCGTCGGCAACGGTGTGATTGTCTGTCATCCGCCAGCCTCGGCGGTGATTCCGTCGAAGGAGCCGGTGATGTCTCAGGCAGGGCGCAATCAGTGGGCAGACGTGGATGATGAGCTGAATATCGAGCTGGATTTTACCGCCGAGTTACCACCATTTTCTCTGCTACAAACACGGCGATTAATCGAACCGGAAACCGCTGCGCTGGCAGCACGACATGCAACAGATGAGGAACTTGCGGCGATTCGGCTGGCATATGAGCAGAATTGTCGCGATAACCGGCAAGGTTCTGCGACTCATCCCGGTGACCGTTTATTTCATATACGCATCGCGCAGGCCAGCGGCAACCCGGCTTACGCGTTTATCATCGCTCACCTTCTCGGCCACCGTTACGGCACGATGTTTCGCAGCCTGCAAATGCATTACACGCCGCAGGACATGCCGCACCGTTCCGAGATTGAACATCTCGAAATCCTGACCGCGCTGGAAGCGCGCGATGGTCGCGCGGCTAAAAAAGCCATGAAAGATCATCTGGATGCAGTGATCAAGATCTTTGGGCAGGGGTAGAACCGGTGGGTTGCCACCTGTGATGGCTTTTAATGATGACTCGCTCCGCTCCCTCCCGTGTAAAGGGGTGGGAGCGGGTGGGGTATTAAAGTAAAATCAATAAGTTGAAGTATGTTTTGACAAGGTGTTAGCCCTTAAACCCCTCTATTCTGACCAAAAACTCTCCCACACACGTCATACACGCTTCGCGCTCTTCCACGTGCGGCATGTGACTGGAACTCTCGAAAATCACCCATTCTACCTTCGGGATCAGATCGTAAAACGGCTGCACAACCTCCGGGGCGGCTTCGTCGTAGCGGCCTGATATCAAGAGTACCGGCACATTGATGGTGGGAAGGCGGTCGATAATCGTCCAGTCTTTCATGCTGCCGATGACGTGAAACTCGGTTGGGCCGTTCATGGCGTGATAGACGGTCGGATCGGCGTCCATCGCGGCGAAGGTTCGCAGGACCTCTTCCGGCCATGGGTCGACGCGGCAGACATGGCGCTGATAGAACACCTGCGATGCTGCTTTGTAGTCATCGCTCTCAAGGGTTCCGGCGGTTTCATGCGCCAGCAGGGTGTGCTGTACGTCGGCGGGCAGCTCGCTGCGCAATCGGGCGGCGGCCTGTAGCCAGAGCGTCATCGAGGCGGGGGAATTGGCGATGACCAGCGCTTTCAGGCCCGCGGGCTGCGTCACCGCATGTTCGGCACCCAGCATTCCGCCCCAGGATTGCCCGAGCAGCGCGTAATCCTTTTCGATACCGAGATGGCGTAGCAAATTGTCCAACTCGGCCAGAAACAGCGCAGGTTGCCAGAACTCTGCCGGTTTGTCGGGCAGGTGCGTCGAGCGCCCGTTACCAATCTGATCGTAATGAATGACGGCGCGTCCGGTGAGGGCGATATCACGGAAGGCATCGACGTAATCGTGTGTGCAGCCCGGCCCGCCGTGCGCGACCACCAGCGGCGTGACGCCGTTGTGCAAATCGCCGCAAACGCGGTACCAGGTTTGGTATTCCTGAAATGGCGCAAAACCTTCAGTGACGTTAATCATGTTGTTTCCCCTGCCGGTGAATAATCTTTTCAGGGTAAACATCGCGACGGGGCTACACAGCTAGTAAAAAAGATAGAAAAGGACAAGGCTCAGCTGTCGAGCAGGCGGTAATGCATCGCGCGAACCACCGCCTGTACGCGGTTGCTGGCACCGAGTTTACGGGTGGCGGTGTTGAGATGCAGCGTCACTGTGGCAACCGAACGGCATAGTTTGCGCGCGATTTCTTTCGCGGTCAGCCCTTGTGCCGCCCATGCCAGACATTCGCGCTCGCGTTTGCTTAAACGCACATGCTGACAGGTCAGAACGCTGCTGTCGAAAAGCGGCAATACGCACTCCTGAAAGGTCATCGCCAGCAGGCTCAGATCGGCCAGCGCGTCGTGAATATCCAGCTCATGCCCGGCGCTGGTATGAATACCGGTAACGGTGACAAACCCGCCGTTGGGCAGATGCAGCGGAACCGTTGCGCCGCTCGGCATATTGTTATCACACATGTAATGGGTGACCGGTTTATTGAGATCGCTCAGACGGTTGTGCAGCGAGGTATTGTCCGGACGCTGATATGACCAGACGAACGGCGCGCAGCTCTCCAGCGCGTAATGCTGCACCGGATCGACCTGATAATACCCGCTCTCCAGCCACAACCTCTGCATGTCCCCCGGCACGTTGCACATGTGCAGCAACGACGGAGTGATCAACTCTCCTTCCAGAGAACGGGGAACCGGCGTGTAATCATAGATCAGGGCATCGAAGCCCAGACGCGATGTCTGTGCGAAAAGCTGACTGAACGCGCCTTCCACCGTGGTTTCCCGCATCAATTGCGCACTGTCTTTCACTGCGAGTTTCATGAATTTATCCTCGTCTGGCTTCTTTGCCGCATGAATTGGCTGATCGGGCACCGATTTTGCTCAACTTGATTTGTTGAATAAAAGTTATGCAATCGCAGTGCCACATCACGGCGGGTGCAAACCTAGTATTTTTGCTAACTACCGGCGAGGTTGTACGGGGGCTAACGTAGAACCACTGGCAAACAGACGCTCACATTGCACCAGAAACTGCCATTTAGAGGATTGCCATGCACCGTTATCGATTTCTGCTCTGGCGACCGCTGCAACTGCTGCCGGTGCTGCTGGGGATCAGTATTCTCACTTTTATCATGGTGCGTGCCATACCCGGCGATCCGGCGCGGATCCTGCTCGGTGTGCGCAGTTCGCCGGAAGCGATTGCCCGCATCCGGGCGCAGTACGGGCTGGATGAACCGATGTGGCAGCAATATCTCTATTTCCTGCGCAACCTGATGCACGGGGAAATGGGTAAATCGCTGATTTACCGTGTCGATACGCTGAAACTCATCATGACGCGCATCGAACCCACGCTGTATCTGGTGCTCGGCAGCGTGCTGCTGGCGATGCTGTTTACCGTGCCGCTGGCCGCCACTGCCGCCCGACATCGCGGACGGCTGGCCGATCAGATGATCCGCCTTTTATCCACCATCGGCCTCGGTCTGCCCGCGTTCTGGCTGGCGATCATGATGATTTTGCTGTTCAGCCTGTCGCTGGGCTGGTTTCCGGTCTCAGGCTACGGCAGCGATGCGGGGGAGCGTCTGCACCATCTGTTTTTGCCGTGTCTGACGGTGGCGCTGGCGCTCTCGGCGGTGCTGACTCGTAATCTTCGCGCCAGCCTGCTGATGGAATTACAAAATGATTATGTCACCGCCGCCAGGGCGCGCGGACAAAACGAAAACCGCATTTTCTGGCGGCATGTGATGCCCAATTCGCTGGTGCCGACCGTCAATCTGCTGGCGGTAAACATTGGCTGGCTGATCGGTAGCACGGTTGTAATAGAAAGCGTCTTTGCCATTCCCGGCATGGGCCAGCTGCTGGTCAAAGCGATCATCAGCCGGGATTACATGGTGGTGCAGGGCGTGGTGCTGGTGTTTGCATTGGCGACGGTAGGCGTGAATCTGATGGCGGATCTGGTGACGGTCGCGCTGGATCCGAGGGTGAAACTATGAAAATGAGTATGACCGATAAAGCTCCCACACAGCGTCTGCCAACCTTTCATCTGCGCTGGCTGCCGCGTCAGCAGGCATTGCGACTGGGGATCCTGATGTTGCTGGTGTGGGTTTTGGTGGCGCTGCTCAGCCCGTGGATTGCGCCCTACGACCCGATTACGCAGGACGCCGCCGCGACGCTCCTGCCGCCAAATCTGGCGCATCCTTTCGGCACTGATAATTTTGGCCGCGACATTCTCTCACGGGTGATGTGGGGGGCGCGGGTTGATCTGCAAATCTGCCTGATTGGCGTCATTTTTCCGTTCATCTTTGGCACGCTCATCGGCGCATTCTCCGGCTATCTCGGCGGCGCGGTCGATACGCTCTTTATGCGGATAATTGACGTGGTGCTGGCATTTCCGTTTCTGGTGCTGATGTTGTCGATCATCGCCATTCTCGGGCCGGGTCTGGGCAGTTTTTACATCGCGATGGCGATGGTCGGCTGGGTGTCGTACGCACGTCTGGTTCGCTCGCAGGTGCTGACCCTCAAACACCGCGATTTCATTCTGGCGGCTCGCAGCCTGGGCTACAGCCATCCGCGCATTTTGCTTTTGCATCTGTTACCGAACGCCCTGACCAGTTCGCTGGTATTTTCAATGTCCGACTGTGTGCTGGTTTTGCTGAGCGGGGCGTCGGTAAGTTATCTCGGGCTGGGCGTTCAGCCGCCGGTGGCCGAGTGGGGCGTGATGGTCGCCGAGGGGCAAAGTTTTATCACTACCGCGTGGTGGATCACCACGTTTCCCGGCCTGGCGATTGTGGTGCTGGCAATGAGTTTTAGCCTGCTGGCCGACGGTCTCGGCGACAAACTGGGGGAGCGCCCATGACGCTGTTACAGGTTCGCGGTTTAACCATTCAAGACCGGCAGGGCATCGCGCTGGTGGATCAGCTTTCCATGACGCTAAGTGCAGGGGATATTCTCGGGCTGGTCGGCGAGAGCGGTTCAGGTAAAACCCTTAGCTGCCGCGCCATGATGCGGCTGCTGCCGGGCGAAGGGCTGACTATCAGCGGCGGTGAGATCCTGTTTAACGGCACGGATTTACTGACGCTGAACGACAAACGAATGACGGCGATTCGCGGAAGGGAAATCGGCATGATTTTCCAAAATCCGGCCAGCCATCTCAATCCTGTGATGACCATCGGCCAGCAAATCGCCGAAAGCCGTCGCCTGCATTTTGGCGCAAGCCATCGTGAAGCACACCTTCAGGCGGTGGAATTACTGCGACAGGTGGGCATCCCCGATCCGCTACGCCGCGTAGATAACTACCCGCACGAGTTCTCCGGAGGCATGCGTCAGCGCGCGATGATTGCCGTGGCGCTGGCCTGCGAACCGAAAATGCTGATTGCCGACGAGCCAACCACGGCGCTGGACGTCACCGTGCAGATGCAGATTTTACGGCTGCTGCGCGATCTGCGCGATCTGCGCGATCGTCTCGGTATCGCCATTATTCTGATTACGCATGATCTTGGCGTGGTGGCGCAAACCTGTGACCGCATCGCCGTGATGTACGGCGGGCGGCTGTGCGAGACCGGCGATAAACGTCCGGTGCTGGCGCAGGCGATACATCCTTACACCCGCGGTTTGATTGACTGCCAGCCGGTCAGCGAGGGTGGCAGCGGAAGGCTTATCACGCTGCCCGGTCAGCCGCCTGTCGCGGCACGCTTCCCCACCGGCTGTCGTTTCCATCCGCGCTGCGCAAACGCCACGGCGCAGTGCCAGCGGATGCAACCTGCGATGCAAACCGGCCACGGCCACGTTGCCGCCTGCCACCATCCGCTGAGCGGGAGGGAAAATGAGTCTTCCATCTGAAAACACCCCGCAGCCTTATCCGCTGCTGGAAGTCGAAGCACTGTCGGTGGCGTTTCCGGTATCCGGCGGTTTTGGTCTGAAAAAACGCTATGTGCAGGCGGTAAATGGTGTGTCGTTGTACATCAACGCGGGCGAAACGCTGGGGCTGGTAGGCGAGTCCGGCAGCGGCAAAAGTACGCTCGGCAGGGCGATGCTGCATCTTGAAACCGCCAGCGCCGGACGCGTGCGGTTTCGCGGACAGCTGATCACCGACGGCGTGAAGCCGGACATCGCCCGTCTGCGTCAGCAAACGGCAATGATTTTTCAGGATCCGTACTCCTCGCTGAATCCGCGTCAGACGTTGGGGGAAAGTATTGGCGAAGTGTTGCGGGTGCATCAGAAAGTGGCGAAAGCGCAGATCCCCGCGCGGATAAGCGAGCTGCTGACGCTGGTCGGCCTCGACCCGGAACATGCAATCAAACGGCCACAGGCGCTGAGCGGCGGGCAATGCCAGCGCGCCGGAATTGCCCGTGCGCTGGCCATCGAACCCCGGCTGATCGTCGCCGATGAGTGCGTTGCGGCGCTGGACGTCTCGATTCAGGCGCAAATCATTAATTTACTGATGGATCTGCGCGAAAGCATGGGGCTGGCGATCCTGTTTATCGCCCACGATCTGGCGATTGTCCGCCGCCTGTGCGACCGCGTGGCGGTGATGTATCTGGGGCGCATTGTTGAAAGCGGCCCGACGCAAACGGTGTTTAACGCGCCGCGCCATCCGTATACCGCCGCGCTGGTGGCAGCCATTCCGGAAATCGATCCTGACCGCCCCTTGCCCGAACATTCTTTACCCGGCGAGCCGCCCAGCCCGGTCTCGTTGCCCGCAGGCTGCGCTTTCCATCCACGCTGTGCTCATGCGCTTCCCGCGTGCCGGCACGGCGTGGCACCCGAAACCCGGCATATTGCCGACCATGCCTTCGCCTGTGTGCTTGACGGCCACAGCCGCGACAGGATTTATCCGATGACTGAAGGAATGTGACATGAAGCAAAAGCATTTTAACGTTGTGGCCGCCGGGGTGCTGCTGGCGTTGAGCCTGGTCAGCGAAATGGCGCAGGCTGCCGGCGTATTAACCATTGGTCGTCGCGAGGACAGCACCACGTTTGACCCGATAAAATCCGCACAAAACGCTGATAACTGGGTGTTCTCCAACGTTTTCGATCCGCTGGTACGGGTCGATAACACCGGCACCAAATTGCTGCCGGGACTGGCAGAAAGCTGGACGATTTCACCGGACGGCAAAACTTATACGCTGAAAATGCGCGAAGCCAAATTCTCCGACGGCACGCCGGTGACAGCTTCAGATGCCGTGTTCAGCCTGACGCGCATCCGTGACGATGCGGGCTCACTGTGGAAAGATTCGTACAGCATTATCGATACGCTGAAAGCGGTCGATCCGCACACACTGGTGATCACCCTGAAAACCCCGTCGGCGGCATTTTTATCCCAGCTGGCGCTGCCGAACGCCTCGGTAATTTCACAACAGGCGCTGACCAAACAGGGCGCGGACGATTTCGCCGAGCATCCGGTCGGCTCCGGTGCATTCAGCGTGAAGGAATGGACGCGTGGTGAGAAAGTCGAACTGGTGAAAAACCCGTATTACTGGGATGCGGCGAAAGTGAAACTGGACGGCGTCGAATGGCTGACGCTGCCGGATGACAACACCCGCATGCTGAAGGTACAGGCCGGTGAAATTGATGCGGCGCTGTCGATTCCGTTCTCGCGCATTTCATCCTTGCAAAAAGACCCGAAACTGGATGTCGAGCTGGACACCTCCACCCGTGAAGATCACCTGCTGATTAATCATGCCCACGGTGATCTCGCCAAAGTGGAAGTGCGGCAGGCGCTGGATTTCGCCATTGATAAAAAATCAATCATCGATACCGTGACCTTTGGCTACGGCAAAGTCGCTAACTCTTATATCCCGGACGGTGCGCTGTATCACTACGCCGCTAACCTGCAGCGTCCTTATGATCCGGAAAAAGCCAAAGCACTGCTGGCTGCGGCGGGCGTAAAAAATCTGACGCTGAAATATCTGGTGAATGCCGGGGATGAAGTGGATGAGCAGATTGCCGTACTTTTACAGCAACAACTGGCAAAAGCAGGGATCACCGCCAATCTGCAAAAAGTGGATCCGAGCCAGAGCTGGGACATGCTGGTAGCGGGGGATTACGACATTTCGGTGATGTACTGGACCAACGACATTCTCGATCCGGATCAGAAAACCACGTTCACGCTGGGCCACGATTCCAACAACAATTATATGACTCACTACCATAACGAAAAAGTGAAAGCGCTGGTCGCCGCCGCCCGTATCGAAATGGATCCGGTTAAACGCGAACAGATGTACATCGATTTGCAGAAAATGGCCAAAGCCGACGTGAACTGGATCGATTTGTATTACAGCCCTTACCGCAACGTGACCCGCAAAAATATCAAACAATTCCATCAGAACCCGTTAGGCCGTTTCACGTTAGAGGAAACGGTGAAAGAGTAGTTTTTGCCACACCAGGGAAAATAAGACGTAGCTTAAAATCAGATCGTACTCTCCTTTTGCCCGCTTTCGAGCGGGCTTTTTCATGTCCGTAAAACGCATCCGTTCACGCCTCGCGGGTTAAATCATTCCTCAACCAACGGGCAGACTCACCTTGCTTTTGAGCGCCCGCTCAAGTACCTTTCGCGCTTGAGCAAGTGCTCAAAAACTTCTGAGGATTTTATGTTTTTCAACAACCGCTGGCTGACACTGGCTGTCGTCACCAGTACGCTTTTCCTGATCGTCGTCGATATGACGGTGTTATACACAGCATTGCCGCGCCTCACGCTGGCGTTGGGCGCATCGTCTTCGGAAAAATTATGGATAGTGAATGCCTATCCGCTGGTTGTCGCGGGCCTGCTGCCCGGCGCGGGCATGCTGAGCGACCGGCTCGGCCACAAAAAACTGTTTATGTGCGGGCTGCCGGTGTTTGCGCTGGCCTCCCTGTGCGCGGCGTTCTCACCTTCCGCCGAAATGCTGATCGCTTCACGCGTATTCCTCGCGGTCGGCGCAGCGATGATGATGCCCGCGACGCTGGCGATTGTGCGTCAGGTGTTTTCCAATGAACGCGAAAGGGCGCTGGCCATCGGCATCTGGGCAGCAGTCGCCTCAGGTGCCGCGGCGCTCGGGCCGGTAGTCGGCGGTGTCCTGCTGGAATATTTCTGGTGGGGATCGGTCTTCCTGATTAACGTGCCGGTGGTGCTGGTCGTCTTCCCGCTGGCGCTGCTGCTGATCCCTCGCGGCGAGGGTAACAAACAGCGTCCGTGTGATTTCGTCGGATCGGCGATGGTCATGGCCGGACTGGTCGGCGTGATTTATGCGCTGAAAGAGCTGAGCCAGATTAACTCGTCATGGACAGTTATCTTCAGTGCTGCCGCTGCGGGCGTATTCTTCCTTTGGCTGTTCGCCCGCCGCCAGGCGCGTTCAGCGCAGCCGATGATCGATTTCTCACTGTTCCGTAATCGCGCGTTTGCCTGCGGCGTCGGCGTGGCAATCACCTCGATGATCGCGATGGTCGGTATCGAACTGGTGCTAACGCAGCGCTTGCAACTGGTGCTCGGGTTACAGCCGATCATGGCGGCGATGTTTATTCTGCCGATCCCGGTAGCCTCCGCGTTGGCCTCGCCACTGGCCGGTATGTTGCTGCCGCGCTACGGTGCCCGCGCGATGATGGTGGGCGGATTTGCTCTCGCGGCGCTGGGGATCGTGAGTTATGCGCTGTGGCACCAGACCGGCACGGCGATGCAACTTATTAGCCTCGCGGTGTTAGGTTTCGGCCTCGGCGGGGCGATCACGGCGGCCTCGACGTCAATTATGCTTAACGCACCGGAAGAAAAAGCGGGCATGGTCGCGGCAATCGAAGACGTTTCGTGGGAGATGGGCGGAGTATTAGGTGTAACCTTATTGGGTGGCCTGATGACGGCAGTCTACAGCCGCAGCCTGTCGCTGCCAGCGGAATTAGTCACCGGAGACGGCGCATATGACAGTCTCGACGAAGCGCTGCGCATCGCGGCCAGTCTCAGCCCGGAACACGCGTCGCTCATTACAGATCTGGCGCGAACGGCGTTTGACCAGGCCTTTATGGCGGTGCTGATTTGCGCGGCGGTGCTGGTAGTCGCAAGCGTAGTGGTGCTGAAAATGGTATTGCGTAAGTCATTGGGCGCGCGCCAACCTTCCTGATAAAATGCTGGCCAGAGCGGTTGCTCAAGGCCAGCACAGGAAAGATGATGAAAGAAAACCCGGACTCGCTGAGAACCAAAATTCTCGACGGCGCGATCAGCCTCTTTATCGAAAAGGGGATTGAGAAAGTCACCACGCGGGAACTGACCGAGCACGTCGGTATTTCCCGCAGCCATATTTATCACTATTTCCGCGACTGGCAGACTTTATGCATTGAGGCGTTATCCGTGGTGATGCTGGCGGAGCTGAAAGAGTTCACCGAAGAGATCGCCCTGCTGCATCCTCAGGAAAAACTTCACACGCTGGTGCGCAATTATTTGCCGGACACGCAGGGTGACATCTGGCAACTCTACGGTTCGTTATGGCAGCTTGCCGCGCACAATGAGGCTTATGCTGAGCTGGCGCGACTGATGGTGCAGAAGTGGCTGGAGCTGCTGGCCGAAATCATCAGCGCGGGCATTCACACCGGCGTTTTCCGCTCCACCAACGCCGGACGCGTTACCCGCCAACTCTCCGCCATCATGAATGGCTACTCCGATCAGCTGATCGTCATGCCCTCCGCCGAAGCCCGTCAGGAAGCCATGGACGATATTCTGGATTTTGTGGGACTGGTGCTGGAGAAGTAAAAAAGGCCGCTATTGCAGCGGCCTCTTTGTAATTTAATGCTCCCGCATTCCCGCCATATACATCAGCACATGGAATACCGTCGCGACGACAAACAACCCCAGAACGCTGCCGCCCCAGATGATCGCCATCCAGCCGACGCGTTTCCAGAAAGGCGCTTTGGTGATGACCTTGTCATCCATTTTCTGAATCAGATTCATAATGCGTGCCCTCAGTGATAACCCTGATCCGGCGTGACTTTTCCGCGGAATACGTAGTAGCTCCAGAAGGTGTACACCAAAATGATCGGGATGATAAACAGCGCGCCGACCAGAATGAAGCCCTGACTTTGCGGCGGTGACGCGGCTTCCCAGATGGAGATGGACGGCGGAATGATGTTCGGCCAGATGCTGATCCCAAGGCCGGTATAGCCCAGGAACACCAGCGCCAGCGTCAGCAGGAACGGCGCGTGATGCGCTTTTTTGCTGATGGCGCGATACATCCATGCAGAGACCAGCACCACCAGCACCGGCACCGGCAGGAACCAGTACAGGTTAGGGCGCGTGAACCAGCGGGTCGCGATATCGCTGTGCGAAATCGGTGTCCACAGGCTGACGGCCGCCGTCACCAGCAGAAACAGTACCAGCAGCGGTTTGGCGATTTTATGCATCGCGTCTTGCAGCTCGCCTTCGGTTTTCATGATAAGCCAGGTGCAGCCGAGCAGGGCGTAAGCCACCACCAGCGCAACGCCGCAGAACAGCGTAAACGGCGTCAGCCAGTCCAGCGCACCACCGGCATAGGTGCGGTTAACCACCGGAATGCCGTTGATGACCGCGCCGAGCACCACGCCCTGACAGAACGTCGCCAGCACTGAACCGCCGATGAAGGATTTATCCCACACATGGCGTTTCGCCGGGCTGGCTTTGAAACGAAACTCAAATGCCACGCCACGAAATATCAGCCCGAACAGCATCAGCGTCAGCGGAATAGTCAGTGCATCCAGAATAACCGAGTAGGCCAGCGGAAAAGCGCCGTACAGCGCCGCGCCGCCGAGCACCAGCCAGGTTTCATTGCCGTCCCAGACCGGTGCGACGGTGTTCATCATGACGTCACGGTCGTGCTCTTTTTTTACCAGCGGAAAAAGCAGCCCGATACCCAGATCGAAGCCGTCCATCACCACGTACATCATCACCCCGAAGATGATGATCAAAAACCAGATCAGCGGTAAATCGATACCCATTATCAAACTCCCTTAGCGTCGTCGGACAGTGATTCTTTGATGGCTGACAGCGGACGCGCAGGCGTTCGGTGCTGGCCGGGACCGCCGTGATCGACGCTTTCACCTTCGTGCGCCTGCGGACCCTTGCGGATCAAACGCATCATGTAGCCGTAGCCGACGCCGAATACCGAGCAGTAGATCACGATGAACAGGATCAGGCTGACGCTCATCTGCAACACGTTATGGTTCGAGACCGCGTCTTTGGTGCGCAGCAGGCCGTAAACGACCCAGGGCTGACGCCCCATTTCTGTGGTTATCCATCCCGCAAGCAACGCCAGCAGACCTGACGGCCCCATCAGGAAAGCAAAGCGCAGGAACGCTTTTGATGTGTACATTTTGCCGCCGCGACGCAGGATCAGGCTCAGCACGCCAAGCAAAATCATCAACATACCCAGACCGGCCATGATGCGGAAGGTGTAGAAAATCACCGAGGAGTTCGGACGGTCTTCTTTAGGGAAGGATTTCAGCGCCGGGATCTGATGTGTCAGGCTGTGCGTCAGGATCAGGCTGCCAAGATAGGGGATTTCCACTGCGTAACGCGTTTCTTCGCGGTTCATGTCCGGGTAACCGATCAGCACCAGTGGGGTCGGTTTATCGTCTTTATTCTCCCAGTGGCCTTCAATTGCCGCGATTTTCGCGGGCTGATATTTCAGTGTGTTCAGACCGTGGGCGTCGCCCAAAAAGGCCTGGATCGGAGAGACAATCAGCGCCATCCACATCGCCATCGACAACATTGTGCGAATTGCAGGGGTATCACGGCCACGCAGTAAATGCCATGCCGCCGCCGACCCGACGAAAAACGCGGAGGCGAGGAACGCCGCCGTGGTCATATGCATCAGGCGGAACGGGAATGACGGGTTGAAGATAATCTTCATCCAGCTGACCGGCACCACCAGATTGTTCACAATCTCGTAGCCCTGCGGCGTTTGCATCCAGCTGTTGGAAGCGAGGATCCAGAACGTCGACATCAGTGTGCCGAGCGCCACCATGCAGGTGGAGAAAAAGTGCAGACCGGGGCCGACACGGTTCCAGCCGAACAGCATCACGCCGAGGAAGCCGGCTTCGAGGAAGAACGCCGTAAGCACTTCGTACGTCAGCAGCGGGCCGGTAATACTCCCGGCGAACGATGAGAACATGCTCCAGTTGGTGCCGAACTGGTACGCCATCACCAGACCGGAGACTACGCCCATACCGAAGTTAACGGCAAAAATTTTCGACCAGAAATGGTACAGGTCGCGGTAAGCCTCTTTCTTGGTTTTCAGCCACATCCCTTCGAGCACCGCCAGAAAACTGGCCAGCCCGATGGTGATGGCGGGAAAAATGATGTGGAAAGAGACAGTGAACGCAAACTGGATACGGGCCAGTTCAAGCGCATCAAGACCAAACATAACAACCTCTTTTTGTGCGTCAGGTAATCCTTTCAAACACAGGCACCGGCACGGGAACCGGCGATGTCTGACATTCGCAGGTGAAGTCTTGAATGAAAGGAAGGTATAACGGGGTTTTGCGAGAGGACGATTTAACCACAGCGGGCAAAGGCATTAACAGGGACGGTTTCGCAGGGAAATCAGTCCCTGAAACACTTTCGAATCAGAGGGGAAGAAAGGCGGCAGAAACTAAATGGGGCAGGCGTTGAAGAAAGCGCGAGTAACCTTAAAAACAGCGTGGAAATAATGTTGCGTTGATCTGGATCAAACAGTTTGGATGTTTTAGGGATGTAATTACCCTGCGTACAGTAATGACTTTTTGTGTACCAAAGCCGTTACCAAATGGTTAAAAATCCAATGCCCTTTTCGCTTTATGATCCTAATGCAATGTAAATTTATGTCATCGATTTTGATAATAATGCGGTGCGAAGGGGTAACGGTTGTAGCAAATTTTTACATTTTGAGTAAAAGAACAGAGGGGGAACCGCCAGCAGACAGTCGCAGCTGGCGGGAGTATGGCGGGTTTACTGGGGCGGTGAAAACGGCGGCGCCGGATCCAGCATCGCGTAGCGGTTGATTAACTGTGCAAACTGAACGTCGAGTTGCATCAGCAGTTGCGGTGAGACGGTAGTGTTCTGGCGTTTTGCTTCGGCGAGTTTTCGCAGTGATTCTTCGACAGGCGTGGCGCTGTTGAGTGCCTGCTGAATGGCAAAAACGGAGGATTTCAGCTGTGAGACAGTCATATATTTGCCGCGCTGCTCGTCCAGTCCGTTGAGCTTATCTGCCAGCTGTTGTAACTGCGTGCCTGCCGAGTACCAGCCGTCGAGTTTTTCCAGAGGGAGGGCGTTGGCGGAGAGTTGCTGCGTCCATTCCTGCGTCAGCTTTTGGGTTGCCGGGTTATCCGGCCACAGAGCCTGAGTCTGATACACCAGCTGCGTGCCGGTATCCTGCGCCCAGCGCGGCGAGAGTTTTGCCAGACGACGGGTTTGCTGCCGCGTTGCTGCAATAAGCTGTGGAGCTTCACGGTTAAGCAATTCGGTTTGGCGTTTTTTTAACGTTTCTATCGCCGTTGGGGTCAGCGGTTGCGGTATTCCCTGAAGCGTCGCCATCAGCTGTTCACCGGGTGGTTGACGATAAAAGGTCTTGATACCCGCCATCACGCTGCTGCCCGCCAGTATCGTCACCACCACACCCGCGATAAATCCTTTCCATTGTGGCAGGCGTCTGGACGCTGCGGGCGGGGAAGTTACCACCAGTGGCTCAACGGTTTCGTCTTGTGCAACGTATACCCAGCGCTCGCCTGTGCTGTCTGAGGATTCCTTTTCCGCCTGCATTGCCGCGGCGGGCAGCACGACTCCCACATCTGTGGTGGCGTGCATATTTTCGAGTCGAACCGCTGCGCCGTGCATAAAGGTGCTCAGTGTCGCCAGTTGACTGACATGTTTCAGCTCCAGACGCTGGAGTACGTCACAAAGCACATTGATCAGCTTTTCTGCCTGATAAATCTGCGGAAGGTCACGGTATTCCAGCGTCATTCCCCGCAGGGATTGCTGGAGCCGCTGGCTCAATCCGGTGAGGATCTCCATCCGCGCATGCACCGGTTGCGGCCACAACCCCGGCCACTGACGGGAGATCAGCGCTTCAAGGATGGCTAATCCTTCATTCAGCCCGTTCAGCCCGACGAGTTGCGCCCGCGCCTGGGTGTACCACGATGCGGTTTGCAGTTCGATACCGTTTTGCTGGAACAGGCTCAGGCAAAGCTGCTCGACCTTTTTCCAGTTCACATCCGGGCGCGCCGGATGTGTGAGTTTGCTCAGCTCTTCGCGTAAAACGGCGTACTCAGCCAGCGCACGCGGGTCACCCCCGGTGCGCAGCTGGCGTTCAATAGACATAATCGATTCCTTTCACAGGCGTCTGTTCAGATGAAGTGCTGTTGTTTCAGATGGCGGATTAATACGCGCCCTTCAGGCATAAACGCGGTGCCAAAGCGCACCAGTCCCACCTCTTTCAGTTCGGCGTCGATGCCGTATTCCAGATGACCGGGCGTGGATTGTGGCAACAGCACCACGTTCAGACTTTTCAGGCGCGGTTCGTATTTCAGCAACGTGGCGGAGAGGGTGGTTAACAGGGAATGCGCCGTGCCCGGCATTCCCTGCAAAATTTTGCTCATGTCCGGCAGGCCATAATCCGGCAAATGGCTGAGTGTTCCGGCGCGACAGTTGAGAATACGCTGCATGTTGTCCAGCACCGAAAGCACCACCTGATTCTCTTCACTGACCTGATGAAGCTCAAGGCCGCCCGCAAAGTTGCCGAGCAGCATTTCGTAGAGTGAGGGGGAGTGGGAGCCTGGCATCATTTTTTCTCCGCAAGCAGGGTCAGCGCGTTATTACCCAGTTCGATAGTGCGCGGTTTATCCGGATCCAAATCTTCACGGGTTAACACAAGACGCCACTGATCTTTGGCCATATCCGGATTACGGAACAGACCCACGACCGCCACAAATTTGGCATCCTTTTCCATCGGCATATCAAGTGATGCCGCAGTGCCCGGCTTCACGACCACGTTGCGACTGGCGAGAAGATCGTCTTTCAGGGCATCATCGCCGTCGCCTGCCAGTTGCTGATATACCGTTTTCTGGAAATTTTTATCATCGCGCAGCTGATAAACGCGAACCATCACTGGCTGCGAGGACGAGTTTGTCTCGGTGGCATCGGTATTCAGGGCTTCACGGGCGGTGAAATCCAGATGCAACACTTTTATCTGTTTATAAAATAGAGCTTTTGTGGCTGAGACGGTGCCGTCTGTTACCGTTTGGGTCAGCCCGCAGCCACTCAGTAGTAAAGCCAGCGCAGGCAACCAGAGTTTACTTTTCAAAGAGGTATGTAATAACACGACTATTTCCTTCCTGATGCATATCACGAGCCATTCCGCTGTAGCGGCCCAGCTCCACGGTAAAGTATTCGGGGATATCCTCTGACGGTGCGTCATTGTCCAGCCCCAGCCCCAGCACGCCGGTCAGCCCCAGCCGTATCGGTGTATCCCCCAGCACGGGGGCGGGTAGCAGGTGCGTTGGCACCGTCAGCTGAATACAGGCCTTATAGCGCCACCCCAGATACACTCGCAACAGCACCTGAAAATCCGCATAAATCTGACCGTCCGGCAGCCATTCACTGGCCTCGTCAGGGTCTGAGGTGTGCAGGGAAATCAGCAACTGGCTGTTGGCATCGGTCGCCTCATCTCCCATCACGGTGTAGCCGTCCAGCCAGTTAGCCCCTTCTTCAGCAAACGCCATCGGCGCGGTGATGCGCACAGATCGAAGGCAATGCGGCGTAATATCCGCTTGGGTGAAGGGCGCTAACAGCCGCACCAGCGCCTGCACGCCTTCCGCCGTTCTTCCCGGCTGGCGCATAACTCCGAGCAATGCCAGAAAGCGTGAGGAAGGTGTCGCAAAATGTTGTTGCGAACCGGGGATCCCCATACCAATCAGCCCCAGCAGGCTTTGCGATGTGTTGTCTTTGCCGCCTGCTTCGAAGGTGGCCGGATACGAGTATTTCCGCCAGATGCGGTAGAACTGCGTCATGATGCGGTGGTTGAAAATATCGAGAAAACCTTCGAGCGCCTCATGTCCTTCGCGCCGCTGGGTGATGTCGTCGATATACGATGTCGGCAGCGGCGAATCCACCCCGTACAGCCCCATAAACGTGGTGCGCACCGTCGGCGGCGCATCGGGATGTTCTTCATCCGTTTCGAAGGCCTTCAGTTCACTGACCGGGAACCCCATGCCCGGATGCGGGCGAAAACGCACCGGATCGTCGGCAGGATTGGCAGTGCTCCCCAGCGGCTGGCTACCCGGTTGTTGTTCCAGTAACTGACAGAAACGGAAAAAGTTGATCTTGCCGATGTCGCGCTCAAGCCTGGCGTTTAGCCGGGAATGCGCGGCTTGTGATTCTCTTCCCATTCCAGACGTTCTCCTGTCGGTTGCAGTATCAGGGTCAGGCGGTTAAACAGGTGGATATCGGTGTACAGTGCGAAGAAGCGGCTGAGCATTTCCCCGAACAGGCAGATATCGCCGGTACCGGCAAAGCCGTTGCTGTCGAGCGTGATTTCGATATGCACGCCGCGCAGCAGATAACCGCGTTCAAAGCGTTCGATCTCGCTGTGCTTCACTTCGGCGATGGCATCCAGACGGCGGCGGTTCATCTCATTTCCCGTCCAGTCATACAGCGCCAGCGTGCCGCGCAGGACTTCGGCGTTATCCATCATCCACAGGAAGCTGCTGCCCAGATGGCTCAGCACCCGCCAGTGAAAACGGTCGCGGTTCGGCGGATAACACGGCATCGACGGCACGGACAGATTGCGCACCCGCACATTGGCCCCGGTGGATTTCACCGCGGTATCCAGCACCGTGCTTTGCAGTGATTTTCGCGGCAGCTGGCCGTTGGTTCCGGTCAGGCTAAGGGACAGGTTTTCGTTCTCCGGCACGGTGTGGTTATCAAACGCCTCACCACCCAGCACCAGCCACGTATCGTGCAGGCCGGAAGGACCACGTTTGACGCGCGTGTGGTAGTAATACTCCGGTGCGTCGTGGCGCAGCATCCCGCCTTTGTGGCGGAAGCTGGTGAAAGGTACATACACCTGATGTCCCGAATGTTTGGAAGAGATAACCGAGTCCACCGAGTAGATCTCGGTATAGCCATCCTGCACGCGCATCGGGCGCAACAGATATTCCGTCTGCAAGGAGGAGAGCGAGAGCGGATCAGATTCCAGCGGGAACAGATTAATGACCGGCACGCAATGCAACCGCAGATGTTTTTCCGAGAACGAGAAATCATGTTCCCAGCGATTTTCCAGCACGACATCGATTTCAAACCACGCCAGTTCTGCTGGTAAAACCACGGTTTCGAGCCCTTTCAGCGCGGCGAACATAAATTTTTCGCGGAAAGTGAAGTATTCCAGCAGCAACTGATAACCGCTGAACGCGCTGTCGCCTTTTGGCCAAAGCTGGTCTTGCTCGCTAAAGCCCTGCGCCGCGAAGAATGCGTCCAGCGGCTGACGGTCGTATTGTCCCGGCAGACGGATCCACAGTTTGGCGGTATTGAGCGTTAAAGCTTCATGCAGGGCGCAGGCAAGAGGCGCATCGGCATCAAAATAGATCGGCAGATGGCTCAGGGTCATCTTGCTCCAGTCGGCCAGTTCGCCGCAGTGAAAACGCAGACGGATCACCGAGCGGCCGTCGGGTTCGGTATCCAGCACCGCGCGACTTAGCGAAAGTGGCAGCAGTTCAATATCCTGCGTGGTGGTGTAGCGACAGCGCGTGCGACGTTCTCCTATCGGGCGGGAAAGCACTTCAAAGCCTTTGCTCACCGCCATGCGCTCTTTCATTCCCTGCCATTCGGGGGTGAATTCCACAATGGAGAGGGAAGGGATGGTGCGCAGATAGTGAGGCCACAGCAGGCTGACCAGTCCTTCGGTCAGCTCAGGCAGATCGTCGTCGAGTTTTTCCCGCAGTCGTCCCATCAAAAAGGCAAAGCCCTCAAACAGGCGTTCCACATACGGGTCGCGGGCACCGGCTTTATCCAGATTCAATCCGGCAGCGCGGTCAGGGTGCGCACGGGCAAATTCTTCGCCCGCCTCGCGCAGATAACGCATTTCAGCGTCGAAGTATCGGAGGGTTAAGTCGTCCATGTTGGGTCTCAGTAAAATAAAGATGACCAAAATCAAGAGGGGAGTAATTCATATTCATTTACTAGCTATCTTACTTTTTCTAAGATAATTAGGATCACGACACATTGATTAGAAAGAAAAAACAATAACAATATCCTCTGTGGTTTTGACTAAACCATCAATTCCATCCCAATATTCACTCAGAGGAATAGGCTCAGGAAATAGTAAACTCTGACTTTCGCCGGTAAAAAATGAAAGTGAAGCGATAATTAATCCAAGGAGACAACAAAATAACATCAAGACATTTGCCACGTAGCGCAGAGTATATTTAGTAGCCATGCCTGGTGTCTAAACTGATGGAATTCCTTGGCACTCAATATATCCCTGTTTTTCAGGGTGTTTTCAAATATTATGGCAAATGATATCATTCCTGTTAAAGTTTTTGCTAAAAGTAATAATGAAATATTTATAAATACCTTTCCGGATTTACTAGAAATGTTTTTCCTTTGAATCAATACTGGGATTAAAATTAATGCATACGGCATGAAAAAATAGGAAATAAAATTGCAAAGATAGACCATGTTGAATAAACGACAACGGAATTATACTTTTGATATGAAGATAGCAAATAAAACCCTTTCAAAAAACAGAGAAAGTTAATCCAGAGAAAGTTAAAAAATCCAAAAAAGAAAAAACGTTGCTTCATATTATATATCATCAAAAAACACCACGGTGTTATGTCGTATATTTTCATTATTTCCTCCTTTCCTTTATGTCCTTATTTGTTTGCTTTTTTTGATTTTTATTGTCGTACCTCCCTCGAATTACATTAAAAATTAAATTTAACGCTCTCTTTTTAGCTCATTTCCCACATAATTGAATGCTAATAGCATATTTTTTCGCAGTCCCAGGCATCCAACCCGAGGGGGATTCATGACATGAAATGTACCCTTTATGCTCAAGAATAGAAATATACCCTAATGAAATAAATATTACTAAAACAAAAGAAAATATGCACAAATATTTGAAATATGGCATTAATTTCTCCATCTTCTCAATGGCTACATTTCGTTCATAAATAAATTCTAAAAAAAACCAACAAATTGGGAAGGTGAAAATGATTGGAATACAGACTAAACCAATAGACATCCATGAGAAAGTTATTACATGCCTAAATTCGAGATAATTTGTTATTTCACTAATCCAGAAGTACAGAGATAATAAAGATGTGCTGAATAATATAAATAATGAGGAAAGCGATCTTATTTTCATTTCAATATTCTCTAAGGTTTATCCCACTAAGAGCATCTCTTAGGTAATTTCTAACTTCAGATTCAATGACTATTTTACCTCTTATAAGCATTTCATCGGCAAACATAGCTCCCAAGTCCCAAAATCCTTTTTCCATTTCTCGCGCTTTTTCAACAAACTCTTGTTGAGCATGTTCAATGTACTCAATGAGTTGGTCGGTCATCCCGAATTTTTCATCAAGCTTGTTTAGCCCCCAGGCGGCTAAGAAACCAACACCTACCACAATTGCTAAATTTAGCGCTATAAATGGAGTTATGATAATAACACCTGCAGTAAAAGAAATGATTGAAACAATCCCGATTTTAATCACGTCCGTTGCAATAGAACCAATAAATGTTGAAAGTGTAGTTTCATCGTTTAAAATGTAGTCAAGAATTCTATAAGCTGCAGCAACATAAAAAGTAACTCTGGTTCCTTCTATAATTGATTTTGTAACTCCAAATTTCCCGATTCCTAAATCTACAATTTTAGGGTTTTTAGCAGCAAAAACTGGCGCGTTCAAAACTTTTCTAACCCCGGGGTAGCCACTTATTTTAATCAATTCTGTACCCTTAGCATTAGTAAAGTTCGTTGCTTTAATGCCAAAATTGCCAAGTTGAGAAATAATCATTGAAGTAGTGACTACATCTTTGATATTTGTACCGTAGCTGAGTATAAAAGCCCCCGGAGCGGACTGTGTGATCTGTAGCCATCCGCTCTTGTACGTTCCCCATGAACTTAGTACCTCGATACATTCTTCTGGAGTCAGCAGAGCAATGTCTTGATTATTCGCTTGTAGCATTCCTCTAAGTTTCATATCAGGCAATGTATTTGTATTAATCAACGCAGTTGCAGGATAATCAGGCACATACCCAGAATTTATTGTTTCTCCAGTGACATATGAAGACAGGGCCGGATTTTTCATCTCCGCTGAAGTTTGAGTTGCTGATGAGGAGCTTTCTGAAAACGCATACGTATCATTTATCATCGACGGGATAAATCTTGCCTGGCACGGGCAACTGCTTTTGCTGTGCAATGTGCCTGCAAATTTCCTGCCCATCACAGAATCTCCCGGGATGTGGCCTACGATGATAAACATGCCGGGATGTTTACCGCAAGTGACACGGTCCTGTTCTCGCGCGATTGCCTTCCCGAATAATGTGTGTGTGGGATCCCCTTCGGTGATGATGCCGCCGCAGGTCGTTTTATCTTTTATTACCAGGTAATAACCTTTTGCCATGATGTTCTCCTTTTTAACCGCACAACACCGCTGCACGTGCGGGATCCAGCGCTATCAGCCCGCTGAGCAGGTTGTCCATTTCGGTCAGTAAACGGTTCTTGTCACCGTCGCCGCGCTGATTTTTCATGCGCAGTAATTTCAGGCGGCGGGCTTTGACTTCAAAAATTAATTCCGGCTCCCACTGCTGCAAAGTGAGCGCTGCGCCACCATTATCGAGTTCGCCTAATAAATGCAAAGCCATATCACTCTTACCGTATTGTTCCGCAACGCGGGCCATTACCAGACGTATCAGCCATTGGTGTCGCGGTGTACTGATGCCGGGACGTGACTGCAACCAGCGCAGGGCCGTTTCGACGCCGTCGCTGTCGGCCTGCATCAGTGCTTCGGATTCGAGTTGAAGGATGTCGTCTTCGCCGGAAGTGACCGCAGCGGCGGTTTCGTTATCCCATCCACTGGCAGATTCCAGTACGTGCTGATTAATCCAGCTTTGCGTCACTTCATCGGCGAACGGTGTGCCGTCGCTCCAGGATAAAGTTTCCAGCCCCGGCAGACGGGTCAGCAGCAGGTTGAGATCCTGCGTGATGCATGTGGCCCAGCCTTCATAAGGTGTGCCAGATTTCGTGAGTGCCTGATGCAAATACCACTGCACATCCAGCCAGAAGTGGTTTACCCCTTCACCAAACATGGATTCCGCCTGCTCCAGCAATTCCAACCAGCTTTGTTGAAGGTAAAGACGTTTCAGCTGGGCGCGATATTCAGGGCGCGGCGGCATCAAACGGGTGCGGCCACTGGCATCCAGCGGTGGCAATTCGTGCACGGTGTCCCAGCGCACGCTTTTGATTAGATGATGGCCGGAGAGCCAACCCTGCGGTTGATCGCGAAGGTATTTCGCCAGCGTTTTGGCCTGTTCCATCAGATCGCGTCCGGACTGAACCGCGCGTAAGGAAGGAGCACTGTTGCTTTCTGGCGTGGAAAAAGACGAACTGCTGTTTTGCGGGACGACGGCGTTCATCCCGCCGGACTGTACCAGCCTGTTTTCCAGCGTGGTAAATAATGCGCCCAGCTGTGGATGGGAGGCTTCGTCCCAGTTGTTCAGTGCGTGTTCGATGACCGTCAGCGCGCCGACGATGCGGGTAAAATCAGTTTTTTCCACTTCCGGATACAACGACAGGCTGTCCAGTACGCGGGACCCGGAGATCCATTCCAGCGCCGTTTTACGACTGGCGGCACGCAGGGGATGCAAGCTTTCGCCAAAACGGGTGATTAACGCGGCCAGCAGGGAAAGGCCGTCGGCCAGACCGGCCTCACCGTCACGATGCAGACGCGCCCAGATGTAATAGGTGGCGACGCGCACGTCCTTGCACTGACTGGTCAGCAGTTTTTCTGCCAGCTCGCAGGTGAGGGTGGTATCTGCGCCAGAGAGTTTGTTGACCTCTTCGCGCATCTGCTGAAAATCATCGTCATAGCCGGGATCGGTTCCGGTGGGATTATCTGCCGACACCGGTTGCAGCCAGTTATCCCAGAGTTCAGCCTGTAGAAGCGCCTGCGTTAAAAGCGCTTCACGTTCTACGCCACAGGCGGCTTGGAGTGTGATTAATGTGGCCATTACTGTTCCTCAGCGATCGCATCAGGATCAAAAGGTCGTTCGGTCTGCGTCGATGCTGCTTGTACCAGAAAGATCTTTGTCGGCAGCGTGAAGTTACGTAACTGCAACAGACCGAGCGGGCCTTTACCCAGCTCGGTGCGCAATATCCATTGAAGCGGCTGTTTGTCCGGCGTGATGAAGGTCAGCTGATAGCGACCTTCGTCCAGCTTTTGCTGTTTAGCCTGCTCAAGCCAGCGGATAAGCCCCCAGGTTCCCTGATAATCACCGTACAAACGCGCACCGGCAGAGGTCGAGGTCCACGTCAGCATGGTGCCCGGTTTATAGGTATCCCCCGGCCAGCGGAAGCTCTGCCAGCTTTCCATCTGGTTGAAGTAATGCAGTTTTTGTCCATCGATAGACAGACTGGTTTCCACTACGTTCGGCACCGGGCGCGCCAGCAAATCAAAGCGCATACCCTGACTGCCGTCGGTGAACAAAATGTCAGAGATCTGGCTCAGCTGATTAATCGCCGTCAGGAACTCCGGGTTAAACGTGAGCCCCTGACTGTTCACTTTGTCCGGCACCCAGCGCGTGCCTTCTTTGTGCAGAACGCCGCTCAGCTGACGGGTCAGGAAGCTGTCGATTCGGCCACTGTCTTTGCGGATAAACTCTGCCAGCATTGGCAGCGACGCATCACTTTTACTGACCGCAAACGGATAACGCCCGTCAAAGGCTGATTTCCAGTTCGCCACGATGGCGTTTTTCCACTGGTCATTCAGGCTGGCGGAGGAGGGCTGTAACACGGTCTCCCACGCCTGTGTCAGCGGCTGGACAAACATGGTCTGACCAAACCCGCTCCACTCCTCACCCAGACTGGCGGCAATCAGGCTGCCGTATTCCTGTGTATCGGTCAGATCGACGCTTTTCCCCTGAAAGACGGTTTGCGCCAGTATTTGCGTCATTTCCTGCGGGTCTGAGGAGTTCGCGACCTGCTGGAGTTTCAGACGCACGCGTGTAATCCGGGTCAGCAACGTTTGCAGACTGAGGGAGGTGTCAGAGGACATCATATTCTGCGCGCTGCCTTTGCCCATCAGGGCCAGCAGCGGCCCAAAGGTCTCATCGAGCGGGCCGACTGGGCCGCTGGCGTGCTGATCGATAGCCGGTTGCGCGTCGCTGTTGATCAACGCTTTGGCGGATTTCACCAGAGAGTCGGTCAGCGCCTGATCTTTCTGGCCGGTCTGCCCCTGCCACGCCAGCATATTCATCAGGGCGATGAGCGGTGACTGGCGGACGTCGCTCATCAGCGTCAGCTGGTCGATAACGTCAGAGAGGTTTTTTGCTTCATTCCAGCGCAGGCTGTTGAGGAAGTTCAGCCAGCTGCCGGCAAAATCGGTGAAGTAGCGTTCAGTCAGACGTTTTTTCAGCGCCTCGGGGGAGATGTTATCGGCGACCGAGTAGCGGTTATCACTCAACACCCAGTCAATTTCTTCGCGGCGGGATCCCACCGCTTTGTCGATCGCCTGCTGGATCTGTTCATCCCATGCCTTGCGGGTAAACATGCCCGGCACCACTTCTTCGCTGGTAAACAGCCGCTGCGCATCGGTTCCGCCAGTCATGTCGACGAGCGTCATGTCTGCGTAATTGCGGCGCACCGAGAGCAGCATGTTTTCGTACAGCGTACTTTCGGCGTTGCGCTGGCCGATTTCTCCCAGAAGCACCTGACGCGCCTGTGATACCAGGGATTTATCGGCAGTGATTTTCCATGATGGCTGGGCAGGTAAATTTACCGCATAGAACTGCCATAAATCCGGTGCCAGACTTTGCCACAGGCCGGGAGAGACGCCGGGACGAACCGGTTCTGTGGTCTTCATCACCTGCGCGTAAAATGCGCCATCGGCTTTATCAGGGCGCGCCATCATCAGATAGGCTTTCAGCTGGTCATAACCTGATTTTGCCAGCGCCGCACGTTTCGGGCTATTGGCGGGCAGGTTGGCGAGTTCGTTAAGTTTTTGCTGCAAACTTGCCGCGGCTGCATCACGGATCAGACGGTTGCTGGCGTTGCCATACCAGGGCATCAGGGTTGTGAGCAGTTGGGCATTGTGATCCAGACCAAAACGCTGATACCACGGCGCTCCCCTTGCCACGTGGGCCTGCATCCGGCCAATGTCATTGCGCAACGTTTGTAAGGCGAGCAGTTGTTCGTCCGATACCGGCTGGAGTTTCGCCAGAGCCTTAGCCTGATCGGCGGCAGACACCATCTGATGACGGTTCACCGCAAAAGACATTACGCAGCCCGCGCCCCACAGAACAATCAGCGCCAGTACACCGTAGCAGAGTGTTTGCTCCCACGGCAGACCGACGCGGCGACCTTGCGCAGACCGGCAGTCCTCCAGCACACCCTGCCAGCTGGCTGGCACCGCCCAGGTTTTTTCATGCACGTCCGTCGCCGGTGTTGAGCTATCCGGCAGGCTGAACATCAGCCCGCGCAGGGGAATGCGCTGAGCGTATTCACTAAACCACGGCGTCAGGATCCTTCGCCAGCGCAATGCAGCGGATTCTTGCAGCGTGTTTGCCAGACGCAGAAGGAAATCATGCTGACGGTTGAGAAAGACCTGCTGTAGCCCCTGTTCGCGAAGCTGAGGCAACAGCGATTTCAGCTGCGATTCTACCGATTCCGGGGAACCATTCGCGGCAAAAACCGCGCCTACCGGCTGTTCAGCGCGCTCAGCCTGCGGCCACGCACTGTCGCAGACCTGCCACAGATACACCGAAGGTTGATAACGCAGCGCTTCACCGGTTTTTTCCAGCGTCCGCAGGCCGTCATCCAGCCACTGCGCGCTCTTACTTTGTGATTCTGTCATCGCCCAGACAATGCCATCGAGCGGGCGGCTGCGGCGGAGTTTTCGCCATTCGGCCAGACGGGTTTCGTCAACCTCCCGGTGCAGACTGCCTGCGTGAATCAACACGGTGCGCTGGCCTTCCAGCCAGCATTGTGTCGCCAGCTTAGGGGTCAGGGCGGTGATTTGTTCCGGTTCACCTGCCACCATCAGCAGACGAACTTTATACCACCAGAAAAAGCCGTAGCGGCGGCGCAGGCGGGTTTTCAGCTGGGCAACTTCGCTCAGTGTTATGTCTTCTGCCTTCTCCACTTTTTCCGGGGCAGGGGCGTCGTAGCCCTGAGCTTGCTGACGCATCTCATCAAACTGTTTTTTGCCTGCCAGACGGGTGCTGATAAATGAAATCATCGCACAAAGAGCAATAATACCCGTCGCAACGACCAGGCCAGTCAGCCAGCGGTCGTGTTCTGGAGACCCGGCTGTGAACCCCACTCGGGCAGGGTGTTGCCAGACCAGCCAGCACAATATTGCCCCGGCCAGTAAAAACAACAGGGTAATTGCCCAGAACAAAACTTCCGGTTTTTTTATGGGTAAGGCAATGCGCTTCACGCGTTATTCTCCTTGTGAGAGGCGTAGGGGGAGACGACGGTACTCCAGACACTGTCACTGTCTTGTTCGCCACTGATGATCATATGCGGTGCAGGGGATTGCCGGATGGCCTGCGCAGCGGCTGCAATGGCCAGCCAGGGTGCTGCACGGCCGGGGTTTCCCAGAAACTCATTAATATTGTGTATGCCTGTCGTGGGATCGACAGAGGCTAGGGGCGGATTTGCCTGTGCAACGATGGCACATTGATATCCTTCACTTGTGCCGGGTATACCGACCAGCCACAGATGCTGCAAAGCGGTCGCTTGCAAGGGAACCCAGTCAATAGCTTGATCAATTTTTTCCTGCAACGCGATGGGGTCTGGCCGTGAAAGTTCAGGCCGATGCAACAATGCTATCGGAGGCAGCGTTGTTTGAGTTATTCGGTTGCCTAACAGCAGCCCTGTGACGGTTTCGGCAGTGTTGTCTGGCTGCCTGGGGGCGATTTGTAGGGCAATCACCAGCAAAACGGCTTTGTCCTGAATGCTGTAATCGAGCCAGTGATCAATGGCCATCAGTCCGTGCCCGGGAATAAATGCCATGTGCGGCGTAAGATCGCTCTCAAGCCAGGCTTGTTGCCAGAGATCGCGAACCTGAGCAACCGGTAATGAGGAAGAGGATTCCAGCAAAACGGCGACAGGGTTATCCTGGGGTAAATGAGATAAAGGTTCAGTCAAGGTTTGCAATAACTCGGCAAAGGCGCTGGAAACCTGTGTTTGCGGTAATACATCCACGGAATCAGGTAACCGACTGTGCCTGACGCTGCTCTGGCCATTCCATGAAGTCTGAGAAAAGAGGATGTCTTCATTACGCAGTAATGCGTCAGTTGTATCCGTGAATTGAGCCTTCGCCACGAGTGCCGTCCGGTGCTCGGCCGCAAGGATTTGTAATGCCCGTCGTCCGCGACGAACCTCCTGTAAAATGACCTGTTCGCGCCTTTTGTCCCAGGCGTTAGCATGGATCTGCTGCATTATATATACCGTCAGGCGAAACCCCATGAGTACGACCCAAAACAAGACGGGGATCCCAATGGCAAACCACCAAAAGGAGGTTTCGCCCACCAGTTTCCCCAGAAACCGCATGAGTAGTATTCCTGTGGCAATAAGCCCCACCAACGTGCTCAGCCAGCGTAACGGCTTGGGCGGCAACGGGCGTAATGCTGGGCCAGGTATGGTATTTAGATTTACGGGCATGGGAAGACTCTAATATTATAGGTCAGAGATTAAATTAAACTGGGGCGTGAATTAACAGCGTATTTAATCTAGTGAAACTCGAAGATCTATAAAGGCTTTTTATCCTTCTGGATAAATAAATTCCTGATCTCGACTTCTTTAATTAATTTTTTGAGTAATACTTAGCTACGACATTATTGTTGCCTGAAACTCTTTCAAGAATCCACATATTTTGTAACCCCTTTAAAATCTTAATATAAACATCCTTTACGAGCTCGTTTTGGTTATTTTGTCTTCTAATGTGTCTTTTGCTAATCTATAAATACCTAATGTTATACAAAATTAAAAAAAAAGTCATAGAGTCATTCCACATGTTTAATGTCATTTTGACTTGAATGATCCTAATTTTCGTCAAACGAAACACTGCTTAATAATTTAAATGCATCTTGAGGGGGAATTAACTTGCCATTAATTTTAATACTCTCACCAGACCCACAAAGTGCATTGTCATTATGTATTAGGCAAAAATAAAATCCTTCACCAATACTACCGTCTTTAAGTTTTCTCATTTTATTTATAGCTATGTAGCCGTTAGAATTTTGACTCTCAACTTTTATTAATTCTAATTGATTGTTTTTGCCATTTTCCTTGTGATTTTTATCTGGTACGGATTTCCATTCTTTATTCGTGTAGTCATATACGATTTTATTATCTGTGCTACTTTCACTAACACCATTGTTGTTGGTTTGTTGAGTGTCATATCCTGCCTCAAATGCATCTCCAGAATAAATGCAACTCCATTCTGAAATAGGATATTTTTTTTGTAATATTCATCATCTGTTAGTGTAGGAAATACATGGTCTTTGAAGTGCACATTGCAAGCATCAAAGTTTGATGATGAGGAAATATCAGCATTGGAATTTGATGACAACCTCCTAATAACTGAAGTTGGTTTGTCTTGATGCGTTGGTACTGAATCTAACGCAAATGTGCTAAAGCTCAAAAAAATAGTAAGGCATACTAATGCTTCCTATGAGTATACCCTTCAGGAAATGGAATTGTTAAATTTCCAGAGGTGTCCGGGAATTTATCTTCGGTTAAAATAGCCAGAGCGACTCCGTATGCACAACATCTTGCATCAAATCCATTTAATGAAGGGCTATAAAGGCTGTTTATCCTACCGGGTAAATTAACTGCTGCGCTAGCTTTCCAGAAGGAAGGGCTCCGATAATAATACTTCGTTCCACTATTAGAGTTAACTGAAACTCTTTCATTTCATCCCATCTCCAATATGAGATAAGTTTGAATCAAGAGTTCTCCTTTGAGGTGCAGTTAAAATCGGCCTGCTACTTGAGTCTCTTCCTATAACCATAGTCAAAATATTATTTCTTGAATCTCTTAAATCACTTTTAGTGACATTCCCCAAATCATTACCTTCACGCTCATAATTGTGGGAATAACCATAAATATCTGTCGGGTCAGCATAATACCCATTAATTTCTTCGGCAAATGATGGATGCTCTGGATGACGGTTAAATGAAACAGAACCCTCAACTATAAGATTTAAGTTTTGTGATTCAATTGCACCTTGCCCCAGGAAGTGAGCTGCGCGCAGCATCATGAAAAATCAACTAAATTTATTGAAGCAACTCTCATTACTAATTTTTTTCAATTTCTATATGGTAAACACTTCCTGTGCTTGAGATATATACTTCTTCGGACTCACCAGTATCGTTTTCACTATTGTAAAAATGACCACCAATCAATTTATTTCTATTTGATATATAAGTGACAGTGTCAGTGTGAACTCCACCATCGAGAGTCATAATTAACGAAACAGGAAAGCTTATAGTATCCCTTCCCTTGAGAAATATTTTACCATCTGCAGTAACTCTGGCATCTGATACACTGTTAGGGGCATCGGTACTAATTAATATGAGTAAATCTATCATTTTAGATAATGGTTCACTTTTTTTTCATGACTACCGACGTCATCCAATACTTCATTTGAAACTTTCCCACAAAGCATTACTGTGTATTGGCTCAAATCTCCAAGGGCAGAATCATCTGCAGCGACAGTCATTGAGGAAAATAATAAACTAAAAAACACTATTGTTATTTTTTTTAAAATATTCATTCAACCAATTCTTCTATAGTTAAGTGGAGGGGTAACTTCGTCATTTATTGCATACCAAGCATGTTCAAAACTGGGCCAACGAACTAATTCAAAACCATTTGCTGCTGGGTTTACTCGGCGTGTGACTTCTAAAGCATCCGACACTTTACATCCTTTATCTGCCCAAAAATTAATCCCTAAACTACCGCTAGGCGCCAATCGCTTATTGACTATTATATATTTTTGCTTGCTTGCCCAGTAATATCCCCCAACATCGCAAGAATAATACGCATCTTCTACAGGAAGTTGATTGTTCGGCTCAATTGTGAAAAAAATCCATTCGATATGTTTATATATTCTCCATAATTCCTATAGTTCTCACGTCCAGTTAGATGTATGGTGCCCCTTCCTTTAAATCTTGCACCATCACCAACAATATTATTTCCAAGCTTATTGCCCTGATTTGTTCCTGGCTCATACATGTCAAAATAACTTAAATCACCATTTTCAATGAAAGATGAAAATCTACCAGTCTCTCTCGCCATCTGACTAAAATAATGTGCAATCCTCAAAGGGGAGGTAATCAAATATTTCCTTAGCGACTTCGGAAGTTCATTTATCAACCCTGAGGGTCTTATCACCTCACCACTGCTTTTTTCCCCTTGGTTAGTAATCCTCTCTATTAAGGTATCCTTACTTATGATCCCTTCCCAATATTGATGCCAGGATAAATCAGAGATCCGGGTCTGTTGATCCCTTCCCAATATTGATGCCAGGATAAATCAGAGATCCGGGTCTGTTTGCAGGCTTCGGACAAATTCTTCCGGAGTCTGGTTATTTAATGAGGAATGTGGCCGGTACTGGTTATATTCCTGCCGCCAGTGCTCGATCTTCTCCTGAGCATCTTCCAGTGACAGGAACCAGTGCACATTCAAACACTCATCGCGCAGGCTCCCGTTGAATGACTCGACCAGAGCATTATCTGTCGGTCTGCCGGGCCGTGAGAAGTCCATTGTCACCTTATTTTCGTATGCCCAACGGTCAAGCGCTTTAGAGATAAATTCGCTGCCATTATCCGTCTGCAACCGGTGTGGTATACGGTGCTGCATTTGTTTCAGGCGCTCCATAACAGCCACCACATCCTCTCCGCGCAGCCCCTGACCAACTTCGATCGCCAGGCATTCACGACTAAAATTATCCACTACAGTTAGGGCACGTATCCGACGCCCGTTGAACAGATTATCAGCAACAAAATCCATGCTCCAGCACTGATCTAATGCGGTCACTTCTGGACGGGCGTGTCGGTGCCTGGCTGTAACATGCCTGAGTGGGCGTTTTGCTCGCAGATTCAGTCCTTCCTGACAGTAAATTCGGTGGGTTTTCTTGTGGTTGACTAACCAGCCTTCCCTGCGCAAAAGAATATGAATGCGCGGGCAACCATAGCGGATCCGTGTCTCCGCAATTTCTCTTATCCGGTGAGTCAGGGCCCTGTCATCACGACAACTGCGATAGAGGTATACCGTGCGACTCTGCATCATTAAACGGCAACCACGACGCAGCCCGATACGAAAGGCGTCCAGCAGGTAAGTCACCGCTTCACGCTTCTGAATGGGCCTCAGAACTTTTTTCGAATGACATCCTGGAGCATTTCCTTATCCAGACTGAGGTCCGCCACCAGACGCTTAAGCCGTTGGTTTTCGTCCTCAAGCTGCCGCAAACGGCGCAGTTCTGTTACGCCCATACCGCCAAATTTTTTCTTCCAGTTATAAAAAGTGGCTTCAGAAATACCCATCTTTCTGCACACTTCCTCCACCCGAGTGCCTGTTTCGGCCTGTTTAAGGGCGAATGCTATCTGTTCTTCAGTATAACGGGTCTTTTTCATGGTTGATATGCCTCTCAGTGAGATGAAAGAAAGACCGGATACTTTAGTTTAGGCTGGCACTGTTTTCAGGGAGGAGATCACTTAATGGCGTCTTAAGTTCTGATGTCATTGGATAAGCATTCTGATAGTGCCTTACTAAACTTACAATGTTGTTTTCTCCTACCCAGCCACATTTCCTGAAATGCTCAATAAACCCACGCGGATCAAAATGCCATACTTTCCCTGACCCCAAGGCCCCTGAATCAAAACAAAGGGCCTCGGTATGCTGTTTAAACCTACCGTAGTCTTCTTCGCTCATCAGAATTCGATCCTTCGATTCCTGAGATCCCGGTACTTGCCATGTTGCGGTTTTTTCCGGTGTACATTGCTCCCAGGGCAGACCAGTCATCAGCCATTTGTACCTGGCATCAATGGTGCTTTTTTCCCACTTAAACGGAATACAGCAGATAAGTTTGCTGTTTTGTGCCGCATATCTGTCTTCTTGCCTGAGATTTCTTATTGCCGCTGAGTTGCACTGGCTATGTGTGTCTTTATCATCATCAATCAGCTGCCATCCCATCCAGTGGGGGAAATCGGCATCGCTAAACTTTTTAACAGCCGCTACGGCCAGGTTCACAACACCTTGCCCGCCGGGATAATTTACGGTCATCCATAAGGGGGCATCAGCAGGAACCAAGGTTTCATGTTCGGTGTTGATAATGCGCCCAAAGCGCAGCAGTTCATACCCGGCGCTCGGACTTTGCGGATAGTGTGAGGTGGCTGTTTTATAAAGGTTGTATTCATAGTCCTCGCCGTCGGCATTGACCAGAGGTGAACCAACAGGCTCATAGGCACCTTCTTCCTGCGCGCGCTCCTGTCGCGTAATCATCGTGCATGCCCCTTTACTGAGACTCATGCTTGCATACAACGGAACCGCGCTGGTATGCACTTCATTCAAGTTCGTTGTGGTAGCTATATTAGCCGAAGGTCGCGCCTCATAAAATTTCGTTCCTGCAGGGAGATAAAAATGAACATCGCCGTAGACAACATCTGTCCGGCCACTTTCATTAATATTCAACTCGCCAGTAGCTCTACCGGCCAATTTACTGATATTTGCCTCATCACAGAAAATCTGGAAATGAAATTCATTCTGCCCATCAGTCATTCCCGAAGAACCCAGCGGGGCTTTACGATAGATGTTAGCGTCAGTTTTGATCTCTGCTTCAAGATGTTTCAGATGCATGTACAAAGAGTAATAAACAACCTTCCCATCTTCACCGGAACCGATTTCAGTCTCATGCTTCAATAAAACATAGCCATCATCCGTGCCTCTGAGAGGCGAATACTTCAGCGGGAATTGATCTCTTTCCCAGGGTTTTGAAGGCATTCGAAACGACACGACCGTACCGTCAGCTATTGCCCTGATTTTCTCAGGCAATGCGCCTGAGTCCGTATGTGGTATATGGATCCCACCATGCCATGAATCCGATGCATTAAGAGGATATCCTCTGCGGGAACTGACAGGCATCAGCGCGTCAACCCAGTCAGTATCTGACTGGGTTGTATCCCTATCTCTCAGATATGGAGGACTGATAATCATGTTGTGACTCCTTGTCAGGAAAATGTGAAATGACTGGTGGGTTTTGTTGTTTCCGGGGCGACACTCGGAAAATCTTCTGGATTATTTGCCTTTTCCTGCCGACCGTAATTCCCTGCCTTGGTCAGATATTCCCCGGTCTTACCCGATTCAATCTTATTCTCATCCAGCGTGATATAACTGCCGCCGGCGTTAATCGTGATCTTCTTCTTCGCGGTAATTTTGATCTCATCTTCAGTGCTGGTGATCGCCTTGCGGGCTAGTAATTTCATCGTCGCGGAAACTTAATAAATGCATGACACTTTTTGGCAATTCTTTTTCTAATATAAATGGCAGTCTTGTAGAGTGACCTGTTTTTTGCTTTACAAATTTGAAAAAATGTTTTTTATTTTTTTTGTTGCGAAATCCCCTGCTATGTTTTCATAAGTCTAATGTGCCTCCCAGTTGTTGAATAGTAGATGCGCCTTCAAAAGCTTTAATACACATCGCCAGTATTTCATCACTGTTTCTAACCCTTCCAAATTCATCTATTTTCGTTGGGAAAATCACTCGTTTGTTACTCTTTATATTCCAGACTCCAGATCCTGCAGGTATCTTACCTTCCTGGCAGTTAAAGTCATTTACTACGACATATTTTCCATTGATTGAAATTTGACCGTCACCATTAGTATCTCCCAGAGAAAACCCTTGCTCTGTTTTTTTTGTTTTTGGATTATAAAAATCTGCGCCATGTAACAAGTTTATGTCGCTACCAAAATGAGAAATAGATGCTAACCAACTATCTTTACCCTCTAATGAAAACTGAAGAAATAACTTATTTTCGAAATTTATATCCTGTAGCATAGTAATGTGCGAATTGGGTAGAGAGTAGAGTTTTGTTTTGCCATTGTCACACTCATTTAACTCATTCATCAATAGATATCTATGGGAGGAAAATAATATGATTGCTTTTTTATCTGTGGTGATGCGCAAGAGACCGTTTCCATTTTTCGTGTCTTCTTCAGTCAAGTTGCTTATTTTGCATTTTTTTGCACTTCCTGTTATTAAATTTTCCAAAATGACCTCGGACATATCATTATTATCAAGGTGTATTTTAATGTCATTATTTTTAACTGAGATTGAATCATAAGATAATGCACTTAATGAATAAATATGAAATATTGTAAATAAAGATATTAATGTAAATGATTTCATATCATCATTCCTTTAGCTGTTTTCGTAAAGAATTTGCGTTGTTCAAATCCTTTATCTGCTCCGTTGATGGCTTTTGTTACTTGTTCTATGACTCTGTTTTCATTTTCACCTTGACCTTTGTTCATTATATATTCTTTGTCATTATCCATTGATTGAATCGTTTTTGGCTTTATTCCTCGAATGAAATATCCGCCCGTATCTATGCAGTTATATTCGTTCTCAGTTACTTTTTCTGGTGAGTTGATAATTGCAGGTTTTTTCTTCATTTTACTTGTGTTCTGTTTTTTATATTCAGAGTCATCCCACCAGTATGCATCAAAATCATTAGTCTGTAGCCATCGTCTACACATCATTAGCCTTGGCGGTAAGCTTCCTGATGACTTCATTCGTAGTTAAATATATATTATTAGTAGCTGATGTCTACATCGGACAGAAAACTATTATCGACGTTTTAATAAATTGAAGTTATAAAATCACCTTTTTCACATCTAGCTTTGCTGTCGATTCATGCTCCTAGCTAATTCTATTTAAAATCTGATTGTTAATAAATCTGTAAATTCCATTTTTAAATTCAAAATAGTTATTCAGCCCTGTGACTACTTTAATCATTTAAGGCTGAGCGTTTAAATACTAAGTCCTGCGTGTAAATGTTAATGGTCAGCATTCCCCCAAAACGGATTAAAAATGAAATTAACTTATTCACCTCTCTCTCCTAGGTTGATTTAACTCAGGGGTTTCAAGCACAAAGTCACAATGATAATTCGTAAGTATTTCGCCTTAGATTAATTGGTATTGAAATCCCCATCTGGATATATGCATCATCTTATCTTGAATGAAAGATATATGCTTTTGTAATAATCAAAAAAGTAAGGATCGCCTCTGCCAGTAAAAATGAAATTTGTCTCTTTCGGTAAATCTATTTCTGCCTGAAAACACTGTTCAGAATGGTATCCAGCATCATCTTCAGACTTGCACGAAATTACTGCACTCATGCCGGTAAATTTCGGTGTGACATTTATATCTGCCAAAACCGGGATGCCTTCAGTTACTGCCTCCCATTCTCCGCCATCATTCATTGTGAAATAATCACTTTTCTCACTTGATGAATTCCTGCATAGCTTGAGGTAGTCGGATGAATTTGCATGCTCATCACTAATAATTAAACAATCATTTTTTTTGTTTACTTTCCATTTTACAGGGATATTTATAGCAGCCTCTTCCAAAAAAGTTGATTTATACTCTTCCCGGCTATAACACGAATTCGCAAACAAAAATAAAAAAAGTATCATAATGTTTTTCATTTACTCATCCCCAACAATAGAATATGTACTTTGCGTTGATTGAAATCTGCGCTCAAAAGATTGCTGATCCCATCTGTTTATTACCATGCTAACAGATCTTGAACTTTCGCGTGTAACTCCTGCATCTGCTCTTCGTAAAACTCCATTTTTTGCTACGAACTGCCCTCCTGAATCAATACAGTTATACGGTGTTGTCGATATATTTTGAGGATCATCGATTAAAGGAACCCTTAACCGATTTGGATTTCGCCACCAACTATCATCATAATCCGTACTACGCAACCATCCTCTATAAGTCCAATACCCCGAGTAATTCGCTAGGCCGGTTAACTGTTTAAATCCTCGCCCGCGGAATTTCATCCCATCTCCAATGTGAGATAAGTTTGAATCAATAGTTCTCCTTTGAGGTGCAGTTAAAATTGGCCTGCTACTTGAGTCTCTTCCAATAACCACAGTCAAAATGTTATTTCTTGAATCTCTTAAATCACTTTTAGTGACATTCCCCAAATCATTACCTTCACGCTCATAATTGTGGAAATAACCATAAATATCTGTCGGGTCAGCATAATACCCATTAATTTCTTCGGCAAATGATGGATGCTCTGGATGACGGTTAAATGAAACAGAACCCTCAACCATAAGATTTAAGTTTTGTGATTCAATTGCACCTTGTCCCAAGAAGTGAGCTGCGCGTATTGGATTATTCATGCCATATTTAATCAATATAGAGTTTATAGAATTACGATATTTCTCTCTAATATCTTTAGCTGTAGTGGAGTAAATCCTGCTTAAATCTATTTCATCTACCCAGCCACACTTCCTGAAATGCTCAATAAACCCACGCGGATCAAAATGCCATACTTTCCCTGACCCCAAGGCCCCTGAATCAAAACAAAGGGCCTCGGTATGCTGTTTAAACCTACCGTAGTCTTCTTCGCTCATCAGAATTCGCTCCTTCGATTCCTGAGATCCCGGTACTTGCCATGTTGCGGTTTTTTCCGGTGTACATTGCTCCCAGGGCAGACCAGTCATCAGCCATTTGTACCTGGCATCAATGGTGCTTTTTTCCCACTCAAACGGAATACAGCAGATAAGTTTGCTGTTTTGTGCCGCATACCTGTCTTCTTGCCTGAGATTTCTTATTGCCGCTGAGTTGCACTGGCTATGTGTGTCTTTATCATCATCAATCAGCTGCCATCCCATCCAGTGGGGGAAATCGGCATCGCTAAACTTTTTAACAGCCGCTACGGCCAGGTTCACAACACCTTGCCCGCCGGGATAATTTACGGTCATCCATAAGGGGGCATCAGCAGGAACCAGGGTTTCATGTTCGGTGTTGATAATGCGCCCAAAGCGCAGCAGTTCATACCCGGCGCTCGGACTTTGCGGATAGTGTGAGGTGGCTGTTTTATAAAGGTTGTATTCATAGTCCTCGCCGTCGGCATTGACCAGAGGTGAACCAACAGGCTCATAGGCACCTTCTTCCTGCGCGCGCTCCTGTCGCGTAATCATCGTGCATGCCCCTTTACTGAGACTCATGCTTGCATACAACGGAACCGCGCTGGTATGCACTTCATTCAAGTTCGTTGTGGTAGCTATATTAGCCGAAGGTCGCGCCTCATAAAATTTCGTTCCTGCAGGGAGATAAAAATGAACATCGCCGTAGACAACATCTGTCCGGCCACTTTCATTAATATTCAACTCGCCATTAGCTCTACCGGCCAATTTACTGACATTTGCCTCATCACAGAAAATCTGGAAATGAAATTCATTCTGCCCATCAGTCATTCCCGAAGAACCCAGCGGGGCTTTACGATAGATATTAGCGTCAGTTTTAATCTCTGCTTCAAGATGTTTCAGATGCATGTACAAAGAGTAATAAACAACCTTCCCATCTTCACCGGAACCGATTTCAGTCTCATGCTTCAATAAAACATAGCCATCATCCGTTCCTCTGAGAGGCGAATACTTCAGCGGGAATTGATCTCTTTTCCAGGGTTTTGAAGGCATTCGAAACGACACGACCGTACCGTCAGCTATTGCCCTGACCTTGTCAGGCAATGCGCCTGAGTCCGTATGTGGTATATGGATCCCACCATGCCATGAATCCGATGCATTAAGAGGATATCCTCTGCGGGAACTGACAGGCATCATCGCGTCAACCCAGTTATCATCTGACTGGGTTGCATCTCTTTCTCTCAGAAATGGAGGACTGATAATCATGTTGTGACTCCTTGTCAGGAAAAAGTGAAATGACTGGTGGGTTCAGTTGTTTCCGGGGCGATACTCGGAAAATCTTCTGGATTATTTGCCTTTTCCTGCCGACCGTAATTCCCCGCCTTTATCAGATAGTCACCCGCCGTACCAGACTCAATCTTGTTCTCATCCAGCGTGATATAACTGCCGCCGGCGTTAAGCGTGATCTTTTTCTTCGCAGTGATTTTGATTTCATCTTCGGTGCTGGTGATGGTGATGGCCTTACGGGCAAGCAGCTCCATGAGATCGTTTTGCGCCTGCACGGTTATCGGCCCCTGATTGGCGATAAGCTTCATGCCCAGCTTTCTGACGAAGATACTTAGGGTATTGCCTACGCCGATAAAGAAGTTTTTCGCGACGCTGACGTCGGCATTTTTACCGGCGGTGGCAATCAGGTTATCGCTGGCACTCATTTGCAGATGACCCCCGCTGCTCAACGCGATCCCCTTTGGCGCACTCAGTAATAGGACTGCCTGTTTAAGTTCTGTGAGGTTTTGCTGCAACAGACTGATTTGAGCCTGAAGATCTGATGGATTGGCCGTCGCCGTCTGGGCATTTTCGGAAATAGACTGCATCTGCTCATGGGCGTTTTTCAACACGCTGATAGCGGGTTGCATTTCCAGCACTTTCCCCTGAGCCTTTGCCTGCCCGTCGGCGCTGATGAAGATGCCTTTTTCCGCGCGAATTGCCCCGAAGCTGTCGGTGCGCAGTTCAAAGCCTTCCCCGCGCTGCTGCTTCGCCGCATCTACCAGATGTCCCAGGTTCAGCTGGCTTTTGCCGCCGTATTCGGTGCTGAGCTTGATGTGCTCTTTACCGCGCTCGTCTTCGAGACGCAGTTTGTTGTTTGACGGCGTGCGCAGGACGTTGCGCCTATAGTTCTTGATGGTGACGTGGTCGACGTGCGCCGAATCGTGCAGGACGTGGGCGATGTACGGGCGGTCCGGGTTGCCGTTCTCAAACGCAATCGCCACTTCGGTACCCGCCAGCAGCGGCATATGCATGCCGTAGGTGTCACCGGCGTAAGGGCGTGCCTGACGTACCCACAGGCTTTCGTAGCCCTGTTCCCACGCGTCCCGGTTGAACAGCATGTTGACGCGATAACGTCCGTCTTTATCGATATGACCGTAGGTATCGTTGGCGGTGGTGCTGGTGACGCGGGCGGGCAGGGTGCCGGCCATGACCGGTTTACTGGCCGGAGCAGGGCGGAAGCAGTAATCCTCGGAGTACGGGATGGCGTCGAATGCCACCTCAAAGCTTTTGTCGCGGCGCGCCGAGCAGCGGGTGTGAACAATAATCACGCCTTTGACGAATGCCGGAGGGGCATCGCCACCGGTCACTTTCAGCTCCATACCCGGTACTAAGGTGGCGGCGTTGGCGATACCGTTAAAGCGCGCCTGATTATTCAGATACTGCTCGTGGCGCAGGCGGGCGTAGAACGCGCCGCTTTCGGTTTGTGGCTCGCGGCCTTCGGCACCGGCGGTCAGGTAGTTATCGGCGTAGTGATAGGCTTCACCGTAGGTGGTGGCATCGCCGCGGGTGATATCGGCGCTGCCGGACAGGTCTGACGTCGCGGTGCGGTAGTTATAATCACCGGTGCTGACGGATTTTTGCACCACCTGATGGATACTCGACAGTGCCCACGCGGACTCGACCCCGCTGTCGTGCATGCCGGAAGGCGGCACGGCGTTGAGAGTTAGTCCTTGCTGGTAGAACTGCTGGTCGTCGTAAAACTCGACGACGTCGATGTTGAGTTTCGGGTCAGCGGTGAAACGGAACCAGATACCGACTTCGGCCAGCAGGCGTGAAATAAAACTCAGATCATCTTCGCCGTACTGCACCACCTGTTCGCGGCGCGGATACGCTTTGGCGAGCGTGAAAACAAAATCTTGTCCGCGCATATCGTGGCGGTCGCGCAGGATTTTATCTACGATGTCCGGCACGGACATGTCCTGATAAATGCGGTTCTGATGGCTGCGGGAAAGCAGGGCGAGGCGCGGTTGCAGACACAGCGCGTAGCGGCTCTCATCTTTAGAAGTGGAGAGATGCGTAAACGCGGTAACCACGCCCTGGATCACGCGCTGCGGTTGCTGAACGGAAACGCCAAAGGCTTCGGCGACGGGTGCCTGAAGCGTGAGTGAGGCGTCCTGCATCAGCATAGTTGTCGGGTCGATGTTTTTATCGGTGCTGGTGAACTGAATGTCGTACTTAAACGGCGAACTCAGCCACTCTTCGCCCTCAAAACTCAGCACATCCAGCGCTGTGCCGCTGCCGCGTACGGTGAGCTTGTGGTGGCTGTGGTCGAAAAATGGCAGTGAGTTCGTCATGTACAAATGTCCTTATCAGCATAATTAGCATTGTCAGCCACACCATATGAAATTTCTTGCGACTTACTTGAGGTTGAAAATTTTATAGCCTGTATTGGAGGGTAATTTATCTATATGACTCGAGCGTTCACCATCAGGTTTATTGCTATCGTAGATGATGTATTTTGTATCTTTGACACCATTATTTTCTTTATTTTTTATGACAACTAAGATGTTATCTTTACCGAACCATATTGATTCGGGTTTGTCTCTTTCTGCAAAGCAGAAACCTTCAGGTTCATTTTTCCCTTTGTCGCCGTTTCCCCAACCGTTGATCAAACATCCCTTGATGTATGGAGAACCATATTCAAGAGCGAAGATAATTGAATTGTTTATGCATTTTGAAAAAGCAATGTCCCCGACAAAATCGTGACTACCAGACGGGTTGTCTATAAAGGCCCCTGTGATTATGTTTCTGAACTTTAAGTACAGAGTGTCGCCATCAATTGTCTTTAAAGACAAGAGTTGTATTTCCTCACCTTGTTCTGATGTACAGCTTTTGACTTCTTTAATAGAATCAGCAAAGCATGGTAGGGTATAAAAACAAATGATAAAAATTATCATGCGCATGCTATTTACCTATTCCATCTCTAAGTATCTGCATATTATTTGGGTCTTTCACTAGTTTTTCCGCACATGGTTTGATGACGCTATAGTACGCTTCATTTGTACCACGGTAAGCTGTATACGCTTCTTCTAAAGATGATTTTTTATTAATCCAATACTGTAAATACTCAGTCCCAATTTTAACATTCTCGCTTTCGTCGTACATTTTATCAGACTGATAAAATATATTTGCATCTTCAAATGCCCGGTGAGTTTCTTTGTCACTTGGCATTTTACCTCCTTTAGCCTGCTGAACTCTATATTTAAATACTTGCTTTACAGCACCAAGTTGCATTTGCATTAACCCCTTAGCACTATGCTGATTCATTCCTGCAAATTTCTTAAATCTTGATTCCTTATATATTTGGCAAACTATATAATCAGTTTTCATAATGGATTTATTATTTTCGATCACTAGAGCCCTGACTTCTTTCAATCTTTTTGCATCGTCCACCATTATTTTCTTAGGTTTAGAGTCTCCCGTAGGAGTCAATTTTTCGCTATGTTCTTTTAAAGGTTTTTTTACCATGCTATTCTTCCTCGTCAATGTCATAAATTGATATTTTTGCAACTTCATTTTTCTTGGATGAGATTAATTCTGTCAAACCATTTTCATCAGTAACACCTTTAATTTTCACGCCTGTAGACAATTCCATTTCATAAGGCCAATCCTTAAGTGCTTGGCCAGTATTTTCATTGATAAGAGTGAAATGTAAATCATAGTCACCGGTTTTGATGATTGGCAAAGCCATAAAAATTGGCTTAATCACTGCTTTATCTAACCGCCCATAATTACCAGCCTTAGTCAGATATTCCCCGGCCGTACCCGATTCAATTTTGTTCTCATCGAGCGTGATGTAACTACCGCCTCCGTTAAGCGTGATTTTCTTCTTCGCCGTAATCTTGATTTCATCTTCGGTACTGATGATGGAGATCCCTTTGCGCGCTAATAACTCCAGCATATCGTTTTGCGCCTGAACGCTGACGGGGCCCTGATTGGCAATCAGCTTAATACCGAGTTTCCTCACAAAAACGCTGAGCATGTTTCCCACTCCGATAAAAAAATTCTTCGCCACACCGACGTCTGCGTTTTTACCGGCCGTTGCAATCAGGTTATCGCTGGCTGACATTTGCAAATGCTCCCCGCTGCTCAGCGCAATGCCTTTCGGGGCATGCATCAACAATACTGAAGCGGTCAAGTCTTTCACCCGTTGATTGATGAGTGAAACCTGTGCCGCCATATCGGCCGAGTTGCAGTCGCAGCTTGTGCGTCGTCGGAAAGTGATTGTGCCATCTCCCGCAAGGTGGTCATCTCACTCATGACCGCATCCATCTCCAGCACTTTCCCCTGAGCCTTTGCCTGGCCATCAGCGCTGATGAAAATCCCTTTCTGTGCGCGGATTGCCCCGAAGCTGTCGGTGCGTAGTTCAAAACCTTCCCCGCGCTGCTGCTTCGCCGCATCCACCAGATGTCCCAGGTTCAGCTGGCTTTTGCCGCCGTATTCGGTGCTGAGCTTGATGTGCTCTTTACCGCGCTCGTCTTCGAGGCGCAGTTTGTTGTTTGACGGCGTGCGCAGGACGTTGCGCTTGTAGTTCTTGATGGTGACGTGGTCGCCGTGCGCCGAATCGTGCAGGACGTGGGCGATGTACGGGCGGTCCGGGTTGCCGTTCTCAAACGCAATCGCCACTTCGGTACCCGCCAGCAGCGGCATATGCATGCCGTAGGTGTCACCGGCGTAAGGGCGTGCCTGACGTACCCACAGGCTTTCGTAGCCCTGTTCCCACGCGTCCCGGTCGAACAGCATGTTGACGCGATAACGTCCGTCTTTGTCGATATGACCGTAGGTATCGCTGGCGGTGGTGCTGGTAACGCGGGCGGGCAGGGTGCCGGCCATGACCGGTTTGCTGGCCGGAGCAGGGCGGAAGCAGTAATCCTCGGAGTACGGGATGGCGTCGAATTCCACCTCAAAGCTTTTGTCGCGGCGCGCCGAGCAATGGGTGTGAACAATAATCACGCCTTTGACGAAAGCCGGAGGGGCATCGCTGCCGGTCACTTTTATCTCCATACCCGGTACTAAGGTGGCGGCGTTGGCGATACCGTTAAATCGCGCCTGATTATTCAGATACTGCTCGTGGCGCAGGCGGGCGTAGAACGCGCCGCTTTCGGTTTGTGGCTCGCGGCCTTCGGCACCGGCGGTCAGGTAGTTATCGGCGTAGTGATAGGCTTCACCGTAGGTGGTGGCATCGCCGCGGGTGATATCGGCGCTGCCGGACAGGTCTGACGTCGCGGTGCGGTAGTTATAGTCACCGGTGCTGACGGATTTTTGCACCACCTGATGGATACTCGACAGTGCCCACGCGGACTCGACCCCGCTGTCGTGCATGCCGGAAGGCGGCACCGCGTTGAGCGTCAGCCCCTGCTGGTAGAACTGCTGGTCGTCGTAAAACTCGACGACGTCGATGTTGAGTTTCGGGTCAGCGGTGAAGCGGAACCAGATACCGACTTCGGCCAGCAGGCGTGAAATAAAGCGCAGATCATCTTCGCCGTACTGCACCACCTGTTCGCGGCGCGGATACGCTTTGGCGAGCGTGAAAACAAAATCCTGCCCGCGCATGTCGTGGCGGTCGCGCAGGATTTTATCTACGATGTCCGGCACGGACATGTCCTGATAAATGCGGTTCTGATGGCTGCGGGAAAGCAGGGCGAGGCGCGGTTGCAGACACAGCGCGTAGCGGCTCTCATCTTTAGAAGTGGAGAGATGCGTAAACGCGGTAACCACGCCCTGGATCACGCGCTGCGGTTGCTGAACGGAAACGCCAAAGGCTTCGGCGACGGGCGCCTGAAGTGTAAGAGAGGCGTCCTGCATCAGCATGGTTGTCGGGTCGATGTTTTTATCGGTGCTGGTGAACTGAATGTCGTACTTAAACGGTGAACTCAGCCATTCTTCGCCCTCAAAACTCAGCACATCCAGCGGTGCGCCGCTGCCGCGAACGGTGAGCTTGTGGTGGCTGTGGTCGAAAAATACCGAGGCAATACTCATTGTTCTTCCCCTTTGAACGCCAGCGTAATTCCTTCCTCTTCATCCCAGCCTAACGTCAGTGACGTCGTCCGCTGTTTCTGTGACATGCGGCTCAGCAGTTGCTGGCTCAGCACCGGCAAAATCTGCTGGTTGAGCAGGCTGTCGATGTTGCGTGCGCCAGTGTCCGGCAGCATGCAGGCGGCGACCAGCGTGTCGTAGAGGCTTTCTTCAATAATGCAGTTCAGGCCGTAATGTTTGTTCAGGCGCCTGGCCACTTGTGCCAGCTTCATCTCGACGATGGTGCGCAGAGCAGTGGCATCAAGCGGGCGGTAAATCAGTGTCTGGAAACGGGCCAGCAGCGCGGGCTGGAAGTGGTCGCGCAGTATCGGGCGCAGCAACTCCTGCAAATCGCCGCCGGTCGCTTCTGGCTGATCGTCCAGCAACTGCATCAGATGGTCACTGCCGAGGTTCGCGGTCATCAGGATCACGGTATTACGAAAGTCGATTTCGCGCCCTTCGCCGTCGCGCATGATGCCTCGGTCAAACACCTGATAGAACAGGTTGATGACGTCGCGATGAGCTTTTTCGACTTCATCCAGTAACACCACGCTGTACGGACGCTTGCGCACGGCTTCGGTGAGAATGCCGCCCTGACCGTAACCGACGTAGCCCGGAGGCGAGCCCTTGAGCTGGGACACGGTGTGCGCTTCCTGATACTCGGACATGTTGATAGTGATGAGCGATTTCTCGCCGCCGAACAGGGTATCGGCCAGCGACAGCGCGGTCTCAGTTTTACCGACGCCACTTGGGCCGACCAGCAGGAACACGCCCAGCGGACCGTTCTCGGAGGTCAGGCCTGTTTTCGCCGCGCGCAGGCGCTGCGCCATATCCATCAACGCCGCGTCCTGCCCGACCACGCGGGTGGCGAGGTGGTGTTCCAGCTGTAGCAAATCGGTCTGTTCGTCTTTTAGCAGGCTGGAGAGCGGTACGCCGGTCCAGTCGGCGATCACGGTGGCGACGGTACGGGCATCTACGTCCAGCGATAGCAGCGGCGCGTTGCCCTGCACGGCGCTCAGCTCTTCCTGCAATGCCGCCAGACGCGCTGGGTCGGCTGCCTCCTGACGGGCGTCGATAATCTGCGCGGTCAGATGTTTTTCAGCCTCGTACTGCTGTTCGAGTGTTTGCTGACTGACGGCCAGCTCTTCGCGACGTTTCTCCATCTGGTGCAGGCGGTCGGTGCCTACGTCCGGCAGCAGCAGTAAATCTTGTTCGATGGCCTGCTGTTCCATCGAAAGCGCCGCAAGCTCGGCGTTAATCGCCATCAGCGGCTCTGGCAAGGTGTCGATGCTCATGCGCACGCGAGCACCGGCGGTGTCGAGCAGGTCAACGGCTTTGTCTGGCAGCTGGCGGCCGGTGAGGAAACGACGTGACAGGGTCACGGCAGCGGTGATGGCGGCGTCGAGAATATGCACGCCGTGGTGCTGGGCGTAGCGACCTTTGAGGCCGCGCAGCATCAGGCTGGCTTTGGCGTCGTCCGGCTCGTCGACTTTGACCATCTGGAAGCGGCGCTCAAGGGCGGCGTCGCGCTCAAAATACTGTTTGTACTCTGACCAGGTGGTTGCCGCGATGGTACGCAGTTCGCCGCGGGCGAGGGCAGGTTTGAGGAGGTTGGCGGCGTCTGCGCCACCGGCCTGATTGCCCGCGCCGATGATGGTGTGCGCCTCGTCGATAAACAGCAGCACCGGCGTCGGCGACTGCTGCACGGCGTCGATGACGTTTTTCAGGCGCTGTTCGAACTCACCCTTCACACCGGCACCGGCCTGTAGCAGACCAAGATCGAGAGTGCGCAGGCTGACGGTTTTCAGGCTGTCCGGTACGTTACCTTCAGCAATGCGCAGCGCCATACCTTCGACCAACGCGGTTTTACCGACGCCGGGCTCACCGACCAAAATCGGGTTGTTTTTACGGCGGCGGGACAGGATGTCGATCATCTGGCGGATCTCGGTGTCGCGCCCGAAGATAGGGTCGATCTGCCCGGCTTTGGCTTTGGCCGTGACATCAAGGGTGAATTTATCCAGCGCGGCCTGCAGGGCTTCGCTCAGGTTCTGACCAGAAAGGGTATCGGCATTGGGTTTAGGGGCCACGTCGTTTAGGGAAGAGACCTGCATACTCAGACTGGCCTGCTGCTGCAGTTCAGGACGCTCATCGGACTGTGCGTCCAGTATAGGTTTCAGGCGGAGGATGTGTTCTTCGCTCAGGCTGAAAAGTGGCCACGCGCCTTCGCAATGCAACAGGCGGGGCTGAGCCAGCAGCGCTTCAAGCAGATTGATGCTGCGGATGGTCTGGTTATCTTCCTGAAGTGATGCCGCCAGCCAGCCCGCTTTCATCAGCGATTGTAAATTCTGAGAAAGTTGCGGACGGGAATGCACCGAACGCGGCAGGGCGTCGAGGTGTGAAAGCAGGCTTTGCCACAGGGCGTCCATGTCCCACTCGTAGCGGCGGGCGATCACAGTGATATCGCCTTCGCCCAGCTCCAGCAGCTTAAGCAACCAGTGCTCGATGGAGATCTCCGCATGGGCGCGGGTCTGGCAGAGCGTTGCGGCGGCTTCCAGAGCCTTTGCACAGTATGGGTTTAAACGACGAAGTAAAACGGCTGACTGGTTTTCCATGCTGAATTCCTTTTTCAGGTACGCTACCGCCCATAGCCTTTTCCGTTGCGGGAAACCCAGGCCCATAAGGTCGATGTCCGGTGATGTTTTTGTTTGCTCAACCGCCAAGCAGCGGCTCAGGAAACAAAAACAGCAGACGGCGAACCGTCTGCTAAAAAGTCTTACGCGGTAGTACGTTCGTTCCAGGAATCGGAATGAATGATGTTGCCGTCTTTGTAGGTCCAGGTGATTTTTTCGTAGCGCAATTCGATCGCTTCGAGGTGGTTATGTTTTTCCATTGCCGGATCTTTGATGTCGTGCATTTTTGGCGCGACTTTGACCAGCTTGACGTTTTCCAGTTTGGTGTTGAAGTACTCCACTTCCTGGCCTGCGTCATTGATGCGATACCATTTGAATTCGGCAGATTTCAGGGTCTGACCGGTGGTCACTGCTTTGTAGAGGTACGGGCTGGAGGAGTCGATTTCCTTGGTAAACAGGAACGGGGTATGAATACGGGTACCCGTCAGTTTGCCGGTATTGTTATCGGTCGGGATGTACAGGTTGTGATCCTGTGCTACCACTTCGATGCTGCCTTCACGATCTTTAACGTCTACGGAGCCTTTAATGTCCGCACCGCCGTCGTCTTTCAGCCACAGATAAACAGGAATTGCCATGAGTAAATCTCCATTTCTAGGTTAAGCACTCATCAATCATTTGATGAATGTGGGATTGCTGCTGCCTGACAGGCATTGGCCTGCGGCACCAGACTGATTTCGACACGGCGGTTGGCCGCGCGGCCTTCCGGGGTATCATTGGTTGCAATCGGGCGTGTTGCGCCATAGCCCTGAACGGCGAAGCAGGTCGGGGAGACATCGCTGGTTGAGAGCATCCAGTCGCGCAGCGCTTCAGCGCGTTTCTCGGATAAAATCTGGTTCGCCCGCGCATCGCCGGTGATATCGGTATGGCCCGCGACGACAATCAGCCAGCCCGGCTTGGCCTTGATGTCGATTAGCGCATTGACCAGCAGTTTTGTACTGTTGGGTTTGAGCTGATATTTGCCGGTGTCAAAGAGCGACAGAGCATCGAGGCGCACGGTTTTCGGCGTCTTTTTCTCCACGGGTGGGGGAGGCGGCGGTGGAACATAGTTTTTGATTGCCGCCATCAGCGGTAATCTCAACCGTTCGCCCTGATACAGTCCCAGCCCGAGACGAAGCGGTTCGCCGTTGCGGAACCAGTCGTTAAGCTGTGCTGCATCCTGACGCAATATCTCCACGGCCTTCGCTTTCGCTGTGTAATCCTGCATGCCGATACTCTCGTAATGGCGGATGTCGAAAGCGACGCGGTGCAATAACTGCCGGTTGTGCCAGGCGCTGCAACACAGTGCGATGACAGCCCCCAGCGTCAGCAATGTAACGGCATGGCGCAGCATCCTGCGGCGGGATGTCACACCACTGCCAGAAGGCAGGTCAGGGAAAATGAACTCTGGGAAGTGCAGATGACCGCCGTCCGCCTGCGGATGCCAGCCTGCCACCTGCGTCAGCGCAGTCCGGTCAGCCAGCCAGCGCTGCCAGAGGGAACCCGGCACGACGTGGTTCATTTTGCTTACCTGATGTAGGATCACCTGCTGAACGAATACGGGTGCCACATCTTCATTGCTTTCCTGCAATACCGGCATCACCTGCGCTTTAAGCCAGTCACTGTGCTCATTGAATAACGCTGTTTGTTTAAGGCGTTGAGCTTGCTCAGAAGCCCCCTCTTGACGCTGCCAGTTTGCCAGCGTTTCGGGCATGGTCAGGGTTGACCACAGCGTCACCGATTGAGATTTCTGCTGTGAAAGCCAGACCGGACTTTGCGTCAGACTGGTGGCTACGGTGCTGATCAGCACCAAAGGGATGGTGCGGCGGGTGTCACGTCGTAGCTGAACCATCTGCCAGCGCAGTTCATGCAGGGCGGACGTTAATGCGCGTTCATCACCATGTTGCTGCGGATTAACCACCTGCATCATTGCCAGCTGATTGATCCATTCAGGGCGTTGCCAGAGGATCTGCCTCACCAACTGGCGAAGTGAACCACTGTCATCGACGCGTACCCAACAGCCCTGTGCGGTCTGTTGTACCGCGTTGTCACCGAAGAGTAATGCCAGGTCATCACCACAAACCAGAACCACCGGCAGACGATAATTTTCTGCGGGAAGATTGGCTGACAAAGTGTCTGTCAGCTCAGCGTCTGGTTGAAGACCTGCACGCCACAGGCCGATAACACAAATAATGATGGTCAGCAAAAACGCCAGCCAGCGCGCTGCGGGAGATAAGGGCAGAAATACAAGGCACAACATGCCTGCCAGTAATCCGGCCCACAGCCATAAAACCCGTCGCCTCAGTGGACTCATTACACTGACCCCGGTAATAAGGTCGGCAATAACCCTGAAAGCCAGTGATCCAGCCCCCACCAGAGCAGGGCCACGATGCAGCTCGCAAGACACAGACGCACCGGCCAGTAACGAAGCCAGACACTCATGCGACTGCGAGAAGCCGCCACGGCGAGTGCCGGACAGGTTGGCGAAATTGTCAACGCTGGCACCCGCGCAGTAAGTTGATCCACCAACTGCTCTCGCTCGGCTACATCCGGGGAGCTGTAACCCCCCTGAAAACCCAGCATGAGTACCCGATGGAAACAGGTCAGCACGGCAATGTCGGGCGCAGGTTCACGTAAGACGGTACGCATGTGTTCATAGAGCAGGTTACCGGCGTCAAGCGTATTAAAGAAATGCGCCTGCAGCGGCGAATTGCACCAGACGAAATACGCATCATCCTGCACGCCGCGCCCTTTGACGGATTCATCCAGCAAAGCGCACTGGGCATAAAGGATATGCTGGATGCTCTGCTCGCTGACCCCTGCATTTTTGAGGTGCTGGCAGACGCGTTCGACATCAGCCACGCATTTTTTCCAGAATGTACGCCCTTCGCCGTCTGGCCAACTCACGCCCTGACGCAGGCTGATCACCTGTAACCAGGTGTCCTGAAGCAGGGCATCAATATCCACGGACTGCGCTTTATCTTTTATGGATTGGCTCATGCGCGTAACACCGCAAACAGTTCAAGCTGGATCTCACCCAGTGTGCCCGGAACATAGAATACGCAGGCACCCGCTTCCATCATCTGCTTCGCGGCAGGATGGTTGAGGTCTAGGGAGAAATACTGGTTTTCCAGTCGTAACGGGATTGCTGCCGGTACATGGCTCAGAGGCGTCAGCGGGATCCCGCTCAGCGCCACGTTTACTACGTTACCCACGTCATCCGGCGCACCGACTTTGCAGAGCCGTGGGAACTGCGTTTGCAACTGGGCAGAAGAGAGGGTTGAGCGGACGGACAGATAGAAATCCACCCCTTCGCGCAGACGCGGATCGTGCAGGTTACCGCGCCATTGGTTAATGCGGGAGTCATGTACCAGTTCAATCGCGACAACACGGGAAGGCAGGCTGGCTTCGAGCAGGACATTGAGCAGCGCAAACAGCGGCGGAAAAACGGCTGTCAGGCGGTCATGCTGATAGGCGGGAATTGCCGTGACGTCGTGCTCGAGCGAAAACGTCAGCAGGTTACCGGCCAGACGTGCCAGTTCCTGATACAAACGTTCAGGATGCACCTGCGGATAGCGCTGGAAATTCCCCAGTACGGGCTCAGCGCCGTTAAGGGCGTTCAACAGCCAGAACAGTGACACGTCAGCGACGGCAAAGTCGGCCATGCGGGCATTGCTTTCACGGCGCATTCCCATCAGGCGCTGTAATCGCGCCCGTAGTTGTACCATCAGTATTTCCAGTTGCTCACCGCACCAGTGGCTGGCTTGCAGGCTCAGCAGCGGAGGAATGAAGTGAGTATCCAGCGCCCAGCTACCCTGCGCATCTCGCAGTAAACGGGCGACAGGACAGACCTGATAATCGCCGTTTTCCTGTGAATCAAGTCGCAGCGTCAGTTCGTGCGTCATGACGGCGACCTGCTTCTTATCGTCGCCGTAATAGTTTTGTATATCCCGCCACGCCTGACGATAACGCACCGGACGTTCGGCGCGCTCATCAGGTTGCAGACAGTTGCCACCGTTGGCATACAGTTGAGGCATTGCCAGCATCACCGTGGTTTCAACTGCGTCAGCGGGAAGGCTGGCGGCAAGCGTTAGCGTAGGTGGGAGTAAATCGGCACAATCGGTATCGATCAGAACGCCATCCTGAAAACGGACATTTAGACGTTCTGCTTTCAAACGCCCTTGCGCCAGCGCATCCTGCTCGAACGTAGCATGAAGCACCCCCCACGGATGGAGGACGCCCATTTGCGCGATGCATTCGTTTGTCCAGGCCTCCAGGGAGGCCTGTTGTTGAAACTGTTGCGGTGAAACCAGAATTCCGCGTGTCCACAGGGGACGTTCAATCTTCATTGCGCCTCCCGGCTTTAAGCTTTCGCTTTAGGCATCTGAGAAACCAATGACAGGTTCACGTCCATGCCTTCGACCTGGAAATGCGGTACGGCGTACAGTTTCACGCGGAAGAAGCCAGGGTTGTCTTCGATATCTTCTACGGTCACTTTGGCATCGCGCAACGGGTGAGAGGCTTGCAGGTCATCGCCCGGATCGGTCATTTCGGTGACCAGCGTGCGGATCCAGGTGTTCAGCTCCAGCTCCAGCAGGCGGCGGTCTTTGGTCGTACCGATGTTTTCGCGCTGAATCAGTTTCAGGTAATGCGCGATGCGCGACAGCAGGAAGATGTACGGCAGACGCGCATTGATGCGGCTGTTGGCCGTGGCATCAGCGGTGTCGTACAGGGCGGGTTTCTGCGCGGAGTTAGCAGAGAAGAAGCAGGAATAGTCGCGGTTTTTGTAGTAAGACAGCGGGATGAAGCCCAGGTTGGCAAACTCAAACTCGCGTGTTTCCGGGATCATGACTTCGGACGGAATTTTCACCTGATTGCCGGTGCCCAGATCATACAGGTGGATTGGCAGATCGGTCACTGCGCCGCCGGCCTGCGGGCCACGGATTTGCACGCACCAGCCGTTCTTGATGAAGCTTTTCACCATGTTGGCGGCGAAAGCGAACGCGGCGTTGGTCCACAGATATTTCTCGTGATCCGGACCTTTCACTTCTTCGACGTAGTTGAAGCTGCGTACCGGTACGGTGTCCGGGCCGTAAGGCAGACGACCGAGCACGCGCGGCATGGTCAGGCCGATATAGCGGGCGTCATCAGAGTCGCGGAAGGATTTCCACTTAGTGTATTCTGCGCGGTCAAAGTAGTTGCCGATGTCTTTAATCGCAGCCACTTCTTCCATAGAATCTTTCAGGAAGAATGCGGGGCCGACGGAGCCGACGAACGGCATGTGCGCGGCAGCGGACACTTTAGAAATGTTGCGCAGCAGCGCGATGTCCTGTGCGCTGGCATCAAACTCGTAGTTGGAAATCACAGAACCAATCGGCTCGCCGCCCGGCGTGTCATATTCCTGAATGTAAGCGTGACGGTACAGGCCGCTTTGGATGATTTCAGGGCAATCTTCGAAATCCTGACGCAGGTCGTCTTTGGAGACGTCCAGCAACTCGATTTTCACGTTTTGACGAAAATCGGTGCGGTCGACCAGGAACTTCAGGCCACGCCAGCCAGACTCCACGCGCTGAAAATCCGGGTGGTGCATCACTTCGTCCAGCTGACGGCTGATCTGATCGTCGAGCATGGCGATGTGACCGTCCAGCAGGGTTTTATCCAGACGTTCGACTTTTTGACCTGAGAGTTTCAGGCGCTCAAGGAACACCTGAACTGCCGCGGTGACGCGTTCGTCGGTGGTGACATCAGACATCGCCTGATTGTCCTGGAAGATATTGACGTCGCCCAGAGAGGCGACCGGGGTCAGATTGATTTTTTCAAACAAAGACGCATAAACACTTCCTGCGTCGGCACGTTCCAGCACGGTTGTGCGGCTTTCTTGCGTATTTTCTGTGTTCACAGACATGAGCATGATCTCGAGTTGATCCGATTCAGGAAGAGTTAAACGTTCTGAGGCGCCAGAGCCGCCAGTTCCGCGCGCAGGTCATCACTCAAATGGTCATCTTTGAGGATGGTTTCGAGTTCTTTGCGGAAGGTGGCGTTGTCTAAAAGGTTAGATTTGAGGTCGCGTAACAAGTTACGCATCGCCAGCATGGCGCGCAGTTGCGGGATCTGACGGGCAACCTGCTCAGGCTCGAAATCCTTCATGTCTTTAAAGCTGAGCTTGATACTTTCTTCACTGCGATCGCCGGCCAGCGTGTTTTCCACAGTCAGGTCCAGCGCCGGGCTGAATTCCGCTAATACGCTGTTAAAGTTATTTTTGTTGATGTTAGTTTTTTCACGTTCGGAAAGAGGGCGGGTTTCTTTACCATTGCTGTAGTCGCCCATTACCATAAGTTTTAAAGGTAATTCGACTTTCTTCTGTGCGCCGCCGGTGTGTAAGTCCAGTTTGATATTAACGCGTGCTTTGGGTATTTCTTCCTGAAAGCTATTAGACATGCCTATCCCTTACTATGGAGTGATAAACGCTGCCAATGTGTCAGTAAATAAATGAAAGACTGGCAACCCTGCCATGCAACGACATCCATATACGCACCTGTGTGTGCAATTTAAATTAGGGTCACAAGCGAGACAAAATATTTATGGAGACATTTCGCAGTGTGTTTTGAATTTATCTTTAAAGAGAAATTTAAGATAAGTACCTGTGGTTGGTATCTTAGAAACATTAGTGATTCTATTGAAAACTAAAAAATGTAACTAAACATTGCTACTTAAGAGGCGTGGCGATAACGATCATTTTACTGATTTATAGGAATTTTCTTCACATGAACCCGCAAGGTGCACGGTGTAAGGGTTTGACTGTTTCAATTCTTTTTTAATTATCTAGGATTTTTCGTAACTGGCGCACAGTTTAGGATAAATTAATCCAATTTTTTCCAAAAAATAAATTTTTGGAAACCGCTGGAAGGTGGGTTAATTATAAGAATTTTTCTCATTGAGATGCAGTAATATTCGTAACGTGAAGTTCTCACTCAGCAAGGTCATGCAGCGTTTTAACGCATTAATTACAATTTTGAATTATATACGTCATAAATCTTAGGGTTCATGTGAGTGTGAATGATGAGGATATAAAGTATTGATCATGCCCATTCTAACGTGAAAGTTAAAAAATCGTACAGATGATAAGAATTTTCCTGCGCTAGAGTAATCAGGGAATATTTAGCAGAATATTCACTCTGTCCTGGGAGACCCGCAGATCGATCATCCTGCCGTAAATTTGTGATAACACGCACGTTATTCTAAACTTTTTGTGGAATATGCCGATAAATAGACTCCTAGTCTGATGCATAAGAGTCCATCTATGTCGCTTAAAAAGTCTTCTTTGCTTGTTCTTATTGTCCTTTTTGCTCTTTTCTTCGCCAGCATGATGTCAAATGTCTGGTTGCTTACGCGAAGTAATCATTCGCTGGATGATGTGAATAAAGAAATCCGCGTGGTGCTTTCTATCATTGATCCGATCAACCACAGCCGTACGTCTCGCGTGCGGGTGATGGAATATATGAAAGAAATCGAGAACGGTAACGACCAGCAGCTGAAACCGGCGCTGGACGGAGTCACTGAAGCCACCGGCAAAGCCGATGCTGCCTTCCAGGCGTATCTTAATGCGCCAAAGTTGCCGGGGGAGGCGCCTCTTGCCGATGCGTATCGCGAAACGTACCTGAATTATCGCCAGAACGGTATCCAGCCTCTGATCCAGGCCGCGCAGGCAGGGGATCAGGCCCAGTTCAAAGCGCGTATTCCGGCGGTGGTGACACTAGATCGTCAGTATGAAATCGTGCTTGATAAAGTATTGGCGTTGCATGAAAAATACGCTAAAAACCTCAACAGTGAAGCACAAAGCAACTTCAATTCTGGCATCGGTCTGACAGTCGCGTTCTGTCTGTTATTCCTGGTGGTGATCCTTGCCGTGTTAATTTTCCTGAAACGTTACGTGCTGAACCCGCTGATAAGTTCACGTGACCATTGTCGTCAGATCGCCGAAGGCTATCTGGACACGCCGGTACCGGTAAAAGCGAATTCCCGCAGTGAGATCCAGGAGCTGATGAAATCGATGGAGCATATGCGCCTGGCGCTGACGCAGATTATCAGTCAGGTACGTGATACCAGCCACACGGTGGCGCACGCGTCGCAGGAAATTTCGGCGGGGAATATCGATCTGGCCTCGCGCACGGAACAGCAGGCGGCGGCGTTGACAGAAACCGCTGCCAGTATGGAAGAGCTGGGCGCAACGGTAAAACAGAATACCGAAAACGTCGTTCGAGCCAGTAGTCTGACCCGTGAAGCGGTGAAGAATGCCCGCGCCGGTGAGAAAGTGGCTCAGGAAGTGATTCAGACTATGGGTCGCATCAACAGTAGTTCTAAAAAAATCGAAGATATTACCGGTGTGATCAACAGTATTGCGTTCCAGACCAATATTCTGGCACTGAATGCTGCCGTGGAAGCCGCCCGTGCGGGTGAACAGGGGCGCGGTTTTGCCGTTGTCGCCAGTGAAGTGCGTAACCTGGCGCAGCGCAGCGCCGTGGCCGCGAAGGAGATCGAGAACCTGATTTCTGAATCGGTTGCCAATATAAAAGAAGGGTCGGATCAGGTTTCCCGTACCGGTGATTCCATTACGGCGATCATTACGTCGGTAACACAGGTGGATGTGCTGATGGAGCACATCTCGACGGCGTCGGATGAGCAAAGTCGTGGGATCAGTCAGATAGAACAGGCGGTGACAGAAATTGACGGTGTGACGCAGCAAAATGCGGCGCTGGTTCAGGAATCCGCGGCAGCAGCCGCGTCGCTTGAAGAGCAAGTGCATCACCTGACGAATTCTGTGTCGGCGTTCCGCTTAGCGGCGGTGTAATGATTACGCCGGGCTTTATCGCCCGGCTATTTATGTCCCAAATATACCCGTCATCTGAAGACAAGATAAATCGCGAAACTTACGAGATTTAAATGCTAGAAAGCCGCCATCAAATCAGTTATCGAAATACGCCAACCGCATCAACCAGTCTTTCCGCCTGCTTTTTCAAAGCAGATGAAGCCAGTGCACCTTCTTGCACCTGAACGGAATTCTGATGAGTAATGCGATCTAACTCCTCGATGGCTTTAGCGATATCCAATAATCCCAAATTTTGTTCGCCGGTGGCCGTTCGGATTTGGGCAATAAGCGCTGAAACGTTCTGAACCTGCAACACAATCTCCTCCATGGTTTTTCCAGCCTGCGCCACCTGTTTTGAACCGGAAATAACCGTATCGGCACTGGCATCAATCAGCCGTTTAATTTCACTGGCAGCAGATGCGCTGCGTTGCGCCAGACTACGCACTTCTCCGGCGACGACGGCAAATCCTTTACCCTGTTCACCCGCACGCGCCGCTTCGACGGCGGCGTTCAGTGCAAGAATGTTGGTCTGGAACGCGATGCTATCTATCACATTCGTAATTGATGCGATTTGCTCAGAACTGGCAGTAATTTCCTGCATCGTGCCGACAACGGCTTGCATCGCGCTGCTGCCTTTTTCTGCTGCCTGACTGGCATCGAGCGATAACTTATCGGCCTCGGCGGCGGTTTGCGTGTTGCTTTGTACGGTTGCACTCATTTCATTCATTGCGGCAGCGGTTTCGCCAACGTTGGCTGCCGTCTGTTCGGTCCGCTGACTGAGGGAATCATTTCCCTGCGCCAGAGACTCACTGGCGATTTTCACTTTCTGCGCCTGACTGTGAATATCGTCCACCATCCACCGGCAAATAAGACCAAGTTGCCCGACTGACCGCAGCGTCATACCAATTTCATCCGTCCGCTCCATTGGCGCGATCGTATGGCTGGCACCGCTCGCAACCTGCAGAGTCTGTTTGCACAGTTGTTCGAGCGGTCGGGTAATTTGCCATTCGAGCCACAGGCCAAGAAAGAAGATTACCAACGCGTTAAATGCCAGAACGGAAATCATTTGTGACGCGGTCAGTGCGGAGAGCATCGATACCATGACGGAATTGATCAAAAGAAGTGCGAGTAATCCGCTGCGGATCCTCCAGCGAACGGAAAGTGTTTTCAGTACGGAGAGCCCGCGGGTGACGCCGGTGCGGATCAGTAAACCTTTATGCAGTCTGCGGTTGTTGAGTTCACCGCGATTCATTTTATCGTACAGCGACTGAGCCCCGGTGATTTCCGCCGCGGTCGGTTTTGTCCGTACCGAAAGATAACCGCGGGTCTGGCCGCCGCGAATGATCGGCACCACGTTGGCGCGCACCCAGTAATGATCGCCGTTACGTCGGCGATTTTTCACCAGCGCCGTCCACGGAAAACCTTGTTGCAGCGTCGACCACATATCTTTGAATGCCTGAGGCGGCATATCGGGATGACGAACAATATTATGCGGCTGGCCGATGATGTCTTCGCTGGCAAAACCGCTGACGTCAATAAACGCATCGTTGGCGTAAGTTATCTGGCTGCTGGCGTCCGTCGTCGACATTAATGTGGCATCGTCGGGATACTGATATTCCTGCTGAGATACAGGCTGGTTATTGCGCATGGTGACTTATTCCCTTGTCAGGCTGCGATTGAAATAGATAACTGTTCCTTAACTATCAGGTTGTCGGCCTCAGAGAAATTTTCTTTAGGGATGTCACACTGATGTTGAGATAAAAGAGCATCAGATAACAAATCTGTGCATATTTTCGACGATACAGGTGTTCATAATTCCCGTGCTAAGTCCCTTATTTTTCATGCTTCGTTGTCATTGTGACTCCAGACTTAATAGGTCTGGAGTCATAAACCTTTTGCCTATGATCATCAGGCTTGTTATAACTGCCGCCCATGATTTTCCTGTGAAACATCGCTGATGAATGACCCTCTCTCTGATACCGATACTGACTTCGCCTCTGAAAATGTGGGGCGTCATGTGCTGGCCTATCTTCAGCAAATCAAAGCCACGCCACTGGCAAAACTGGATGACTTCGATGAAGAGGGAAATGCGACCGTCGGTCAGGTAATCAAAGTGTGGATCCGGCTTTCATTACTCCTCACCCGCCGGCGCCCTGAAATTGCCGTTTCGTCGATCATGAAACATGTGCTGCCGGTGATAGGCGACGTCCCGCTGAATAAAATCACCCGCCTGCGGCTGAACCGTTTGTTCAACGTGCTGCTGGCCGATGGGAAAATCTCCGAGGCGAAAAGGGTGTTTGCATTGTGTAAGCAATTTTTTAGTTGGGCCGAAACCCAGGGTTATCTGCCTTATTCGCCGCTCGGCGCGATGAAACGTCGGGACGTCGGCGGGCGAAATACACCGCCACGCGAACGGACATTAACCGATGCTGAAATCTGGATTTTCTGGCACGGATTAGATCTGTGGGATATTTCAGAGCAATGTCGCTGGGCGCTGCGACTCTGTTTACTTACCGCGCGTCGGCCGGACGAAGTGGTTCGTGCGCGTAAAGATGAGTTTCATTTGCGGATTAATGTCTGGCGACAGGGGACACGCAACAAGTCGGCCCGTGATCACAGTCTGCCGCTGACGCCGTTGATGCGGATTTGCATCGATAAGCTTATCGCCGCCAGTCCGAAGGAGACGCCATGGCTCGTGCCGTCGCCGAAAGATGATCAAAAACCGTTATCTCGCGGGGCCATTACTCAGGTGATTCGCAGAATGCTGCGCGCTGAACGCGGGCTGGGTATCGCGCCTTTTACCACAAGGGATCTTCGCCGGACCGCCCGGTCAAAACTTTCCGCATTGGATGTTTCCAACGATGTCGCGCGCAAAATCATGAATCACTCGCTGGAGGGGATCGACCGCGTTTATGACACCCATGACTATTTACCGCAGATGAAACAGGCGCTCGACGCATTTTCTGACAATATTGAGGGCATCATTAATGCGCCAGATTATTTATCATTACGGCATAAGTATGAAGGCGAGTTCTTGCAGATTCCTGAAATATCGCTGCTGTATATGGAGAATTAACCGCTTTTAACGCCATAACGTTTTTTTCACACTGTTGAAAGAATGTCCAAGAATAATAACCAACACGCGGTAAGGTTGCGCATCGACGGGACAGCGGATCTGAGCTGCTACACTTGTAGATTGATTTGGCAATGCCAGAAGACTGAGGAATAAATGATGCATCCACAACAACCGCACGCTATCGGGCTGCCAGAAGCGACAAAAACACTCCTGCTGAGCACCGGGACGGCGGAGCAAAAACGTCATGAAATTCGTAAATACTTTATTCAGACCTGGGAATTATACGAAAGCCTGTTTGACTGCCTGGCTGATGAAAGGGCGTATTACAACAAAGCGATTACCCTGCGTCATCCGCTGATTTTCTATTTTGGCCACACCGCCACGTTCTTTATTAATAAATTGATGGCCGCGGGGCAATTGCCGCAGCGCATCGATTCACAAATTGAATCGATGCTGGCGATTGGCGTGGATGAAATGAGCTGGGACGATCTCGACGATCAAAACTACAACTGGCCGTCCGTGGCGAACTTGCGTGAATATCGTAAGAGGGTGCGCGAGGAAGTGACAGGCATTATTGACACCATGCCGCTGAGTTTGCCGATCGACTGGAACAGTCCGGCGTGGGTGATTCTGATGGGCATCGAACATGAACGTATCCATCTGGAAACCTCTAGCGTGCTGATCCGCCAGTTGCCAGTAGAATGGGTAAAAACTCAGCCACACTGGCCCGCGTGCAAAGAAGCAAGAACTGACCGCAAAACCGTGCCTGAGAACCAGATGGTGGCAGTCAAAGGTGACGTTGTCACTCTCGGCAAAGTTGATGATACCTATGGCTGGGATAATGAATACGGATCATCTGATCATAAAATTCAGGGATTTAGCGCCAGCAAGATGCTGGTGAGCAATGCTGAGTTTTATACTTTCATGCTTGCCGGGGGATACCAGGATACGCAATGGTGGGATGACGAAGGGGCAGGCTGGCGTGATTTTACTCAGGCAGAAATGCCGACATTTTGGGTCGGTTCGGTGCGCGAGCCTGAGCAACTGAAACTCCGGCTGATGACAGAAGAAGTGCCGATGCCCTGGGACTGGCCAGCGGAAGTTAATCAGCTGGAAGCCGCGGCGTTCTGTCGCTGGAAAGCAGCGCAGACCGGTGAATCCGTGCAGTTGCCGACAGAGGCTGAATGGATGATTCTGCGTCAACAGGTGCCGGGCGATCAGCCTGACTGGGAAAAGGCGCCGGGCAATATCAATCTGGAATACTGGGCTTCTTCGTGCCCGGTCGATCACTTTGCGCAGGGCGATTTTTACGATGTAGTGGGGAACGTGTGGCAGTGGTCATCCACGCCAATCGGGGGTTATAACGGTTTCCGCGTTCATCCATTATATGACGATTTCTCAACGCCGACCTTCGATGGGAAACATTCGATGATCAAAGGCGGCAGCTGGATTTCGACCGGCAATGAAGCGCTGAAATCTGCACGTTATGCTTTCCGCCGTCACTTCTTCCAGCACGCTGGCTTCCGCTATGTGGTGTCCAGTCATCAGGAAGTTCAGACAGTAAATCCGTATGAAACAGACGGACTGGTCGCGCAGTACCTCGATTTCCAGTATGGCCCACGCCATTTTGATGTACCAAACTATGCAACGCAACTGGTTGATATCGCGATAAAACACGTATCTTCGCGCACGAGAGCGCTGGATATTGGTTGTGCTACTGGCCGAGCCAGTTTTGAACTGGCACGGCATTTCGATACGGTCGTCGGGATGGATTATTCCGCCCGCTTTATCGATGTCGCTCTGGCACTCGCGCGTGGTGAAGCCTGCCGTTATGTGATCCCGGAAGAGGGCGAACTGGTGGATTATTGTCAGGCGGTGCTGGCAGAATCCAATATCACTGAACGGGAAACCGGACGCGTGAGCTTCGTACAAGGCGATGCCTGTAACCTCAAACCGCAGGCCGAATTGTACGATCTTGTTCTTGCCGCTAATCTGCTGGATCGCTTGCGGGAACCGGCGTGCTTCCTGAAAGATATTGCCCCAATGATTCGTTCTGGCGGTTTGCTGATGCTGTCATCGCCTTATACCTGGCAGGAAGATTACACGCCGAAGCAAAACTGGCTCGGTGGATTTCGTGAAAATGGCGAAGCGGTGACCACGCATCAGGCATTGCGACGCATACTGGCCGCCGAATTTGAGGAAGTACAGGGGCCTCAAAATGTGCCGTTTGTTATCAGGGAGACTGCCCGTAAATTCCAGCATACTGTTGCAGAACTGACACTCTGGCGTAAGCGCTAAATCTTGTAGTAAGCCGAAGCAGTAACTCAACACTAAAATGGCCGCAAATGTGGCCGTTTTTTTTTGCCCCCTCATTAACCTGAAAGACGAAGTCATTCATGATAGTTAAGGTGTTCTCGGTCCTGTTTGTTAATGATGCCAATAGAATGTTGTAACTAAATAACCTTTAATAACTACCCGACTTTGGTATCACTTATTTATCAGTCGGCTCGCCACCACAATGACATTATTTCGCGATATTCGGTTTTTAGATGAATGAAAGAAACCACAGAGAGAAGTCATCAGGCTCATGTTCAGAATGGATTTCATGACAGGGATTAGCATCAAAGATAAGAAAAGCTCTCATTATCAATGATTAATTTTACTTAAATCATCGTATTTTTTGCACAAAGTTCTTACTTAATCTATACATAAAATTAACTCAAATTGTACATTTAGCAGGCTATGTGCATTATCTCTGAGGATGGCTTTTAATTTTATCATTTTGATTAACTGGCTTTAATTGGTGACAGGGGAGACGGAGTTTCCGACAGCCAGGCCTTTATCCCATTCAGAGGAATTTATGCATACCCGATTGCCCTTATCCAAAGTAGCCATTGCCGTCCTTGCCGTGATCGGTTCTCCAACAGTGTCTTTATTTTTCAGCCCGCTTTATGCCGTGACCTTGCAGGCTTTTAATCCAGTCGATAATGACCAGTTAAACGGTAATCTTTTGGTAACGGGTGGTGCGGTCACTGAGCTCACAGGGAATCAGCAATTCGCGCCCGGTGTTGATGGCTCGGTGAATACCACACTCGGTGCATTGCAAGGCCTCAACCGAATTGTTAACGATCACGGCGTGCTCGGTGCGAACCGTCTGGATATCGGACCTGCGAACTTTGGTATCACCATTCCGGATCCGACGACTGGCGGGAATACCACTTTTCAGGTTTATAACCCGGCCAGTCTTGTGGCACTGGCACCCATCGATGCGAGTACATCGGTCGCCGACGTTGTGAACGTGCAGGACAATCAATACATCAATACCCGTATTGCTGATGTGAATACCGGCGGTACGTTAAACGTGAATATTGGAAAGACGACTTCAGCGGCAAATGCGGCCACCAATGCCTGGACAATGGCGGCCAAGCAGAGCACCTTATTTAATGTCGATGGCACCAGCGGTGCAGATTCCACCCTGAACTGGAATTCCAATAACCGCATTACCTTCACCGGTACCGCTGCTGACCCGACCGTTCCCCGCCAGCTTTCCGTACAAAACCTGATGACCTATAACGGCGCGTTCACCGTTCAGACCGTAGATGGCGCAACCAACAGCTTTAACGTGACCAATGCAGCAGGCCTGAAAACCTACAACGACTGGCTGATCACACAGCTCAAATCCGGAAATCTGGATAAAAGTACTTATCTGTCTAACTTCAACAAAGCGTTTATCCGCAGCACTAACACCGTCGATTACCTGATTTCCGCTGATGATCCGACTGACGATGTGGCTCAATCCATCGGCAATCGCATTGTGATTAACGCCACCGGCGCCAATGCAAAAGTAAACGTCGCGGCGGGGAAAACGCTTGAAGTCATCGGCGCAAATGGCGGTGCCATCCGCGGGAGTAATGGCGCAGAAGTGACGGTAAACGGCAAAGTCAGCAGCTCTGGTTCGTTGGGTTCTGAAGGCTCAGCCGTATATCTTGATGCCAGCAGCGCGACGAACAACGGTGTCATCAACGGCGGATTTATTAACCGCGTCGACGGTACCGGCGTCGGTTCTGCCGGTTTTGGTTCGAACGGCGTTCAGGTACAAAACGGCAGTACCTTCGATAACAACGGTATCGTCAACTTCGCCACCACCGGCGGCACGACCGCGGCGGTCAATCTTGGTGCAGGTTCAGCGGCAACCAACAGCGGCAATATTAACGTCGGGGTGAATGGTTCGAGCGCGACGGGAAGCACCAGCGGCGTGCTGGTGGGGGATGCGACAGCCTCGTTTATCAACAACGCGGGCGGCATGATTTATCTCGGGCGTGGCCCGCAAAACAGTCTGACCGACAGCACCGCGGATACCGCTGTAAATCAGAGTGGAACAACGGCGGGTGTGCAGGTCACCAGCGGCGGCAGCGCAATTAATAATGGCAGCATCGTGCTGGGTTCGAGAATTCAAAATGGTGCGGGGATGCTGGCCAGTGGAGGCACCGGCATCACCATGCTCAATAACGGTAATATCGATGTAACCGGCAAGGCAACCGCCATTCCTCGCGAAAATATCGCGATGTCAGTACTGAATGCCAGCGGAAATATTAATAATGCAGGCATCATCAACCTGACCGGTGTTAACGCCACCGGCGTCAAAGTGGTGGCTACGCAGGGAAATACCGCCTCCGCGACGTCCACCGGCACGATTAACGTCGCAGGCGGTTCGGATCCGGCCAGCGGCACGCGCAATTACGGCGTGTGGGTAGAAGGTCAGGGCACCGGCGGCACGGCCTCGGCCAGCGTGGATGGCCCGGTCAATCTCACCGGCAACGGGGCAATTGGTGTTCATGCACGCGGTAACGCCACGGTGGATGTCGCTTCAACCGCCATTCCTACGTTTAGCGAAGGCAGTAATCAGATTGGCTTCTTTGCTTTCGGCCCGAATGCAAAAATCAACAGTATTGGTAATAACGCATTTGATGTGACGACCACCGGTTCGACCATGTTCCGTCTCGAACAGGGCGCTGATTTTGACGGCACCAACCTGACCCTGACGTCATCCGGCGCGAATTCCGTCGGCGTGCTGGGCACCGGCACCGGCGGCACGGTCATTTCCAGTAAGAATGCGACCTTTGAAGTTTCCGGCAACGGCGCGACCGGGATGGTGATCGAAGGCGGTGCCACCGGCAGTATCGACACCGACACCACGTTTAATCTTTCCGGCACCAACGCGGTCGCCGCAATCGCTGACGGTCAGCGGCATACGCTGGCGGGCACCAATACCGGGTCACCGGTGCAAAGCACTGCGCTAACTTCGGCAGCTGTTCTCACTTCCGCACAGAACGGGCTGACTGGCTACATCGCCCGTAACCGCGCCACGCTCACTAATTCCGGCGATATCACCTTTACCGGCGCAGGTGCGACCGGCTTGCGGGTCGAAACCGGTGCGACTGGCATCAATACCGGTAATATCAGCGTCAACGACGGCGGCGCAGGAATAATGGTTAACAGCGGCACCAGCGGCCTGACCACGACGGCAACGACCAGCGGAACGATTGATGCAAACGGTGGCAGCATCGCCAGCCGTACCCGTGGCGTTACTGCCAGCGGGGCAAAAGCTGTAGCGACGCTGAGTAATGGCTCGCTGATTAATCTCAATGGCGTTGGCGCGCTGGGCGCGGAAGCCATCGATGGTGCGACGGTCAATATCGCCAGCACCGCTACGCCAACTTTCAACAATACCGATCAGATTGCTTACCGTGCGAGCGGCGCGGGGTCGACTATTAACAGCGCCACCAGCGTTCTGAATGTCGACACCGACCGTTCCACGCTGTATCGCATTGCCGACGGCGCCACCCTGACACTTGGAAGCGGCTCTTCTTTAACCGCATCCGGCACCGACAGCATGGCACTGGTCAGCACGGGGCCAAATGCGCGGATTAATACCAACGGGACCCGACTCATTGCCAGCGGTACCGGCGCACGGGCAGTGACCGTGGAAGGTGGCGCACAGGGGAATCTGGATACGGCCAGTTCATTAACACTTAGCGGAACAAACAGTATTGGCGGCGTCGCTGACGGGCAGAAACATCAGCTTGACGGCACCGCCACCGGCGCTCCTGACGCCAGTACAACGCTGACCAGTGCGGCCTCACTGATTTCCAGTGCATCCGGCGCTATGGGGTACATGGCCACCAATCTGGCCAACGTGATCAACAACGGTGTGATAGCCCTGAGCGGAGCAGGCAGCAGCGGCATGACCTCTCAATTGGGCGGAACGGTCACCAGTAATAACCAGATCACGCTGACCGGCGCCGACAGCACTGGTTTAAGTGCCACACAAAACGGCATCGCGACAAATAATTCAGCACTGATCCTTAGCGGGGCTACCAGTACAGGCATAAGCGCAACGCAAAACGGCATCGCGATAAATAACGCCCGCGTGGATTTATCAGGTATTGGCAGCACCGCTGCACGCCTGTCGTCAGGCAGTACTTTCAGCAACAACGGCACGCTACATGTTTCACAAGGTACGGGGATTGATGCCAGCGGGGGCGGCACGTCGGTTGCCCGCGCCGGTGATATCACGGTCGATAATGGCATCGCCGGTGTGCGTCTCTCTGACGGCACGCAGCTGGTGCTTACCGGAACAGGAAATAACATCACGACCAGCGGCACTGCTCACGGCGTGTTGCTCGATACCGGCGCGGCGGGTCTTTCTCTCAATAACACCACGCTGAACATCAACGGCACGGGCAGTGGCATTGAGAATCGAACGGAAACCGGCAATGTGACGCTGCAAAACACCACTATCAATGTCACCAACGGTAACGGCATCAGAACTGCCACGTCGTTTGATCCGGCGTCGACGCTGCGCGTCAACGTCAACGGAAGTGGTACGGCGTTCAACTTCACCAATGCCGATCTCAGCACCACCTCCGGCGCGCTGACACTGGGCGAAGGCTATGTCTTCAATGTTACCGGCGCAGGCGGAACTGGGATCAATGCCAATACCACCGGTGACATTGTCACGTCTGCTACGGTAAATGTCACCGATACGGCGGGAGGCTCAGCGCTGGTGGCGGGCACGGCAGGCACGGTGCTCAATACTGGCGTGCTGACCTCCGCCAGCCTCTCCGCGCCGGTGGTGGATCTCAGTAACGGCAGCACAGCACGGTTTGAAAACCGGGGCATCATTACGCCGTCTTCTGCCAGTGCAGTGGCGGTTTCCGGCAGCGCAGGCAATGATGATGTTCTGCTGACCTCCGGAAACGTGTTCGGTGATATCAATACCGGTGCAGGTGATGACACCATTACCTGGAACGGCGGCACACTCGACGGTAGCCTGTCGCTCGGCGCTGGCAATGCTAACCGGGCATATATCAATAATGTTGATTTGTCACAGACCCGCCACATTACCAGCGGAATTGGTGAGGATAACCAGGTCAGTTTCTCGCAGATTGTCTCGCGCGGCGGCACCTTTGATACCGATGATCTCACCCGTGGCGTTAATCTGGGTAACGGCTGGAACGTGATCAACTTTGTCGATGGCACGCAGTGGGAGCTGACCGGCGATCTCAAACTCGCGCACAGCAACGTCAATATCGACAGCACCTCGACGCTGTTTGCCGGTAACGGCGTTAATCCGACGATTTCCGGCGGCGAAGTAAACTCGGCGATTGTGACTAACGCCGGTCTTATCGATCTGACCAACGGCAGCGGATCGCCGGGCAACTCACTGACCATCAATGGTGATTTGGTGTCGGATGGCGGGACAGTAAAAATGATCACTAATCTCAACGAAGGCGGCGTGCTGAGCAATCAGTTCACCGATTCACTGAGAATTACCGGCAACGCCAGCAGCGGGACGACACTGCTCGACCTGACTGCGGCGGACGTCAGCACGGGCAAACTCACCGACCTCAATCACTCTTCGACGATGGATGCTTATGAAGGGATTTCACTGGTGCAGGTTGGCGGAAACGCCAGCGCAGGCAGCTTTGCGCTTAAGGGCGGCTATCTGGCCGCCGGGCCGTGGCGTTATGATCTGTACAGCTTCGCGCCGGGTGCCAGTGATGCCAATCAGCGCGAAGTCGCAGGCGGGATCAATAACACGTTCTGGGATTATCGCATCGGCAATGCCTATGTTTGTCAGGGGGACGACTGTAATCGCAGAATCCAGCCCGCTGCGGTCACGCCGACCAATCCGGGCACGCCGGAAGATCCGTCCACACCGGTTGATACCACCAGCAGGCCGCTGACGAATCCGCCGGATGACGGTTGCGTGGTGAACGGTATCGATAATTGCGCGCCGGGGCGTCCGGCCGTCACGCCGCAGGTGCCGTCCTATATCTCCGCGCCGGTGGCGCTGGCCTATTACAACGCGTCGATTATCGATGATTTGCATAAACGCCTCGGCGAACTGCGGCACGAGCAAAGCCGTCCTGACGGCACCGGCGGTGAGATGTTCCTGCGCTACATCGGCTCGAACATGACCTACAAATCCAACGTCAGCTTCAAGCAGTTTGGCTATGATTTCGATATGGATTACAGCGCAGTGCAGGTGGGCGGAAACGTATTGCGGCTCGACGGTGACAAAGATAGCCTGCGCGGCGGGCTGGCTTACACTCACGGTAACAGCCGGATGCGGCCAAAAGCAGCAGACGGATTCAGCAGCACGACCTTCGACAGCGACAGCATCGCGCTGTATCTGACCTGGCAGCGACAGAACGGATTCTACATGGACGGCGTGTTGTCGTTTGATAATCATCGCGGCCAGACTGACATTCCACGTCAACAGGAGGTTGGCTCGCCGAAGGCAAAAAGCTGGAGCGCATCACTGGAATCGGGATATCCGTTCCTGTTCGACAACGGTGTGAAACTCGAGCCACAGGCACAGCTGATGTATACGCGCATCAATATGGATAACTTCACCGACAAAGACAGCACCACGGTGGATTATCAGGATTACAGCCAGACCATTGGCCGTGCAGGGCTGCGCGCCGATCGCACATGGATTGACGAAACAGGGCGGCAATATACGCCTTACCTGCGCGCCAACTATTACCGTGGCTGGGGCGGCGAAGCGAAAACCACCATCGGAGCGCAAAACGCAGACATCAGTCAGACCTTCGCCAGCGGGAAGTTCGGTCAGATGGGCGAACTGGGCGGCGGCGGCACCATCACCTTTAAAAATGATGTGTCGTTGTATGCTGAAGTGGACTACCGTAAACAGATCAACAGTAACGGCGCAAAAGGCTGGGGCTATACCGGCGGCGTTCGCTGGACGTTCTGATAATTCAACACCGCGAAGCCCTGTAGAGATACAGGGCTTTTTTCACACCACGTTTAGTGACAAACTGCCGCATTAACTTCGATGAAATGAACGCTGTCTGATGAAATCTCCTCTTTTGACCTGCTTCTTACTGCTGATGTGTAGTGCCGCCACCGCCGCTCCCCCAAAAGCATTCACCCAGGCGCAGTGCGTCGGTCTAAAAACTGCGCACGTTGATGCCGCCAGCATTGGATTACCGACGCGCGGCGCGGTGATAACTGCCGTGGCGATGGCCGGTCAGCCCAACGAACCGCACTGTAAGCTGGAAGGTCAGATCAAACCGGTCAATCTGAAAGCCCCCAATATTGAGTTTCAGCTGTATTTGCCGCTCCTCTGGAATGGTAAAGCGTTGCAGCTCGGCGGGAGCGGTTTTGACGGCGCGATTAAAGGCGCTGACACCGCACGGCTGGCTCCCGCAGCAACGCCCGGCGCACTGAAGCAGGGTTACGCCACCTTTGGCAGCGACTCCGGCCATCAGGGTGGCGTCTCCGATGCGTCCTTTACCCTCAATGATGAAGCCTGGGAAAACTTCGCCGGTGCGCAGATCAAGAAAACCCATGACGTTGCGATTGCGCTGATTCAGCAAGCTTACGGCCGCAAGCCTTCACGCATGTATTTTCAGGGTAACTCGCAGGGCGGCCACGAGGCGCTCGCCGCCATTCAACGCTTTCCGCTGGACTACGATGGCGCAATTGCCATCCACCCGGTCTACAACGTCGTCGAGTTACATATGGCAGGGATCCGCATCGGCCAGGCAGTTTACAACACGCCCGGCGCGTGGATTTCTCCGGCGAAATCTGCACTTATCGCCAACGCTGTGATGGGCGCATGCGACAAACTTGACGGCCTGAGCGATGGCATCGTGGCGAACGTCAAAGCCTGCGACGCGACCTTTACACTGGCCCATTTGCGTTGCAAGGACGGGAAAGATGACGGCGCAGGGTGCCTTTCAGATAAGCAAATGTCGCTGGTAAAGATGCTCAGCAAACCGGTGTCGTTGGGCGTCACTCTGCCGACAGGCGACCGCTTCGCGCCCTGGCCGATTTTACAGGGCGCAGACGCTGCCTCGATAGTCAGCGTGTTTGGTTCCGGGGCGGATAAACCCAATCCGGAAGCCTCCAATCTGATCATCTCGTTTCCGTACATGATGGGCGATCAGGCGGTACGTTATGAAGTGATGCGGTCGCCGGACTTCGATTCCCTGACCTTCGACCCGGCCACGCACCAGGCGCGCTTGCAGGAACTGGCTTCTCAGGTTGATAACAACGATGCTGATATTCGCGCTTTTGTGCAGCATGGCGGCAAACTGCTCATGATGCACGGCACTGCTGACATGGCCGTGCCGCCGGGAAATACCGTCGCGTATTACGACAGACTTAAGACACAGTTTGGTGAAAAAACGCTGCGCCAGTTTGCGCGGTTTTATCTTGCTCCGGGATTTACGCACTACAGCGGGCCATTCCGTCTTAGCTGGGATTCGCTCGGGACGCTGGATAAGTGGGTAGATCACGGCATCGACCCTGGCCAGCAAGTCATGATCGACACCAATAAAGCCACCGCCGGGCGCGAAATGCCGCTGTGCGATTATCCTTTGTTCCCGAAGTACAAAGGGCAGGGTGATACCCGCGTGGCGAGCAGTTTCGAATGCGTAACGCAATAATTTATTTTACTTCTCAAGGTACCCGTCGGTTATGACGGGTACTTTTTTAGCTTAAATTGCAACTACATTCCCTCTGTTTACCTGTATAAATTCATAGGTGAACGAACGTTCTCAAAAAACTTGAACATCCGTTCAACTCTTGGCATTATCGTCCGCTGTGAGTTCTTCATATCGGGTTTTTCTTTGGCCTATCTGTGTAAAAAAGATCGCCGAGCTTCATTGCTGGAAGCCGCGGCGCACATCGCCCGCCGCGAAGGGTTAGCTGCCACGACAGTTCGCCGCGTGGCTCAGGAAGCAGGCGTCGCAACGGGACAGGTTCATCATCACTTTTCCAGTGCCGCCGAATTGCGCGCACAGGCTTATGCGCAGGTGATGAAAACCCTCAAAGCTCAGCTTCTGCAGAAAAGCCTGCAGCTAACCGCACGGGAACGCCTGAACCTACTACTGATCGACCCGCAAGATGAACAATCGATGATGGCCATTCCGCTCTGGCATGAGGCCATGTTACTGACCGAACAGGAACCGCTGATGAAAACCGCGTTCGCGCTGTCGGTGTCTGACTGGCATGCGCTGGTTTCTGACGCCATTGAGGACGGGCGTTCGAACGGTGAGTTTATCGCCGGGGAAGCGCCTGAACATATTTCATGGCGGCTCATTGGACTGAGCAGCAGCATGGACGCCATGTCGCGGCTTGACACACTTAATCTCACGGTCAGTTGCGCCGAATACAATCTCAAACGCGCGATACAAAACGAGCTTTACCCCAAGGAAACTGTAAATGTTTAAAACCTACCTAATTCTCGGACTGGCCATCGTGGCTGAAGTCATCGCCACCAGCAGCCTGAAAAGTTCTGAAGGGTTCACCCGTTTATGGCCAAGTGTCGTCACGCTGCTGGGGTACGCCATCGCCATCTTTTTACTGTCCCTGACGTTAAAAACGCTGCCGACAGGCATCGCTTATGCGATCTGGTCGGGCGTTGGGATCGTCCTTGTTTCGGCAATCGGCTGGTTTGGTTACGGGCAAAAGCTCGATACGCCTGCCGTAGTTGGCCTGGGGCTGATTATCGCCGGCGTCATCGTTGTGAACGTGTTTTCAAAATCTGTCGCGCACTGAACGCGTGACATTAAAGCAGCACCAGGAGTTCATCTTGCAGAGCGAACAGAAACCAGATTTTCATGACGACTTGATCAAAGAATTACTCTATTGGATCGAAGTCAATTTAAGTGATCGTCTGACCATGGAAAAAGCCTCAAAGAAAACCGGCTATTCCCCGTGGTATCTTCAGCGATTATTTAAAAGCAAAACGGGTCATGCGCTGGGAAAATACATCCGGGACCGCCGTCTGACCATGGCCGCGATCGCGTTGCGCCTGACGAATATGCCGATCCTCGATATCTCACTGTATTATTCCTATGATTCGCAGCAGACGTTTACGCGTTCATTCAAGAAGAACTTTGCCGAAACGCCGGGGATGTACCGTCGTAATGCGTCATGGACAATGAACGGCATCACGGCGCCGTTAACGGTCGATGAGTTCCCGCAGCCGGAATTTGAAATTGTTGAATTGCCGGAGATGGCATTTGAAGGTCAGACAACAACGCACACGTACCCGATTGAAGCGCTGTTTAACAGCAAAAATCACGTTCACCGTGCCGAACTGCTGCGTTATCTGACCACACCGGAATCACTTCTCGCGCCGGTGTGGGGGCTGTCTGACTGTCGTCCGGATACTAACGATGAAGTGGCAAATGCCTTGCAGATGGATTACACGGTCGCGCATCAGGTCAATATCAGCGACAGTCACGACATCTTTGTGCCCGCCAGCCGCTATCTGAAAATCAATTATCCGTATGATCTCAGCCGCCTGAACGATTTCATTCTCTACATGTATTCGGTATTCCTGCCGACGCTGGGTTTGGAATTTATCATGCAGCCGGACCTTGAGAAGTATTCTCGTGAATCTGCACTGAACGGCGTCACCTGCGAATACTACATCCCGCTGGCGTCGTAATGCGACGCCATCAAAACCGGGCAGGGTGTGAACAGCAGGGGCTGTACACACCGGTTCTTACTGCTGGCATCAGCGGGAAAGGATCCCCGCTATAAAGAAAATCAATTTATTTTAAAAAACCACTAGACGACCGGTCTAATCATTGTTAACTTAACGACATGCCGCTTGCAGCCCATCGCATAAGCAAAAAATTTATCTTTTTTTTGATGTGCAATTAGACGACCGGTCTAATTCAAAATAACTGTTCATCACGCGGAGATGTAAAATGAAAATTCTTATGGTTCTGACCTCACACGATCAACTGGGCACCACTGGCCGTAAAACCGGTTTCTGGCTGGAAGAACTGGCTGCACCGTTTTACGCGTTTAAAGATGCCGGAGCACACATCACGCTGGCCTCCCCGAAAGGCGGCAACCCGCCGTTGGATCCAAAAAGTAATGAGCCTGATTTCCAGACCGAGCAGACGCACCGTTTCGAAGCCGATCCCGACGCAATGGCCCAACTTGCCGCAACGGTTCGCCTCGACAGCATTTCTCAGTCCGACTTCGACGCCGTGTTCTATCCTGGCGGTCATGGCCCTCTGTGGGATCTGGCTGAAGATAAGGATTCAATCGCGCTGATTGAAGCCTTCCTGGCGGCAAACAAACACGTAGCGCTGGTTTGTCATGCACCGGGCGTGTTGCGCCATGTGAAAACGCCAGAAGGGAAACCGCTGGTAGAAGGCAAAAAAGTCACCGGTTTCACCAACACTGAAGAAGAAGCGGTGGGTCTGACTAACGTCGTGCCTTTCCTGGTCGAAGATGAGCTTATTGCTAAAGGCGGAATTTATTCCAAAGGGGCAGACTGGAGTTCTTATGTGGTCACCGACGGGTTGCTGATCACCGGCCAAAACCCGACCTCTTCGGCGGCGACGGCGGAACAACTGATCAGGCAGCTCGCTTAATCACGCCATCAACCCTCGCGGTGACTTTTTTCTTTCGGTCACCGCGGCTTTGCATTCTTTACATGAAAGGGTTTCACGAATTCGTTACTATACGACTGGTCTTGTATCAGGTGAATCAACTCAATGGCTACTGCAACGCATCTCCATAGCAACGACGTCCGCGACCACATTTTGGCTACCGGCCAGCGCATCATGGCTGCCAAAGGTTTCTCGGCGGTTGGACTGAATGAAATCCTTAAGGACGCGGGTGTGCCTAAGGGATCTTTTTATCATTACTTCGGTTCGAAGGAAGCCTTTGGGGCAGATATTCTGGCGCGCTATTTTGAGGATTATCTGGCTGAACTCGACAGCACGCTCCATCTGCCTGGCTTGAATATGGCGCAGCGACTGATGAAATATTGGCAAGTATGGCGCGAATCTCAGTCATTCTCTGATTGTCAGGGAAAATGCCTGGCCGTGAAACTGGGTGCGGAAGTTGCGGATCTTTCGGACAGCATGCGCTTAACGTTAAAATCCGGCACCGCGGGAATTATTGGTCGACTGGCAGAGGCTTTAGAAAAGGGTATCGCCGAAGGATCACTGACTCTCGACGATGAGCCAGCCAGAGTCGCTGAAAGTCTGTATCAGCTTTGGGTAGGTGCCAGCGTGATGGTCAAAATCGTACGGACGACCGAACCGTTTGATTCCGCCTTGCGCATGACACAGAAAATCATTCATATCACCGCCTGACGTTCTGCCTCTTTAAACGCAAACGGCAACACCTTATCCGGTGCTGCCGTCAGTCAAATCACTTTCCTTGTTAATTAATTAAATACCATACCACCGTCGATCAGCAATGACTGCCCGGTCATATAATCTGAATCCGGGCCCGCGAGATAAGACACGCAGCCAGCGACATCTTCCGGTTCGGAGAGGCGTTTCAGGGTGATATTTTTGGCAAATTCCTGCGTACCGTAACCCACCGGTTGACCGGCAGCGGCAGACACCTGACGGTCAATCTCTTCCCACATCGGCGTTTTCACAATCCCCGGACAGTATGCATTCACGGTGATCCCGAGCGGCGCTAAATCGCGAGCTGCAGTTTGAGTCAGGCCGCGAACGGCAAATTTACTCGAGCTGTAAATCGCCAGTTCCGGATTACCTACGTGCCCGGCCTGAGAACAGGCATTAATAATTTTCCCGCCGTGACCCTGCGATTTAAATGCTTTGATCGCGGCCTGAATGCCCCAGATCACACCTTTGACGTTGATGTTATACACTTTATCGACAATCTCAGGCGTGATGTCTTCAATCAGCGTCGTTGGCGCGATGCCGGCGTTATTGACTATCACGTCAAAACCGCCCAGCTGTTTAGTTGCCGCTTCTACCGCAGCAAAAACCTGATCACGGTTGGATACGTCAGCAAGCTGCGCAATGGCGCGGCCACCGGCATGATTAATCTCTTCAGCGACGTTCTTCGCCGTTTCATGATTAAAATCCACAACCGCCACAGCAAAACCGTCTTTGGCAAGACGCAGTGCAATCGCGCGGCCAATCCCCTGACCGCCACCTGTCACTAAAGCCACTTTTCCATTTTTAGACATACAACCATCCTCTATGTATTCGGTATCTTCTTCAGGTGCTGCGCGCAACGCACGGGAATACCATCCCGGTACATTTACGTGAGCTGCTTACTGGTTTACGCCCCTGAGCCCGCATGTGCAATTGTTAGCCACGGTCATTAACTGTATCGGTTCGAATAAGTAGGGAGGTACAGATTGAAAGCGTGGCGGCAGTTAACTCGGGTAGAATAGGGGATGGATTACGCTAAAAAGGGCAACACAATGGTCGATGACAGCCTCATTTTATTTCGCGAGCGGCTTACTGCGCTGACGCGTTCATTACAAATATCTCCGCAGGTGGCCGAAAATCAGGTGCTGGATCGCATGGCGCTAAGTTTTCGCAAGCTGCTGAATTTCCTTGCCGAAGACGAAATGCTAACGCAGCGGGCGTTCCTCCAGGCGCCGCACGGCAGTGAAACCCAAACGTTGTTGTCGCAACTGATTGCGGAAAATCTGGCCTACAGCCAGCAGAATGGCTTGTTCCGAGATGATATTTCCGCAGACCTGCTCGGACAGTGTTTCACCGGCATGCTGGCAAAGCTGGCGCAGACCGCAGGCGATCCGGCTTCACGACATCAAAACAGCGTGGCGTGCGCAAAGTTATTTTGCCAGGGGATCTGGTCAGGCGAGGCTTAGTCGATTTATCGCTTTGCAAAGCAAAAATGGTTGGTTCAATTCGTGCCGCAGAAACGGTTAACTGAGCTCACTCCAGCAGCAGATGAAAACTTCTGCGCTGATCGTCGAACGCACTGACAGTGATTAACCGGAGGGCCGTATGAATGTATCTGCTACTGAGCCTCGCTCGTTCTGGCAACGTCTGACTCGCCGCAAGGTGAGCGCGCACACTGAAGATAAAACGCAGGATACCACGCGTCTGCTGGAAAGCTTTCTGGCCACGGGCTGTCTCTACGGCATTGATGTGGGGAACAGTGATCCCGCGTGGTTTCGCCGCTCCTGATCGCTACACCCGTTTAATGCGCATCAGTTACTGGAATGAACTGTGCGTTTAGCAAACTCTTCTCCTGAGAGTAGCCGTTGTACCCTGAATAACGGGTGTTGACGTTGCGGTTAACGCAGTTTCAGCTTCCGGTATGAAGGTTGTTGTGGACATTTATTTGTTGTGGATGGTTAAACCGTTCTCTCTGACCTCGTCGTATTTCTTAGTTCTCTCTCATTTGTTGAGCCCATAACTTTCGCCGGTTATGGGTTTTTTTATGCAAAAAAAAGCCCCGCAGTCAGGCGGGGCAATCTGTCAGGTCGAAGACAGGGGGATCGCGACCTGTAATGAGAAATAATAAAACCAAGGAAGGTTGAAAAATGAACTGCAGTGATGATGCCACAATTCGACAATTAAATTACCACAAGATAAAAGCAATATATAAATACAGTTTTTATATACTTGTATTTATATACATTCATCGAAAATATAGATATAGCTCATTGAAATAATTAGCAATAAATAATAAAAATAAACGTGATATTTTTCTACATAAGAACAGAACTAGTTGGGTAGTATTACTGCGAGCACTGACTCATAAATAAAGTACATATAATAAATTTAAGTATTCAATTAAATGATAAAGGAATGACGTCATGAAATTAAAAGCATTGGCTCTTATTGTTCCAGCATTATTAGTTGCAGGCGCGGCACACTCTGCAGAGATTTATAACAAAGACGGCAACAAACTTGACCTGTACGGTAAAGTAGATGGCCTGCACTATTTCTCTGATGACACAGGTAAAGACGGCGACCAGACTTATGTTCGTGTCGGCTTTAAAGGTGAAACTCAAATTACTGACCAACTGACCGGTTACGGCCAGTGGGAATACAATATTCAGGCCAACAATACTGAAGGTAACGGCACTTCAGGCAACGCCACGCGTCTGGGCTTCGCAGGTCTGAAATTCGGCGAGTACGGTTCATTCGATTATGGTCGTAACTACGGCGTAGTGTACGACGTTGAAGCCTGGACCGATATGCTGCCAGAGTTCGGTGGCGATACTTATACCACCGCTGACAACTTCATGGTGGGCCGTACGAACGGTGTTGCAACTTATCGTAACACTGACTTCTTCGGCGAAGTAAAAGGCCTGAACTTTGCACTCCAATACCAGGGTGCTAATGATGGTGACAATAATAATGAAGGCACAAATAATGGCCGCGATGTTCGTCATCAGAATGGCGACGGTTATGCACTGTCTACCACTTATGATTTCGGCATGGGTATCAGCGCAGGTGCAGCTTATGCATCTTCTGACCGTACAAACGATCAGACAAACGCAGCGGGCGAAAACTTTGCAGGTGGCGATAAAGCCGACGTCTGGACTGTAGGCGCTAAATTCGATTCAGAAGGCGTTTATCTGGCGACCATGTATTCTGAAACGCGCAATATGACACTTTACGGTGATAACGGTGTTGCAAATAAAACTCAGAACTTCGAAGTTACTGCACAATATCAATTCGATTTTGGTCTGCGTCCGGAAGTGTCTTACCTGCAATCTAAAGGCAAAGACCTGACCGCTGATGGTAGCAACTCTTCCGATAATAATGACAAAGATCTGGTTAAATACGTTTCTGTTGGTACCAGCTATTACTTCAACAAAAATATGTCCACCTACGTTGATTACAAAATCAACCTGCTGGATAGCGACGATAATTTCTACGAAAACAACGGTATCTCTACCGATGATATCGTAGCAGTAGGTCTGGTATATCAGTTCTGATTCTTCTGACCAAAAGTCTGAGTATTAGCGCAATGAAAACCCATCTTCGGATGGGTTTTTTTGTGCCCAAATCGTGACTTTATGTGCGTTAGGCTCGTGACCTCCTTCAATAATGCAACAGTCTTTGTTATATTATTGACCAGCTCACGTACAGGGTTATTCCTCTGTGATACGGTGCTTAACCTAAGACTTGGTTTCTCAGGACAATGACATGTTAGATTATCGCTTTCCGACAGCCATGCAGATGGTGTTTTGTATCGCTCAGTCCCAAAAGGCTGAACAGCGCTGCACCAGTGCGATCTTAGCTACGGGTCTGGAAGCCAACTCCAGCTTCATCCGCAAACTGATGGTGCCGCTGACTCAGCATGGCATCATCGTTTCCACGCTTGGCCGTACCGGCTCAATTCATCTTGGCCGCCCCGCTGAAGACATCACGCTGCGCGATATTTACTGCGCCGTGATTGAAGACAAACGCCTGTGGGCCGCGCGTCCTGATGTCCCAGCCCGCTGCGTCGTTAGCGCCAATGCCTGTACTTATTTCAAAAATATTGTGAATGAGGCCGAAGAGGCGTCATTGCAGGTACTGGGCCGTCATACCGTGGCCGATGCGCTGGCCGAGTTCGAACGCGGCGGCAAGTACAAATGTACTAAAGATCTGGCTGCGGAATACGCAGACAATTCTCTCTGCTCTAAATAGAATTTCTGCCCTCAAGATTCCACACCTGAGATTTCTACAATGTTCAGATGTAAAAAAGCCGGGATAATATCCCGGCTTTTTACTTTCTGTCATTCACCACTCAGACGGTCTGGTTTTCCAGCGCAGGTTGTTTACGCGTCACCAGCTTGCGCAAGGCGACATAAAACACCGGAGTCAGGAACAACCCGAACAACGTCACGCCCAGCATCCCGGAAAACACGGTGATTCCTGTCACGCCGCGCACTTCAGCGCCAGCGCCGTGACCGAGGATCAACGGAATTGTACCGGCGATAAACGCAATCGACGTCATCACGATAGGGCGCAGACGCAGGCGACAAGCCTCAAGCGCCGACTCCACAATCCCTTTCCCCTGCATCTCCAGTTCACGGGCGAACTCGACAATCAGGATGGCGTTCTTACAAGCCAGCCCCATCAGCACCACCAGCCCGACCTGCACGAAGACATTGTTGTCACCGCCGGTTAGCCATACGCCAAACAGCGCGGAAAGCATCGTCATCGGTACAATCAGGATAACCGCCAGCGGCAGCGTCCAGCTCTCATACAGCGCCGCCAACACCAGAAACGCCAGTAAGACCGACATCGGGAACACGATCAGCGCCGCGTTACCTTGTGTCGATTGCTGATAGCTCAGATCCGTCCATTCGATATTCATGCCGTTTGGCAGCAGGTTTTTCGACATCGCCGTCAGCTCGGTCATGGCCTGCGTCGAAGACAGCACGCGCGGGTCAGCGTCACCAATCAAATCCGCCGCCGGGTAGCCGTTATAGCGGATCACCGGATCCGGTCCGTAGGTAGTGGTGATATTCAGCATACTGCCGATCGGCACCATTTCACCTTTGTCATTACGGGTACGCAGATTGGCGATATCCTCCACGCTGTCGCGGAACTGGCCGTCGGCCTGCGCCATTACCTTCCAGGTGCGTCCGAACCGGTTGAAGTCATTGATATAAGACGAGCCGAGATACACCTGTAACGTGCTGAACAAATCATCCAGCGACACGCCCTGCGCCTTGGCCTTATCACGGTCGATGTGCGCATCCAGCTGCGGCACGTTAGCCTGATAAGAGGAGATAGGGAAGCCCATCCCCGGCGTCTGCATAATCGAACCGGACATGGTGTTAATCGCAGTCTGTAACGCACCGTAGCCCAACCCTGCACGATCCTGAATATACAGCGAATACCCGGACCCCTGACCTAAGCCCAGAATCGGCGGCGGCATAATCGAGAAGGCAAAGCCTTCCTGAATCTGCGAGATCTTGGCGTTGATTTCAGCGTTGATTTCAGCCGCCGTGCGGGTACGTTCACCCAGCGGTTTCAGCGCGAAGAACACCGTGCCGGTATTTGGGGTATTGGTAAACTGCAACGCATTCAGGCCGGGGAAGGCCACCGCGTCTATCACGCCGTCGGTGCTCAGACCGAGCGCACTGATTTTGCGGATCACCGCATCAGTGCGCGACAGCGAAGCACCTTCCGGCATTTTCACACCGGCAATCAGGTACAGCTTATCCTGCGTCGGAATAAAGCCGCCCGGCACCGCTTTGAACATAAACGCCGCACCGCACAGCAGCAGGACGTAGACGACAAATACAGCGCCACGACGCCCGAGCGCTTTCGAGACTGCGTTCTGATAACGATGCGAGCTGGCGCTGAAGAAGCGGTTGAACGGTCGGAAAATCCAGCCGAACAGACGGTCAATCAGACGCGACGGCATATCCTTCGGCGCACCGTGCGGTTTCAGCAGCAACGCCGCCAGCGCAGGGGAGAGCGTCAGGGAGTTGATCGCTGAAATTACGGTAGAAATCGCAATGGTCACCGCAAACTGTTTATAGAACTGCCCGGTCACGCCGGAAAGGAACGCCATCGGCACAAACACCGCACACAGCACCAGTGCGATCGCAATGATCGGTCCGGACACTTCCCGCATCGCCTGATGTGCAGCCTCCCGTGGCGCTAAGCCTTCCTCGATATTTCGCTCGACGTTTTCCACCACGACAATGGCGTCATCGACCACAATCCCTATCGCCAGCACCAGCCCGAAGAGACTGAGCGTGTTTAGTGAAAAGCCGAGCAGATACAGAATACTGAACGTGCCGATAACCGAAATCGGCACCGCCAGCAGCGGAATGATCGACGCACGCCAGGTTTGCAGGAACAGAATCACCACCAGCACCACCAGCACCACGGCTTCCAGCAGCGTATGGACCACGGCACTTATCGAGTCACGCACGAAGACCGTCGGGTCATACGGTGCACGCCAGGTCATACCTTCCGGGAAACGGGCTGAGAGTTCGGTCATTTTGGCACGCACGGCGTCTGACAAATCAATCGCGTTCGCCCCTGGCGACTGGAAGATACCAATGCCGACCGCATCTTTATTATTCAGCTGCGAGCGCAGGGCATAACTGCCTGACCCCATTTCAATACGCGCAACGTCGCGAAGACGGACGATTTCGCCATTATCACCGCTTTTCAGGATAATATTGCCGAACTCTTCTTCGTTTTTGAGACGTCCCTGTGCGTTGATGGACAACAGATAGTCGCTGTCTTTAGGCATCGGCTCAGCGCCCAGCTGACCGGCTGAGACCTGAACGTTTTGCTCACGCATTGCAGTGACAACGTCACTTGCCGTCAGCCCACGCGCCGCCACTTTGTTCGGATCGAGCCAGACGCGCATGGCATATTCGCCCGCACCAAAGATCTGAATTTGCCCGACACCCGGCAAACGCGCCAGTTCGTCTTTCACTTTCAGCGTGGCGTAGTTACTCAAATACAACGAATCGTATTTACCGTTCGGCGATACCAGATGCACCACCAGAGTTAACGTTGGTGACTGTTTCTGCGTAGTGACGCCCTGACGCCGCACATCTTCAGGTAGCCTCGCTTCCGCCTGCGCCACACGGTTTTGCACCTGAACCTGTGCCTGGTCCGGATCGGTACCCGGACGGAAGGTGACAGTGGTGACCAGCACGCCGTCGGAACCGGCCACGGATTTCATATACACCATGTTTTCGACGCCGTTGATGGCTTCTTCCAGCGGCGTCGCCACGGTTTCAGCAATCACTTTCGGGTTAGCACCCGGATATTCAGCGCGAACCTGTACGCTTGGCGGCACCACATTCGGGTATTCGCTGACCGGCAGCAGGGGAATGGCAATCGCCCCGGTGACTAAAATCAAAATCGACAAAACGGCGGCAAAGATCGGCCGGTCGATGAAAAAGCGGGAAAAGTCCATGTGTCAGGATTCTCTTTTATTGAACGGCGGCAGGTGTGGGAGTCACGCTGTTGGCCGCCATGCTGACGGTTTTGGCGTTAACGGGCATACCCGGCATAAAGACTTTCTGAACGCCGTCGATGATGACGCGGTCGCCGGCCTCTAAGCCTTTCTCAACGATGCGTAAGCCGCCGAACATTCGGCCCACTTCGACATCACGACGTTGCGCTTTGCCATCCTTATCCACCACGTAAACAAACTTACGATCCTGATCGGTCAGCACGGCTTTGTCGTCCACCAGCATGGCGTTGAATTGCGCACTACCCGGCAACTGCACGCGGGCAAACAGCCCCGGTGTAAAGGTACGTTCGCGGTTATCGAGCACGGCACGCATACGAATGGTGCCGGTGCCAGAATTCAGCTGGTTATCGGTGAAATCGACCACGCCCTGATGCGGATAACCGTTTTCACCCACCAGACCGACGTGAACCGGCAGGCGGGACTGTGGCGTATCGCTGCGCTGGCCGTCACGCGCCATCGCCTGATAACGCAGGAAAGTGCCTTCATCCACATCAAAATACACATACACCGTGTCGAGAGAGACCAGCGTGGTCAGCACGCTGGCGGTATCGCCTGCTGTAACCAGATTACCGACGGTTATCATCGCGCGGCTGGCTCGTCCATCAATTGGCGACGTGACGCGGGTAAAATCGAGATTCAGCTGCGCCATATCCAGCTGCGCCTGCGCGGCCAGTACGTCGGACTGCGCCTGAGAAGCAGCGGAACGACGCTGCTCGGCAATTTCTGTAGAAACCGCCTGCGTGCCGATCAGTTTTTCAGTACGGGAGGATTCGCTGCGGGTCAGGCTGGCCTGATTGCGCGCACGCACCAGTTCCGCCTGTGCCTGCTCCTGCGCGGCGCGGTAAGTGCGGTCATCAATGGTAAACAGCACCTGACCTTTCTTCACTTCCTGACCTTCCTGATAATTCACTTTGTCGATATAGCCGGACACGCGGGGACGAAGCTGAACGCTTTGTACCGCTTCCACGCGGCCATTAAAGGCATCCCACTGGCTGATCTGTTTGATCAAAACATCAGCCGCACTGACCTGCGGGGCAGGCGGAGCGGCGTTTTGCGCCACGCTGTTATCACACCCGGCAAGCAGGGCGACCATCAGCGCAACCCCTGAAAGACGCAACGTCAAAGGCGTACCGCGCAGGCGGTCGCGTGCAACAACCAACGGTTTTTGCAGGTTTTTCATTATTTTTATTTCCAGTGAGTAAGTGCTGTCAGGCAATACAACCGGTCTGTCCTCCGGGTAACGTCCTTTGCCTGATCTGACTTTTTTGGGACTTGTGCTGTTCATCAGCACAATTATGTATCAATGTTTGATACAATTGATTCGAGGGGGATTGTAAGGAGGTGACTACTAAAGTGCAAGAAATACTGTTACACTTTCTGTGCTGTTTTACAGAACGTTTACTTCCGGGAACGTGACTATCCCGTAACGATGAATTAAATGCAATAGTAAAACTTGCATTTAATCGCAAACTGAGTCAGTTTAGAAAAAGACGCCCTCGGGGGGCGAAAACTGATAAGAGATAGGAGAGAGTCCATGAGAACCGAGGATTTCATTCACGACCTGATTGACTGGATCGATCACAACCTGGAAGAGCGACTGGATATTAAGACCGTTGCCAAACGCGCAGGCTATTCGCGCTGGTATCTGCAACGGATGTTCAAAGAGCACACCGGATTGCCGATGGGCGAATTCATTCGTGAAAAAAAGCTGAAGAAATCGGCAGATATGCTGGCCAGCAGCCGCGAACCTATCGTCAGCGTTGCGATATCGCTGGGCTTTGACTCGCAGCAGTCCTTCACCCGCAGCTTCAAGCGTCAGTTTGGACAAACGCCGGGTGACTGGCGCCGTGGCCTGACTATGGAAACAGAATGTCAGGGATCAATGCACTAAACTTCGCACATCTCCCTGATTTAAGTACCGCTGGCCCGGCTCCCGCCGGGCAGTGATGTCTGCACTATCCCTGCTTTTTTAGTCTTCAACGCTTGCCGCCGCGGTTAGCGTCATATTCTGCTGCCAGATAACATTCCCGCTCGTCTCAGGCTGCGCAATAATGGCCGTGTCAGATAACCGGTTGTTAACGAACATCAGCGAACCGGCGGTTTGCAGCGTCAATGCGCTGAAATCAACTGAGCTTTGAATCAAAGTCGAAAAATGAATGTCGATTTGCTTCGGCTCGTTACCTGACAAAATGAAAGGCACCTTATTTATCCGGCTTCCCTGAAGATCCAGCGTGGAAGACGCGACGGCCACTGATGCGTCACTGCTGCCGCCCTCAAATTCACAGTTTACAAACCTCAGCGGCGCTTTGCTGGCAAAGGCATGACCATTCAATGCGTTAAAAATGGTATCGCGGAAAGTCACGGATGACGTGACATTGCTTTGTATCAGTGGGGCGGCGTCGTCAATGAGTGTGAACTGACACTGACGGATGATGTTTTTGCGTGCCGAACGCTGAGACGCCTGGCTTATCACCAGTTTTTTGTCCGCCGTACATCCGGTCATCTGTAAACCGTCAGCATTAACCCACAACATGCCTGATTGCGGAATATTTGCATTGCTAATAACCACCATGTCTTCCAGCATCAGGTCACTCACCCCCGAACGTGCGACAAACCACGGGCAAACGTGCTTGCGGACGTTAATCCTTTTGGCGCTGCCACCCCAGGTCGCGCCTGAGTTGGCGAAAGTCATTAATCCCGAATTTCCGGTATAGGTCAGGTCATGCTCGAATTGCCCGTGGGTAACAAACGGACCTTTCTCCGCACTTTGTCCATCTGCATGACAGTTTTCCACCAGGCAATACGCGGATGCGGTGAAATCGTTCAGATGCCGCGCACTCGAAACGTGGCAGTCGCTGACATGACCGTATAGACAGTAAATTTGCTGCGTCAGATAGCCCGCTCCGCCATATGCCACGTCAGGCGGGTTGGTCAGAGAACATTGTTGCGTGAGGTAGTGCGTATTCCATCGGCGCATGACGACCGGCCAGAACGAACCGGTCGAGTGGATCCCGGCGACGTTGGCGTAGACCGCATACTCAAAAGCCACCGGATGACTCCCCGTAATCGGGTCGCTGCCTGCACCGGTGAATTGCATGTTTTTGATGTTCACGAATTCGACAGGTTCGACTTTCTGCCAGCTAATCACTCGCCCGGCAAGCAATGCCCAGCCGTTGTAATAGCCAGTCTGAATGTGCGTACCGTCGGGGATCGCGATAACTTGCACCAGCTTTTGCAGCTCCCGCGCCGCCGAACCACTCACCGGAGCAACCTGCACCGCATACCAGTCACCCACGTGGAACACAGAGGAATCGCTCACGGGGAAAATATCCGTTTGCTCCACAAGCGTATCGGTCAGAGTGAAAGTGACGGGCGCACCGGCAGTCTTTCCCTGAAAAAACATTACCGCAGCAAAAGGATCGTTGACCGGCGCGTCGGCGATCCCTTGTGTGCTGACGGTGAAGTTTTGAAAATCAAGGGTGATGCCCGAACGTGAGAAGCGATGACGGCGCTGGAAGAGCAGGGCGGAACTGGCATAAATCTGAGTGATTGCGGTGTCATTGACCAGCGCATCGAGCGCGTCATCGGCAGGCCGGGTGCTGTCCATAATGCCAAAAATGCGGAAATCGGCCACACCCTGATGATTGAGTAACCAGCGCCCGAGACTTGTGTGTCCCGATGCCACCACGGTGCCATTATTCACTGTTAACGTACTGGTGTTATCCCAGTAATAATGACCACCGCCTCCATCGCCAGTCTGATAATAACCTTCGACGAAAACCGTCAGACCTTTGCGCGGCTTTTGTTGCATGAGTGCTGATATTGAATTAAGTGCTTTCATAGCATCAACCTTATGTATGCTCCGGATGAGCAAGCTCACTCTTTCAAAGTTCTGTATTCCTCACCATAATATGTGGCCCTGTCTTTTCTGGCACAACCGATTTGACGTTAATCATGATGTTGTCATGTTCAATAAAATAAGAGGGCGTATTAAAAGCTTCCGTAGAAAACTGTCGCCTTCCCTGAATAAAATTTGCATTTCTTGCCTGATAATAATTAATCCCGTCAGTCAGATGGATATGCATTCTTTCCGAATCTCTCACTTCACTGCGCATCGGCCCTAAAAGCCATGTGACGGCCTGTGAACCGGCACGCGAAATTAAGGGGCTTGATGAATTGCCGCCCTTCAGGGATGAATCCCCGTTAATCACCAATGTCTGGGCATCCTCTGCGGCTAATACCAGTGAAACATCGTCAATCTGACAGGCATTAAAATACGTCTCTTTATTTTTGATTAAAAGAGATGCTTGCGCATCCGTACCTCTGAACCAGCAACGTACAAAATGAATGACAGAATGACCGCTCAGTGAATTACGCGAAGCAGGATAAGGGTGAGAAGCAATATAAGGATCATCGGCGGCTAAATGACTGTTGGTTGAATCGTGACGCGAATCTAAAGTAAAACCACATCCCTCAAAAAAATTCATCTTGGTACTACGATTGCTACGTTGGAATAACGTCAGTTCGCCGTTAACGGTACACCCCCGAACTGTGACACCATCACAATTAAGCCGCAGCATACCGATATTGCCTTGTTCAGGATCCCTTTCAATGTGCACATCTGTCAGGGTTAAATCACTGACCTTGGTATCCGCAATGAATACTGAACAGAAATGTTGATTAATTACAATGCGTGCGGCTGACTGGCCCCAGTTTTTTCCTGAATTAGCCAATGTCAGCGTTCCTGAGTTACCGGAAAAATGCAGATCGTGCTCATACTGACCATGGGTGACAAACCCTCCGGTGCTGTCGCCATTACTGTGACAATTGACCACTACGCAGGATGAACTGGCCGTCAGGTCATTGAGATGACGGGCGTTTGATGTCGTGCAATTGGCAATGTGGCCATACTGACAGTAAATCTGCTGAGTGAGATACCCGGCACCACCCCAGGACACTGACGGCGGATCAGACAACGAACATTGCTCCGTGCGAAAGAATGTATTCCAGCGGCGGAAAATCACAGACCAGAAGGTGCCCTGTGCATGAAGATTAAATACATCGCAGTAAATCGCATATTCAAATACCACCGGCTGGGAACTGGTATCAGGGAGTTGCCCTTCAGCAATAAAGGCCATATTTTTAATCGTCACATATTCGACCGGAATAACCTTACGCCAATGTAATGAAGTTCCGGCATCCAGCGACCAGCCGCATCGGTAATTCAGCCTGACATGGCTGTCATCAATAACTTCTGTCACCTGTACTAATCGCTGAATTTTTCGCTCCCATTGACCTGAAAGTTTTTCTGATTCCAGGCAAAACCATTGCCCCACAGGGAATTGGTTGCTATTGCCGACCGGGTATATTTCTGCCAATAAATTAAGGGGAGTATTCAAAACGGTCACAGTAGTCTGTTCCTCAAACTCCCCCCTGAATGAAAAAATAGCGGATATATAATTATTTTTAGGCTCCGTAAGCGGTTCCAGACCCGCCGTAGTGATCGTATGTCCACCGAAATCAAGGGTGAGGTTAGAACGGGTAAACCGGTGCCGGGAACAGAAATTCAGCGCAGTATGCGCCTCAATACGATGAATAAGCGGGTCATTCACCATCGCTTCCAGCGCAAGATCTGCGGGATCCTGACCATTAAAAATACCGAACTGCCGAAAATCAACGACCCCATCATGTAATTGTATCCAGCGTCCTTTATCACCCTGTAATGCAGAAATAACCGTACCCTGATTGGCAGGTTTTTGGCTGGCAGAATCCCAATACACTAATTTAGCGCCACCATCGCCGGCAAAATGGTACCCCAGAACCACCACGCATAATCGATCTTCAGGGGCAGTGATTTTCCTGAGCATCATAATGTTACTCACGCTAATAATATTAGCGTGACTTATTTCAACCGCTTTTATTAAGCCGGCTGAAACAACCCCCCCGGCGATGCCCGAGAGCAATTCCCTTCGATTAATCATGAACACCACCGGAAAAAAGTCAGATAAGCCAAGACAGCACCTAGTCAATGAGTATTGCTCAACCTTTACTTAAATCAAATTCCCCCCTATTCATCAAACAAAAATCCCGTGTTTAGCTCCGGTAGAGGCTCAGGACGTGATCAACTCAACAAAAAACGACACCAAAGTTCATCTAAATTGAAATGATGTTTCAATTTCTTGAGTTGCGCGAAAAATCTCGCTAAACTTCCTTCCATCAGTTCGTGGCCGGGCGTTGCCCGACTCAGTCTTACGTGACGGAACAGCGCATTCGCCTCCGTTTTATGGAAAAAGGAAACATCATGATTCTGGATAATTTTTCACTGAAGGGAAAAGTCGCCGTGGTGACCGGATGCGATACCGGTCTGGGTCAGGGCATGGCGATCGGTCTGGCAGAAGCAGGCTGCGACATTGTGGGTATTAACATCGTTGAACCCACAGAAACCATCGAACGCATTGGCGCAACCGGCCGTCGTTTTCTGAGCCTGACGGCCGATCTCAGCGATACGAAAGTGATCCCGGCGTTGCTGGAACGCGCCGTCGCGGAAATGGGGCATCTGGATATTCTGGTAAACAACGCCGGGATTATCCGTCGAGAAGACGCCATCGAATTCAGTGAAAAGAACTGGGACGACGTCATGAATCTGAACATCAAATCGGTGTTCTTTATGTCTCAGGGCGTCGCGAAACAGTTCATCGCCCAGGGTACCGGCGGCAAAATTATCAATATTGCGTCTATGCTGTCTTATCAGGGCGGGATCCGCGTACCTTCTTACACCGCATCGAAAAGCGCCGTGATGGGCGTAACACGTCTTCTGGCGAACGAATGGGCGAAGCACGGCATTAACGTGAACGCCATCGCGCCGGGGTACATGGCGACCAATAACACCCAGCAACTGCGCGCTGACGAAGCCCGCAGCGAAGAAATTCTGAGCCGCATTCCGGCCGGACGCTGGGGTACACCGTCCGACGTCATGGGGCCGGTCGTATTCCTGGCTTCACCGGCGTCCGACTACATTAATGGCTACACCATTGCCGTCGACGGCGGCTGGCTGGCGCGTTAATCCGCCACCCAAATTACCCAATAGCATTCACAGACAGCAGCGGTTCACGCCGCTGCCCAAAGAGGAAATCCCATGAAAATTGCATTGATGATGGAAAACAGTCAGGCCGCGAAAAACGCGATCATCCTGAAAGAGCTGAACGCCGTGGCTTCAGAGAAAGAATATCCGGTGTATAACGTCGGTATGTCCGACGAGCAGGACCATCACCTGACTTACATCCATCTGGGCATCATGGCCAGTATTCTGCTTAACTCCAAAGCGGTTGATTTTGTGGTTGCAGGCTGCGGCACCGGGCAGGGCGCGCTGATGTCTCTGAATATCCATCCGGGCGTGAACTGCGGTTACTGTATCGATCCGGCGGACGCGTTCCTGTTCGCGCAGATCAACAACGGTAACGCGCTGTCTCTGCCATTTGCTAAAGGCTTCGGCTGGGGCGCTGAGCTGAACGTGCGTTTCATCTTCGAGAAAGCCTTCACCGGCGTCAAAGGCCAGGGTTATCCGGCTGACCGTAAAGAACCTCAGGTTCGTAACGCGGGCATTCTGAATCAGGTGAAAGCCGCCGTGGTGAAAGAAAATTATCTCGACACGCTGCGCGCTATCGATAAAGAACTGGTGAAAACCGCCGTGAGCGGTGAACGTTTCCAGAAATGCTTCTTCGAAAACGGTCAAAATAAAGAAATCGAAAACTTCGTGCGCGAAATTCTGGCGTAAGTATTCAGTTGATTTAATTTGTAGAAACCGGTGCTGATTGAGCATCGGTTTTTTTTGCGACTCATTAAGCAAAAATAACCCTAAACTTTAGGCCGGTTATGCCGATAACTTAGTATCAGATAAATGATGGCTCATATACCGCTCGCCAGACGAAATATGAGGTACACCATTGATATATATCATTATAAATATAATAGTCTTTTATTAAGGGTTCGTCATGCCGTCAACGCTTAGGACTCATATAAAAAAAGAGTTTTTGTTAATAGGATTAATATTTCTGTTCGCCTATTTATGTTCAGTCATGTTCAACCTAAGTGAGAGTTTCTTTTATTTTTTCTCAGAATATGAGAAATACAATGTCGACGAGGTATTTATCGCTATAAATATCACTGGCATGGTGGTGTTTATTTATGGTCTTATGCGTATCAACTTCATGTCTAAAGAAATCAAAAAACGCATTGAGGCAGAAAAGACCGTAGACTGGATTTCAAGCCACGACGTTATCACTTCCTTACCCAATCAAAAATTCCTGGACTCCTTTCTTTCACGACACGCTGAAAACAAACAACTGGCTAACCACGCTGCTTTTAGTATTGAAATAAACCGCTTTAAAGACATCAACGACTTATTGGGTTATGAACATCGCAATGAAATATTCAAAATTGTAGGCCAGCGAATTTCTTTTATTTTCCCCGATAATGTTTTCAAATTACGAGGAGATGAGTTTCTGGCCTTTAAATCAAACAAAGATAAAACGGATTTATTTTTGCTTGGCGAGCGAATCGTGAGCAGTCTTTGCAGCCCAATCCCGATTGAAGGTTTCACCTTTAACATCGCTGCTAATGTGGGATTCTCGCGATTTCCTGAGGACTCTGACGACCTCCGGCAGGTTATTCAACAATCAGCTTGTGCGCTACATATGGCGAAGAAAGCGGGGCGCGAAAAGGTAATGGGATTCATCCCGGCGATGCAGGATAACCTGCTCGCGACGGCGCTGTTCAGGAGCGATTTTAAGAAAGCACTGGCAAGTAAAGCTTTTACGGTTCACTACCAGCCATTGGTCGATTTGAGAACCAGTAAAACGGTGGGTTTTGAAGCGCTTGCCCGTTGGGAAGTTTCACCCGGAAAATTTACGCCACCCAGCCTGTTCATTCCTCTTGCAGAAGATATGGGGCTGATCCCCGAACTGACGGAACAATTGTTCCGCCTGGCATGTCTTGAGACACTGAACTGGCCTGCCCAAATCACGCTTTCATTTAATATTTCGCCGATATTATTGTGCAACAAACTGCTGGCACCGAGCATCATCAGCATAATGGACGAGATGGGTCTTGCAGCCGATCGTCTGGAGATTGAAATTACAGAAAGTGCGCTGTTTCAGGATGCTAATGCCGCCAGATATACCTTGAAAAAACTGAGGGACGCAGGAATAAAAATCGCGCTGGACGATTTTGGTACCGGGTATTCCAGCCTTTCACAGTTGTGTAATTTCCAGTTCGATAAACTTAAAATTGATAAAAGTTTCATCGACACATTTCGTGATAATGAAAAGCAGGACAAGATTGTTCGTTCAATTATATCACTTGCGGGTTCGCTCGGCGTGAAAGTCACTGCTGAAGGCATTGAATATGCAAACCAACTGGAGTTACTCAAGGATCTGGGTTGCGATATTGGACAAGGTTATTTACTCGGCAGACCCGCGGCTAAGGCTATATTCCATCAAGTCACATCATCCATTATCTATAATTTCCCGCTGCAAAAAACAGAAAGAGAGATGAGTTCTTCACCTCCATTTTAAATCTCGACGACAGGTAAAATAAAAATGACGGAATTAAACATCTATGGTCAGGGATTAGGGAAATCATTGCCCGACTGGCAACCAAAATCCGCACCACAAAAAGTGATCCTCAAAGGTAAATCTTGCCTGCTTGAGCCCATTGATATTAAGCATAGTCAGGACCTTTTTGAAGCATGGCACAGCATTGATGACGAGCGCGACTGGACCTATTTTCATATAAAAAGACCCCAGACCATCAGGCAGTGTGATCATTATATTGCGTCATTGGCGGCAAGTAAGGATCCACTCTTTTATGCAGTCATCATGGCTACAACCGGAAAAGCCGTAGGCTTTGTTGCTTTGCAGCGCATAGACCCGGATAACGGCGCTGTAGAAATTGGCTGGATTAATTGGTCACCTTTGATGAAACGCACCTTGTGCAGCACGGAAGCGATTTATCTTTTGCTCGATTATGTTTTAGGGACGCTGCAATACAGGCGATGCGCCTGGAAGTGCGACAGTTTGCATGAGGCTGCCATCAAAGCAGCTGAAAGGCTGGGATTTCACTACGAAGGGACGTTACGTCAGCAACAGATTTCAAAAGGTCACAGCCGTGATACCCGTTGGTATTCGATAATTGACAGTGAATGGGGCGTAATCAATCACGCTATGCATCTGTGGTTAAACTCAGCAAATTTTGATGACAGAGGAAGACAAAAACAAAGTTTGTCCGCATTTATGGGTTTGACGTCCAATTGACCTGCTTCCCGTTGATTAGTACAACCCGATGAGAGTGAAGGATCCGACATTACTAACTGAGCGTTGTATTTCATCCTGGGGGCAGGTCAGTAGCTAAATATATCACGAATAAAAGTCGATATCATAGTTTTGAATGATAGGTAACCTCAATATTAATACAATTATATATACATTTATTTTTATATTTCATATGAACGATAGATTAGCTATTGTTTTCGATCTTATCACACCGTGAAAATTACTTTGCCACTCAGGTGCGTGTCAGATTTTTCGTAAATTTCTTTTAAAACTGTGGCCTGTTGCCTAACTGGATTTGATTAAGGTCCAGTTAAAATCATTCGCAACGGTCATAATTTAAAATCGGTTGGGACATTTTGAAACATCTGTGTATTAAGAATATTCTTGTTCTGTGTGCAAAGACTAATCAGATAATTCATACCATAAACTGCTGCCCTTTACTATTAGGGGCCAGGAGCAGGTAAAGACTATTATAACTTGCAAGTCTGATTTATTTCTCCACTTCAAAGTTGTACTCTTTGTGTGGTTTTATACTTTAACTTTCAAGGAAGATGTTATGCCTAAACCTGCACAACATGAAGCCGTTCAGGAGAATGACACACTTAATCGGTACCTACTCACTTTCCAGCACAATAGTAATATTGATGCCGATGTCATTTCATTTACTGCTACTGAATGTCTTAGCCAGCCTTACTGTTACTCCATTAAATTCAGCTGCACCCGCCAAAATCTCCCACTCAATGAGATGCTCAACTGCAACGCCAGTTTTATTCTAAGAGCACCAAACCCGCACAAATCCTGGGATACGGACCCGAAATGGGACCAGTTAAAACAGGTAAACGGCATTATCACTTCTTTTGCACGCATCGATTCCTCGCCTGATGAGGCGGTATATGAGTGCATGTTAGAACACGAACTGGCCTTACTGAACAAAACCAAGAAATCTGCCGTTTACCTCAATGTTTCGGTCCCGGACTTAGTTAAACAAGTCATGCTGGAACACCGGGAGATTGAAAGCTACAAAATTGACTTTGATAAATTAATCTATGCCTATTCTGCACGCGAGATGGTCATACAATGGCAGGAAACGGATCTCCAGTTTATCCTCCGCCTTCTTTCTGAAGTCGGTATTTGGTTTCGATTTGAAAACCACCCCAAAATTCACACAGAAGTGATCACCGTCTTTGGCGACTCAGATAGCCGATATATATTCAGTGAAAATAAAATTCCCTACGTCCGCAATTCAGGGATGACAAGTGCCAATGAGTACGTGACAGAACTGAAGGAATCCTATTTCGTCATACCTGACAGTGTGTTGTCTCGCAATTATAACTATCGTGACCCGTTTACTCACAGTGCTGAAAAATCAGTTCATGTGCCCAATATACCCGATAGCATCAAATCCGGACGTGAATATCACTATGCCGATAACCACCTTTCTACAGGTGATATCTATGCGAGGGAAAGCGACAGCGCCACTTTCAACGCCCGTATTCGCCATGAAAATTTGCTTAACGACCAGAGCGTATTTTCGGCCATAACAAACGACCCGTCGTTATCTCCCGGCTGGATGTTTTATCCTGAGGGAAATGTCTCTGACGGGTTCAAACGTGGGTTTGTTGTTTGCCGGACTGAGGTCAGCGGCAGTCGGGGAGAGCACTTTATTGCAACCTTGCACGGGATCCCTTACAGCGAAAACTACTGTTTCCGTCCGCAGCGGCTCCCCGGGCCTGTGATTGCGGGGACATTACCCGCCAGAGTCTCGATCAGAGAGCAAAATGGACTCTATGCCAGCACGGATAAGCTGGGTCGCTACATTGTTAAATTTGATTTTGATTTAGATGAAAAGAAGAAAGGCTACGAAAGCGCATTCGTCCGGCTAGGAAGACCTTACGCGGGTGATACGTATGGGATGCATTTTCCTTTGCTTGAAGGCGTTGAGGTCGCGATTGCCTTTGAGTACGGAGACCCTGACAGGCCGTTTATCTCCCACGTACTTCATGATGGTCGACACCCCGATTTAGTTACGATGTACAACGATACCCGCAACGTCATCCGCACTCCCTCTTTCAACAAAATCAGACTCGAGGACAAACGGGATCAAGAACACATCAAGTTATCAACTGAATATGGCAAATCCCAGCTTAATACGGGCCATATGGTGGATAGCCAACGCAAGAAGCGCGGCGAAGGGTTAGAGGGCCGTACAGACCACTGGGTATCGTTGCGTGGGGCAAAAGGGCTCCTGCTGACTACCGAAGCACAACCCCGGGCTCAGGGGCAACAATTAGATATGGCCGCTGCCATTGCCTCTCTGGAAGGTGCTTTAGCGCTGGCAAAGACATTGCAACAATGTGCCACGACGGCGGGAGCCAGCTCCGTAGATACCCAATCACAACAGAGTTTACAGAAGGTGTTGGACCACTTAACCGGGCCCGCTATGTTGGCCTACTCTGACGCGGGACAGGCCCATATAACTCCCTCGACCCTTCAATTATCAGCCGGGAAGGATTGGGTCGCAACGTCGGGCAGTAATGCAAGTATCAGTGTCTTGAAAAAGTTCTCGTTGGCTGTCGGCGATAAAATCTCATTGTTCGCCCGAAAACTCGGCATACAGATGATCGCCGGTGCCGGTGATGTGGTAGCTCAGGCACAGCAAGGCGGGATGCACTTGTTGTCTCATCAGGATTTTACCCTGACCAGTACCGATGGAAAAACCAACGTCAGTGCCAAACAGGGGATCCAACTGACCTGTGGTGGTGGTGGTATCCGCATTAACGCTGACGGTTCAGTGGAGATATTCTCGCCGACGGGGATTGACCTTAAAGGCCCTAATCTGGCGTTTAAGGGACCAGAAAGTGTCAAAACAACGGTGCCTGCATTCAAAAATGGTGCGTTTAAACGCCGATTCAAACTTCATGCGGCTGACAACCCGGAACAAGGCCTGCCTGAACAAAAATTCCGCCTGAAGAGCGAAACGGGCGAAATTCTGGAAGGGGTAACGGATGCCGAAGGGCACTCAGCCCTGTTTGATTCGGTGGACCTGAATACCTATAAGATGGAACTTCTCTGATGGCAGATACTAAAACCAGCCCTTACCGCCAGCGTGTGGTCGCTGACAACGTTGTCCCAGTCCACGAGGCTCACGGCATCGAAGCCCAAACCTGTAATGTCGCGGTACCCCGTCCGATGCCCTGCATTGTTATTCTCATCCACGGTGTTAATGACGTAGGGGAGGCCTACCAGAATCAGGAAACAGGTATCATCGAAGGCCTTAATAAGCGCCTCGACCGAACAGATTTATACCCGCACGAATGGAAAGACTTCCTGATGCAGCAAGGTGAGGATGCACAGAAGAAAATTAAAGTTCCTGGCCGTTCGCCGGTGATCCCGTTCTATTGGGGTTACAAACCGGTCACGCATGATGAATGGAAAGCAGACCAAAAAAGATATCGTGAAGAGGTCAGTAAACTCAGCAACGGTGCGCACTTACCCTATGACGCGTATCAGGAAAATGACCCACAAAAAATGGCAGCAATGGGTAATGACGGCAGCAATACGGTTAAATTTCAGAATGACTGCTTCAAAAATACCCTTGATGTGAATTTTGCCAAAAACGGTGGGACGTTCGCTAATGCCACCACCAATATCCCGGATATGTTAGGGCCGGGTTCTAACGGTCTGGTGGTTGCCGCCGCCGGCTTTGGCACGCTATACATGAACGGGGGCAATTTCACCCATCCTATCTTCCATAACCCGCACCGAATCTATCAGTTCTTTGCAGCCCAACGGCTGGCAGATTTGATTCTACAAATCCGAAACAATGCGGAAACACAGCAAGATGTGATCAATATTGTCGCCCACAGTCAGGGGACAATTATCACTATGCTGGCCAATATGCTGGTCAAGAAACAAGGTGCGGAGCCCGCTAACTGCGTGATCCTCAATCATTCCCCGTATTCACTCGAAAGTCGTTTTAGTGAAAACCTTCAGGAGGGGCATCATCAGACTGATAAGGCTCGTCAGAAAACCTTTAAAAACTTCTGCAATCTGATGGCAACCCAATACAAAGGCGGACAGCACTCGGAAGAAGAGATCAAAGCATTGGAAAAACTCTGCGCCCTGCAAAAGGATGACAAAAATAAGTGGCGGAGTGACCCCCGCTACAGCCGCAACAATAATGGCAAAGTCTATAACTACTTTTGCCCGGTTGATGGCACGGTTTCACTTCAGAACATCAAAGGATTCGGTTGGCGTGGGGTCCCTAAAGATATCGCGACGGGTATTCCCAATCTCTACCAGAGAGTTTTCTACCAGCATGGTGAGGTAGGCAAAGCTCCTGATGGCCAACCCTTTAAACTTCCGGCCGCACAAAAAGGAGATTTCAAAACCACCCCGGGCATGAACGCCAGTTATGACTTTAATGACGTCATTATCAACGGCGAAGAATTGCCTGAAACCTTCACCTTTACCCTCATGGGTGAAGGGAATCATCCTGACGAGGATCCCGCAACCTGTGATATCCCATATTCAGGCCACGTAGACCCTGACGGCCCAGACCAATCTATATCGTACTCGGCAAAAGCCGGGGCCATCAGCAGGACGAAAACGGCAACCTATGCTTTGAATAACTACGAGTATCGATGGCCTGTGGGTCACGTGTTATCAAATGAGGAACTGGCGATAGAAAGTGCCGACCGTGGCAAAACAATGGTCAAAGGCATTATCACCGGCACGAAAGATTTTAAAGAGTTGCAGCTGACATGGCTGAAAACGCGTGATGAGCTGGAAAAGGAATGGAAGCAAGCTGACCCGGTGGGTTATAGCCAGCACTCCTCAATTGTCATGAGTAAATTGACGCCGTCTCACGCCATGGCCTTTGATCTGGCCGTAGGGCAATGCAAGTCTTTTGACTTTAAATGGGGAGAGTTCTGGATGGACCTGCTTCATCGAGCAGACTGGCGAGACGCTCAGAATAAATTCGGTCCTGCTAAAGACTACTATCAGACAGGTAAACTCAATAATGCATATACAAAATTCTTTATGAACAAGCCGGATGATACTTTGCCAACGGGTGACTTTGGTGTGGTCAATGCGTATTACAACAGTACCAAAGTAAAACCAGCAAGATATCCCGAGATCCATAATGAAGAAACTCCAAATTTACAATGGGATATGCCAAAGCCGCTTAACGACTACCAAATGAAATAACAGGGATAAAGCAATGAAGGGATTATTAAAATCATCGGTCATGTTGATGACATTGACTGTTTTAGGCTGTCAGGCTAAACAGGCACCCACACAGGTTGTTTATCGTTTTGATGACCACCGTTTTCTCGAACTGACCGGATACGACTGCGAAGGGGCACTCTGGTATACCGACAGCCAGAGAGGAATTCACTCGCAGATCACATCTCAGTTCTTTCGGATTTTCACCAAGACCTATATACATCCATCTGAACAGTATATAGCGATTCCTAACTGGGATACTGGACATGGTGGTGTCTCAGTTTCTAAAGACTATGGTCAAACATGGCGGCCAGCAAGGCCTTCCCCGGGACCGAATGAGCCCGATGGTATGGATTCGCCTCCACAGGAGGATGTAATTTCCTTCACGGTTGTAAATGACCAAGGTTTTTTACTCACCAAGAAAAGCCTCTATATGTCTTCTAAGCCCTTCGAAGATCCGAGAGTTCAGCCCGGTGGGCCGGGAATTCCTCACACCCTGCAAGATGGCCAAGTTCAAGTAATTAAGCCCGGCTCTGATGGTTGGAAATGGGGCATGGTGTACTCAACGAAACGAGGCCTTGTTGATACTGTTCAAATACTCAAAACCAACTGGCAGGGTCTACCAGATAAAGTGCCAGAGGTGAATAACTACAAGGGCTGGGATCATATGCGTTGCGATATGAACGCCGGAAAAGAGAATGAATGATGGAAAGCGTAAATGGATTTTTTAAAATATCGGCCATATTGATGGCATTAACTGTTATAGGTTGCCAGGCCAAACAGGCACCCACACAGGTTGTTTATCGTTTTGATGACCACCGTTTTCTCGAACTGACCGGATACGACTGCGAAGGGGCACTCTGTAGTGGCATAGTGAATTTGGCCACCTGAATAGAGGTGATATCATCACCTCATAGTCAAAACAGGTGACATTATGACCGGACGTAACAGACGCAATTTTAGCCCCGAGTTTCGCCTCGAAGCCGCCCAGCTTGTACTCGATCAGCATTACACCGTTGCCGCCGCTGCCACGGCAATGAATGTCGGTAAATCCACGATGGACAAGTGGGTCCGGCAGTTGAAAGAAGAGCGAGGGGGGAAATCACCCATAGCTTCACCAATGACACCTGAGCAGATTGAGATACGTGAGTTGAAGAAAAGACTCCAACGCGTTGAAATGGAAAGGGATATATTAAAAAAGGCTACCGCGCTCTTGATGTCAGACTCCCTGAACAGTTCTCATTAGTTGAGAAACTCAGGGCGCGGTTTCCTGTTGCCGTTGTGTGCAACGTGTTTGGGGTTCATCGCAGCAGCTATAAATACTGGCGGCAGCCAAAGAAGCCTGATGCCGCACGCGTGGCATTACTGGGCCTTGTTCGTGAAAGCTATCGCGAAAGTAATGGTTCCGCAGGTGCACGTAATATTGCCGCGATGGTCACCACCAAAGGCGTAAAACTGAGCCGCTGGCGGGCAACAAAGCTGATGAAAGAACTTAATCTCATCAGCTGTCAGCAGCCTGGCCATCGATATAAGAAGGCGTCTAAGGAACACGTAGAGATACCTAATTATCTGGAACGCCAGTTTGCAGTAACAGAGCCTAATCAGGTCTGGTGCGGTGATGTGACTTATATCTGGACAGGTAAGCGCTGGGCTTATTTAGCCATTGTGCTTGATCTGTTTTCCCGTAAACCGGTTGGCTGGGCGATGTCATTTTTCCCTGATTCCGCACTGACAGGTAAAGCCCTGTCGATGGCCTGGGAAGCACGGGGAAAACCGGCTAATTTACTGTATCACTCGGATCAAGGCAGTCACTATACCAGCAGGAATTTCAGACAGTTACTGTGGAGATATCAGATAAAGCAAAGCCTGAGTCGCCGGGGAAATTGCTGGGATAACAGTCCAATGGAACGGTTCTTCAGAAGCCTGAAAACAGAGTGGGTACCGGATAATGGCTACGCGAATTTTAGCGAAGCCAGCACGGCAATAACGAATTACATCACAGGATATTACAGCCAGCTCAGACCTCATCAATATAATGGTGGTTTGACGCCGAATGAATCAGAACGATTGTTCTGGAAAAACTCTAAAGCTGTGGCCAGTTTTTGTTGACCACTACAAGGTAGCTTTTCAATTTTACCGGATCTTCACTGAGACATACATACATCCTTCCGAAAAGTATATTGCTATTCCGTGGTGGCATAGTGGGCCCGGAGGCCTGAGTGCTTCAAAAGACTATGGTAAGACATGGCAGCCCGTAGGTGCTTCCCCCGGCCCTAATGAGCCTAAGGGTGATAATGCGCCTCCACAGGAGGATGTAATTTCCTTCACGGTTGTAAATGACCAAGGTTTTTTACTCACCAAGAAAAGCCTCTATATGTCTTCAAAGCCCTTCGAAGATCCGAGAGTTCAGCCCGGAGGGCCGGGAATTCCATTTACGACCGAAGACGGTGCGCAACATGTCCTGACAGCTCAGTTTCCGGGGTGGGCATGGGGGTCAGTTTACTTAACTAAACGCGGGTTGGAACATGATACTGCGCAGTACAAAACCAACTATCAGGGTCTTCCTGATAAAGTCCCTGAAGTGAAGAATTATAAGGGCTGGGACCATATGCGTTGCGATATAAATGCAGGAAAAGGGAAATAGTCATGTTAGGTGTGATCCGTTTAAATGACCCACTGGAGAATGGCGGCCAAGTTATCTCTGCATCGGGGTCTACGTTCATGGATATCCCTGTAGCACTGAAAGGTGACACCGTATTCTGTGAATTACATCAGGGTACCTATCCGATCGTTGGTTGCCACGACTCGTGGACAATGAACGACCGGGGCGTGGCTATAGATGGATGCAAGGCAGCTTGCGGGTGTGCCATGAGATCAACTCTGACCATAGCAGGAGTAGCCTAATGGTGTGGAAATTATACCCACCTCAAAAGGGAGCGGGCGACTTTAAAGTGCCCTGGTTGGTTTTCCTAATAATTTACATTTTAGTTATTGGAATCAGCCTATTGATAAGAGCCAGCACATGGCCAGATAAAAAACATGTCGATGCGGTATTTATATTTGATTCCGTGGTGTTCCCTATTTTAATCGTAACTTCAGTAATCTCAGTTCTGTGCATGTTTGTAAGTGCCGAATACCATCTTGAAGAATCAAAGAAATTAATTGCTGACTGGCAAAAATTTAGCTTGAAAAGCTATGCAAGTCAGCACTTAAAAATCGCTGCATGGTCTCTTGTATCACCCGTCAATGATCTAGCACTCAAAATGCTGAAACTCGAGGGGGAATTTCCGCTAGCCCCTAAAACCCCCGTTAAGATAGCCACTGGTATCGACGAATTTGAAGCGACTCGCATACAGCAAGTATTGAGCCAGCTTTTGACACCAATGGCAGAAACCTTAAAAAAATACCCAGATTTTGATATCACTTATTGGGTTAGGGCAGGGGATGAGTCTACAGGAGACGATATAAATTCAATAATCGCAAAATTTGATATTAAAGCCTCTGGGAATCGTAAAATGATTGGGTTGAATGAATGCCCGAATTACTCCCTCATTAATACGATGATTTCAGATTCTAACCAAACTTATCGCTACCGACATATGTTAATTATATGCGATGTAAACAGTGATACAGAATCTGAATGTATGGAAACAGCCAGTGCCTTTTATTTCTGTAGTGACTACACAGAGCAAAATAATAAACACCCTGTATATCTGTTTCAACCAATGACAGATAGTAGCGATATAAACAAATCAACCTCAGTATACTTAGAGATAGAAGATAGCACTGACTCAATACCTAAAACACTCTGGCACACAGGTTTATCTCGGCTTGAGAAATACCCTTTATTGAAAGCATTAGATGATGGCAGAGCTGCACAAAACAGATTAGAACTGGAATTATCACTGGGGAAAAGGTCGGAAGGTTATGCATGGCTAGCACTTGCTGCTGCATCTGATGCAGTTATGTATGCTCAAGGGGCACAGCTTTTAGCAGCATCAGACCGAAACCAAGCTGGCTTGATAAAAATATCACCAGAACTGCCTAATGAACCCTCAGAACCCGTGATGAAAGACCACTTCATACCGATGTTTAGTGGTATTTATGCAACTTTCTTCACATTGTCTACGCTATTTGTTGGTTTGGGATTATTCGGTGAATTTCCTTCCTTATTGCTTTCAATACTCATTGCAGTAGCCGTTCTAGTAATTATTATGGGGGGTGGGTACATTTTAACAGTGTTAACTAGCGACCGTGCCTGGGATGAAATGCGTAATTTAAAATAAAAATACTCATAAAGCACCTCGATGTGGTTCTTGCCGATCCATCATTAGCAACGGATGACTGCACGGAAGAACTTAGTCGTAAACAACACCTCAGATATCATATTTAACATAATCATGATTATGCGCACCAAGGTTGTAGCAGCTAAATTGAAATGTCCGGATCTGGCTATTTTCAAATGTCCGTTTTATTGTCGTGGTTCCAGGTGTTTTATCCGCTGAGGACACGACTGATGACGGCACACGGTTCGGAGTTTTTCACGATGAATGAAGTTAACCGCCTCAAGATTTTGCAGGATGTCATTGATAACAGGCTGACCACACGTCTGGCCGCGCTGCGACTTAATATCACGGACCGTCACTGCCGTCGTCTTCTCGAACGTTACCGGCAGTCAGGTCCGCTTTCGGTCGCCAATCGCCGCCGTGGCATGCGCGGTAATCATCAGCTTCAGCCCGGGATCGCAGAACTTGCGCTGTCCATCATTCGTGAACGCTACGCGGATTTTGGACCTACGCTGGCTTGCGAGAAGCTGGCCGAACAGCACGATCTTGTCCTTGCTAAAGAGACTGTCCGCAGGCTCATGACCCAGTCAGGATTATGGATCCCACGGAAGCTTCGGGCGCCTAAAATTCATCAGCCCCGTTATCGGCGGGCCTGCACCGGTGAACTGGTTCAGATTGATGGTTGTGATCATCACTGGTTCGAGGATCGCGCTCCCGCCTGCACGCTGCTGGTCTACGTCGATGACGCAACCAGCCGGCTGATGATGCTCAGCTTTGTCCACAGCGAGTCCACGTTCAGCTATTTCAATGCCACCCGCGCCTATCTTGAACGCCATGGACGCCCGCTGGCGTTTTACAGCGATAAGGCCAGCGTTTTTCGCATAAATAACCCGCACGCTCACGGCGGTTCTGGCCAGACTCAGTTCGGTCGCGCTTTGGAGAGTCTCAACATCACGGGGATTTGTGCCAACAGCAGCCAGGCTAAGGGCCGCGTTGAACGCGCACATCTTACGTTGCAGGATCGTCTGGTAAAGGAGCTGCGTTTGAGGAATATCAGCACACCGGAGGACGCCAATGCCTTTGCCGATGAATATATGGCCGACTACAACCGGCGTTTTGCCAAACCGCCGCGCCATGACTTTGACGTTCACCGGCCGCTGGAACGAGAGGATGATCTGGATGCTATCTTCACATGGCGCGAACCGCGCCGCATCTCAAAAAGCCTGACATTACAATATGATAAGGTATTGTATTTACTTGAGGATAATGAACTCAGTCGCCGTTTTCAGGGAAAATACGCAGAGGTCTGGCAATATCCGAATGGCACGATTGAGCTGCGTGCAAACGGGACTTCCCTGCCCTTTACCACTTATGACCGGCTGGGAGACATTGATCAGGGAGCCATCGTGGACAACAAGCGGCTGGGCCGGACGCTGCAGATGATAAAACTGGTGCAGGAACAGCGGGACAACACGCGCTCGCAGGCGCTGCCGCGTCAGGATGGAGAAGCACCGAGAAGAAAAAAATCACCGGGCAAGAAGTCTCAGCGCTCGCTGAATCAGGGCGATATATTGGACGCGCTCACACAATTACAAACGCAGTCAGAATCCATCTTTGGCAAACCTGGCTAAACCAGACGGTGCTTTATCAGACGGACATTTTAACTTAGCCAAAAGGCGGACATTTAAAACCAGCCTAAACAAAGGTTGTAGTCGCTAAATCGAGACGTCCGCTTTAATGTCGCTCTCAGACAGTGCTTTACAGCAAAACGGCTTAATATCTCGAAGGAATGTTATTTATCGCCTTCAATATCCCTTTTTCCATGGTGATATAATTACCAGTTTTTAACTGTGCCAGGATTTTCATAATGCTACTACGCGAAAGAAACGTACGGTTCATGACATAGGAAACGATGCTGATACTATTTCTCAATTCTTCTGTTTCATACATCAGTTCATACAACTGATAACAAATGATTTCATAGGAAGATAACGCTGATATTTTTGCACAGTGATCATAAACGCGCGTTGCAGAGTAAATTAACATCCAGGCCAGATTTTTCCACAAATTTTCCCGCTCAATAATTTTGTTCGCTTCCTCAAGCGGCAGATAACTCACTTCTGAACCATCATTAATACGGATGAACAAATCTTCCTACTGATCCCACCGGGGAAACGTCTGTATATCCGTATCGACGGTCAGCCGCAATGTTATTTTATCCGTAAAGGCTGGTGCAGCCTGTATCATCACGCCGACGAAGTGCTGATAGGCACCTGTTCTCTGCCAGGTATTATCGGCATTGGCGGCGCCATCCCTGAAGACGCAAAAATGTATATAAAAACGCAGGTTGAATCGGAAATTGCCATCGCTGCGTTTGATGATATGCAGGCAATAATCGAAAATCTCGGGTTATGGGAAGATCTTTCCAAGCACATTGCCCGATTGACAAATCTTCTTTACATAAAAAACGTCCAGCTCACAGCGCCCACCTCCTATGAAATTCTGCGTTTCCAGCTGCTTGAGCTGATAAAAGAACCGGCGGAAATTCGCGAAAATATCGCTGCAGCAAATTACATACAACTAAAAACACAATTGTCGCGCAGCACAATTATGAAAGTGTTGGCGCAATTAAAACAGGGCGGCTACGTGAAGATAGATAACGGTATTCTGAAAGAAATTTCCCACTTGCCGCTGCGATACTAAATTAGGTGCTGCCCCTCACTGTAATTCGCACAGGCGTGTCGCTGTAAATGCAGTGACAAAAGGCTGAGCCCTTGAAATCTGACCGTTGCCGGGACGTTCTCAAAGAATTGATTCAACATAAAATTAACCGTCAGAAACATTTCATGTAACCTAAGCGCTCTTTTTCAAATGAGCAGGTCAGGGAATGAGAGCGATTAAGTCACTGTTGGGCATAATGCTGTTAAGTTTGAGCGCGTTGGCAAGCAACGCTGTTGCGGCTTCCAACGACACGCCACCTCCGTTTTACGAGGGTAAAACGCTGGCGCATCCGATAATCTCGGGCGCGCGCTACAGCAGCGCCCTTTTGGTCTTTATTGAGGAAAATAAGGCCGTAAAAGGCTATTACTGCTTCTGTAGTGAAGAAGACCAAAGTGTCGATCATCTTCCCCACCTGCTCGGTACCTTCCCCGACTCCACCATCGAATCCGTATTTTATGCCGACGTAGATAAGGCAGGTCAGGTCACGCTGGTGCTGAGTAAAAGTCACGGCAAGTTCGCCCTGCGCAGCTGGCGTTATATTGAAGATGACGGCAGCTATATTCCGGTTCAGAGTTTACAACCGGTTCTCGATAAGTTGGTACGCAACAACAAAGACCTCAATGCCACGCTGATAAAACGCGCACTCGGCCAGCTTCCACCTTATGACTACAGCGCGGAATACCCTACGTTCGGCAACCCCGATTTCGATAATATCGACTTTACCCAGGGCAAAGTTGTCGGCTGGTATCTTGACGATGGCACGCCTTCCACTGCGGCGAAACAGCCCGCAGACAACGTCTACGCTTATAAAAAAACGTTTGCCGAAAAAGAGGGCTTATTTCTCACCGCGACTTACCGGCGTGAGGAAGACAGCGACAAACCTGAATTTCGTGTTACCGCCATCAGCTGGCAAGCCGATCCCAGTAAATTCAGCGGCAGCGAGAATGGACCCTATGTCTATTACTCGAAGCAATATGGTTTAGTGAAAGGATTTTTCCAAAAAGGCATTCCCAGCGGGAAATGGGTGACCGTCGGCGAGAACTTTGCCAGTTCCGGCAACTATGTCGCGGGACATCAGCAAGGTCAGTGGACTCTCAGCGATCAGCAAGAAACGTCGACGGGCTTGATGAAAAACGATGAGCGCGAAGGCCGCTGGGAGATAACCGACGGCATGGATGGCGAAACCCCTGAGCTGAGCGGTTTCGATACGTATCAGAATGGTCAACGCCAGGGTCCGAGCGAGCGCCGTCTGGCGGGCGTGTTGCGTTCGAAGGGCGATTATGTCGATGACCAGCCCGAAGGCATGTGGATCACTGAAAACGGCGAAGGCCCGTTCGTGAAAGGCGTGGCTAACGGTATGTGGAAGCTAAAGACGGGCGACGGCGAGATTCAGCAGGTCGAACTGGTCGCGGGCGTAAAACAGGGTGAACTGCGCTGGAGTGACAAAAACGGCAAGCTGATGCAAATCATTCATTACAAAGATAATCTTGCTGACGGCCTATATCAGAAATTTAACGCAGCTGGCACACGGATTTATCAGGCTGACTATGTGATGGGGAAACTGGATGGCCGTGAAATCGACTATTACGACGATGGCACCACTGTGCGCGCCGACCGCGGGTACCGCAATGGCAAACTCGACGGCCTGAATGTCTACAATTTCCCCGACGGCAAACCGAAGTCCGTATCCACCCTCGATCATGGCTATGAAGTCGGTCTGATGCAGGAATTTACCGCGGCCGGAGTCAAAATCACCGAGCGCAACTACTGCCCTCTGTCGCTAAGCGGTCGTGGCTACTGCGGCAAACAGCAAACCTTCAATCCTGACGGCTCCCCGCTCACCGAGGCCGATTATCTGTTTAACCGACAGCAAACCAATAACAGTTGGTACGCCAATGGTCAGCGCCAGGATGAAACACGCATCGGCCCCGACGACAGCTACACCCAAATCAGCTATTACCCTAACGGTCAGATGCAGTGCATTAGTCGCGCTAAGGGATTCAGCCGTTTAGTGGTCGATGGCAAAGAGTACAAAGATTATCAGGGCGCGCTGCGTCAGGGCGAAAGCGCGTGTTATTACCCGGATGGCAAGGTCAAAAGCAGCGGCATCTGGAAAGACGGCAGACTGACTACAGCCTGTGAAACACGTTTCGATGAGAACGGTAAGCAGACCGCTCCCGGCCCGAAAGGCTGCGTCATCCCGAAATGGGAGTATGAAAGCTGATGTACCACACAGGAGAAATTCTCAGTGATTGATGATTCTGCACGGCGCTGGTTGCTCGCGCTCTCAGCCCCGATGGTGGCGATAAATGCCGGACCGGGTGCCGATTACGGCTGCGATAAATTTTATCCCTTTGATACCAGCGTTGACCTGAGTGAGAGCTGGGGCATTGATTCCCGAGAGCAGTTGTTTGAGATGATTCTAAGAATGGTCGACAACGGCCATGCGGATGATCTGGCCCATTACTTCAGACTATGGCACCGTCTGAGCCTGACTGAGTGGCACAATTATGCGGCGCATCAAACGCCGGACGTACAGGTCCTGCTGGCACTGGTGGCAGACAGCGCCGTCATGTGCGGTGACGGCGGGATCCGCGCCTGGGATTTAGCAAGGATGGGCTTTCTTTGCCGTATCGGGCTGCTTAACGGCTGGATAACGCCGGAAGAAAACGTCTGGCTGCACAGCCGTCTTGCGGTGCGCGCCCGTTACTACTACACCAGCTGGCAGCGCTATAACGCCGGTTTTATCATCGGAAGACTCTACTGGCAGTCACTCAACGCCTCTGAAGCCGATGCCCGGCGTTATGCTTTTAGCATCGACGCAGGCAGTACCACCAACATTGAATTAATGCGCCAGCTTTATACGCATCCGGAGAGCCCGATGCCTCAACTTCCGTGGCACATCACGATGATTGAGATGGACAAACCCGCATCCTTACCGGAGATGGAGCTATGAGCAGCCAGCCATGTTGGGAAATACTGGGCATCGAACCGACGCAGGATCAGCAGCTGATCCGCCAGGCCTACCGCGATCTGCTGCCCACGTATCACCCCGAAAATGATCCGGAAGGTTTTAAGCGTCTGCGTGAGGCCTATGAACAGGCGCGAAAAGGTGTGGATGAACCCGCAATCCTGATGCCGTTTGAGCCACCGGCTCCCCCGCCAGAGGCGCCAGCCGCCGATCCCACCGGGCTTATCGACGCCTTCAGCGCACTTATCCATTCTCCTGCTGAGCGATATTTGCCGGTGTCTTGGCTGCGGTTTATCAGCCAACTCGACGATCACCCCGTCACCACTGTCGATAAACTTCGCTGGCCGTTGCTGGAAGCCGTTTTGCAGGTGAATTTTGTTTCTGCCGACTGCCTGATGCTGCTGGCCAACCGCCTGCAATGGCGGATGCGCTTGCCGGAACTTGAGACTGAAATGGCGCAGCGGGCGGACGACTTGCTGAATTTTGCCGAGGGCGGCGATATTTTCGATCTCTCCACCCTCGCCTCTCTCACTCTGGCGGCGCAAGACGAAACGCTGGGCTATTTCCATCAGGTCCGGCATTTTTACTGGGAACAACCGACCGGCTGGTTGCGATACCTGCTGGAGGAACCGCGCGTGATGTTCTGGCCATCATGCCCGCGCCTGATGAACCAGATGGCACGCTGGTTTAATTTAGCGGCGTTGTCGAACGCGCAGCTGCGTGACTACTGTCTGCAACAGCTTGAACTCAATCCGGATGACCCGGAGTGGCTTTATCTGAGCGCCAGCCACAGCAGCATGATGGGCGATGATGAAAGCGCGTTGCCCCTGTGGCTACGTCTGCATGAGAATCATCAACATGCCGAAGCCGAACAGTGGCTGCTGGGGTGGTGTGCACGTCATTATGCGGATTATCTGCCCCTGCTGATCCAGGCACTTGACCGCCCGGATATTCCGCCGGTGGAAACCGGTGCCGGGGAGGATGAATATGCTTACCGGCCGCAGGCACAATCACCTCAAACTCTGGTGCGCTGGGCAGCCGCGACGCTGGTCGAGGTTTCCCCGCTGGCCGCTGACTTTATCAGCTGGAAATCGGGCCGTTATCGCCCGCAGATTATGTTCCCGCATCTTATGCAGGAAGATGGCACCGATGACCTCCTGCACCTCTACTGGCAGGCGAGTATGCTGACGATGGGCAATGAAGCCTTATTACAGGCGATCCTTGACCAGCCACTCCCCGCGATGCCGTTGCAGGCGACCCTCTTACGCGGCCTGCAGCGACAGGCTGCACAGCGTCTGGCATGGCTTCAGGGCTCGCCGGTGCTGGCGCAGTTCAGCACATGGCTATATGCAGCCGATGAGACACCCTTGCCGGAGATTTTTGCCGACAGCGATTCTGCTGCCTGGGAGCAGAGCATTGCCTGGTTGTGGCACTGGCGGCCGCTTCCTCCTCACAGCCTGAGCAAACTGGCGCAACATCCGGCGTATGGCGAGAGCGTATTGCCGGCGCATACCAGCTGGCTGTGCTATCTCATCGAGAACGCGGATATTGATCTGCCGGAAGACGGTCAGACGTCGCCGCATGACGCGCTGCGTCAGGTGATGTTGCTGGAAACAATGCTCGACCTGAAAGTCGACAACATCGCCCTGCTCAGCAGTCTGAAAGATTTTCCGCTGGATGAGCAGCATCCCTTCTGGTCGATGTATGAGGTGTTTACCCGAATTGACCCGGCTCAGGGCGACGAAGTCGGCCAGCTAAAAAGCCATCTGATTCTGGATAACTCGCTGCATTTCAACTGCTGGACCCGGCTGCCGGTCAGTATCGAAGAATATATTGCCCGTAGTGATGAAAGCTCCTCCAGCTCGGCCCACTATTTCTACCGCTATCAGCCAGAGTGGCAGGAACGGCTGGGACAATCCCCCTTCCCTTATCAGGCGTTGTATCACGCGGTATTTCTGTCGCATTACAATGCACGTTGCGCCGAGGACAATCTGGCGGAACTTGAGGCGCTCACCGCCACTTCGCCGGAGGAAGTGGCCTTCAAACAGCAATTGCTGGCGCGCCAGTTGCCGGTATTTCCGACGGACGAAAAGCTTGCCAGCGGGGCAATCTGCGCATCGGCGGTCGCTCAGGGGATCCATCAGTCAGACAGTAATCCGGAGTATTTGCTGGATGATAAACTGAGTACCGCTGCCCGAAACTGTGCGGACGATCCGTCGATGGATATCGCGTTAAGATTAGCGGCAGCAACTCTGCTGCAGGTCAATACCACCCGCCAGAATGAGTTCAGCCAGTACCCGCAGCGCCGCAGTTATTTCTGGCAGTTCTGGCGAATTAATTCACGCGTTGGACGCATGGGGCTGGTTTTGCAGATTGTGCTGGGGAGCGAGCTCGCTATCATGCTGGTTAACGCTATTCTTGCGGAGGGGCAACTGGCGAATACCGCGCTGTCGGCGCTGTTGGTCGTGATGAACCTTTACAGCGCCGTTGTGCGCCGTGGGCGGGATCTGGGTCTGGCCAGTGCGGATAAACTGAAAGAGATTAAAATCCCACCGCTCAAATTGCTGGGAATGTATCTGTTTAAGCGCGGAATGTCTGAACCAAACCGCTATGGCCCGCCGCCCGGCTGGCGGCGAAAAAAATAGTCAAAAAATCGTGTATGCCGCCCTTCTTACCGGGCGGCATACCTTTTCACGTTATAACGTTAATTCCGCAAGCAGACCTTCGAGCCGCTGGCGCAACGGCGAGATCCGACTTTCCTGTTGGCTGGCTAACTCCTTTTCGAACTCTTCCAGCCACACTCCTATCTGCCCGCGGGTATCGCCCAGCGATTGCGCCCAGGCTTTCTCTAAACGCGCCAGCAGATTGCGGTTTGCCAGCGTGTCGCGGGGGTGAATTTTCACCGCGGTTAATCGCTCACGGCTACGCTGTTGCTGTTCAGGGCTAAGGCCAATCGGACTGTGGTCGATCACTTTACTCATTGTCTCACCGCTGTCGGGCAAGTTCACATCCACTTCCAGCAATCCGTTAATGTCATAACTAAAACGCACGTCGATATTCTGTAACGCGCCGTTAGGTTTGACCGGCACCTGCAATTCATCAATAAAGATGTTATTTGCCACCAGAGGATTCTCGCCCTGATAGATAGCAATACGGATAAACGTCTGGTCGACATGACGGGTGGTGAACGTCTCCACCCGCGAAGCAGGCACGACCGTATTGCGCTCAAGGATCGGGGAAAATATCCCGTTCCTTTGCTCGCTGGCGGTGGCAATGCCCAGCGTATAGGGGCAAACATCGGTGAGGATCACCTCTTCAATATCCTCATTGCGCAACCGACAGGCCGCCTGTGCGGCGGCACCCAGCGCCACAATGGTACCGGGATCCAGATGCTGATGAGGTAATTTTCCGAACAGTTTGACGACGAGCTTTTGAATCACCGGCATACGCGATGCCCCGCCTACCAGCACCAGATGATCAAGCTGCTCCGGACGCAGGCGTGCATCGTGCAGCGCCTGTTCTACGGGGGCGCGCAACCGGGTCATCAGCGGCAACCAGATCTCTTCCAGTTTCTGTTCGTCAAAGGAGAGCGTCCATGCCTGATCCTGCCACTGCCAGCACAGCTGATGCGTGGCATTATGCTGACCGAGCTGGCATTTTAGCTGTTCAGCACTGTCGTACAGACGCGCCAGCTCGGTCGCGGGAATTGCCACGACATCGAGTTTCCACTCACTGAGACAGGCTTTAATGATCGCCTGCGTAAAGTCTTCGCCGCCCAGATAGTTGTCGCCCGCCGAACCATGCACTTCAATCAGCGGCAGATCATACTCGAGCACCGTGACGTCAAAGGTTCCACCGCCGAGATCAAACACCAGCGTGCGGCCGGTATTCTGGGTGTGCAACCCGTAGGCCATCGAGGCGGCGGTAGGTTCGTTAATCAGCCTGACGGCATTCAGCCCCGCCAGTTCTGCGGCAAAACGGGTCTGTTTGCGCTGTTCGTCGCTGAAATAGGCGGGAACCGAGATAACCACATCGGTGATGTCATGGCCGAGATAGGCCTGAGCATCCGCTTTCAGGGATTTAAGCACCAGCGCCGACAGCTCCGGTGCATCGAAGGTTTGTGTATCAAGTCGAAACTGTTTTTTGCTGCCCATAAAACGCTTAAAGAGCGCCGCTGAACGCTGCGGATGGGTTGTCAGACGCGAAAGTGCCGGGCGGCCAATTAACATACGGCCATCGTCATCCAGACTCACCACTGAAGGCGTCAAAAATTCATTCAATGCATTGGGGATTAGCCGCGCCTCACCGTCTTGCCAGACACTGATCAGACTGTTGGTGGTGCCTAAATCAATGCCAATCGCCGGGACAGCCATCTTCAGTTCCGTCATGATTCTTTCTCGTCGGGGATGTATTTCGGATGAATAATGACATAAATGTCATCGTTTTGACACGTGGTGGTTAACCTCAGGAAGGTAATATTTCTTTATTCAAACAGTACTGAAAAAACAGGCTGATAATAAATCACCGATTTTCATTCTTTGAATTTAAATATCAACATTTCAAATAAAAAAGGAATTCACATGACCTCCATTAAAACCTTATTCGCTGGCCTTTTTTTGAATGTCGCCTGCCTGACCTCGGCATTTGCAGCGAACCCGCTGAGCGTTCACGTACTGAATTTGCAGGACGGACTTCCTTCTGCCGGTGTCACCGTGTTGCTGGAAAAACAACAAGGTAATCAGTGGGTCCGCCTGAGTGACGGTGTCACTAACGATCAGGGTCGGATCCCAGCGCTCTATCCAAAAGACGGGACGATGGAAAAAGGGAATTACCGTGTGACATTCAAAACAGGCGAATGGTTTGAAAAACATCACACCCCGACATTCTTCCCGGAGATCCCGGTGATATTCAAAGCTGACGGTTCTGTTCCACACTATCATATTCCCCTGCTGGTCAGCCCTTACGGTTTCTCCAGTTATCGCGGCAATTAATAGGCGTTATATAACAGACAGAAAATTTAATAATGGCCGGGGATCCGGCCATTAACTCTCAGGTCAGGCGTCGGCCTGCCATTGTCAGCCTGCTGTTCAATTCCCCAAAAAATCCCGCTGCTGGTCAGAAAAAACCTAAAATAGGGTCTTTGCGCGTTTTTTTCTCATAGACGACCCTGTATGACTGTCTTTCTTTCACTTTTGCACGGTATACAGAAGGAGATACATTCCGTTGCGTACCCTTTTTGACCATTCAAACGGGTAACGAGCATGAATATTGCCTGAGGCTGTTTATGAAATTACGTTCCCTGCAAGTTCTCTGTTTGCTCAACTTTTTCATCGCCGATGTCCGCGACGGGCTGGGGCCATTTTTAGGCATATTTCTGGTGTCCCATCACTGGCGGGCGGAAGAGATTGGTCTGGTTATGACGCTCGGCGGTCTGGCCGGATTAGTCGCCACGTTCCCGTCCGGGATGATTGTGGATGCCACGCGTTATAAGCGACTGTTAATTATCACCTCATCCCTGCTGATCACCCTGAGCACGCTGGCCCTGTGGTACTTCCCTGTCTCTGCCGTCGTGATTGCCTCGCAAATCATCACGGGTTTAGCAGCCGCGATCGTCGCACCCGCCATTGCCGGGATCACCCTGGGGATCGCCGGTCAGCAAGGTTTTTTGGGACAGATGGGCCGAAACGAAGCTTTCAATCACGGCGGTAATATGGCGGTCGCCGTGCTGGCGGCGGTGACATGCTGGATCTGGGGAACCGGATCGGTATTTTTACTGATGACAACAATGGCGGTGTTTACCGTCATAACGACATTAGCGATTAATAAAAACGACATCGATCATAATGTGGCGCGCGGTAGTGAAAAACACGATGGCCTGGCCGTTTCTGTTCCTTTTTTTGCGTTGCTGAAGCGGCCTGAGCTGGCCGTAACGGGCTTTACCCTGCTTCTTTTCCACCTGGCCAATGCGGCACAATTGCCGATGCTGAGCATGCAGGTTGCCTCTTCCCCTTCTGGCTCTATATTCACACCGGGCACTTATGCCGCACTCACCGTCGCTATCTCTCAGGCCGTCATGATCCCGGTGGCTCTGCTCACTTCGCGATACGCATCTCAGTATGGCTATGCAAAACTTATCGTCATTGCGCTTATTGTGTTGCCTTTTCGGGCTGCCATTGCGTCCTTTTGGAGTAACGAGTTCGTGTTATTTCCTGTGCAAGCGCTGGACGGCGTGGCCGCGGGTATTTTAGGTGTTGCCATCCCTGGGCTGATTGCCTCGTTGTTTAATGGCACAGGTCATATCAACGCAGCACTTGGCCTTGTGATGCTGCTGCAAGGGCTGGGCGCCTCGCTCAGCCCGGCGCTGGCCGGTGCCATTGTCAGCCATACTTCCTGGAGTTTTGCCTATCTCATTCTTGGAGGAATTGCCCTGTGTGCCCTTGCCATCTGGCTGATCTTTTGCAGGCACGTCTTTCATTCGGCAGGTGGCATGAAGAGAAATCAATCGGCTTAGCGTTCATTATTTATTGGCAGGCCAGCTCGCTGAGGGTTGTTCATCCCCGAAAGCCGCAAACGGCTTCGGAACGGGATAAGATAGCCGTAAGATCTCAGGCACTACCCTATTTTATTCCGTTAAGGAGAATGGCAATGACCTCGTCACAACCCCGTTTTGAACTGACCGCTGTCCCGTCGCCAAAGACGTTTCCCCATGTGAAAATGCCTGTTATCAGCGACAACGTGATGGCGCTGCGGCTGAAGAAGATTCTGACGGCTATGCAGCAGCATAATCTCGATGCCCTGATCATCTATGCCGATAAAGAACATGGCGGGAATTTTGAATACCTTGCTGGCTTTATTCCCCGTTTTGAAGAGGCATTGCTGATATTGACCGCTGACGGACAACTTAGCTACGTGATGGGAAATGAGAACCTCAAGCTGGTGCCTTATGCGCGAAACAGCGGAAAGTGTCTCCATGCGCCAGCCTTTTCGCTGCCGAATCAGCCGATGGATAACGATGCTCCGCTGACTGAGGTATTGGCTCAGGCTGGTTTGAAGCATGAAAACCGGATTGGCGTCGTTGGCTGGAAGTTGTTCACCAGCAAGCTTGGCGATAATCAGTATCAGTTCGATGTGCCTGCTTTCATTCTGGAAGCGGTTATCGACATTGCCGGAAAACGGGAAAACGTGGTCAATGCCACCTCGCTGTTTATCTCTCCCGCGCACGGCGTACGCCGTTTAAATACAGCCAGCGAAATCGCCTTTTATGAGTACGGCGCAAACCTGGCTTCCACCAATATATTGGCTGCGCTGGATGAGATTGCACCGGGGAAAACGGAGAAACAGATAGGTCAGTTGCTGTCTGCCGATGGGCAGCCGGGCAACGTCGTGATGATCGCCGCCACCGGTGATCGTTTCGCTAATGCCTGTTTGTATCCGACGGATAAAGAGATCCGCCTCGGAGATAAATTCTCGCTAACGGTCGGGTTTAAGGGTGGGCTGAGCAGCCGTTCGGCCTATGTCGTGGCAGCACAACATGAACTGGCGCCTGCGGTGGCGGACTATCTTTCAGCGTTGGCCATTCCTTACTATCACGCGGTTACCACCTGGCTCGAAACGCTTCAACCAGGCCTGACGGGCGGTGAACTTTATCAAACCATCGAAAACGTGATGCCGAAAGAGAAGTTTCACTGGCATCTGAACCCCGGTCATCTGGTGGCCGATGAAGAGTGGCTCTGCTCCCCTGTCTATGCGAATTCAACGATCAGGCTTGAGAGTGGGATGATTTTTCAGATAGACATTATCCCTTCGCTGCCCGGCTACGGCGGATGCAGCATTGAAGATACTGTTGCGCTGGCTGATGCCACACTGAGAAACGAGCTGCAAAGCCACTTCCCGGAAGTCTGGCAACGGATGGAAACGCGCAAAGCCTATCTGCGGGATGTGCTCAATATCAGGGTGTCAGAGGACGTGATTATCCTGTCTAACACGGTGGGATATCTGCGCCCTTTCCTGCTTGATAAAAACCGGGCGCTGGTTCGTCAGCGCTGACAGGCATTTTGAGGGCTGACGACGATGTCATCAGCCCGCATCCTCAGCTCAGGTCCTCACCGTTCGTCGCGATGACTTTCTGATACCAGTGGAATGATTTCTTCCTGTAACGGTTGCCCGTGCCGCTGATGTTATCGTCGAGATCGACATAAATCAGCCCGTAGCGTTTGCTCATCTCACCGGTAGACATACTCACCAGATCGATACAGCCCCACGGGGTGTATCCCATCAGTTCCACACCGTCTTCAACCGCATCGGCCATGGCTTCAATATGCTGACGCAAATATTTAATGCGGTAATCATCGGCAATGTAGTGGTTTTCATCTGGCTTATCGATAGCACCCAGCCCGTTCTCAACAATGAACAGCGGTTTCTCATAACGGTCATAAAGCTGATTGAGCGCAATACGAAGTCCCACCGGATCAATTTCCCAGCCCCACTCGCTGGCCTCCAGGAAAGGATTGCGTGCGCCGCCGAGCAGGTTTCCCTCGGCAGATAATGCATCCGGATTGGTTTTGTTGATGGTGGAAGACATGTAATAGCTAAACCCAATGTAATCCACTGTATGTTGTTCAATAAGCGCCAAATCCCCCGGCTGAATGTCCAGTTCTACGCCCTTCGACGCCCAGAGTCTTTTTGCGTAGTACGGATACTTACCGCCCGCCTGCACGTCGGCACAATAAAAATTGAATGCCTGAGTCTCTTTCAGGGTCTCAAGCTGATTAACCGGATCACAGTCGTAAGCATAATTCGTCGCATAGAGGATCATGCAACCTATCTGAATCTTGGCATTGGTTTCATGGGCAATTTTCACCGCCAAACTGCTTGCGACGAACTGGTTATGCCACGCCTGATATTTGGCCTGATCGTCGAGTGCGCCAGTTTTTACGGTCAGCCCCTGACTCATAATAGGAAAATGCGCCGCGCTGTTGATCTCGTTAAAGGTCATCCAGTAGTTAACTTTATGGCCATAACGCGTCAGCACCGTGCGGGCAAAACGCTCAAAGTGACCTATAAGTTCACGGTTTTTCCAGCCACCAAACTCTTTCGCCAGATGCAGCGGCATTTCATAATGGGAAAGGGTGATAACGGGTTCAATGCCCTGCGCGATGCAGGCGTCGATAACCTCATCATAATGTTTCAATCCCGCTTCATTGGGTTGCTGCTCGATGCCGTTGGGATAAATTCGGGTCCAGGCAATTGAAAACCGGTAACACTTGAAGCCCATTTCCGCAAACAGCGCAATGTCATCCTGAAAGCGATGGTAGTGATCAATACCCTTGTGATTAGGATAAGTATGGCGCGTTGTATCAAGTGAGAAATCAAACTCAGGCGAGGAGACAATACTTAACCGTTTTTTTCCTCCGGGGATGGCATCGACTATCGACAGCCCTTTGCCGTCCTGATCGTATGCCCCTTCAACCTGGTTGGCGGCCGTCGCCCCACCCCACATAAAGTTTTGCGGAAACTTCTCTTTCATCACTTCCTCCTTAAAATCCCGCTCTGGGATCGACTCAATAACGTCTGTCTGATCATTGCTGCCAGCCACATCAACCGCGGTACATTGTCCATGGGCTGACCAATGGGCTAAACGATACACTGTAACGTCCCGACGGAGAAATAAAAGCAGCGATTTCAACGGCCCTTTGAAGATCAGCCTGAGTTCGGTAAAACAGAAATTTGAACGCTAATATTATTGCAAGGTGTTATAAAACCTACGCGGGGTAAACAAGGCTGACTCCTGCAAAAGAATGTTCTCTTACATGCAACCGTGACAAAAGGCAGGGATATCATGAATGACATCGCACCAGATGACATAAGCTGGATGCCTTCACGGACGGCAAAGTATCTTTGCCGTCAGACGGAGCGCTTAGTAAAAGGAGGTAGCCTTACCCCTGATGCCTGTCAGCGTATTTACTCTTTTTGCGGTGTGCGGCCTGGAACTGGCCAGTGGCGGACATTCCTCATCCCCGTGCTCTTTAGCCTGGGTTTATTGTCACTGGTTACCGGCGCTCTGTTTTTTGTTGCCTGGAACTGGGCTGATATGCCGAAGATCACCAAATTCGCACTGACCGAATTATTGATCGTCGCGCTGGCTGCCGTTGTCTGGTGGCGCTGGTATCACCGCGCGGCGCGCAGCGCTTTGCTTGTGGTGGGATTGAGCTTCGGCGCCCTGTTTGCTTTGTACGGGCAGGTGTATCAGACCGGCGCTGACAGCTGGGAGTTGTTCAGAGCCTGGCTATGCGTTCTCCTGCCACTAGCGCTGATTGGGCGGCAAAACAGTCTGTGGTTTTGCAGCTGGCTGGTTGCTAATCTGGGATTTCAACTCTATTACATCACGTTGTCGTTGTCCTTCGTGGACATCTTATCGTTTGATATCTTCGTCCACCTTCCCACAGCGGTGCTCTGCAGTTATTTGGCTGCGCTGGCGTTGTGCCTGATTTTCCGGGAAGTGCTGGCCTTGCGGGCGATAAAACATCATCCCGAAAGCTGGCTGGCGAGCCGCTGGTTCTCCCGGCTTATGGCGGGATTTTTGTTACTGCTGCTGACCTGCATCGTCGCCGGAAACATGTCCGGTTGGGGGCGTGATACCCCCCTTACGCTTATTACCGGCTTCTGGTTAATCACCTTACTGGCGGGCTATTACCTGTATCGTTATCGCTATCCGGATCTTTGCATGCTGACTCTGGGTACTGCCAGCCTGACGGTCACGGGCTGCGTCCTGATCATGCAATTGTTTGATAACTCATACGATGTGGGTGATCTGTTTCTGATCGGTTGCCTGATGGCATTGTGGGTGGCTGGCAACGGTGCCTTACTCCTGCACTGGCGGCGCAAGCTGTATGAACGCGCGCCAGTCGACGTAGCGCCTGCTGAATTAACAGCGCTGACAGAAAAATTGCTTCAGCATGGTTTGCTGAACCAGACGCAGATTCAGGAAATTCAGCAGCATGATCACTCCTCCCATCTTCCCTGGTATCTCAGGCTTGCGCTGAGCATCGGTGGCTGGGTGGCTGCCATGATCATTCTGTTACTGCTGGCGTTGATTCTCTATATGTCCGACTTGCTCAACGACCCTGATGCAACCACCGTCATTATTCCTTCCTTGCTCCTCGCGGCCATCGCGGGCGGCCTCTTACGCACACAGGGAGCGGGAAAACATCATATCGGACTGGCCTGGGCGATTGCGGCGACGTGCGGGCTTTGTGTCGGTGTCTTTATGCTGGTCGAACCCGACGGAGAAACCTTTATTCTGGTGAGTTCTCTGTGCGCTCTGCCGGTGCTGGCCGTGATGGCAATGGTTATGCCCGATCGGACATACCGGTTTATGGCCATCACTGTTATGACGCTTCTGTTGATTCTGTCGGGGCATTCCCTGACCAGTCTGTACTTACCGCCCGTCAGCGGTTTGTGTGCCATTTCGGCGCTGGTCGCCTGTGTCATGATTTTTTGGTTGTGGATCGTCAGGAATCAGCTGAATTTGCAGACGGGTCCTTTTGTTGAAGGGGTTCATCCGCTTATACATGGCATTCCTGCGGGTCTGATTTTACTGTGCTTCCTGGGAATAAATGCTGAGTTTATCTCGGATATTTTCTGGTATACGCCGCAGTTTTCTACTCTTCAATTGGGTTTAGGTGGCGGCATTGCGGCAGGCTTAACATTCAGTGCGCTGTACCAGAGAGTGGTTGAGAAGACGCATTTATCACTATTCACTTTACCGGCTGCGATCCTTTGTGGCGCTGCCGCCGTCTATGCCCCCGGTATGGGGCTGGGTCTGTGGCTGTTACTCATGGCCCGTTATCAGGGGAGTCAGGGGAGTCTGCTGGTCAGTGGTGGTTTCCTAATGCTGTATGTTTCGGGTTGGTACTACTTCCTCGGTGTCACTCTGTTGCATAAATCTTTGCTGCTGTTGGTCAGCGGTTTGGTTTTACTGGTGCTGACATGGGTGGTCAAAAAGTTTTTACCTGCACACAGCGGAGGTGCCTATGAAAACCAATAATCTGAGGAAATGGCTGGCCGGAATGGTGATATTGCTGGCGCTGGTGGCCGTCAATGCCGGGATCTGGCAAAAAGAGCGGATACTGAAAATGGGAGATGTGATGATTTTAGAACTTGCCCCGGTTGATCCGCGCTCTCTCATGCAGGGCGATTATATGGCGCTCAGTTATGCCATTACCCGACCTTTGCAGCTGGAGCTAGATCAGCAACATCAGGTCTGCAACTCCGTCCCCTCCACGCCTTGTTTACCCCTTAGCGGGAAAATTATTGTCGATCTTGATACGCAGCGACAGGTCACTCAGGCAAGGTTTGATCAAGGCCACCCCCTTAAAGCAAATCAGTTACGGGTGAAATACCATATGAATTCCGGTTCGCTGACAGTAGGCACCAACGCTTATTTCTTTCAGGAAGGCCACGGTGAACGTTTCGTCCATGCGCGCTATGGGGCATTTCGGGTGAGTAAAGACGGTACAGCATTACTGACGGCGATGCTGGATGAGAGAGGTGAAGTGATTGAGCCGTAACTGAGCGACTTGTTGTAAGTTTTCCCGTGGGTGATTTTGAACTTTTGTTTTTCCACGGGATATCGCTATAGGATGAGGAATATGCAGATCTGATCCTGATTGCGGCCAAAGTTGGATTCATTCAATAAAGCCCTTATCGGATTAAAAGTAATACAAAAATAGTTCGTTGTTAGATGCCTGATTTCATAGAGTAAATTTTCAGCACGATTAAAGTGATCCTCGATTTCTTCTGCTATAATTATCAAAAATACGTTATTACCTTTAGGTTTTATCTGGTTTTAATAAAAAAATATCAATCAAATCAGGCGATTAAATGTCAAACAATTCACTTATCGCGAGTATCGCAAAAATTAAAGGTTTCGATTTAAACCTGTTGCTGATTTTCGAGGCCATCTTCATTCATAAAAGCGTCTCCAGGGCCGCTGCGTTGCTAAGTGTCAGCCCTTCTTCCGTGAGTCAGTCACTGAGCAGGCTTCGTAGCTATTTTGGCGATCCATTGTTTATTCGCGAAGGCAAGGGGCTGGTCGCCACGACGGTTGCTGAGAATCTGCACATTCATTTGAGTGATGGTTTTAGTCAACTGATTAACAGCCTCGACTATTTTTCGGATACCAGTACAAAAAGCAAATTCGTTATACACTCGACACCCTACGCGGCAATGCGTTTATTGCCAGACATTTGTGCCAAAATCCTGGAGGATAAGCTCAGTTGTGAAATTAGTCATATAAACTCGGACGCGCTTATTGACTCTGTCGAGGATGTTTTGATTTACCGCAAAGCGGATATTGTTTTTGATAGCAAGCCGTATTACAACTTCTCAACGATAACTGAAGTCTATTTGACTGAATACCCTGTCCCCGTATGCCGTAAGGAGCACCCGCGACTGGCGAACAGATTGAGGGCAGAGGATATTGATCATGAAAGTTTTACTTTTTTGAACGCGGGTTCTGAAGGCGTAAAGCGCATGCAAAATGGCATTTTAGATTTCTTCGGACATCGTGACTTTTTCTTCAGCAGCAGTTCAATTATTGCTAATACTTCCGTTATCGAAAAGTCTGATGTGGTTGGATTTATTCCACGATGGTTTGCCGAGAAGTTTAGTCACAGTTTCAATATTAAAATTCTTGAATGTGATTTCGTCCCTGAGGCAGTTCCTTTATATATGACCTACAATAAAAGCTCGCTGAAAAATCCAAGTTTTGTGGCGTTGTTGAAAATAATGAATTCGCTAAAAGAGCTCGTGTAGCAGTTCCGCGATGATAGAAAAAAAACAGGCTGATCTCGGTGCTTTTTTTTCTGGCCGGGTTCTCATGGGGAACTGCGCACTTAAATGACTTATTATTGTTGAGGCGGTAATATCATTTCCTTAGCGCATCTTTTCCATCTTCTTAAGAAGAATGCTTTTGTTTTTGGATTTTTTCAATTCTTTCAAATAGCTCATATAGAGACTAGGTTTTTTGAACCCAAGGTTAAAGTTATAGTTCAATGATTTAACATTGAATGAAGCGCACAGCTTGAGATAAATATTCTGCGGCACGGTGCAAATCATATCGCTGACTTCGACAACGGCAAGGAGATCCAAATAGTAGTGGCTGCAAAAACCAATTATTTTATCTTCGTTCTGAATGTGTTGGCTGTAATCACTTTTTCTCTCGTGGATTGACGGGGCTTCTAACACCGCGTGAGTTTCCTCGGTATACTCTTTCAGGCTAATGGAATGAGTAAGACGTGGGTGATTGTCATAACAAACAATACAATACTCTTCCATGAACAGTCTTCTGAAAAATATATCAGGGTGTTCAACAGGAGTATAGTCGAAAATAATATCCACTTCATTGTCTATCAGAAGACTGGTGTGATCTTTCCTTGAAATGGGTAAGTCAATGTGTTTGATTGAAACGAATGGCAAATCTTGAGTAAGCTGGAATGCTAAAGGGATCACATTCGTTGCAATATGTGGTGAACATGAGATAAGCAGCTGACTCTGATCACCGTCATTGTTCTCCAGCTCATTGGTGATGTTATTTTTTTTAAAATTTTTCTGTATTTCCCGATGTAAATTCCTGGCGAATTTAGTGGGTTCAAGAGCGTTCTTTTCGCGAATAAACAGAGGGTCTGAATATAACTCTCTTAATTTCTTTATCGCCATACTGACTCTTGATGGCGTCATATTGAGTGATAGTGCTGCTTCTCTCATGCTTTTGCGGTTCATTACCACATCAAAAATGTGCAAACGTTCCAGGAAAGCCCTATTATTTTTGTCATGCTCCATGAGGAATATCCTTATCCTGATAGTTTTATGGCCTTGTACATTCTTACAACCTAAATATTTTCCTATATCACCAGTAATTCACTGAACAGGTTAACGTACACCCAATAAGAAGCATAAATTGCGTGCGTAATTTTAACTCAGGTGAGTTCATTAGTCTTGAACTATGGATTAATAATCACATACGGATTATTTAACCATAACTAATGTTCTGGATGTTCAGTTGGGTCACGGAGGATGCAGGCCCAACCCGATATTACGGTTGCATGAAATGAGGAGATCACCCGAGTTTTCAGGTGATCTCCGACGTTTAGAACATCCTTTTTAAAATGTCAGTGACTGACCTCTGAGACGGTATTCCTGACTGCGTTTGCTTTCCTTACCAGGAGTACTTACCGCCCACTTGTCCCTGCACGCTGGAGTAATCATCCTTGCCCGCCTGAACGCCGGTATTTATCCATAACTGCCAGTTTTCAGTGACGTTGGTCTGGGCACCCACTTTCACCTCATAACGATTGACCGGAATATTCTGGTCTACCGTCGTCGCATCCATTTGAATGCTGTTGCTGCTGCCGCCGTGCCACCAGTTCAACTCAACGTAAGGTTCGGTGTGGCCCGTTGTGTCTATTTTTCCGTAAACACGCCCGCCTAACCGGGTCGTTACTCCGCCCGAGTCCTTGCTATGAATTTGCGTGCCATTGGCTTCACTGTGGTCACCCTGACTGTATTTGGAGTAAATCGTCTGGAACTGCGGTTGCAAATAAAGCGCGTGCGCCTCACTCAACGCAATGTCATAACCCGCTTCCACCGACCCGGTCCAGTTGTGGCTGTGGTACTTCTCTTCCGGTAAGTCACTGCCGTTGACCGAGTTATGGAAGGTGCCGTACTGCACCCAACTGTCAACGTACGGCCCGGTTTCCTGCTCCGCGGAGCCGCCATACCAGGTACCGTAAAGACCAAAGTTGTATCCCTTCAGGTTACTGTCCGTCGACCCGCTGACACCCCGTGAATCGCTGTGCGTATCCACGTCGGCATACCCGGTCATGATCCCGGCCTTTATCTGCTGATTACCAAAGTCATGACGGTAGATGTCACTACCAATCCGCAGGACTGCCGTGTCTGAACCGGTGGAAATCGCCCCGCCCGCCGCCTGGCTGTTGACCCGTCCTGCATCAAAGTGTGCCCAGGTCGCTGGCGCATCCTCGCCGGTCTGACGATTGCCACCATTGCGGTCTTGCATTGTCGTCAGGAATACGCTGTTGGCCAGGCTCTGGTTGGCCAGATAAGCCCCCGCCTCAGGACGCAGTACCGGTGCCCGTGGGGACGGGGCCGGAGTTGGCTCTGGCTCAGGCCCTGGAGTTGGCTCTGGGGACGGGGCTGGGGCTGGCTCTGTGGATTGCGAACGCAGATACCAGTTGCCGTCGTTCTCCGTCGGCGTGCCCTGATAGAGAGAGTACTCATAGGCACCAGCAACGGCACGGCCCTGCAGGGCAAAATTGCCATCAGACTGCCCCTGCACGTTCACCACCTCAATGCCGTTTACCGTCTCTTCGCCCAGACCGTGCATATTGTTCACGGTGACCTGGGTACTGCCGCTGGTGTTGCCTTTGATAATCAGCTCATCGGTGGAAGAACTGTCACCGTTCAACTCACTGTTGAGCCACAGCTGACCGCCGTCACTGTTATAGTTACCGTCCACCGTCAGCGTATTGCCGACGGCGTTGTTAGTCAGGTCAACCACCCCGTTGTTGGTCAGGTCTCCGGCAATGCGCAGCTGGCTTGGCGTATCGCTCAGCATGCCGATGTGACCACTGTTGACGACAGAGCCGCCGACGCTGCCGTTGCCGCGCAACGTACCGGCCGTCTCGACATACACTGTGCCGGTGCTGTCCAGACTGCCTGGCGCATCACCAATCTGCAGGGTACCTTGACTGATATGGGTGTCACCGCTGTAGGTCAGGCCATTGTTCACAATCAGCGTGCCGCTGCCGGTTTTGGTGAGCCCGCCGCTGCCGCTGATAGCGTTGGTCAGCGTCCAGTCGGTGGCGGTATCGAGCACCACCGTGCCGTTGTCGGTCACGCTGGACGTGCCCAATGTCCCGGCACCAAAAGCGGTTAACTGCGACCCGGTGGCCACATTGATATCCCCACTCAGGGTATTGAGGCTGTTTGTCAGGCTGACCTGAGCACTATCCTGCAAGGACAACGTACCGGCGCCACTGAGCTGATTGCTCAGGATACCGCTCGCACTGCGCAGCTTCAGGGTGCCGTCAAGGGCAATATCACCGGTGCCGAGGCCCTGAGTATTATCCAGCTCAACGTCTGCAGGTGCGGCTATCCGTGTCGTGGCACTCATTCCCGCATTCGCACCACTGATTTGCATCAGCCCCCCTTCCAGATTGAGCTGTCCTGCGCCGGTTAATGTGCCCTGACTGACACCTCCCTGCGCAATGGTCAGGACGCCGTTACCCATATTAAGGCTGCTGCCCGCCACACCATGCAGTGTAGTGATGGTCTGGGTTTTACCGTTGACGTCCAGATCTGCGCCATTGGCGATGCTAACGTCAGCCGTATTCCCCAGCGCATTATCACTGCCCAGCTGTAAAGTACCGCTGCTGATAACGGTATTGCCGGTGTAGTCGTTGTCGACATTATTAAGTATTACCGTGCCCGCACCCTGCACGTCGAAATTACCGGCACCGGTGAGCTGAGCACTGAGTACATTATCCTTACCCGGCTCATTTTGCAGAGCGAGAGTCTGGCCCGCGTTGGCCTCCAGTTTCAACAGGTCATAACCGATCCAGGCACCGTCGCTGGTCACCACAGCACCGTAATCATAGGTGGCAACACCGAGCTGAGTACCGTCGCTGCTAATATCCACCAGGGTTGGAGTACTGACGGGGGTAACACCATCATAATTGGTCAGAGACAGGTGATTACCCACGCCAGTGACTGTGCCGGTGGTATTGATCGCCTGTATTGTCCGGATGACATCCTGGTCAAAATAGGAGGCATCTACCGGAATGACCGGTGGTGCCAGCGTCGCAGGAACATTGACGGCTATCGAGCCTCCGGCGCTGGCATCCAATGTTTGGGTGGTCAGCGTATAGGTATCGGATGGGGTGTTATTAATCCTCAACGTTCCGCCGCCCGTCGTGAGCCCGCCAATACTGCGGTCAGCGTCCAGCGTCGTCATACCGTTTGGCGACAAGGCTAAAGTGGCGTTCGTCAGTGCCTGCGCGCCGTTGGCATCGAGCAACATGTTCCCTTGTTCCATTTGCACGGTGCCGGTGAAGGCTGAACCTGTGGAGCTGGCAAAGGTGAAATCGTCGTTTTTGCTGTTCTGGTTGATCTGCAACTTGCCGTTGCCGCTCAACGCATTATTGAAATCACTGCTGAAATTGTTCAGCGCAAGCTCGCTGCCTGCGCCGTCAAGTTGTACGCCCGCGCTGCCAAGCTGGGACGCCTGTGTGACGATAGCACTGCCGGTAATATCCCACGCTCCCGTAAAGGCGGTGTTATCGCCTCCCAGTGCAACATCCGTTCCGCTGATGCGTGCTTTGCCATCGCCGCTCACCGCGTTGGCAAAGGTGGCGTTACTGAAAGCCAGGTCAAGCGTGCCTGCGGCATTTATCAGTGCCGTACCGACCCCAATAGCCTGCGCCTTGGCCAGCGACAAGATGCCGTTATCAATCACCGTTCCCCCGGCGTAGGTGTTCGTGCCGCTCAGGGTCAGCGTGCCCGCGCCGTCCTTCGTGACGTTACCGGTACCGGAAATCACGCCGTTGTAAGCTGACGCATCGCTGCGGTTAAACACCAGCGCGGCGTTGTTCACAATATTGCCCGTCAGCGCACCGGACACACCGCCATTGCCGACCTGCAGTGTTCCCGAGGAAATCGTCGTATCGCCGGTAAACGTGTTATTACCGCCCAGCACGAGAGTATCCATGCCGGTTTTATTCAGTGAACCCGCACCGGAGATAACGCCGTCAAACTCACTATTCGCCGTGGCATTCACTACGCCAAGCGTGGCATTCCCGAGGGCAATGTTGCCCGCTCCGCTGAGGGCATTCACATTCTGGTCAAAGCCGTTCAGATCTAAGGTGGCTCCGCTGGCAACGTTGACACCACTGCTGGCATCCAGCGCGTGGGCAACGCCTGTGGTCAGGGTCCCGCCGTTAATTGCGGTAGCGCCGCTGTACGTATTCACGGCGGAAAGGGTTAAATTACCGTCGCCCGCTTTGGTCAGGCTCTTGCCGTCCCAGCCGGTGGCCGCGTTAGCCGCCTGGTCAGACAGCGTCACGTCAACGTTAAAATGGTCGGTCGGATCGCTGAGGGTAAAATTACCGTTTGATCCCGAGGTGCCGGACGTCCAGGCCAGTTCGTTGCCCACGCTGTAGCTCAGATTGTCAGCGGATTTTTTACCGTCAACCAGCAGGTAATCCGGGGAGTCGGTCACACCAAAGTTCACGCTGGCGAAATCGCCGGTGATACCCTGGGTAGTCTGCAATACGGTGGTACGCGACTGCGCCACTGCGCTGGCGCTGGCGGGCATGTCGCTGGACAAGCCGGCAACGGTGAGTGCGGAATCGGTGCCGATTGTGACGCTGTTGGCCGTTATCAGTGGCCCGCCCGTGGAGATATCAACATCCAGCTCGCCGTTGAGGGTAGCAGCACCGCTGGCGGTCAGCCGGGCGGTATCTTCCAGTTTGAGGGTGGACTGGGCGGCAACGTCGAGCGTGCCGGTGTTAAACTGGCCGTTTTGCGCGAAATCGAGAGTGCCCTGATTCACATTGACGGCGCCCTGCGAGGAGCCCGCACCGGTCAGTGTCAGTGTCCCTACGCCAGCCTGGGTCAGGTTCCCCGTCCCGCTCAGCACAGCATCTTCGGTATAGCTATTAGCATGGTTAACAACCAGGGTGCCGCTGTTGCTGATATTGCCTGCCACGCTGCCGGTGGTGCCACCATTACCCAATGAAAGGGTACTGCCGCTGTTGATGGTTGTCTTGCCTGTGTAAGTGTTATCCCCTGTCAGAGTCAGGGTGCTGGCTCCGCCATGTGTGAGGCCGCCAGTGCCGGAGATAATGCCGTCAAACTCACTATTCGTCGTGGCACTCACTACGCCAAGCGTGGCATTTCCGAGGGCAACACTGCCCGCTCCGCTGAGGGCATTCACATTCTGATCAAAGCCGTTCAGATCTAAGGTGGCTTCGCTGGCGACGTTGACACCACTGCTGGCATCCAGCGCGTGGGCAATACCTGTGGTCAGGGTCCCGCCGTTAACTGCGGTAGCGCCGCTGTACGTATTCACGGCGGAAAGGGTTAAATTACCGTCGCCCGCTTTGGTCAGGCTCTTGCCGTCCCAGCCGGTGGCCGCGTTAGCCGCCTGGTCAGACAGCGTCACGTCAACGTTAAAATGGTCGGTCGGATCGCTGAGGGTAAAATTACCGTGTGAGCCCGACGTGCCGGACGTCCAGGCCAGATCCCTGCCCACGCTGTAGCTCAGGTTGTCAGCGGATTTTTTACCGCCAACCAGCAGGTAATCCGGGGAGTCGGTCGTAGCAGCAGCAGAGCTCACGCTGGCGAAATCGCCGGTGATACCCTGGGTAGTCTGCATTACGGTGGTACGCGACTGCGCGGCCGCGCTGGCGCTGGCGGGCATGTCGTTGGACAAGCCGGCAACGGTGAGTGCGGAATCGGCGCCGATTGCGATGCTGTTGGCCGTTATCAGTGATCCGCCGTTGGAGATATCAACATCCAGCTCACCGTTGAGGGTTGCGGCGCCGCTGGCGGTCAGCCGGGCGGTATCTTCCAGTTTGAGGGTGGAGTGGGCGGCAACGTTGAGCGTGCCGGTGTTAAACTGGCCGTTTTGCGCGAGATCGAGAGTGCCCTGATTCACATTGACGGCGCCCTGCGAGGAGCCCGCACCGGTCAGTGTCAGTGTCCCTGCGCCAGCCTGGGTCAGGCTCCCCGTCCCGCTCAGCACAGCATCTTCGGTATAGCTATTAGCATGGTTAACGACCAGGGTGCCGCTGTTGCTGATATTGCCTGCCACGCTGCCGGTGGTGCCACCATTACCCAGTGAAAGGGTACTGCCGCTGTTGATGGTTGTCTTGCCTGTGTAAGTGTTATCCCCTGTCAGAGTCAGGGTGCTGGCCCCGTCTTGCGTGATGTCGCCGGTGCCAGAGATAATGCCTGCATAGGCGAGGTCATCGCTGTGATTGAATATCAGCGTACCGTTGTCAACGATAGCCCCGCTGACCATGCCGGTTGTTCCGCCATTCCCGAGCTGCAGGCTACCCGCCGCGACAGTTGTCAAACCCTGGTAGGTATTATCATTGCTGAGTATCAGGAGTCCTTCGCCGGTTTTAGTCATGGCCCCCGTTCCCGAGATGATGCCACTTTGGCTTGCCGCCCCGGCGTTAACTATCATGCCGGTATCCTGATTAAGCACGATAGCATTCTTCAATGAAACACCATCGAGGTAACCGATATCGCCACCGTTACCACTGATAGTACCGCCCCCCTGATTTGAACTACCAAATACTAAGGTTCCCTCTTCATCGCTCCAGTTAATATCCTGCGTAGCGGTACCATCAAGCGTCCAGGTGCTGGTTCCTTGTTTCTTAAATATTTCAAATCTTTGATATTGTGCCTCATTCCCAATCGTGCTGACGTCAAACGTATCGCCACCAGACTCGGGATTAGCCTCACCGCCCAGCACGAATGTATCCTCTGTATTACTGTTAGCAACGACCTTACCAGTAATGCTGGAACCTTCTTCCAAGATCAGGGTGTCCTGCACAAACGCGCCAAAAAGAATGGCAGTTCCCGTTCCTCCAATTATTTGACCTGAGTTAATTATCGTTAAACCACCGTAACCACTAATTGCGGTGCCCTTTGAGCTTATGACCCCGTCGTTAACCAGAGTTTGGCCGCTGTGGTCAAAGCTTATTGCCGGTGATGATCCCTCGTTAGTTATGGTGCCACTATTTTCAATGCTATTATCATAGAACAGCACGTTTATAGTAGGTTGAGCAGCGTTGGTTTGTGATACCAAGGCATCTTTACCGATCTTAATATGCGAGTCGCTGGTAGTTGTTATGGCGGCTGCTTTTTTTGATCCAGATATAACTTGCGCACCGGACTGCAAAATAATATTGGCATTGTCACCCGTAGTAATCCCCGCGTTACTCCCGGTGTTAAGAATAGCGTCGCTATCTATCGTTACCGTCGCACCGGTCACACTGCTAAAGTCCAGCGTGCTACTATAAGGATTGGGGGAAGAAGTATCACACTCCGCTGATGTGATTGTAATAAGACAATCAGCCTGTGACATCCCGCTTATTCCCGCTAATACGGCAGCAGAAAGAAAACGCAGGGCAAAGGACTTACTGTTTGATTTTTTTAGAGAAACCTTTCTCTTTTGATGTGTCATACATAGAGCCTTTAAATTTAGTCAGTGTTAATATTCATTTTTTATCACGACAGGGTTGCTGGTGCTTTACGATGCCACGAATGGCGACTTATAAAAGTAGTCGTTGAATTTGGAGCGCCAATGGAAGACAACTTTATAACACCCGCTATCATTCATGATAACTAACATTAACTGTGATTATTTCATGACATCATTGAAAACCAACCAGATAAACAACCATCAATGAGGAGGGTCGGATTTAAAAATTTAAAATAATACCGACTTAAGTATTTAGCTGGTTATAGATGGCGCACGGATATTCAGCCGCCTTGCTATTATTCAGGCGCAACTCCACCTCGTAGGTGGCCAGGAAATAACAATCACGACTTTCATAAACTAAGACTTGTATTCTTTAAAGCACCTTAGAATAATCATCGCACTCTCCTATAGCCTTTATATTTTGAGAAAGCATTATGGCATCATTTGCGTACATTATTTTTAAAAGATTATTTTCGTTTTTCTAAATAAGCCATAACCCTTCCTGCTTACTGGTATGAGAGAGTAAAGGTCGCAATAGCCTTGACCGTACCTGCCCGGACATTCCCGGTGCTGATGTATTGGGCTTTGAATGGATACTCAGTGACCCCCGCAACGGATGCTCCCAACAGGAACTGATTGAGATTCCCTGCTGCTGCCGAGTCCGGCCCAAATGCAACGGGTGTATCACTGCTGTTGAGTATCTGGATCCCAACGCCCTGCGCACTAGAATCTGGCGTCAACCCCAGCGTGGTGGTGAGGTTACCCGTATTCGTGGAGTCAGTCAGTGTAACGAAGGTTTTGATACCCTCCGGGCAAGTGAGTGACAGAGTAAATGGCTTGGGAGCAGCGGTGACGCCAATCGGACCGGAAAGTTGGGTGGTCGTCACCGTATCCAGCGTCACGCCAATACTCTTTTGATTGACTGAACAGGTAGATGCAGTCACTGAACCTGATGCCACACCAGAAATGGGTGGGTCCTGAGCCCAGGGGCCGCCTGCTATATCGGAATTCGAAAAGTACAGTTTTATTGCTGATACTGAGGTGAGTGTACTGCTAGCCGGTAATGTGCCCGTAACAATGAAATCCATATTGGCATTAAGAGGATACTTCACATAGGTCGTGCCGGTTGTAAAGGGACAGGAAAACCGGGTTTTCCCCGTTCCAGAAATAATCACCGCATTTGCATCCGTGCAATTTGGAGCATTAAACGTGTAACGCACGCCAATCCCGCTGATGTTGGTCTGATAAACATCCGTATATCCTGACACCAAAGGACCCGTTGGTTGTAAATCTACGTAAGTAATAAAGGAGGCTGATGAACTGGTAGTATCCCTGCACTGCATTATAGATGTTGTCTGAACAGATTTAATCATCGTGCCAGGGGCAGCATTCGCAGGTATCGACATGGCACCCGCTGCAACCGGATCGTTATCAGAATCATTATTACAGGTTGAAGATGCCAATGCTGGCGCGCTGGTCAGCGCCGTAACGGACAATAGAGCCGCCAACATAAAATACCCCGCCACGCTGATATTTTTAAACATACTGAATCCTTTAATCATGATGATGATTTGTAATAGTTCCGCTATAAAACGGCCGCGCTTCGGCGTGAAGCATCACCTTTTCGGAACCGAGCAACTTGTTGATAAGTCAAATAAAAGACTGAATTTTAATGATGTCTCTTTTTAAGAATTTCATGTGTGTTCTACCTTCTTTCTTTAATTCAGCGTCGCACTGCCCGGCAATGCCTCACCGAGATCGCCAATCGCTTTGTAGGTCACCTTCGCGCCCGACGACAGGGGTTTCTGCCCTGTCACTGATAATATTGAGGTTGAAAACGGGGCGACCATGCCGCCTTTATCGTTCTTCAGGGTTTGCCCCTCGCTCTGCACAGCAAATTCACTGAATGAGAGGTAATACGGTGAGGAGTTGGTCACAGTCATGGCACTCTCCCCCGGTTTTTGTGCAGAAGCCGCTTTCCAGCGCAGTTGCGAAACCGCCTCTTTAATGTTGCCCTTCAAACCGGCAGGCCTTACGAACAGCTTGATACGGGTACGGAAGGCAAATTGCAGCCGGTTTGTAACACTCTTCTCGTTGGGTGGCACATCCAGCACGTTCAGCCAGAAAAGAGACTCATGATCGGTGGGCAGAGATTTCCCGGTGTAAACAATGCGCAGCATTTTGGACGAATTAGCCTCCATGCGGAAAATTGCCGGGGTGATGAAGAACGGTGCTTTGCTCTCGCCTGGCGTACTGTTGGGGTCGCCCTCATCTATCCAGGCCTGAGACAGGGAGGGCGAAGAGCTTTGATTATTGAGCTGTACGCTTACGTCAGTTTGAGTCAGCGGGTAAACCACGCGTGTTTTGGTGATCGTGATCCCCGCCATCGCCTGGCTGGTAAGGCAGAGCGCAGCCAGGCCGATGATCAGATGAGTGATATTTTTAAACGTCGGTTTCTTAAACATGTTTATTTTCCCGCTTCGCTTAATTGCAAGGTGCGTCAATCTGACGGTAACCTGTCGAAGCTGCATCGGTTTTCTGATTAACGGTGTAGCTCAGCGTGCAGCTTTCCCCCGCTTTCTCGCCCCATTTCACCTGCAAAGCACCTTGATCTGGCTGGCCACGTAACAGGATTTGCCCGCCCTGACCTACCATTGAGACCAGGCTGTTTTGTTTATCCAACACATTAGCGCCGAAAGGCACAGGCTTGCCGCCAGAAAGTAAGCCACGGACCAGAACCGGTTTACCCACCACGGTGTCAAATTTCAGCCGGCTGATGGAGCCATAGCGTGGAATGGTATTGGCAGAAGTGCTTTGCAGTTCCACATCCGACGATGTCCCATGCGGGTCAAGTAACACACTGTTGGTTTGGTACGGCGTTAACGACGTGACGGCAGAATTTCCCCACCATCCGATACTGCCACCAGAACCTCCGATCACTTCGGCACCATTGGCCCCTTTGGCTTCAATAACCGCCATCGTTTCCCCTTGCGAGGAGGTCATGGCAACGCCACCGCTGTAGCCGATCACGGTTCCGCGCGCGGAGAGTGAATATTGGTTGTAACCACCACCGCCTGAAACCGAGGTACCGACATTGGATAAAGCACCGTTGTAATTCAGGCTGCCGCCGTACTGCTCGCTGGCAGCGCCATCGCTTTCACTGTGCCCGGCAAAACCGTTGTAGCTCAACTGGTTACGTTCACCGGCCGTGCCACTCAGGTTGGTTTGTGTGTTATAACTCTTCGAATCCTGATAGTTCATGGTGTTATTCAATGTGACCGCGTGACTACTCCCTAGCGGTATACTGAACATCAGCGACAGTTGATCGTCATAAACGTCATCGGAGTAGGTACGTCCGAGCGATATGTTGATAGTTCCCCAGCTAAAACCGGTTCCGTATCCCGCCTGATAGGTGGTTGAGCGCCCGGAGTCTTCCCATGACGTTTCGGTAATACCGCTGAGGTAAACATTGCCCCAGTCTCCGACCGGCTGGCTTATGTTCAACTGCAGGCGTTGGCGTGGCCGATAGAGCGTGTCAGTCACGTTACCTTGTAACTGCGCGACGTTTTCCAGAGTCAAATAATCTGAACTGGAATAACGGTAGGCCGCCAGTGCCAGATCGGTATCGGTCGTCTCCAGACGCTTGCTATAAGTGACGCGGTAACTGTGTCCGTTCATCGTACTGTCGATATCGTCCACATCAGCTGGCAGATTTTTGGCGTAGGAATTGGTGATATCAAACGCAAAGGCGCCGAGCGAGGTATTGAGCGCCAGCCCAGCCAGACCGGACAGATAGTCTTCGGCCACTACGCCGCCGCCGTAAAGGGTCACTTTATTGCTGACACCGCGCCGGTAGGTAGCCTGAATGAATTTGGGTTCGCTGTAACCTTCACCGTCCGAGTGTGAAGTGGTATCGCGGTAAGTCCCCGCCGTGGCGCTAAACCGTGAAATACCCGGACGCAGTAACTCGTTCACCGATGCATAAGGCACGACAAAGCTTTTAGTTCGACCATCAGCTTCCGTGATGGTGACATTCAGGTCACCCGAGTAGCCGGTATTGGAAAGATCGTTAATATCGAAAGGCCCTGGTGCTACAGTCGTTTCATAGACAACCTGCTCACCCTGGCGCACGGTAATTTTGGCGTTGGTTTCCGCCGTACCGCGGATTTCAGGCGCGAAGCCTTTCTCAGAATTGGGCATCATGCGTTCGTCACTGGTGATCTGAACGCCGGTAAAAGGAATACTGTCGAAAAGATCGCCCGGCGTATAATACTGCCCCACCGTAGCCATCGCTTCCAGAGCTGAGACATCGTGCTCTGCATAGGTACTGATGCTGTCATAGCTGTGGCTGCTGCTGCTTGGCTCACTGCCTTGCGATTCAGAGACGTTGAGAGCACTGTTATGTCGTATATTCCAGTCCATGATGTTCAGACCGGTATTTAACCCGACATACAGGTTTTTATTGACCTCGCCATCCGGCGATGTCGACTGATAGGCGTTAGCGTTGTAGCTGATAAAACCGGCATTAATACCACTTTCCCAAAATTCCGGCGATACATAACTCCCGGAATTGGAATTTATATAAATTTGCGGAACGCTCAAATGCACCGCTAACGCACTTTGATCAACGTCAATCTGGGTACTTGGCAATAACTGTGTGACATCGATACAATCACTGGCTAATGTTGCGTTTGTCTTATTATTATTAGAAACCTTATTGAGGTTCAGCCCCCATGAAGCGACATCTTTCCCACGAAAACAAACGCTGCTTTTGTCTTTATCTTGGGTAATTCTTACTTTGTTGCGACCAATAAATTTATCATTAATAAAAAGATCGAGTTGATAATCACCTGGCTGTAAGCTGTCTTTTTTCTCGAAACGGGTTATATCGATGGATTTATCTGTGCCTTTGAAAAACCCACTATTAAACGTCACATCCTGTGATTCGATGGTGTTATCAATATCGGCCTGAGCCGCTGGGATTATTGTACAACTGAGAAAAGAAGCTAATATAACGTTAAAATAAAAATAGCGGTTTCTCTTGTTAAATAAAGCGCAATGTAATATTGAATGTTTAAATGATTTATTTTTCACAAGAGTTTCCTGCCACTATTATTTTCAAGTCACAGCCAGTAGTGTTAATAGTTGCCCATCCCTGGCCTAAAAAAGCGATTCAAGAGTCTTCAATACCTTTTTACTGGCATTACCGAATTTCAGTGACGGTAGATTTAGTCGATACAGAATTACCGTAATCATTGACCCAGTTATAAGAGACGACTGACTTAACCGCAGGTGAATTCGTTAATCCTTTCAGGGGAAAGTCTTTACTGCTTTTTGGCGCAACCATACCACCGAGGTCATCCGTATAGGTTTTACCCGCTGAAGTCACACTCACGCTGGTCATGGATACGTTATAGGCCGCCGGATTAATCGCACGCAGCGCATAACCCTGATCGGTCTTCACAGCCTGCCAGGTCAAGCCTGTCGCCGCTTCGGCCGGTACACCTTTCAAACCTTCAGGGCGGTAGAACACTTTAATTCTGGTGCGCAGAGCCATCTCAAGGATGTTCTCATCCGTCTTTTCTTTAGACTTCGCCGGGATATCCAGCATGTTGTACCAGTACACGGATTCGCGGTCCGTTGGAACTGCACTTGAAGAGAGCAACGTTAAACGTACAAGCTGCTTTTTCCCTGCGTCTATGCGGGTGATCGGTGGTGTCACTACGAACGGTGCCGTGCTCAGGCTGGGATCCTGATGAATATCCCCACTGTCAATCCAGGACTGAACCAGCGCCGGTTTTGGGTCGTTGTTGGTCAGCTGGATTGAAACGTCATGCTCATTAGCGGGGTAAATCAAACGGGTGCCGGAAACCACGACGCTGGCCTCGGCGGTACTCAATACCCCTGCTAAAGCAATTGATAAGGCACAGAGTGATAAAATACGTGTGGTAAGCTTCATATTATTTGACTCCAAACATACGGAAGGAAAGCTCCTTCCGTATAATTTAAATCGATGACCACGTTTTACTGGTAATCGAGAGAATAAACAGCTGAGGTTGTTACCTTGCCAGCAATAGCATCAGCAGAAGGTGCGATATATTGAACGTAATACCTCATGGTGGAATTACCATCGACATCGATAGGCTCCACCATATTATTATGGTTAGTCATAAGGTTAATAGGCAATAGGTCACCATTGGTGATTTGTACTTCAACGTTCGTTGCACCTAAACTGGTGCCGCCCGGTGCTGTGGTATTGATCAAATTACCGGTGTCAGGATTAACATTAGTATCTTCAAACACCGCACGTACGCCAACAGGTAATGAACCGCCAGCAGCAGTACAGCCCGATAAATGAATAGCCAACAGTTTAGCCCCTGCTGTATCTCCTTTTTTCAATGCCGACTGCGCAACGGTAGGTAATACAATTTCATAGGCAGTACCAGATTTCCCATCAATAGTAATAGAACAGGACACATTCGTAACCTGGCCATTAATAAGGATGGAGCCGTCAGAGGCGAAAGCGCCTGCAGAAAGCATACTGCAGCCAATAACAGCCAAAGACAACAATGTCTTTTTCATTTAAATATTTCCTTGATTAAGATTATGAGATTTATTTCATAAAACGGCTTGCCGGGCGTCAATGCCGCAGCACGTCCACACAATGTGGCTGGTTGTAATAATTACACCCGGTGCGAGGTTAATAAGCCTTGCATGAATTCATCAACATCAAAACTATTGATGCAATAATTGATTTCATCCAGCAGTAATCATTGCGGCGATATTAATATCATTTAGAATAAATCACTACTTAATGAATAATTAAGAAATCATTAATTTGTTTTATTTCATGTAATTACCTTCACTTTATCTGGAAACACCGACTTTTGATGAGAAGTGAGATGGGAGGGATTTACACTATCTGTCATTTTGCATCTGCGCTGCACGCAGGATCCTGTAGCAACGCACTTTACTGTCAGACGTCACTATCAGGACTCAATGGGCTTTGTTGAATAAATCGGGGCGGGTTTCCTCTCATTCAGCCTGCTCTACGTTCAAAGCTGGCTGTCCGAGTGGGTTACTTCACTGTTAGCAGATCAGCGTATCGTGTGGTGTATCGAGGTGAGAGCATTTCCCGCTTCATCTGCCATTTCTGCTGAATACCTTGCCCGGCGAAGTAAAGCGTTCCTCGCCCGTCTTCAGCATTGAGGCGATCCAACACATCCATCAACTTTTGACTATTTTTCCGCGGTGCATTTTCGTCAAACAGGTTAAGTTGAGCCACACCCTGACTGTAAAAATCGCCCAACATCACGCCAGCTTTCTGATACCGACATCCGTTTTTCCAAATAGTGTCCAAACAACGCGTCGCGGCAAGGATGATATCTCTGCTGTCCTGAGTCGGTGTGAGTAATTTTACCGATGCACTATTGCCGTAATACGGTTCGTTATGCGCGAAGGGTGAGGTTTTAACAAATGCTGAAATAAATCGGCAATACTGATGTTCATTACGAAGTTTCTCTGCTGCCCGGGTTGCATGACTACAGATGGCCTGACGCATATCCTCATATGCCGTGATACGATCGCCAAATGACCGGGAACAGATGATGTCTTGCTTTACCGGCGCAAATTCTTCCAGTTCAAGGCACTGCTCGCCCCGTAATTCACGAACCGTTCTTTCCAGTACGACATTGAAATGTTTCCTGATAAACCGAATATCGGTGTCTGCCAGCTGCAACACTGTCTTGATACCCAGGCTTTCAAGGTTCTTCGTTATACGTCGACCGACGCCCCAAACCTCCTCGACTGACAGCGCCGCCATCAGTTTTCTCTGACGATCCACATTCGATAAGTCAACCACTCCACCGGTCTGCCGCTGCCATCGCTTTGCCGCATGGTTCGCCAGTTTGGCCAAAGTCTTGGTTTGTGCGATACCTACCCCAACCGTCAGATGCGTGCGCTGTAGTACCGTGGCTCGGATTTCACGTCCAAACTCGGTCAGATCGCGACAGTTACGCACACCGGTAAGGTCACAAAAAAGCTCATCAATTGAGTATATTTCGCAGCGAGGGGACATCTCTTCGAGCGTGGTCATCACGCGGTTGGACATATCCGCGTAGAGTTCATAGTTACTACTGAAGCAAACCACACCATGGCGCCTGAAGAGATCTTTCTGTTTGAAGTACGGCTCACCCATTTTCACAAAAGGTTTTGCTTCAGCAGAACGTGCAATAACACAACCGTCGTTATTTGACAAAACGACCACGGGCCGCCCCTTCAAATCCGGGCGAAATACGGTTTCGCAGGACGCATAAAAAGAGTTCACATCACACAGTGCAAACATGATCAGCTCGCAGATTTCACGATAAAGGTGACCACACCAAAAACTTCCAGGTTGTCTTCGCTGCCTATCATAATCGGCTTGTACGCAGAATTTTCTGGTTTGAGCATGACAGTGGGGTGCAGCTGTAAGCGTTTTACGGTGAATTCGCCGTCGACAGCAGCAATGACGATGTCGCCATGCCCGGCCTTACGGGAGCTATCCACTACCAGTAAATCTCCTTCGCCTATCCCTGCTTCAATCATTGAGTCACCGGTGGACTTTACGAAATAGGTCGCACTCGGATGCTGAATCATCAGTTCATTCAGATCGATACGTCGCTCAACGTAGTCCTGCGCGGGGCTTGGAAAACCACAGGGAACACTGTCACTGAACAAAGGGAATGACACTATCTGGCGTAGCTCGGTAGGTATGAAAAACTGCATGATAATCACCATCAATGAATACTGTACATGCATACAGTATTATATATCGATGGCAGAGATCAAGGGGAGCCTACTTTGTGATCGCTCTGGTACAGAGCACAGAAGGACGAACATCATGTCCAAAACTTTTGGCTACGTTGCATGAAAGGGGACATATGAAAACATGGGCACCGTATACCCCGCTTCGCGTCCCCGCTATGTGACACCATGAAGTTTTATCGCGTTATTACATGACTGGCTCGAACGTCAGGCCGACATTCCTCCATCGAGGACTAAAGACTGGCCGGTCATGTAACTGCTTGCTTCACTTATCAAATAGGCCGTTGCCTGCGCGACCTCATCAGCACGCCCCAGGCGGCGCAGAGGAATAGCGCTTTTCAATGCTTTTTGTTCGAGGTCTGACATTTGCGTGGTCATCTCAGTTTCAATTAACCCAGGTAATACACAGTTTACTCGAATATTAAAACGGGCGACTTCGCGGGCCAGCGATCGAGCCATTCCGAGCATAGCCGCTTTGGAAGCTGAATAAGCAACCTGCCCGATATTTCCTTTCAGTGCAGAGACAGAGGATATCATCACAATACTCCCGCTCCCCTGCTCCATCATCGAGGGCAGTAATTGCTGATTCCAATAAAATACCGCATTGAGATTGGTACCTATTAAAGTCTCCCAATCGTTTATGTCTTGCTTAAAATGTAACGCATCGCGTGTAATACCGGCATTATGAATAATACCGAAGGGCGCACCATATTGCGTGAGAAGCTGTTGCGCAAGAGCCTTCACTTCTGTCGGTTTGCTTCCGTCGCAACGATATCCGCTGACACTGAGACTAAGAGCGCTGCACTCATTGAGGAGAGATTCGGCCCGTGATTGCTGATCTTTCCAGGTAAATACGACATCGTATTCTCGTGCGAGATGTTGAACTAAAGCAGCACCAATTCCCCGGCTTCCACCCGTAACCAAAATCCATTTCTTTTGCATCATTTATGCCTTTTGTTCTTCCAATGCTTTACACATTTCACCCAATGTCAGGTTGGGATTATTAACGAACATATCAGCGCTTAATGTCAGATCAAACTCTCGCTTAACCAGCACCATTAACTCAACATAATCCAGACTATCGAGTTTCAAATGGTGAAGGGGCATTTCAGGTGTAAGCATGTCTTGAGTCAGATCTTTTGCATCACATAGCATTTCGCACACAATTGGGTAAACGTTGTTTGTCATAATAAGTTCCTATTATCAAGAAAGAGCCATTGGTTTTAATTTCAACGTAATGGCCGTTGTTATATATGAATGGGTGAAGTAATAACCTTGCATGGCAATACGCACCACCAATCCCTGTTTATAATCCCCCACGACCAAAAGCGGTAACATTCCATAATGGAAGTCGTTTGAGCCCGGCGAAGATAAGAGGAATTGACGACTAAAAACAATCTCATGATGTGTCTGAACAACAGGCATTTCCAGAAAAATGTCTGTCAGCGTCCCGGCATGAAGATCGGGTAATTTAACTTTTATTGCCTCGAATATTTCAGGCGATTTAACGATCAAACGAAATAGTACCGAATCAAGAAAAGACCATTCGCAAACATTTTTCATAAAAGGATATTCACTCCTTATATTCAAAAGTTCATCCGCAGAGAGGGTCAAGTTCTTAGTTGTCACCTGTTCAACAGGAGGCGAAATTCGCTCCAGTCTCGCTGAAAAACAACATGAATCCGTCTCATTTTCAATGAGTTGACATTGATTGTTGGTTTTAACAATCTTATATTCCGTATGGCATTTTATTGGATTGCGTAAACGGGCGTTGAAGCGATAATAATCCGCAGTATCAGAAGGAAAGTCCTGACTCTTTTTCATATCCAGCAAGGCGCGCATGCCGTGCACGGTCAGGCCCTCGATTCCCATTGCTTTCGCTTTGTTAACATCAAAATGAATGGGGTTATAATCGCCGGAAAATTCTGCCCATTCATGAGCATGTTCCAGGGTGTATATCAGTGTCACATTTCACCCCGGCTAATGATCAAGGCAGCGTTCGCCCCCCCGAAACCAAAACTCAGGTTCATAGTATGGAACACAGGTTTTTCACGATGACCTTCTGTAATAAAATCCAAATCACATATCGGGTCAGGCACTCGCAGATGGCAAGTAGAAGGAAGCCTTTGGTGCTTTAAGGTCTGTAGACAGATAATCGTTTCAAAGCTACCCGCAGCTGCAATAAGATGCCCGGAATACCCTTTCGTACTCGACACGGGTATCGAATAGGCTTCATCGCCCAATGCCATTTTGATCGACTCTGTTTCATTACGGTCATTAAGCTCTGTGGAGGTGCCATGAGCATTGATGTAATCAATATCCTGAGCTCTTAAACCTGCCTGTGTGAGCGCCGCATGAATAGTGTTTATCCGTGCCAACTTATCTTCAGCCGGTGCGGTGAAATCTACAGCATCAGAAAAGTTACCGTAGCCGCTTATCTCCCCTAAAATCACTGCACCTCGCCTTAACGCAGATTCCCGCTCTTCCAGGCAAACCGTGGCAGCGCCTTCTGACAAGACAAACCCATTGCGCTCAAGACTAAAAGGACAGCTGGCTTTGGTGATGTCATGTTCTTCACGGGTGAGTGCTTTTAATACATCGATATTCCAGATGGCGGAATCACTGCGCAGCGATTCTGCACCACCGGATAGCATCATATCGGTTCGCCCACTACGGATGGCCTCAAAGGCATCGCCGATCGCCATGGTGCCAGTGGCGCAGGCGGCTACAGGCGAATTTTGATAACCCCGCAGTCCCCAAAACTGGCTGCAGGCGGCGGTGGCAATACTTGGCATCGAAAAGAAACAGGCAAAAGGAGAACCCATTCCCGTGGCTTTATATTGCTCATGAAATTTAAAGGTTTCGTCCAGCCCACCCCAACCGGTTCCTATGATGGCTCCGCATTTGAGCGGATCATAAAATTCTGTAGGGGCTTTTTCGCCAAAAGCCATGTTCATCGCTTCACGAGCAGAGACCATAGCCAGATGAGCAAAACGAGGCAGGCGACGACGAAGTACCGCCGGCAAAAATTTCAAATCCAGATTTTCATCAACCAGGCCATAAAAACGTGATTTGATTCCCGCAGGATGCTTATCAATAAAACGGTAACCGATGCGGTAATCCATGATTGCATCCCAGCTCTCCTGCGCGGTTAAGCCGAGTGGGGTAATCGCGCCATAACCCGTTATGACGACTCGCCGTGGCAGTGTTTTATTATTCATGAGTTAAAGTCCTTAGAAAGAGGGTCATTCCCGGATCTCCTCTCCACCAATAGCGAGCCAGAGTTGCATCGTAGAGTTGAGGTAATTGTTCTGAATATCAGATAACTGATTTTCAACGGTCAGGAGGTTGTTCTGTGCATCCAGCCAGGTTTCAATGGGCTGCGCGCCAGCGAGATACTGACTTTTTGCCAGTTTTAGCCGTTGCTGGCTTAACGCCAGAGAGATCAACGTATTCTCCCTCTGCTGCGACCATTTCTGCCGCTGTGTGAGCGATTTTTCGACATCAGAAAGTGCTGAATACACCTTTTGCTGGAAGGTAGAGGCTGCGGTTTTTACATCAAGTTTTGAGCGTGCGATGGTCAGTTGTACCTTATTCCATTCAACAAATGGCAGGACCACGCTGCTACCAATGACTCTGCCTGGTTCGGAAAACCATTGACTAAATACACTGCTGCCAGCACTTAACACGGCGCTTAAAGACACGGTGGGATAAAAGTTCAATGCGGCGACATCAGAACCTGCAAGCGCGGCGCGTAGTGCCGATTCGGCCGACTGCACATCTGGCCTGCGGCGGATAACCTCAACTGGCAGACTCATCTTCAATTCGATGGTTTGTGTTAAATCCAAACCATCACGCTCTGGCAGTCGCATTGAGGGAGGTCTGTTGAACAAAATCGCAAGAGAATTGCGTATCTCCTCGCGCTGTTGGAATAAATCTTTCAGATTATTTTCTTGTTCCAACACTGACTGGGTGGCTTGCAATACATCCAGCTGACTCACCGCGCCTGCGGTGAATCGTGATGTCGTGACGACTTTGGTTTCTTCGGCGATCGCCAGGCTGCGCTGAGAATTATCAATTTTTTGATTTATTCCGGCTATTTGCCAATAGTACTGGGCAGTCGTCCCAATGAGGGTCAGAGCCGTATTCTGGCGCTCCAACGCCGTTGCCTCAGCCTGCCAGGCAGACTGTTCGCGCATACGTGCCAATTTTCCCCACAGATCAAGCTCATAACTCAAACTCACGGAAGAGCTATAGCCTTCAACGGAATTAGTATGATGCCGGATATTTTTGGTGTTATCCGCACTGCCAGAGACGCTGACATCCGGGGTGAGATTGGTATCCGAAAGATTGCTGTCCAGCCGGGCTTGTTGCAGTCTAAATCCAGCAATAGCTAAATCGTTATTTCGCGTAAGAACGTCATCAATGGCGTGCGTTAATTGAGGATCGCCAAACACAGTCCACCAGTGACCTGAGCTTGCTAACCACGCGGAGCCTGTCTCCTGTGTACTCCACTGCATCGGAAGAGTTAACTCTGGACGCTTATAGTCGGCTTTAACCAATGAGCCACACGCCGTTAATGCAAGGGCGATAAAGGTTACTTGTAGGATCCTCATTCTCGAGTCAGAGCCTCAGTCGGATTTAAACGAGCGGCATTCCGCGCAGGGAAGAAGCCGAATCCAAGTCCAATCAGGCCGGAGAAACAGCAGGAGAATAAAATCGGAGGCATCGTGAAAACGAGGGGGAATTTATTCGTGCATAATGCGAATGTGCAGCCTGCAACGATGGCAAGCACAATTCCGATCAGCGAGCCCATCAGGCAAATCACCACAGATTCCACCAGAAACTGCCGCAAAATATCTTGCTCCCTGGCACCCACGGCTAACCGTATACCAATTTCGTGGGTTCTTTCTTTGACGGAAACCAGCATGATATTCATCACGCCTATGCCACCGACGATGAGCGAGATCCCTGCGATAGTGGCCACCAGGAGGGTCAAAGAATCCGAGGTTTTTTTCACCGCGCTTAACATCATGTCATCGCTCTGAATGAAGAAATCACGGCGGCCATGGACTATGTCCAGCAGATGCTCAACCCGCTGTTGAGAAGATTTCATTGCCAGCCCATCTTTGAGCTGCAACTCAATCAAGTTAAGAGCAACCGGCCCTTCCAGGCGATCCTGCATCGTCGTGAAGGGGATCCATCCCTGCAACCCACTCCTGCTGGGGACTACCCCACTAATTTCCATCACGCCGATAATGACAAATGGCACACCACGAAGTTGAATAATTTCGCCGACTGGATGGCCGTTATGAGGAAATAAACTCTTTGCGGTTTGGGTGTCGATCACTAACCCGGCAGCTCTCTCTGCCAGGTCACCTGAGTTAAAATGCCTGCCCATCACTAAGACCATTCGATGAATAGCAAAATAGCCCTGATCGACACCGTGCAACTCGAGAAAAACATTTTGCCCGTTCGCCAATGCATCGACAGAAGTATTAACAATAGGTGAAATATTTTTAGTGAAATCTTGATGTTGCAGCATTTCTGCATCACGTACTGAAAGACTGAAGGCTAAATCAGGACGGATATCGCTCCACCCAATGCCAGGGTGTATAGTCAGCGATTTGACGCCTAGATCGCTTATATCATGAAGAATTTTTTGCTTTGCACCATTACCCACAGCCATTGACACGATGATGGAAACAACACCAATAATCATGCCAAGCATTGAGAGTAATGCGCGAGCGCGGTGTCCACGTAACGCCTGCCAGGCCATAGAAATAGCGTCTTTCAGGCTTTGAAAGAGTCCCGGACGCTCGGTGCTGGTGGTAATGTGTAACAGTGATGTGTGTTGATGAAAGTCATTTGTCGAGCTGGCCGCATGGTCAGCGACAATTTGGCCATCATCGATCTCAATGATACGTCCTGCCTGATTGGCAATAAGCGGATCGTGCGTGACCAGAATGATGGTATGACCAGCCTGATGAAGGCTATGTAATATTGCCATCACTTCTTTTCCACTCGCAGCATCCAATGCCCCGGTCGGTTCATCGGCAAGAATAATTTCAGCCCCGTTCATTAAAGCCCGTGCAATACTGACGCGCTGTTGCTGCCCACCGGATAATTGCGAGGGTTTATGGAATATTTTTTCATCAAGCCCAAGACGGGTCAGTAAGCTGCTGGAACGTTCAATTTGCTCTGTTTTATCCATCGACGTATAACGCGCAGGCACTGCGACATTATCTTGTGAGTTGAGATAGGGCATCAGGTGATAACGTTGAAAAATAAAACCTATATGCTGGCTGCGCAGCGACGCGAGCTGATTGCTGCTGGCTCCGGTAGTCTCTATACCTGCCACATAAATCTTTCCGCTGCTCGGCTGATCTAAACAGCCCAGCAGGTTCATTAGCGATGATTTCCCCGAGCCTGAAGGGCCCATAATGGCGACCATTTCGCCCTGCTTTATCTCGAGCGAAATGTTCTTAAGCACATGCACCGCAAGATCACCCGAAATGAAGGTACGATTCACATCCACGAGGCGGAACGCAGTCAGATTAGCCATCGATGGCAGTCTCAAGAGCTAAAGGTGGGATCTCAACACTTTGGCCTTCCACAAGCCCCGATTTCACTTCAGCGAAAACGTTATTGTGCGCACCAATTTCAACTTCACGGGAAATCCTCTGCTTTCCGTCAATGAGTGTTACGTAATAGCGCCCTTGTGCATCTCTTTCCTGTAGCGCAGAAAGTGGGATGCGCAGAACGTTTTTCACATCATTCACTACAATCGAAACTTGCGCAGTCATGGAGGTTTTCAGCAAGCGCTCAGTATTGGTTATCTCAAAAACACCACTGTAGTAAATAGCCAAAGACTGCTGTGAGTTATTGGATATTTCATTGGTATTATTAAGCACCCCATCCGGGGCATTTTGAATTTCGCCCATCACGCTGGTATAGAGACGTGATGGTTGGGCGAGAACATAGAATGACAAAGGTTGGCCTGATTTGACCTTAAGAATGTCTGCTTCCGAAATACGGGTCTGAATATGCATAACGCTAAGATCAGCCAGTACCATAATGGTCGGGGCAGTTTGCGAGGAAACGATCGTTTGCCCTTCCTGAGTTACGACGCCCAGGACTTCACCCTCTATTGGGGCAACAAGTCTCGTATAGCCTACATTTGCTCTGGCTGTTTCCACCGCCATTTCGGATTGGACTATCTGTGCCTTATTCATTTCCAGCTGTTCGAGTTGAGAATCAAAAAGGGACTGTGCTTCTTCAAGGTCACTTGCTACTCCAGAGCCTTCCCTCAACATCACTTTCTGACGACGCAAAGCAAGTTGATACTGTTTAAGCAGCACTTGTGATGACCGCAATTGCGCACGCGCGCTTGCAAGTTCTGCTTCGGATTTCCGCAATTCGTTTTGTTGCAAAATCGGGTCTATTTCAGCAAGCAGTTGCCCTTTATTTACTCTGTCGCCCTGATGCACGTAGAGCTTTTTTAATTGACCATTCACCTGCGCACCAATACTGACCTGGCGAATAGGTTTTAATGTCCCGGTGGTAATGACCGTCGTTTGAATATCACCACGGGTGATTTTTGCAAGAACCCCTGCCGGTGATGAATGATGTTGTTGGTTAAAAATAAAGTAAGCTGTGGCAGATACGGCACACAGAATAACCAGGCTCCATATAACGACCGATTTCTTTTTCATAACGGATTCATATCTGATAGCGCAGGAGAAAGGCGGACTAACCTACCCTGTTCAATACAGCAGGCATGGTCAAACAGTGGCAAAATAGCCGTATTATGGGTCACCACGATCAGTGTTTTACCTTCGTTGCGGCAATGCGATATCAAAGCATTAGCCACGGTAAATGCGGTGTCGTCATCGAGATTCGCGGTAGGCTCATCCAGAATAATTACGGGCCTGTTACTGTACATAGCGCGAGCAAGCAATAAGCGCTGGCGTTGCCCAAGCGAAAGTCCAGTGTAACTTTCGCGGATCTTCGCCATCATTCCTCCGGGGAGTTTGTCCACTATATCTCCCATATCTAATGCCTTAAGCAATCCAGACATATATTCAAGCTTGCTTCTGTCAAAATCCGGATCAAAAAGACTTATATTTTCTGCAACGGAAGCATTAAAAAGAATATCCTCCTGGGACAACAAATAAAAAAGCGAACTGATCGCAGAAGCGGTCACTGAAACGCCATCAGCCTGGATCTCCCCTGATTCAGGGATCAGTCCACCCGACATCACTTTTATTAAGGTACTTTTACCTGCCCCCGAATTTCCTGTGATTGCCAGCATTTGTCCCTTAGGAATACAAAGCGAAACATTTTGCAGCGTCGTATCCACACTGTCATAACGGAAAGAAAGGTTTCTGTATTCCAGAGAATGATTGAATGTAGTGACTGCTATGCCAGCTTCAGGTTTGCTAACGTGATCGACTGCGGAGGGAAAGATATCTTCTGCTCGGTTATCAATAACCTGAAGCTGATTCTTCTGGATAACGGAAAAAAATATCTTAGTGATATAAGACGAAAATATTTGTCGAACAAAACTATAGGCAAAGAAATCCCCCAAAGAAAGCCTGCCATCTTTAAGCAATGGTAAAGCCAACAGCATAAAAAACACCATTTCCAGACTTCCTACCAGCTGGTAAATACTGTTCTTCACCTGTTCATAAACATTCTTATCGCGTACACAGCTAAATAATGAATACGTTAACTTCGCAAATCCTTTTTTGCGTAGTTCCACCAGCCCGGAGGATTTGATTGTGTTAAAGCCCTGGAGTGTTTCCAGAATGAATTCATTCTGCTCTGCGGTTCTGATTTGCAGCGTTTGAGTGTAAAAACGGTCACGATAAATTGCCCAAACACTGACTAACCCCATGGCCGTTACCCCGGCAAAAGAGACTAATGCCAACGAAAGATTCATATAAACCAGAACGCTAAATGCCAGCAAGCCAACGAGCCAGTCTGTTCTTAAACTATTATCCAGCTCAATTTTTCGTCCGGCTGCCGCTTCCCATGCCGTAAAACGGCTAAATATGTCCCCTGGTGCACGACGTTCAAAAAAACGAAGCGGATTATTAAGCAGACGGGAAAAACCCGAAGTACTGTTCAAAAATGAAAACTGTTTAATATGTCTTTCAGTTACCCAACGGACAGATAATGCAAGCGCGGTAGAAATGACAAAGACCAGCAGGAAAAGTCCATATGGGAAATCTTGCTGCCCGGCAGACGTGTAAACATTGTTTATCGCCTGGCTGACCATCACTGGCATAACGAAAAGTGTTAAGGATACTAATAGCGTCAGCGTCATCAGCGTATAAATGCCTCTGACTTTCGCGGTTTGACGTAAACTCATGCAGGAGAAAAATGAATTCCCCCTTGATTTATTTTTTTCGTTTGGGCGATGCGTTGTGATTTCTTCATCGATGACAAGCGCGTAACCACTGATGTCTCGTTTAAGTGCATCAATAGACAAAAATTGCTGGCCAACACCAGGATTCATAACGCAAACATGGCGGCCTTTGCGATAGGCCAATATCACATAGTGACCCGCGCCATAATGCAGAATACAAGGTAAAGGAAGCGCATTGAGCTCATCAAAGTCAAATAATACTGGATACGTTGGAATGTCTAATTCCGTCAGGATATCACTGAGTTTATCAAGCGATGTTCCATGCACTGAAATAGGGTGTCTTTCGCGTAAACTGGCCAATGATATTTCAACACCCTGAGTTTCTGCAAGCATTGCAATGCAAGCAAGCCCACACTCATTGATTTCACTTTGAAATACCATTGTAGGAATAGAATTATTCATATCCAATTTTTAACTTAGTGATTAATAAAATATAACGAATGAAGGTGCCATAACAACCAGTCTTGGGGATGTTCCCTGATGGCACTTTCAATCAGCCCAGGCATACTGGTGAATGCTTCCTTTTTATCCATTGGAGGATGGATGTGAATCTTTATCCCATCTTCGTAATAAAGATAAAAGAAAACAACTTTCGCTGAAATGACTTTCGCAAGTCTGAATACCCCACTGTGCAAACTCGCTTTGCGCCCAAACATAGTGCAATTTATTCTCGAAGAAAACGTTGCACCAGTCTTATATGTGTACTCAGGGACAATGTCGGGGAAGATAATAATATTCGTGTCATGTTTAGCTGCACTCAGGCAAGCTGACATAATATTTTCTGCAATCCCTTCATTGTTTCCGTGTATTGAGCAGTAAGTCAGATTGACACCGCCCCTGCGGCGGTCTTCGGACTGATACGCCTCTGCATTTGCGGAAACAATAACGGTACCATTACCCGGATATGCCTTTCCGGCAACGATGCCAGAAAGAATATCTGAGACCATATGCATCGGAGCTAACACAACGGGTGAACCCATATCATGCAAAGGTTTCACTATTTTATTCAGCTGGGCCGCACAATCGTCCAGTTGTGCCATTATCTTCTCGTCCCGGCCAAATGTTGCGGCGTAATCTAAGGCTTCGCGCCGCTGTGTCAGCCAAACGAAATTTATCTTTCTGTTAGGACCTAACAAACACCGAATATTTTCACCAGCAACATCGGCGCATTTGTTTTTATTTTTACCCGTCAGTTTCAAAAAGCGCTGTAAATGTAGAATAGCAAATAATATTCTTAAATTCATACTGCGGGGAGTTAACTTTTCACGAAAAAATTTACTAATACTGTTTATTTTTTTGAAAGTATTATCGAAAAAACACTTCAGTGTAATATAAAAACTAACAACGAAATATCGCATAACAACCCCAAGCTTTTGTTATAACAACTACTGTTAGCAGGGCTCTTTCAGCGCCATTTCTAAATTAACTTCAATAATAGACTGGTGAATGATGTAATTTCTTCATACACCAGACTATTAAGTCTATCAGAACTCGCTTACATTAGTGACCGCAGTTGCGATTACTTACAATGCCCATGTCAGTACTTTTTGTAACGTTGCCATGTTTATCTAATTCCTGGTAATAGGCACGGCAATTGCCGCGCACTGATTGCCATTGATAATCCAGTCGGGAATCGCCACCAACAACTTTCTTTGCTTCAGTCATATTTAATTTAATCATAATAATATTCCTTTATATTTATTAATCGCCTCAATCAAGGCCGGATAACATTAACTTCCCGAGGATATAACGGTCAATGGAAAGCATCTAAATGATTAGTTTAAATAAGCTAAATGCTAAAAAACGTACAATTTCAAAATGTTATTAATATGTGAGAGTTATCTTTCATTTATTGGATTATTTAAATTTTACAATCATCAGGATTGGCCAGGGGAACCGTCGCTGCATGTACGATCCCCCTGCGATTCAGCAGTTAATCGACAAATGAATAAGTCTGCTTAACCTGATTCAGGCCGTAAACGACACTGAAATCGGTTTTGCTGTAGCAATTTAAGGCTATTTGTGAGGAATTATTCAGACGCTCAATGTTTTGGTAAATAGCCGTCATGTAAAATCCAAAATCACATTGATGCAGTTGAGGATCAATGACCTGATCCACTTTCCCTGAAGACTTGTTGAGAGCCATCACTTTATTCACTGACAGGCCATCATCTTTCATTTCATAGATGCCAATAAAACTGTGCGACGCCGTTTGCCCCCAAAATGGAATTTCAATCGTTTTCGCAGGGTTGCCCGAGATGGCGGCTTTATCCATGGAAGCCGTCTTATTCAATACGACATCCAGCGTACGTTTGGCGTTCTGCCACGTACCATGAAGAACATCCCCACCGTTGGTAAGTTTTAACGGGCAGGTATTGAGGTCATATTTTTTACCTTGAGTCAGATAATCGTCGTATTCCTGATCATTAGCGACCTCACAAAGCACGATGGCATCAGACGTTATTTTCCCGTAGAGCGGAATGGGAGAACGATATTTATCGTAATAGTAGCTCCCTTTAACATTTGTTTCTCCGCCAAAGGAATAACGCTGAAGAGAGACGTGAACCGGAGATTTCCCGATCGTTCCTTCGTAGTTATCGAGCACATACCAGCTGTCCGAAGCGGCTGCGGCTGAACCCGATAAAATCCCAAAGAGACTGACTGACAGAATGATTTTTTTTAACATGTTACCCAAAGCCTGCACGGATGTTGTCTGATTGTCCCGATATTCGTCATGCCATTCCCCAAAATATCAATGCCCTGCGCTATAATTCACCATACCATTTTCCGCCGGAGAAATAGATGGCATTTGACTGGCACAGCGAGACGTTAACCCGCGCCACCCCCGTAGATAAGCACTATAAAAATACCCAAAATGTCCGGCGTTTCATGCTTGAGCAATGCGGCGCACACTTTACATTTGACCGGGATTTTATGGCATGGATACGCAATGACCAGCCTAAAAACCTGGGTGACGTGGCAGATGAATGGACGCGTCGGCAGGCGCCTTAAATTACCCACTTTTATTACATGGATATAAAGCCAATTACTTGTTATAACTCATAATATTCAATAACAAAAAAGGTAAAGGGTAACAGGGAATGGAAAATACCAGCTGGAGTTGGGAAACACATTTCGATATAGATAGCCTGGTGCTTCTCAAAATATTGGTTGTATTGATTATTTTTATTTGGATTCGGGAAACCCTGAGAAGGAGAAGAAGAAAAAGGCAGGATCCCGGTGGCGCTATTTCGCAGGCAAACGCCAGAGAACGCCATCAATGGCGCTATGTCCGATGGGTCTTCATTCTGATACAAACCGCATTCGGCCTGTATATGTTAGGGTCACTCATTCAGTTTTTACTCAGGTAGAAGCTGATACAATGAAGAAGCGGAGGAAATATCTTCCTCCGCTCCCCCTGATTAACGACGGTGCCTTAACCGGTAGCCGCGCTAATTTTTACTCTTCGCCCGTACTCGCGGTTTTACTGAAACGACGACGCACCACCACGAAAAACACCGGCACGAAGAAAATCGCGAGCAGCGTGGCGGAAATCATCCCGCCCATCACGCCGGTACCGACGGCATTCTGTGCGCCCGAACCCGCACCGTTGCTGATCGCCAGCGGCAGAACCCCGAGAATAAACGCCAGTGAGGTCATCAGGATCGGGCGTAAACGCATCCGCACCGCCTCCAGCGTTGCTTCAATCAGCGGCTTGCCTTCTTTAAGCATCAGATCGTTGGCGAACTCGACGATCAGGATGGCGTTTTTGGCCGCCAGCCCGATTGTGGTCAGCAGCCCGACCACGAAGTACACGTCATTATTCAGCCCGCGCAGGCTGGTCGCCAGTAACGCACCGACCACGCCCAGCGGCACCACCAGCATGACCGAGAACGGGATCGACCAGCTCTCATACAATGCCGCCAGACAGAGGAAAACCACCACCAGCGAAATGGCGTACAGCGCCGGTGCCTGTTCACCGCTCATGCGTTCCTGATAGGACATTCCCGTCCAGTCATGGCTGATACCCGCTGGCAGTTGCGTCGCCAGTTCTTCCATCAGCGCCATCGCTTCGCCCGAGCTTTTCCCCGGTGCAGGTTGACCCAGGATCTCCAGAGAAGACAGGCCGTTATAGCGCTCCAGACGCGGTGAACCGTAAACCCATTTTGCGGTGGAGAAGCTGGCGAACGGTACCATTTTGCCGTTAGTGGCACGCACGAACCAGTCGTTGAGATCGTCGGGCATCATGCGGTACTGCGCATCACTCATCACATAAACTTTCTTGACGCGGCCATTATCGACGAAGTCGTTAACATAACTGCCGCCCCACGCAGCGGACAGCGTGGTGTTGATATCCGCCAGTGACAGCCCCAGCGCTTTGGCTTTTTCCTGATCGATGGTCACTTTGTACTGTGGCGTATCTTCCATGCCGTTCGCACGCACCGCCATCAGCACGTCAGGATGCTGCGCCGCCAGCGCCAGCAGTTGGTTACGCGCTTCCAGCAGTTTCTCGTGCCCCAGATTGCCCCGGTCGATCAGCTCAAAATCAAAACCGGTGGCGTTACCGAGCGCGATAATCGGCGGCAGATTAAAGGCCACGACGGTGCCGTCGATGATTTTTGAAAACGTCGCATTGGCACGCTGCACAATCGCAGTGACTTTGTTGTCATCCCCTGGCCGCTCGCTCCAGTCTTTCAGGCCGACAAAGGCAATGCCGACATTCTGTCCGCGTCCGGCAAATCCGTAGCCGTTGACCGTCAGAACGTTAGCCACGTTGTTTCTTTCGCCATGCAGATAGTGATCGGTAATGGTATCGAGCACTTTCTGCGTCCGTTCCTGCGTCGCACCCGCCGGTAAAATGGCCTGAGTTGCCAGTACGCCCTGATCTTCTTCCGGCAGAAAAGACGTCGGCAGATGAACAAACATCGCCACCATGCCCGCGACGATCAGCAGATAAATCACGATATAGCGTCCGGAGCTTTGTAAAATCCGCGCGACCGAAGACGTGTAATGCTGCGTACTCTGGTCAAACTTGCGGTTGAACCAGCCAAAGAATCCGGTGGTTTTGCCGTGTTCGCCTTTTGTAACAGGTTTGAGCAACGTGACGCACAGCGCAGGCGTGAGGATCAGTGCAACAAACACAGACAGCGCCATTGCTGACACGATCGTGATGGAGAACTGACGGTAGATAACGCCGGTTGTACCGCCGAAGAATGCCATTGGCACAAACACCGCCGAGAGCACCAGTGCAATGCCGACCAGCGCGCCCTGGATCTGCTCCATTGATTTACGCGTCGCCGCTTTTGGCGACAGCCCCTCCTCGGCCATTACGCGCTCGACGTTCTCCACCACCACAATGGCGTCATCAACCAGCAGGCCGATGGCCAGCACCATGCCAAACATGGTCAGGGTGTTGATGGTAAAACCACAGGCCGCCAGAATGCCGAAGGTGCCCAGCAGTACTACCGGTACGGCGATCGTCGGGATCAGCGTTGCGCGGAAGTTTTGCAGGAACAGGAACATCACCATAAACACCAGCACAATGGCTTCGAACAGCGTTTTCACCACCTCATTAATCGAGATTTTGATAAACGGCGTCGTGTCGTACGGATACACCACCTGCAGGCCGTCCGGGAAGAACGGGCGCAGCTGTTCCAGTTCGGTGCGCACAGCCGCCGCGGTATCAAGCGCGTTAGCCCCGGTTGCCAGCTGGATCCCCAATGCTGATGCCGGTTGTCCGTTGATTTTCACCACAAACTGATAATCCTCACCGCCGCGCTCAATACGGGCGACGTCATGCAACCGCACCTGAGAACCGTCGGCGTTCACTTTCAGCAAAATATCGCCGAATTCATCCGGTGAAATCAGGCGGGTTTGCGCAATCAGGGAAGCATTGAGCTGCTGCCCCGGCACCGGCGGTGCTCCGCCAATCTGCCCGGCGGCCACCTGCGCATTCTGGGTGTTCAGCTCGGCGATGACATCCACCGGCGTGAGCTGGAAATTGTTCAGCTTGTTCGGATCCAGCCAGATGCGCATAGCGTACTGCGAGCCGAAAATCTGCGTATCGCCGACGCCGTCAATGCGGCTAATCGGATCTTTGATATTCGAGCCCACGTAATCCGAAATATCCTGCTGAGTCATCGTGCCGTTGCTGTTCACAAAACCGACCACCATCATGAAGGTGCTGGACGATTTTCTGACGGTGATCCCCTGCTGCTGCACTTCAGAAGGCAACAGCGGCGTGGCCAGCTGCAATTTATTCTGCACCTGAACCTGCGCGATATCCGCATCGGTGCCGGTTTTGAACGACAGCGTGAGCTGCAACGTGCCCGATGAGTCGCTGGTCGATGACATATACATCAGGCCATCGAGGCCATTCATGTTTTGTTCGATGACCTGCGTTACCGAGTTCTGCAAAGTCGTCGCATCCGCGCCGGGATACTGCGCGCGGATCTGCACCGCCGGGGGCGCAACGCTTGGATATTGTTCAACCGGCAAATTGAGGATGGAAATCGCGCCAGCGAGCATCACAATGATGGCAATCACCCAGGCAAAGATGGGGCGATCGATAAAGAATTTAGACATATTTCAGCGTTCCCTGATTAAGACTTTGCTGGCTGCTCATGAGGCTCGACGGCCTCTCCCGGCTTGATTTTCTGTACACCTGATACCACCACGCGATCGCCCGCCGACAGACCGGACAGCACCTGCCATTGGTCATCAAGCGCTTTGCCGGTGGTGATGTTTTTCAGCGCCACTTTGTTATCCGCACCGACCACCAGTGCGGTCGCCTCACCGCGCGGATTACGGGTGACGGCCACCTGCGGCACCAGCAATGCGGTCGGAATAACGCCCTCGTCCAGCCGCGCACGGACAAACATGCCGGGCAGTAAACGGTGCTGAGGATTGGGGATCACCGCGCGCAGGGTAATAGAACCCGTGGTTTCATCGACGGTGACATCGGAGAATTCCAGCGCGCCTTTTGGCGCATAGATACTGCCGTCAGAGAGCATCACGGTCACCTCGGCGTTACCGGCGGTTTGTTTAATTTCGCCGTCCGACATCGCCTGACGCAGGCGCAGGAATTCCTCCCCCGACTGGGTAACATCGACATACATCTGATCCAGCTGCTGAACGGTCGTCAGCGAGGAAGTTTGCGCGTTTTGCACCAGCGCCCCTTCTGTCACCGAAGAGCGCCCGATCCGCCCGGCAATTGGCGACGTGACGGTGGTGTATTGCAGATTAATACGGGCTGATTTCACCGCTGCTTTGGCTGCGACGACCGCGGCCTGAGCCTGTTGGGCAGTGGCCTGCGCCTGATCGAAATCCTGCTGGCTGATGTAATGCGTGCCGGTCAGCGTGCGGTAACGATTCACCGTGGTTACTGCGATCCGCGCGCTGGCCTCGGCTTGTGCGAGGTTTCCCAAAGCGCTGTCCAGAACGGCCTGATACGGCGCGGGGTCAATCTGGTACAGCGCCTGCCCTGCATTCACGTCGCTGCCTTCGGTGAATAACCGTTTTTGAATAATCCCGGACACCTGCGGACGCACCTCGGCAATACGCAGCGCAGACGTTCTTCCCGGTAATTCAGAGGTCATCTTCAGCGGCGCAGTGGTGAGTTTTATAACGTTAACGTCGGTTAATTTTTGCTGCGCAGAGGCGGTATTTCCGCTCTCATCACACCCCGTTAATACCCAACTCCCTGATAACAGACAAAAGGCTGCCAAAGGCTTTAAAAGCCCTAAATGATTCATGAATTCCCACCTCAAATAACAACGTAATGATTAATGCAAAAAAGCGCCCAATAAAAACTCAACATAATTACGCCGGATGTGACTGATGCATTCTCCTGTAGGCCTGTGGCGGTAAGCTGTATTTCCGGGAAAAAGTTCGCGAAAAAGACTGCTGTGAGTCATATCCGTATTTATATGAAATATCGACCACCGGATTTTTAGTATGAAGAAGCTCATCTGCCGCCAGCGCCAGCTTACGGTCACGGATATAATTCCCCAGCGTGTGGCCTGTCTCCTGCTGAAACATCCTCTGCAAGTGCCATTTGGAATAGCCGGATTTTTCAGCGACATCCCGAATTTTTAACGGCTTGTCGATATTTTCTTCAATCCAGCCGATTAAAGACCTGATGATTTCTTTGTGCATCACAAATACCTCTTACAACCGGAGTATGCAGTGCGCGAAACGAAACGGAATCACACGTGATTTTCAATACCCTGACCGCCGCAATAACGGCGATCGGCACAACGATAAGTGAACTGGCAGCAGTAATAAGGCGTGGATAAGAGTAAAAGCGACAGGACTGTCCTGACTCTTATAGGTCGAGATTAGCATTCATGTTTCACGGTTATAAGATCATGAATTACGAATAGCTCTATGAGTTGAATTCATTAATGAGCCCTGCTCATAAAGCCTATCCATTTACAGCCTCTAATCTGATAAATCCTTCTGGGTTATGATTTTCACATACCCAAGTACAAGGATAACGACATGCAAACAGTCAAACTGAACGATGGTCTTGAAATGCCCGTGCTGGGCTTTGGCGTCTTCCAGATGACGGATGCGGCCGAATGCGAACGCGCAGTGCTCGACGCGCTGGAAACCGGTTATCGCCTGATTGATACCGCGGCGTCCTATCAGAATGAAACTCAGGTCGGTAATGCGCTGAAACAGAGCAGCATCCCGCGCAGCGATCTGTTCGTCACTACCAAGTTATGGTTGCAGGACACCAGCTACGAAGGGGCAAAAGCGTGGGTCAGGTCGTTCTGCGCTGGCTAACCCAGCGCGGCATTGCTTCGCTGGCAAAATCCGTTCGCAAAGAGCGCATGGAAGAGAACATGACTATTGAGGATTTCGAACTCAGCGAAGAACAGATGATGCAAATCACCGCGCTGGATGCCGCCACCAGCGCCTTCTTCTCGCACCGTGACCCGGCGATGGTTGAATGGCTGACGGGTCGTAAACTGGACGTGTAATCACGCATTTCACTCAACATGAGGAACTTACCCATGCAAAAACGTTATCTCGGAAAATCCGGACTGGAAGTCTCCGCGCTCGGCTTAGGTTGTATGGGCCTGAGCCACGGTTACGGCCCGGCGACGGATACCCGTCAGGCGGTCGAGCTCATTCGTGCGGCAGTTGAACGCGGCGTGACGTTCTTTGATACCGCCGAAGTGTACGGCCCTTACCTGAACGAAGAAGTGGTCGGGGAAGCATTAAAACCGTTCCGCGACCGCGTGGTGATTGCTACGAAATTCGGCTTTACCTTTGGTGAAGACAATAAGCAGCAGAATCTCAACAGCCGCCCGGAGCACATTCGCGAAGCGGTGGAAGGATCGCTGCGTCGCCTGAAAACAGACGTTATCGATCTCTACTATCAGCATCGTGTCGATCCGGATGTGCCGATTGAAGACGTCGCGGGCGCGGTAAAAGACCTGATTGCAGAAGGTAAAGTGAAACACTTCGGCCTTTCTGAAGCCGGTGCGCAGACCATCCGCCGGGCACATGCGGTTCAGCCTGTAGCGGCGCTGCAAAGTGAATATTCAATGTGGTGGCGTGAGCCGGAGCAGGAAATCATGCCGGTGCTCGAAGAACTGGGGATTGGCTTTGTGCCGTTCAGCCCGCTGGGTAAAGGCTTTTTGACCGGCGCGATCAAAACCGGGACGACCTTTGGCGCGGATGATTTCCGCAGCCAGGTGCCGCGTTTTGCCGCTGAGGCGATCGAAGCCAATGAAAAGCTGGTGGTCTTGCTGTCTGAACTGGCTGCGGGGAAAGGCGTGACGTCTGCGCAAATTGCCCTGTCCTGGCTGCTGGCACAAAAACCTTGGATCGTGCCGATTCCGGGTACCACCAAACTGCATCGTCTGGAGGAAAATATGGGCGCTGCGGACGTGGTACTTTCACCAGAAGACTTGGGGAAAATCACGCAGGCGCTGGACACAGTGAAAATCACCGGCGAACGCTATCCGGCATCATTGCAGGCGCGCGTTGGGCGTTAAAATCTGTTGTGGCCTGCGATATCATCAAGATATCGCAGGCCTTTTTTTTAGCGGGTCAGTTACTCGGAATAGCGCAGCGCATCAATCATCAGCGCAAAGGCCGGTGGATGTTGTTTCCGACTCGGGTAGTAAAGGTAATAACCGGGAAACGACGGGGACCATTCGTCGAGGACCTGAATCAGTTCGCCCGACTTCACCGCCTCTTCCACCAGATCTTCCGGCACGCAGGCAAGCCCGAATCCGCACTTCACTGCATCGATCCGCTCGGACAAATGATTGAAAATCAGCTGCCCTTCTACCCGCACGCGTAACGGCTTACCCTCTTTCTCGAACTCCCAGTGATACAAGCCTCCGGCGGTCGGTAAACGCATGTTGATGCACCGGTGATTTTGCAACTCATGCGGGGTCAGCGGGATACCGTTCTTCTCAAAATAAGCGGGCGAACCCACCACGACCATGCGCATATCCGCGCCCATTTTGACCGCAATCATATCCTTATCCACGCTTTCGCCCAGACGCACCCCGGCATCGAAACGGCCATCAACGATATCGACAAAGCCGTTATCGACCACCATCTCAACATTGATATCCGGATATTCCAGCAAAAAAGGCTTCAGCTTTGGCCAAAGCACGCTTTGCGCCGCATGTTCGCCCGCTGAAATGCGGATATTGCCGGAAGGCGTGCCGTTGAGCTGGAGCAGGGTTTGGAGTTCATGTTCAATCTCGGCCAGACGTGGTTCAAGGCAGGCGATGATCCGCTCCCCGGCTTGCGTTGGCGCCACGCTGCGAGTGGTGCGGGTCAGCAGACGAATGTTTAAGCGCTCTTCCAGCGCTTTGATCGCATGGCTTAACGCCGACTGCGAAACGCCCAACTTCCCCGCCGCCTTGGTAAAACTTCTCTCCCTGGCAACCACCAGAAAGATCTGCAACTCGTTGAAGTTCTCTTTAAGCATTGCGTAATTCCTTACATTTATCCGTTACCATCATTTGCTGCAATATCCACTGGCGTAATGCTTCGATATCAGCGCGTTGTGCGTTTTCTTCAAGAGTGACTAAATAATAACGGGCTCCGGGGAGCGAACCCTCGAAAGGCACCGTCAGCATTCCGCGCTTCACTAAATCCCCCACCAATAACTGACTGGCAATCACCACACCCTGCCCGGCCACAGCGGCCTGTACGGCATGCGTTTCATCACTGAAATGCAGCCCTTTAGAGAGATCGAGCTTTTGGGGCCCGAAGCAGCGCTGCCAGTGTTTCCAGTCAGGTGAATCTGCCGGAACATGGCGATTCTCGATATGAAACAGCGTGGCGTTATTGAGGTCATTCACGGTTTTCAGTTTCAGTGAAGGGCTGGCGACAGCGATAAACCTGTCTTCATACAGCAACGTGCTGTGCAAATGCGCGTCCGGAATTTCGCGGTAGCGGATCGCCACATCCACGGTGTGCAGGGTGAGATCCACCCTTTCAATGCCGGTGTGCAGGCGTAAATCAATATGAGGAAACTGAAGTTTAAAATCGGCCAGACGCGGGACCAGCCAGTTAGTCAGAAAATTGGACGTTGTGGTGATGGTAAGCGCCGGAGGTCGTCTGAAGGCATCGATTTTTACAACGGCGTCTTCAAGCGCCGCAAAGGCGGTTTGCGTTCCTGAATAGAGCATCTGTCCCATCTCAGTCAGATTAACGCCCTGTGCATTTCGCTCAAAAACACGACACTCCAGCATGGATTCAATCAAACGGATCTGATGACTGATGGCCGTGGCGCTAACGCTGAGGTGTTCCGCCGCTCGCTTGAAACTCAGACACTCTGCGACAGCATGGAACGCACGCAGCGCGCCCAGCGGGGGCAACCGGTTTTTATTCATGATGAGTTATTTTCATCCATACCTGAAATCTATGACTTTGATCGTGGGATTCTATAAAGGATAAGCTCACCTCACTTCCCGATCAAGGATGAAGAAAACGTTATCTCCCGGAATCAATAGAGTGAGGTCTGAAATGAAAGTCTCTGCTATTAATGAGTTTCCCCTGCCGCTGGAGGAGGCACGCATCAACGCGAGCGTGATCCTGTGTAGCGGATTTTTTGCTCAGGTTGTAATGCTGATAAAACTGACTGGCCTGCTAAGCTTTCCGTTCAGCATGATCCCGCAGCCCGTTTTACTTTGCACAGTATCCGCGGGCTTTTTTGCCGGCCAGATGAAAATGGTAATACAAAAAACGCCCCTGAAACGCACCTGTCTGGGGTTTATTATCACCGCCACCGGCCTTTTGCTGCTTCTCACCGTTAACAACAGGCTTGACGGATTAGCGCTGTTGCCGGGACTCGCGCTGTCGGGCATCGGACAGGGGATTGTTTTATCAGCGGTTCTCAGAAAAGGAGAACAAACAAAACCGGTGTGGTATTCACGGGGAGTGATGATCGGCGCACTCATTACAGCCACCGCCCTCACGATGACTTCATGCCTGCTTCTGCAATCGGGGTTTACCAGCCATGAGGGATATCCCTATGCTTTTGCCCTGTTAATGGATTTATCATTGTTCGGCGCAATCTACGTGCGGATGATAGAGCGGGAGAACGCTTAGTACTAAAAGGATAATCGTGACAGATGCGTGTGCGATTGCCTTGCACGCCGGGGAGTTGAGATCATCTGATCTATAAGAAGAGACAGTTATTCATCTTAATATGTAAGTAAAACTGATCAATTAAGACTTTTCCATAAAAAAAATATATCTGATATTGTATGGGTAATTACAAGTTTCCACTCTGGAAGATTCAATGCTTTTAACCCTCGTTTATCGCAGTCATGTCAGCGAACATGTTCAGTCAGCCTCTCTGGAAGGGCTGGTTGCGCAAGCCAGCATTAAGAACGAAATATCCGGCATTACCGGCATCCTGCTGTTTGACGGAACGCATTTCTTCCAGCTGCTGGAAGGTCCTGAAGATGCCGTCGATGCCCTTTACAGCACCATCTGCCGCGATCGTCGTCATCATAACGTGGTGGAACTGATGCGCGATTACGCGCCCTCCCGCCGGTTCGGCAATGTGGGCATGGAACTGTTTGATTTGCGTAAGCATCATGAAGATGTAGTGCTTCAGGCCGTCCTCGATAAAGGGACGTCAAAGTACCGCCTCACCTATGATGACCGGGCATTACAATTCTTATGCACCTTTGTGCAGGCCCGCGAAAAAGAAAACTATCTTGAAATCCTGCCAAGCGGTTCCTGGTCTTTCATTGCCGATGAAGCGCTTAAACCTGAAGTAGAATTTATCTTTCCCGAAATGCAGGATTATAGCTTCGCTTTCCAGCCGATTGTCGATCCGCTGAGTAAGGAAATTGTCTCCTATGAGGCCACACTGCGCGGTCCGGACGGCGGTTCGCCGATGGGCTATTTCTCGCAGCTGTCCCGCACCACCATTTACGAAGCCGATCTCAAGTCTAAAAAACTGGCCTTTGCGCTCGCCAATAAGATGGGCATCAGCAATAAAACGCTGTGCATTAAGCTACTGCCGATGACGCTGGTGATGGTGCCGGATGCCGTCGAGTTTTTGGTGCAAGAAATCACCGCTAATGGCCTGGTGCCGGAGCAGATTGTGGTGGCGATCACCGAGAACGGCGTTATTACTCGTGAAGATAAATTTACCGCGGCCATGAAGCAGTTAAAAGCATCGGGAATGCGGCTGGCGATTGATGATTTCGGGGCAGGATCGGCCGGGCTGTTGCTGCTGACGCAATGTCAGCCGGACAAGATCATGATTGATCGCAACATCATTTGTGATGTGCACACCAGCGGGCCGAAACAGGCCGTGGTGCAGGCGATCATCAGATTCTGTTCTTCACTGGAGGTCTCGGTTATCGCCACGGGCGTGGAAAAACCAGAAGAATGGATGTGGCTCGATGCGGCGGGGATTTGTAACTTCCAGGGCGAACTGTTTGCCACGCCAAGGCTTAATGGCGCGCCGGTTGTCGCCTGGCCGGAAGTTAAGCAGGAATATCAGTTAAGAGATCAAACCCTCTGACAGCCTGAGTATGGCTTCTTAAGAAAAGTATAAGCCCGGTAACAACGGTAGTTACCGGGCTCACTTCAAAATTCTGCCCCGCCGGTATTAGTCGTTATCGTCCGACGTGCGGTAAACCACATATTCCAGCGCTTCTAAGTAGACGTCCTGCTTACTCAATTCGCTTTCCTGCTCAATTTTCTGAATCAGACAAAGAATAATATCTTTGTGGGTCACATTATCTTTCTGATTCTTCAAATTGTTATAGATACGGATGACGGTTTCATTTCCAACCAGAAGCTCAGGATCTTCTGTCAGAATATAATCGGCCAATTTCACATGAGTATAAGACACATCTTGCATTTTAATACCCTCCGCGACCTGCTGTTGTTAACGTTTAATGAGACATTGCGCTCAGGTGCTGAAACCTGAGCGCAATGTTATTTAAGATGGAAACGTGAAATCTGTCGAATTCAGAAACCGGAATCATCCGGCGTCATACCCACGACCATTTCGAGGGCATTGCGCAGAACATCCAGTTGCACGACGTCTGACGTGCATTCCAGCTGATTAATAAGGTGTAAAATGATGGCCTTGTTGGTCACCGTTCCCTTCTCAGCCATAATAAGGCGGATCGCCGCACCCAGTACTTCTGTTTCGCTGGAGTACAACTCACCTGCTTTAGCAAAATGCTTATAAATTTCTGTACCGCTTACAGAGCCTGTCATCGGTCGGGACTGGTTTGATGTCATCGCGTCGCTGAAATGAGGGGTGCCAGCGCGGGAGGAATCAGTGTTTTTTCTGGTCATCGGACGGCCCTTGAGCATTGAAAAAGTGTCGTACATTGTCGACGTCCCGAACTTCGTAGCTGATCTGCGCACGCTTTTCAGCCAGATTATGACGGATCTCGTTAATGACCCGTTCGCAGGCGCTTTTTCGATTAATGTTATCCGCGTTTACAGCCATAAACTGTAATTGCGCAATGAGTCTGTCGGTGGATATTGGATTCTTTGATTTCAACAAGGAAACCACCGCCTCACCAATCAGCTTATCAGTTAATTTTTCTTCGGTACTTCTATACATATTAGCAGCCTCTGAATATACGCTGGCCAAAGGTCTTGGGCAGATGAGCTTCAGGTTCAGAGTTATTATTTTACGCCAAAAGCAGTAAAACGTTGTTAGGCTATGAATGAATCAAGCCCGCGTAATATGTCATACTGAAATGCTTTGAAGCCAATCTTTAACTCTATAACTCACTCACTGTTGATTAGGAATCACGCTCCAGCACCAGACGGATCAGCTTCAAATAATGCCTTTCCTCTTCTTCACTGCCAGCCGCTTCAACACGATTTAACAGCTTAGAACACAGGGCTTTGCGATTGAGGTTCTTGCCTGCCTCCAGAATTTCGACTACCACCCGCCCCATTGTCTCTTCCTCAGAAAATACCTGACTGTACAGTGAAGGGTATGTGTCCGAAGACAATCCATTGTATCTATTCTGTCGCATGATTAACCCTTATGTTAATACGTGTGTGAATAATAATTTAGTGTGTGACCATAAAGTTATACAAGATATAAGAAGTTGTACAGGTATTTTAGGAAAAAAAAGCTAGCAATGTTTTAATTCGCAGGGGAATTAACTGTAAGCCAATGAATTTAAAGCATTCAGCGCCTCAGGTCAAAACCGATACAACGGTGTAATTCGGGGGCAAGAACTTGTACAGGCAAGGATGCTGGTTTTACCGTGAATTGAGTTTGATTACCCGATGTGGAGAAATACCTTCTACAATCTGACTAATGATCAAATTACACTATACTCCCCCACAGTATAATCATATACTCCCTCCCACTATACTAGGAGTTGCCATCGATGCCACATACACCCGCTGAAAAGAAAAAGGTTTTATCACGCGTCAAACGCGTGCGCGGCCAGCTTGAAGCGCTTGAATTAGCGCTTGAACGTGGAGATGACTGCAGCCCGGTATTACAGCAAATCTCTGCCATCCGCGGCGCCGTCAATGGCCTGATGGCTGGCGTGCTGGAAAGTCATCTGCGCGAAGAACTGAAAAGTGCAGATGCCACAGAAGAATCACGAGACGCATCTATTGATGATGCCGTTGCTTTAATACGTACCTATCTTCGTTAACCCCGCTCTTTATGGCGATTTGAAAAACTCAAATCGCCCTATACCTTACCAAAAGGAAAGATCATGAAATCACGTGCAGCAGTCGCTTTCGGCCCCGGCAAACCGCTTGAAATTGTCGAAATTGACGTCGAGCCACCACGCGCCGGTGAAGTACTGGTAAAAATTACCCATACGGGTGTCTGCCATACCGATGCTTTTACCCTTTCAGGTGAGGATCCTGAAGGTGTGTTCCCGGCCGTGCTGGGACACGAAGGTGCCGGCATAGTGGTAGAAGTGGGCGAAGGTGTGACCAGCGTTGTGCCAGGCGATCACGTTATTCCGCTTTACACTGCAGAATGTGGCGAATGCCTGTTCTGTAAATCAGGTAAAACCAATCTGTGTGTCGCCGTTCGCGCCACGCAGGGCAAAGGGGTTATGCCTGATGGGACAACGCGTTTTTCCTACAACGGCCAGCCAATCTTCCACTACATGGGCTGTTCAACCTTTAGCGAATACACCGTGGTAGCTGAAGTATCACTGGCAAAAATCAACCCTGAAGCCAACCATGAACACGTTTGCCTGTTAGGCTGCGGCGTCACCACCGGCATCGGCGCGGTTCACAACACAGCGAAAGTTCAGGAAGGTGATTCCGTTGCCATCTTTGGGCTGGGCGGCATTGGCCTTGCAGCACTTCAGGGTGCACGTCAGGCCAAAGCGGGTCGCATTATTGCCATTGATACCAATCCGGCGAAATTCGAACTGGCGAAGAAATTCGGCGCGACAGAATGTCTTAATCCGAATGATTTTGATAAGCCGATTCAGGAAGTCATTATCGAAATGACCGGATGGGGTGTCGACCATTCCTTCGAATGTATCGGTAACGTCAATGTGATGCGTGCCGCGCTGGAGAGTTCACACCGTGGCTGGGGACAGTCCGTCATTATCGGCGTCGCCGGTGCAGGGAAAGAGATCTCTACCCGTCCTTTCCAGCTCGTCACAGGCCGTCAGTGGAAAGGTTCTGCTTTCGGTGGTGTGAAGGGTCGAAGCGAGCTGCCGGGCATGGTGGAAGATGCCATGAAGGGTAAAATTGAGCTCGAGCCGTTTGTCACACACACCATGGAACTGGAGAAGATTAACGACGCTTTCGACCTGATGCACGAAGGTAAATCTATCCGTACGGTGATCCATTTTTAAGCGTACTTCGCTGAAAGTGTAAAGCAGGTTTAACGAGTGAGGCGCGGGGGAAGAATTTTGGTTTCCCGCCCTCCTTCTCCCCCAAAAAGAGCATTCGCTTATGCTCACCCCGCTTTTCCCCGCACGCAGGCAATAATAGCAGGCAGGCTTGATGGCCTGGAATAGAAAAGGCCTGACGTTAAACATCAGACCTTTCATATCATCCCCCTCAAATAATGAGAGGGGAAAACGACCAGGAGCGGGCGATCGTTTAATCGACCCGGCGCTTTAGATGTCGTTAATCATACGCGCGCGCTTCGTTACATCTTTAAATACGGCACTTTTGACGCGGGCACATATAAGGGTTTTCTTATCGCTCAACTCCAGAGCCAGCATCTCTTTGGAGTCTTTGTTCATCATATCTCCCTCTTTCTTGAAGATATAAAAACTCTCATTGAGTTTTTTAAACTGTTGTTCATAAATTTTAAACTCTTCCGGATTGAGTTTTTTCAAAGCAGTGTATTCTTTGAGGCAGGCATCATTGTTGCCGGAGGTATTTTGAACAGCAGCCTCTTTGCCAGGTTGCGCACAAGCGCTGAGAAGTACGGTTGCGCAAAGCATTGCGGTAGAGGAAAACATTTTAGTCATAGTAGTTTCAATCATCATGATGAATTATGTTGTGAAGTTACATCAGTTTAATCTATATGTGAAAGTAAAAATCGCAAATATTGACTGTTGTCATACAGATTTTTTATAAGCTATCCATCAGAGGATAATTAATCATGCTCGAACTCAGACCCGGCTGTGAATGTTGCGATAAAGATCTCCCGCCCGATGCGAAGGACGCCAAGATTTGTTCATTCGAATGCACATTCTGCGCGGCGTGCGCAGACAGTAAATTGAAGGGGATCTGTCCCAACTGCGGCGGGGAACTGGTCAGCCGTCCTCGCCGTCCGGCCGGTAAATTAGCTAATAACCCGCCGTCGACGACCCGCGTACACAATCCGGCGGGATGCGAGGCAAAGTAATTTCATCCGCCTGGTCGCCCTTTGGGCAGCGCGGCAAAAAAATCAGCGTGAGCGGGCGCGCGGGTCTGTTGCAGAATGTCTGCTAACATTTGCAGCGGTGCATCCGACCAGTCGGCACGCAAATCGACACTGGCGTATTGCCGGTCGTTCCAGATTTTAAGCGCCGCGGATTTCAGCCCGCGCCGGTCGCCTCCGGCCTCTGCTCCGGCGTTCATCGCTGCCAGCAGACGGTCGGTGAACGGCAGAGAGTCGCGCTCGTCATAGGTTTTTAGCATCGCCTCCAGCGTTTCGCCGCCGGTCAGCAGGTTTCCGCCCACCACGCACTGTCGCCCAGTCAGGCTTCCCGCCCAAATGCCGCACGCGCCACCGCTCCACTGCGCGGTATTGCCCTGACTGTCCACAATCAGCACCTGTCTTCGGTCTGCGTCCGCATCGTTCTGAAGTATCTTTTTCAGCGCTGCGGCAGCGTCGTATCCTTCCTTTAACAGCGCCAGACCCTGTTCACCATACAGCGGATTGGTCATCGCCTGAGTGGCGATCGCACCGGTCTGCGCGTGGCCATGAACCACCAGCGCACCGACGGCAGGGCCTGCGGTGGCAGTCGCGACGCCCAGCGCCCCGGAATGGGGATCCCGCGCGACAATCGAAAAGGTCATAAGCACTCCGTGACAGTCTGGTTAAATTTATGCGTATGAATTATTGCAATTACGTTTATTTATACGCATAAATAATAGACAGGACAACGCCTGATTTTTCTCCTGAGGTGTTCATCACAGGTTTTACTTAGCGACGAGGTCGATATGCTGCCAGCTTTGCGAAAGTGTGTTATCCCGCTCTGTCTTTGCCTTGGCGCGCTGTCGTGGCAGGTGCCGGTGCAGGCAAAAACCCCGGCGGATGCGCTGTTAATTGGCCAGGTGGCGGAGCCGCAATCGCTCGATCCGCAGGTTGCCACAGCGGCCAACGACTCACGCATTCTGGTGAATATCTTCGACGGACTGGTGCGTAACGGCGAAGGAAAGCTGGATATCGAACCGGCGCTCGCCACACGCTGGGAAATCAGCCCGGACGGACTGACCTACCGTTTTCATCTGCGCGAAGGGGTGAAATTTCAGGACGGCACGCCGTTCAATGCCGAAGCGGTTAAATTCACCTTTGACCGGATGCTGGATGATAAAAATCCGTGGCACAACACCGGCCCGTTCCCGCTGTCGTTCTTCTTCTCGTCGATAAAAACTATCGAAACGCCAGATGAAAACACGCTGGTATTTACCCTGAAAGAGCCCTTCTCACCGTTCCTTTCCAATCTCGCGACGCCCACCGGGCTTATTGTCTCGCCCGCCGCCGTGAAAAAATATGGCAAAGACTTTGGACGACATCCGGTCGGCACCGGCGCATTCACCTTTGCCGAATGGAAAGCCAATCAGCGCGTGGTGGTAACCGCCAATGACAGTTACTGGGACGGCAAACCGGCGGTCAAAAACGTGGTGTTCAGGCCGATCACCGACGGCAATACGCGGGTGGCTGAAATGCTGTCCGGCGGGATTGATGCCATGGTGGAAGTCCCGCCCGACACGGTCAAATTGTTCGCGGAGAAAAGCAATCGCTTCCGTCTCTATCAGACCACCGGCCCGCACGTCTGGTACGTGATGCTCAATACGCAGGTACCGCCGTTCAACGACGTGCGCGTACGGCAGGCGGTCAACTACGCCGTCAACAAACAGTCGCTGGCTGACAATATTTTGCAAGGATCGGCGGACGTTGCCGACGGACCTGTTCCGCGCGCCTTTAACTGGGCGGCCAACAAAGACGTGACGCCTTATCCGTATGACCCTGCCAAAGCCCGTGCGCTGCTGAAAGCTGCCGGCGCCGAAGGTGCGACGCTGACCTTTTACGTCACCGAGGGGGGATCCGGGATGTTGGATCCTGTCCCGATGGCGACCGCGATTCAGGCGGATCTCAAAGCCGTCGGGCTGAACGTCTCGATCCAAACCTACGAGTGGAACACCTATCTGTCGAAGGTTAATGCCGGTCTGGACAATCGCACTCACATGGCCGAAATGGCGTGGATGACTAACGATCCGGATACCCTGCCGTTCCTGACGCTGCGCACTGACGCCTGGCCGAAAAAAGGCGGCTTCAATTCCGGCTATTACAGTAATCCGCAGGTCGATACCCTGCTGCAAAAAGCACGCATGACCACCGATACCGCCGCCCGCGGCGCGCTTTATCGTCAGGTACAGCAGCTTGTACACGACGACGCCCCGTGGATTTTTGTTGCTAACTGGAAGCAGAACGCGGTGACATCCACGCGTATTCAGCACTTCGCGCTGCAACCTAACTTCAACCTGTTGCTCAACCGGGTGACCAAACAGTAATCGGAGATATTTATGGGGAGTTACGTGCTTAAAAGGCTGTTCTCGACCATTCCGGTGTTTATCGGGTTGTCGCTGATTGTCTTTTTGATTATGGCGATGATCCCAGGAAATCCGGCTCAGGCGCTGCTGGGTGCCTGGGCGACGCCGGAAAACGTCGCGCGAATAAATCAGGAGCTGGGGCTGAACAAGCCGCTGTATCAGCAGTATCTGATCTGGGCGGGAAATATTCTGCATGGCGATTTTGGCCGCTCTTATGTGCTCAACCGGCCAGTGATTGATGAAGTGATGGAGCGCTTCGGGGCGACGCTGCTGCTCGGCGGCTGCGCACTGTTGCTCAGCACCGTACTGGGTCTGCTGGCGGGAATTTTCTCGGCGGTGAGACAGTTTGGCTGGGGCGATCGCATCATCACGCTGCTGGTTTTGCTGGGGATTTCCATGCCTTCGTTCTGGATAGGGCTGCTGCTGATCATGCTGTTCGCCGTCCAGTTGCAATGGTTCCCGGCGTCAGGGATGTACGCCGTATGGGGAGGCGGAGACTGGTGGGATCTGCTGCACCATCTGACCCTGCCTGCGATCACGCTGGCGATTGTAGCGACCGGCGTGATCGCCCGTCTGACCCGCACGGCGATGCTAGAAGTTCTGCGCCAGGACTTTATCCGCACCGCCCGCGCCAAAGGGCTGTCTGAACGCAAAGTGATTTATAAACACGCCTTTCGCATGGCGCTGGTGTCGGTGATCCCCGTCATCGGCATTCAGGCCGGTTTTGTACTCGGCGGCGCGGTGTATATCGAGACCGTTTTCCAGTGGCCGGGACTGGGCGCGATGATGGTGAAAGCCGTTGCCACCCGAGACCTTCTACTGGTTCAGGGCGGCGTGCTGGTTGCCGCTGCGGCCTACGTATTAATCAACCTGTGCGCGGACATTTTGCAGGCACTTCTCGATCCGAGGTTAAAATCATGAGTCAGGTTATTGCTCCCCCGACGTCGCGTCATCGTCAGCCTTTGTGGTCGCTGCTGCTGGCTAACCGGCTGGCAACGCTCGGCCTGACGCTGCTGGTACTGGCTTTCGCCGCCGCCCTCGCCGCGCCGCTGCTGCCAATCCCCGATCCGGACACCACCGATCTGCTCAACCGCCTGCTGCCCCCTTTTTCTCCCGGCCACCTGCTGGGCACCGATCCGCTGGGCCGCGACATGCTCTCCCGCCTGTTGTGGGGAACGCGCGTGTCGCTGGCGGTGGGGATTTGCGCCACGCTGCTGGCGGCGTTTTTCGGCACGCTGATTGGTCTGGTCGCCGGCTACGCCGGGGGTAAAACCGACAGCCTGTTGATGCGGTTGATCGATATGCTGATGGCCTTCCCTTATATTCTGCTGGCGCTGGTGATCGTCGCGGTGCTGGGCCCCGGCCTGCTCAACGCGCTTTACGCCATCGCGGTGGTCAATATTCCGTTCTTTGCCCGTAATATTCGCGGCCTGACCGTCGGCCTGCGCCAGCGCGATTTTATTCAGGCGGCGCGGCTATCGGGTAAAAATCATCTGCAAATTTTGCTCACCGAAGTGCTGCCTAACGTCATGCCTGTTGTGGTCGTCACCATGTCTACCACCGTCGGCTGGATGATTTTAGAAACCGCCGGACTGTCGTTCCTCGGGCTGGGCACGCAGCCGCCTGATGCGGATCTTGGTTCGATGCTCGGTCAGGGGCGCGCGCAGATGTTCAGCGCACCGCATGTTTCAGTGGTGCCGGGACTGATGATTTTCTTATTGGTGATGAGTTTTAATCTGCTCGGCGACGGTATCCGCGATCTGCTGGATCCGCGCCTGAAATCCGGCATTCTTCTGCGCGCCCGTGCGGTAACGGCGGTCAACCGCGCCAGCGTTCCGCCTGCCGTAAAAGGCAGTGATGCACTGCTGGAAGTGGTGGATTTACAGGTGAATTTCCGTTCGGGTAATCAGTCGGTCGCCGCAGTCAAAGGCGTCAGTTTTCACGTTGCTAAGGGCGAATGTCTGGGGCTTATCGGCGAAAGCGGATCGGGGAAAAGCGTCACGGCGCTCTCGGTGATGGGGCTGGTGTCATCCCCACCGGGAGAAATCACCGGCGGCGCGATTTATGTCGGCGGCGAAGAGATGCTGTCGCTGGCGCAAAACCAGCTGCAACAGCAGCGCGGCGCACGCGTAGCCTATATTTTCCAGGATCCGCTCACTACCCTGCATCCGCAATTCAGCATTGGTGCGCAGATAATCGAAGCCATTCAGGCGCATCAGGCGCTTTCCGCCCACGCCGCTAAAGAGAAAGCGCTGGCGCTGCTGGCAAACGTTGGCATTCAGGATGCCGCTTCGCGTTTCAACGCCTTCCCGCATCAGCTTTCTGGCGGGCAACGGCAGCGCGTCGGAATTGCCATGGCGCTGTCGAATGACCCGGAAATCATCATTGCCGATGAGCCCACCACCGCACTGGACGTCACCGTGCAGGCGCGCATTCTCGAGCTGCTGCAACAACTGCGGCGCGAGCGCGGCCTGACGCTGCTGTTCATCACCCATGATTTTGGCGTCATCGCCCAGATCTGTGACCGCGTGGCGGTGATGCGTCACGGTGAAATCGTCGAAACCGGAGAGACCAGCGCGGTGCTGCACTGTCCGCAACACGACTACACCCGCAGGCTGATTGCCAGCGTGCCGAAACTCGGTCAGGGCCGCGGTTTCCTCGAACAAATCGGTAAGCTTTATGCCACAGAAAACAGACAGCCGGAGGCACGATGAGCAATGTGATTGAAGTCAGCGGATTAGTGAAAACGTTCCGCAGCACCTCCGGCTGGTTTTCCGGCAAACAGCATCAGGTCAATGCGGTCAAAGGCGTGTCGTTCAGCCTTGCGAAAGGCGAGACGCTGGCGGTAGTCGGCGAAAGTGGCTCCGGGAAAAGTACACTGGCGCGGATGCTGGTCGGGCTGGAACGCCCGACGTCCGGCACCATCAAACTGATGGGCGAAGAGATGTCCGCGCACGTCCGGCGCGGCGATAAAGCGTTCGGCAAGATGATCCAGTACGTGTTTCAGGATCCGGTGGCGTCGCTTAATCCGCGCAAAACTATCGCCGCTACGCTCGACGTTCCGCTGCGGTATCTGTGCGACTACCCTGCCGCGCGACGTAAAGCGCGGATGCTGGAACTGATGGAGGCGGTGCAAATGCCCGCCGATGCGCTGACGGGTTTTCCGCATGAGTTCTCCGGCGGACAGGCACAGCGGTTGGCGATTGCCCGCGCACTGGCCGCCGAGGCGCGCATTCTGGTGCTCGACGAACCAGTCAGTGCGCTCGATGTCTCGGTGCAGGCGCAGGTGCTGTTGCTGCTCGACCAGCTCAAACGCGACTTCGGCCTCTCCTATCTGTTCATCAGCCATGATCTGGCGGTGGTAGAGTCGATTGCCGATCGCGTGGCGGTGATGTATCACGGGGATTTGGTAGAATGCGCCGATAATGACATGCTGTTCAACGCGCCGCAGCACGACTACACGCAACGTCTGCTGGCCAGCGCGCCAAGGGTTTGAACCGATGAAGGGATTTATGAGCACTGAAACGTCACACCAGCCGGAACCGGTACGCCGTAAACGCACCGACGAAATCGTCGACGCCATCAAAGAAAGTATCATCAGTGAAAACCTGCTGCCGGGCGACCGCCTGCCGCAGGAAAAAGACCTGATCACCCGCTACGCCGCCGGCAAAGGCACGGTGCGCGAAGCGCTGAAATCGCTCGAGGTTCAGGGGCTTATCCGTACCAAAACCGGCCCCGGCGGCGGCGCGTTTATCGATTCCATGACCGAATCTCGCGCCATGAGTTTGCTGTCGAATTACCTTTTTACCCGCCAGCTTTCGATCAGTAATATCTACGCGCTGCGCAAAGCACTGGAGCCGCTGGTGGCGGTCAGCGCCATCGGGAATATCGACGCCAAAGGGTTTGAGCAGTTGCATCAGCTGATCGCCGTATACGATCACGAGCCCGCTGACGAAACCGAGCGCTGGGAACAGCGCATGGCCGAACTGGATTTCCACGGCGTGGTCGCCAGTTATTCTGATAATGTCCTGCTGGCGTTTATCTGCCACTTCCTGCAACGTCTGCTGAAAGATCTGGCCGTCTGCAAAGACATCTACCAGCGCCCGGAACCGGTGGAGCGCAGCGCGGGAATTGATTATCAATTTAAGCTGATCGACGCCATGCGCCGTCAGGACGCCGAGGCCGTACAGCAAATCATGACCGAACACATGCAGCACGCCGAAGACGCCATGCTTGGGTTAGAGGCGACGCTTGAGGACAGGTTTTTAAGTGAGCGATAACCTGACTAAAGACGCGTTGTTTCGCTGAGATTCAGACACAAAAAAGCCGGTCACATTTTCATGTCACCGGCTTTTTAATGCGTACTGATTAATGCGTGCTAACGCAAAACCCTGTCTTACGCGTTCAGCAGTTGCTGAGCGGTTTTATCCACCAGCGCCAGCAGGACTTTCACATCATCCAGCGTCACGGTCGGGTTCAGCAGGGTCAGCTTCAGACAGGTCACGCCGTTGTGCTCGGTAACACCCACGTTAGCGCGCCCTGAGTCCAGCAGTGCATCGCCGATCTTCTGGTTCAGCAGTGCGATAGCCGCATCGCTGCTGTTGCCCAGTTGCTCAGGACGGTAGCGGAACAGCACGCTTGCCAGCTGTGGCTGCATGACCAGTTCCAGCGACGACTCAGCGGTGACGAACTTCGCCACATCTTGTGCCAGCATCACGCCGTGGTCGATAATTTCGGCATACTGCTTCTGCCCTAATGCTTCCAGACCCATCCACAATTTCAGCGCATCGAAACGGCGGGTGGTTTGCAACGATTTGGACACCAGATTCGGCACGCCCGCTTCTTCGTCAAACTCGGAATTCAGGTAAGCCGCCTGGTAGCGCATCAGCTCATAGTGACGCGCTTCTTTAAGCAGGAACGCGCCGCAGCTGATGGTCTGGAAGAACTGCTTGTGGAAGTCCAGCGTGATCGAATCCACTAACTCGATGCCATCCAGATAGTCGCGATATTTTTCAGACAGCAACAGCGCACCGCCCCATGCCGCATCCACATGCACCCAGATCTGATGCTGTGCCGCAAGTTCAGCAATCTCACGCAACGGATCAATCGCACCTGCGTCGGTGGTACCTGCAGTCGCCACAATCGCCAGAATCTGCTCGCCGTTGGCCTGCGCCGTAGCAAGTTTCTCTTTCAGATCGTTAACGTCCATGCGGGCAAACGCATCGGTTTTCACCAGAGTGACCGACTGATAGCCCAGACCCAGCAACGCCATATTCTTCTGCACCGAGAAATGGGCATTTTCAGAACAGAACACTTTGATCTTTTTCAGGTTACCGACCAGACCGTCTTGCTGAACAGAGTGCCCCTGACAGGCGAAGAAGGCGTCACGCGCCAGCATCAGCCCCATCAGGTTACTCTGGGTGCCACCGCTGGTGAACACACCCGCATCGCCAGCCTGATAGCCGACCTGAGTTCGCAGCCATTCAATCAGCTTCATCTCAATGATGGTGGCTGACGGGCTTTGGTCCCAGGAGTCCATGCTCTGGTTAGTGGCATTAATCAACACTTCAGCGGCCTGGCTGATCACCAGGCTCGGGCAATGTAAATGCGCGACGCACTGCGGGTGATGCACCGACAGGCTGTCTTTTAAAAAGTACTCAATCGCACGTTCAATGGCGGCCTGATTGCCCAGGCCGTTTGGATTGAAATCAAGCGTAATGCGCTCACGCAGTTCGGCAACGGATTTCCCCTGATACATCTCAGGTTGTTGCAGCCACTGCACAACAGCTGCGCTGCTCTGTGCAATCGCCTGCTGGTACGCTTCAGTGCTTTGCGCTGAAGCCGCCAGAATCGGGTTTAACTCGGACATCGCGGTCATTCACTCCACTCAGACAGGTTTGACGCCAGCCGCTAACAGGGCCTGTTCAAATTTATCCAGGAAAATACCCAGTTCATCATTGGTGATTAGCAGGGATGGCAGCAGACGCAGAACGCAGCCGTTACGGCCACCGCGTTCAAGGATCAGGCCTGCTTCGAAGCATTTTTTCTGCAACAGCGCAGACAAATCGCCGTCAGCCGGGTAGCAACCCATGTGATCCTGCGCTTCATTCGGTTTCACGATCTCAATGCCGATCATCAGTCCCAGACCGCGCACGTTGCCCATCACCGGGTAACGTTTTTGCATATCAGCCAGTTTGCCTTTCAGCCACTCGCCCTGTGCCGCTACTTTTTCGGCAATCTTCTCTTCTTTGAGAATTCTCAGCGTGGTCAGGCCGGTCGCCATTGCCAGCTGGTTGCCGCGGAATGTACCGGTGTGATGACCCGGAGACCAGGCGTCGAACTGTTTTTTGATCCCCAGAACGGCCAGTGGCAAACCACCGCCGACAGCTTTAGACATCACGATGATGTCCGGCTCAATCCCTGCGTGTTCGAAGGCGAACTGTTTGCCGGTACGGCAGAAGCCAGCCTGAACTTCGTCGAGGATCAGCAGAATGCCGTGTTCCTGAGTCACTTTACGGATGCGCTGCAACCATTCGGCAGGCGCCGGGTTCACGCCGCCTTCACCCTGAACGGCTTCCAGAATGACCGCAGCAGGCTTACGCACGCCGCTTTCAACGTCATTGATCAGGTTATCGAAGTAGTACGTCAATGCTTTAACACCGGCGTCACCGCCAATGCCCAGCGGGCAACGGTACTGGTGCGGGTAAGGCATAAACTGAACTTCAGGCATCATGCCGTTAACGGCTTCTTTCGGAGACAGGTTACCTGTGACCGCCAGCGCGCCATGAGTCATGCCATGATAGCCGCCGGAGAAGCTGATCACGCCAGAACGGCCTGTATACTTTTTGGCCAGTTTCAGCGCGGCTTCAACCGCATCGGCGCCAGACGGGCCGGTGAACTGCAGGCAATACTCTTTGCCCTGTTGCGGCAATAAAGAAAGCAGATATTCAGAGAACTGGTCTTTCAACGGCGTTGTCAGATCCAGTGTATGTAACGGCAAGCCGCTGGTAATGACAGTTTGGATGCTTTGCAGCACGTCAGGATGGTTATGTCCAAGGGCTAACGTTCCTGCGCCCGCCAGGCAGTCAAGATATTGATTATCTTCAACATCTGTAATCCACACGCCGTTTGCTTTAGCAATCGCTAACGGCAATTTACGTGGATAGCTCCTGACGTTCGATTCAAATTCAGCTTGTCTCGCCAAATAGGTTTCATTGTTTCCATGTAATGAATTCGCACCTAAATTATCAATACGGACTTTATCCGTCATCATATCTCTCCTACAACCGAGTGTTATCGCTAACGACTAAGTTGAATAAATGAATTAAAAAGGTAACTACCGTGAAAAATCGCGGCCAATATATGGCTTTTTTGCCCCCGGCTCAATAATTTATTTTGTATAGAATTGTTTATTCTTTTGCATACGAATCAATAAGATGCTGATTTTATGACCGATAATGCTGTCATGGCACACATATAGGGGCAATATTAAGGCACAAAATTGCGGTTAAAGGTGCGCACAGAGGGGCTAAACGAGGGGAATGTGACGGTGCCGACGGGGGAGGATTGATGGCATTTTGTGGCCTAAAAGGATCAGTGATGGGCAGTCGAACTCTTTATCGCAGTGAGGCTTATGCCCAATCCTTAGCCACTGATCCTCTGTATTATAAAACCTTGATATTTATGAAATCCTAATGTTCTTCAGTTGATTTCATTATTTCTAACCAGTGTTGTAATTCCTCACGGGACATAAATGCAGGAACTTCTGGTTCTAAGGCATTCCTGCCCGAGACACTGTAAGCCAGACAGGGAAAAGAATCCGGCATACCCAATTCGAGTTCACTTTCCGCATCAATATAATCCAACGGATACCATTCACTTTTTATTTTAATAAAATCTTTCATCATCCACTCCCTGAAATCCGATTTATTTCTTAGCAATTTCATGAGCATGTTCCTTAAGTTATATTCCTTACGAATTTACTCACAAGCAGAGTGATCAATTACTAACTGCCTGAGGCAATTACACTTTATAGCATGAAAAACGGATCGTGTAATAATAGTGAGAAAGTACAATAATGGTACTTTTAACCGCTACCCTCACAAAAAAAAGGATCTATAATTAGCGTAAGTGTTTAGTTCATTGGATTAATAACATAAAATTGAGACTTTCATCTCAATATACAAACAATAAAAAACAGCAATGTATTCATAATACAATAACACCCTTTTACATCACTTTAAATATCCCGTAAATCCAAATGGCGGGAATGTATTTTCCGCTGCATTAAAATAATTAATTGAGTTTAGTCCTCATTGTACAGGGCCCCGGCACGACAATTATCTGACCCTGTTGAATTTCCGCAGATTACCCCACTCCGTTACTGGCGGAGCATTCATTGAAGTAAAAAATAATCAGAGCATTATCTGTTACCTTATACGAGAAATTGAAAACTACGCACACCTTAACCCTGAGGCTAAGGCTTGAAGATATATGCTTTATGATTTTTAGGTGAGGCAATGAAATCGATCAATGAGCCCGTCAAAAATGAAGCTGCAATCGTTAAATTAATAAACATTTTTAAGCAGAACGCTAAAGATGTACATATTGAACCTGAGGGCAAAGACTTTGAATTTGTGGAAAATGGTGAGTTGCTCGTCTTGTTGCTGTGTGAGGGAAAGATGGATATCTATAAAACCTCTGACAATTTACTCTATGGTTCTGCTATGGCGCCATTCATCTTAGGCATTGAGGGCTCTCTTTACCGATATAATCACTACCGCTTCCGATTACATCACCAATGCGTTGTAAAAACACTGCCATTAAAGCAGTGCGTGGAGTTGATCAGCGCACATAATTTGATAAAAACAGTTCTCGATTATCAGGCTTACCTCAATGATTATACTGCCAGCAGAATTGAGCTATTAGTCAATAGAACTGCCTATGAAATGGTTCGCGGATTATTGTATGAACTCGAAAAATTACCTTATGAAATCAGAATAAAAACCAGCATAATTAATTATATAAAATATCGTAGCAATCTTTCAAAAAGCGGCATTGTCAGTATTATCTCTACCCTCCGCAAAGGCGGATACATCGAGGTCTGCAGAGGGAAAATGATTTCAATTTCCCGAAAACTGCCTAAGAAATACTAGCCCTGTACCCGCGCCGGAAAACTCCTCCGGTGCGGAAAATAACAAAAAAAGCAGTTTTGTCATGTTGATTAACAAAGCAGAGTCTGAAGGTATATAAAATGGCCGCTGACGGTGCTGCCTGCGGCGATGAGTCGGGTGATGGATAAGCGCTGAACTGCCGTCCTATTTTGATTCCCGAAACAGGTCTTTGAGGATCTGCGTCAGCAGATCAAAGACCAGACGGGTGCGGGCAGGCAGTAAAGGCTGGTGCGGGCGGAAAATATACAGTTGCCAGGCTTTAAAATTAAGTTCTGGTAACACATTCACCAGCTCTCCGCGTTGTAAATACAGACGCACAGAAATATCCGCCATCTGACTGTAGGTTCTGCCAGCCAGTGCGGCAGACATTTCGCTGGCAATATCAGAAGCAACAAATGCAGGCTGCGTGGGGAATTTTATAAAAATATGCTCGCTAAATCCCCCGCCGGTCGCGGCGGCACCCCTGATGAAATCGGTGCATTGGCAGAGTTTCTCTTCGGGCCAAATGGCACCTACATCAGCGGCAGCGATATCTTAATAGATGGCGGAGTAACGGCATCGTATAAGTATGGCGAGCTGAAGCCTTAAGAAGGCCTGATGTGGCTTAGGCCCGATAATGTCAACGTCACCGCAACCCTTTTCGCAATCCGGCCCGCTGAATTTTGTGCTCAGCGGACCGGAGATCTAAAAACGTTGCTCCCCCTCTCTCAGGTGCGGATCCTGAGCCTTGCCTCAAGCTTGTCGGCGATTTTGGTGACCACGTAGGCGATCACCATGTAGAACACTACCGCGACCAGAAATGCCTCAAGATAATAGTAATTCAGCGCGGCGGTAAGCTGCGCCTGGGCGAAAATGTCCACCACTTCAATGGCGAAAGCCAGTGACAGCGCCTTCATAATCACCATAAACGAGTTCGCCAGATCGGGGATCGCCGCGATGATCACCTGCGGGAACATTACACGCCGGAACAGCTGGCTATTTTTATACCCCAGCGAATGGGCCGCGTCGGACTGACCGGTATCAAACGAATTGAGCGCCCCTTTGATCACCTCCGCCTGAAACGCAGCCACACAGGCCGTCAGCGCGACAATCACAATCGTCCAGTTCGGCAGCGAGTGCGCGTTGTAGCTGACGCCAAACAGCGAGGCGATGAAGTGCAGCGCCGGTGGCAGGCCGTAGTATGCGAGAAAAATCATCACCACCATCGGAATGCCTTTGAAGGCAATTTTGTACGCCACCACCAGTTCGCGCAGCACCGGGATTTTCCGGTATTCGATCAGCGCAAACAGGCCCCCCACCAGCGTTGAGAAGATAAATATCGTCAACGCCATGGCCAGTGTGACCGGCACGGCGTCAAGAATACTCAGGAAATCCGGCAGCAAAACATCAATATCAAACATAGTTAAAACCCTTCTCTGCGTCAGATGCTCGCCGTGAGTTTAATTTTCGCCGGTGCCGTTTTGGAATGGTAACGGGCAAAACGCAGCTCAAAGAAACGAATAATCAGCCACGAAATCAGGCACAGCATGGAGTAGATCACCCCCAGCACCAGATAGGTGCCGAACTGATACTGGTTATACGAACGTTCCATGATCAGGTGCGCTGTCGCCATCACATCCGCCGCACCGATGTACATCACCAGCGCCACGTTGTGGATCATATAAATGACCGCATTGCCGTAGCCGGGTAAGCCGATGTGCAGCGCCTGCGGGCCTGCGATGCGGGTTATTTTCTGACGGAAGGTGTAGCCCAGACTGTCCGCCGCATCGTGCTGACCTCGCTCAACCGCCAGATAGGCCGGGCGAATCACTTCTGACAAATATCCGCCGTGATACAGGCTCAGCCCGACCATCGAGGCCAGCGTCGGCGTAATAAAATCCTTCATGCCGAACAGCCCCACGACCACCGGCAGCCCGTAGAATGCGACGAAAAGTTGCAGTACCACCGGCACGCTGCGGGCGTACGAGACGTACAGATCCGCCAGCTGGCTGAGTACCGGGATCCTGCGAACCCGTAAAACGGTCGCCATTATTGCCAGCACGAAACCGGCGACGAGCGCCACAAACATAATCGCGAGCGTCAACGGCAAAGCCGAAAGCAGCTCAGGGATCATTGATGAGAGTTCCACGTTCAATTCTCCTGGTTGTAAATTCGGCTATCACCGTTGCAGAAAGCAGTCATATGCGCCTCGCGCCTTACTTCATGTATTGCACAACGTCTTCGCCGAACCACTTCTGCGAGAGCTTGTCCATGGTGCCGTCGGCTTTCAGTTCTTTCAGCGCTTTGTTCACGTCATCTGCCAGCGGCTGGTTTTCGTCCGAGCGATGGATAAGCACATAGGTATTGTTGATAGAAACCGGTTCGCTGGCCTGAATGTTCAGTTTCTGGTTGTCGATGACGGTTTGTTCACCGAGATTCGACGGCAGGATCAGCGCGTCATATTTGCCGCTCTGGACTTCTTTCAGGCGGTCCGGATAAGGCACACCGGCGCTGGAGGCAGTGATGGTCACTTTATAATCCGGGTTTTCCTGCTGCCACTGGTTCACAAACTTGTAGACCCCGCCGCCTGCCGTCACCGGCACAATTTTCTTACCGACCAGGGATTTAATGTCATTAAGGTTGCTGTCTTTACGGCTGTAGATCTTCATCAGGCTGGCACCCATCGGTGTAGCCGGGATCAGGAACTGCTTACTGCGCGCCGGTGCGATGTAAAAACCGCCGGTCGCCATATCGTATTTACCGGTTGCCAGCCCGGTTTCCTGGGCGATATCCGCCGCACCTTCCAGCACAAATTTGTACTGCGGCAGCTTCGCGTTGATGGCGCGCAACAGATCCGGCTCATAGCCTTGTGGCTCAACGCCGATAGCGCCCCATGACAGCGGTTTGGACTCCGCCGCCGTGGCAATCTTGATGGTTCGAACGGTCTCGGCATAGCCAGTGCTCATAGCAGAGACAGCGATAGCCACGGTGCCCAGAACGCTCAGGCTGAGGCGGCGACGGAAAGTGGTGTTGTTTGCAGGCATTGTTTGGATCCTTTTTTATTAGAGTGAGTGTTCAGAATTCAGGAACTGTGCAAGTCGCGGATTGGATGGTGTATCGAAAATGTCGGCCGGACTCCCTTCGGAGGCGACGACGCCTTTATCCATAAACACGATGCGGTTGGAGACGCTTTTCGCAAACTGCATCTCATGGGTGACCAGCAGCGAGGTGATGCCGGATGAAGTGACGTCTTTGATGACTTTCAGCACTTCGCCAACGAGTTCCGGATCCAGCGATGAAGTCGGTTCGTCGAAGAGGATGACATCCGGGCGCACCGCCAGCGCGCGGGCGATACCCGTGCGTTGCAGCTGCCCGCCGGAAAGCTGTGACGGATAGTGATCGCGCTTCGCTGAGAGGCCAACACGATCCAGTTCTTCCAGCGCGATTTTACGCGCCTCATCCTCTGACTTGCGTTGCACTACCATCAGCGGATCCATGACGTTCTGAATGACCGTCATGTTTTTGAACACGTTGAATTGCTGGAAGACCATCGCCGTGCGCAGGCGGATCGCCTGAACGGCGGCCTTGTTCACAGACTGATAATCCATGCGGATCTGATCGAACGTGATGTTGCCGGACGACGGTTTGGCCAGATAGTTGATACAACGCAGCAGCGTGGTTTTACCGGTGCCACTCGGCCCGATAATGGACACCACGTCTCCGCGTTTTACCGACAGGTTCACGCCGTTGAGGATTTGTGAGCTGCCGTAAGAGAGCTTTATATTGTCGAGTTCAAGCATTTAGGGTGAATTCCTTCAGGCTGCGTTGACGTTATTTGCCGCTATCGGCGTGGCCGAGAACGTGCATCAGACGGTTGGCCCAGCCAAAGATAGAAATGGCGTGGATGAGATCTACGATTTCTTTGTCATCCATGCCGGCGGATCGCAAAGCGGCGATATCTTCCTTGGTCGCCTGCGAAGGAACCGCCGACAGGCGACGGGCAAAGCGTTCAATGGCCGCGTCGCGCGGGGCGAGCAGTGCCGGTTTATCAAAGTACAGCGCGCTGACCACGTCATCACTTTGAGTCAGGTGGGCGTGCCGCCTGGCATGCACTACCGCACAGAACTTGCAGCCGTTGGCGATCGACGCCCCCAGCGCACCCAGCTCGCGATCGGCATGTTGAAGCCCGCCTTCGACATACATAATGGCGTTGAACAGCACGGTACGCGCCACGTAACTCTCCGGGTCATGCGCGAGCGTGCGCACATATTCCGAGATTTTCTTGTTCGATGGCGTGACCTTCATGGCCTCAATCTGCTCCGGCGTGGCATCAGAGACATCGACCGGGGCGATATGCGGATGCCACACCAGCGGCTTCAGTTTTACCGAGGGGATCATGACAACTCCATCAGGCGCAATCCGGCGGCCACTTTGGTCTGGAAATTGACGAAGGCAATCAGTTCGGAAAGCGCGACAATCTGCGGACTGGTCAGCCCGGCGGCTTCCAAACGGCGAATGTCCCCGGCTTCGGCGCTCGCCGGTGTCAGCGTGACGAAATCCACGTGACGGGCGAGGGTCGCGAGCGGTTCAGCAAGACGGGTTTCCCCGGCGGCTAACGCCAGCACCGTCGGCGTCGGCTGACCTTGCGCCAGTTGGGCGGCATAGTCCTGCACCAGCGTGTGGTCGGCATTCAGCGCGGCGATGCGCTGAGCCAGCGCCAGCCGTAAATCCGCCGCCAGACCCTGATCGTTTGCAGGTTTTAACACCGAGAGGCGGCACAGCTCTGCGCCGTCTACAAATTCCGGGCGAAAGCGCCGCGTGGCGTAGAGCGCATCCTCAGGCGAGAGCCCCGCCGCCTTGTCTATTGCATCAGTCACAATGCGTTGTCCTTATTAAGTAAGGGAGTGGAATCGAGCCATTCATCTCCCTGAAGTTCGGGAATGTCATAAGCGATAAGGCTGGCGAAATGTGTTTCAACATCTTCGGCGAACAGTGAGGCGGTAATACCGCGCACCAGACGGTCGGCACCGGCGCTGACCGCCGGAATATCGCCGGACACTTTGCCGTGCGTCAGCATGGCCGCATCGTTGAAACAGTGGATGTGTGCCAGCATCGGGCACGCACCGGGAATTTTTTCACGAAACTCAAAGGCAGGGCCAAGATCGGGAGACGCCAGCATGTCCTCACGCGGCGCGCCCATCTCTGGCGTATAGCGGCCATCCGACCAGCTGCGAATATGGGGTGCCAGCGCGGCAAACTCGGGGCGACCGCTGAAATCATTTTTGAAACCGGTCGCGGCGATCAGAAAGTCGTAACGCATCGGTTGCTGTGTGGTCTCAATCAACAGGTTTTCCGCCTCTTGTGTCACTGCGCGGATGCCGCAATCGAGCAAAAAGCGGGCATTCGGATGGCGGGAAACACGCAGGGTTGATGCTCGCGGTGGCGGCGTCTGGGACGCGGCGGTGTAATCCACGAATTTCCATTTCCACGCATCGGGCAACTGATGCATACCGTGCACCACGCCCTGACTGCCAATACCGGTCATTTTGTTGATACGCGGCATTTCTTTGCGGCGGATCAGCAGGTCAACGGAAGCGGCACCCGATTCCAGAGCCGTCGCGGCGTTGTCCATTGAAGATGCGCCTGCGCCGATCACCGCAATACGTTTGCCTTGCAGCGCGGTAAAATCAATGTCGTCAGCCGAGTGCGCCCAGAAGCGGCGGTCGATCCCGTCGAGAAAATCGGGAACGGCAAAACCGCCCAGACCTGAGCGGCCGGTGGCCAGCACCAGATGCCGCGTGTACACCCTGCCCGTTTCGGCACCCTCGAGATCGAGCGCAATCAAATCACCTGCTTCTGCAATACCGGTCATACGTACATTGTTACGCACCGGCAAATCCAGCACGTTGCGATACCAGACCAGATACTCCATCCACTGCTGTTTAGGAATTTTATCCAACGATTCCCAGGCTTCACTGCCCCACTGCGCGGTAAACCATGCGCGGAAGGTCAGCTGCGGCAGACCGAGCGCAGGACCGTGCAGGGTTTTAGGCGAACGCAAGGTTTCCATACGGGCAAACGTCACCCACGGCCCTTCTAGTCCGGCGGGCGCAGCATCGTAAGCGACGACGTTATTAATCCCTGTCAGGATCAGTTTTGCCGTTACTGCCAGACCACACATCCCCGCGCCGATCACCACCACGTCACGCACCCGTTCACCGTCATGCGTACGTTCCGCTACCCAGGGCTTGGCGGGCAGCTCAAGTAAAGACAGATCCTCAGCCAGGCGCTGTTCCAGTGCGTCTAAACCGGTTTGGCGGTCAACCTGTGCGGACATAATTTCACCCCTGAGCGACGAATAATTAAGCGAAGCAACGCATAATCAATTATACGAAAAACACATTATGAATTAATCTGTATGCACATTCTTAATACTAATTAATAATTAGCTTATTCAAAAAATGCAATTGATAATCGTGGTCGATGAAAATAGGATCCCCGGATGCAGAAAATGACTTCACTCAACGATCTTGATCTTCGCCAGCTGGAAGCCTTCTCGGCGGTGATTTCCTCCGGCAGCGTGACCGCAGCCGCGAAGGTATTACAGCGCTCGCAGCCCGCCGTGACCCGGCTGATTCAGGATTTAGAAAACGCCATTGGCTATCCGTTATTTTTACGTAACGGTCCGCGTATTTATCCGACCGAACAGGCATTGCGGCTGCACGAATATGTCGAAACGGCGCTAAGTTCACTCCAGCAGATACGCCTGCGGGCGAATGAAATCTGGAAAGAAGAAAAAACGCCGCTGCTGATCGCCGCGACACCGTCCATGTCATCAGGGCTGCTGCCCACGGCGCTGGCGAGGATCAGCCTCGACGACGCGGTGCAAATTCTCAGTGATTCCGCCGAGCAGACGGCACATGCGATCATTACCGGTCAGGCGGAGCTGGGGGTCAGCAGTCTGCCGCTGGAGCATCAGGGCGTTCAGGTGCACTGGATTGGTCAATCGCGCTGCGTACTGGCGCTCCGAGAAGACGATCCGCTGGCGCAAAAAAGTCAGGTATCGCTCGGCGATCTGGCCGCGCGTAAGATGATTACGCCGTATAACCCGTATCGCCTGCGCAGGCGTTATGAGCAGGTTTTACGCAAAGCGAAGGTCAAACCGGCCGGTGTCATTGAGACCAACTCGTCGGTGAATATTCTGTCGTGTATTCGTTCAGGACTGGGCGTGGCGATTATGGAGCCGGTGACAGCCTACGGTTTACCGGTGGCGGGCGTGGTGCTCAGGGAGCTGGACGTTGAAATCCCCTATTATTTTGGTGTGACTACGCCGCAATCGAAGCCGCCGCGCCCGAGCGTCGTGGCCTTGATCGATGCGCTGAAACAGGCCGCCGCCAGCCTGCTGCCGGAATTTGTCTGCCTCGATGCCAGCGAACATGCGCGCGTTATGCAGTCGCTGCATCAGGAAAGTTAGTCATCTAAGTTCTCAACCGACCGCGTGGCCGTAGCCGGCCACCATCTTCACAAAGTTATCGCGGACTGGATCAGTGGTCTGCGGATCCCACGCGATACCTACCTGCCAGCGCGTGCCGTCGCCGGTCAGCGGAATAATCTTCAGCCCCGGCGGTGCGATGTAGGTAACGCTTTGCGGCAACAGCGCCACACCCACTCCGGCGATCACCAGCGCGACGATGGTCTGGATATCTTCCGCCTGCTGGGTGGATGACGCAAAACAACGGTTCCCCTCCAGAAAGCGGTCAGTTTGCGCATTCAGGCCGCGACCCCGCTCAGCGTATAAGCGCAACAGGGGCAATTTCTTAAGCCAGTCGCTCAAGCTCAACCCGTTATCTTCCGGCGCAACCAGCACCAGATTATCTTCAAACAGCACCTGATAACTGAGCGGCGCGGGCGGCGGCACGCGGACAAATCCCACCTGCAGTTCCCCGCGGTGCAACATGTCGTATTGCTGCGCAGACGGTAAATCCTCCAGCCGGAATTCCACCCCCGGATATTCCGCTCTGAATCGCGCAATACACTGCGGCGCGAAGATAAAACCCGATAACCCGAACCCGGCGGCAATCACCCCTTCACCGCCTTTTGCCACCTGCGCCGCGTGTTGCAGAAACACCGCGTTTTGCTTCAATACCTTTTTCGCCTCGGGCAGTAACAGCTGGCCGCCGGTGGTCAGGCGCGTGCCCTGCCGCCCGCGCGAAAACAGAGCAACATTCAGCAGTGATTCGAGCAGATTGATCTGTTTGGTCAGCGCGGGCTGGGATATCGCCAGCGCGTCAGCGGCGTCGGCATAATTCTCTTTTTCGGCCAGCATCACAAAAGCGTGCAGTAAACGCAGGTTCATTTTGCATTCCAAAGGGTTATCAGGATTGGAAAAATCTTCATTATAAAGTTATCAGCCCGCTTGCTGTAATACCAGCGTCAACAGTCCCCCTGAAAACGTCCGGAGAACAGCAATGCAAAACACTCAGTCAATCAAAGCGGCAGTGATTCAGTTTCAGCATCAGGCAGGTGATAAGAAATATAACCTGCTGATGATGGAGAAATTCATCGGGCAAGCCGCTGTCGAAGGCGTGAAGATCCTCGCTTTTCCTGAAATGTGTATCACCGGCTACTGGCATGTGCCGAAGCTCAGCGTTGCAGGCGTTGAAGCGCTGGCGGAACCGGTGGAAACCGGCCCGTCGATAGCCCTAATCCGCGCGCTGGCGATCAAACATCAGATGCTGATTGGTGCGGGGTTGATCGAACGTGCCGCAGATGGCCGGCTCTATAACGCCTACGTGGCCTGCATGCCGGACGGTTCGCTGCATATCCATCGCAAGTTGCACGCCTTTGAGCATCCGGCGATCAGCAGCGGCGAAGGCTTTACGGTGTTTGATACCCCCTGGGGGGTGAAGGTCGGTATTCTGATCTGCTGGGATAATAATCTGGTGGAAAACGTGCGCGTAACCGCGCTGCTCGGCGCCGATATCCTGCTGGCACCGCATCAGACCGGCGGCACGAATTCCCGCAGTCCGCACGGAATGAAGCCAATCCCGCTGGAACTCTGGGAGCAACGCGCAGAACGCAAAGCAGAAATCACCGCCGCGTTCAAAGGCCCCGATGGCCGCGAGTGGCTGATGCGCTGGCTGCCCGCCCGCGCCCACGATAATGGTCTGTTTATTTTGTTCAGTAACGGCGTGGGCGCTGACGATGACGAAGTACGCACCGGCAACGCGATGATCCTTGATCCCTATGGTCGCATCGTAGAAGAAACCTGGGCCGCCGGTGACGCGATGGTACGCGCCGTACTGGATCTGTCGCTAATCCCGATGAGCACCGGCCGCCGCTGGATATCAGGCCGTCGGCCTGAGCTGTATCAGATCCTGACCGAACGTCAGGGATATGAACGCGATGCGATTACTGTGCGGTTTTCTGAGGAATTGCCGAAGCGGTAGTGGTGGAGTCGATCAACAGGAAACGTCACAGGCTTCATCAGGAGCCTGTGACGTTTCTCTTTGTATAAGTCTTTATTACGCGTTTGCGTACCCGCAGGGATCCACTATTGGTAACAGGATCAAACCCTAAAGTTATTTTAAGAGTCGGTTGCAGCAGATAACCCTGCAACTCACTGTGCGTTCAGCAAATCCGTCCCGTAGGAGTTATCGATGGTGCATACCCAGCGCCCGTCGGCTTCATGGCGAAAAACGTAGGTGGCTCGGCGTGACATTGTCACGAAAACACCTTCTTCGTCCGGATAATGTAATACGGTTTCCATAATGACCAGCGCATTGCCTGCGCCTTCGATCACCTGCATCTCGCCCTGTTCCACGACCAGTTGCCCCTGAAAATAATCAGAGATGGCCACGAAGGCTTTGCGGATATTCTCTTTGCCGGTGGCGATCAAGCCCGGTTTCACCACCAATGCGGCGTCTTCAGCGTAGTAGGTCATCAGCAGATCAAAATCGCGGGCGGTGATCGCTTTGTCGCAGGCTTCGATTATCTGTCTTAACGCGTGTGTACTCATGTGTTTCTCATTGAATAAAGAGTGGCTTCAGGGAATACATAAGATGATAAAGCATGTACACCTAAGATGATGTTGAGATTGACCTTATGAGGAAAAGCCTTCGCTAAGGCTATTTTTTACACTAAGGAGCCGCCTGTCAAACAGTCATCACTTCACTGAACTCAAATAAGTATCGCTTCAATAATAATTTTCATTATCATTGCGAGCGGTAACTATCACACAATAGAAATAAATAATTTCAGTGAAGGAAGATGTGCATGAAAAGAATCCTCTGCGCGGCAGGAATGCTGTGTGCCTCGGTCAGTTCCGCTTTCGCGACCACCTACCCGGTTACGATTGATAACTGCGGTTTTAAACTCACTTTTACTAAACCCCCTGAGCGCGTTGTCGCTTTAGGTCAAAACACCGTCGAAATTCTGCTGCTGTTAGGTTTACAGGATAAGGTTATCGCGAGCGCATTTTGGCCATCGAAAGTCCTGCCGGAACTGGCGGAAAAAAACGCCAAAGTTAAAACCCTGACGGTAGAAATTCCAACGCTTGAATCTATCCTGGCGCAGGATCCTGATTTTGTCCCCGCGCAGTTACCCCTGTTGCTCGGGCCGGAAAGTAAAGTCGCGAAAAGAGCAGACTTCGATGCCGTCGGCGTAAACAGCTACATGTCTCCGGGGATGTGTGCGACCAAAAAAGACGTTGGTGATATGTATGGCAGTCGCCAGAAGCTGTGGGACATGACCTATCTGTATAAAGAAATCGAGGATCTGGCTACTATTTTCAACGTTGAGGATCGCGGGCAGGTACTCATCACCGACTTCAAAAATCGGGAAGAAAAACTGCGTCAGGAATTCAGTAAAAACCATAAAGATCTCTCTTTTGTCTTCTGGTTTTCCAGCGCCTCGCCGGCCGCTGATGCGTACGTTGGCGGTAAAAACAGTGCATCAGGATTTATCGCTAATGTTTTGGGCGGCCATAACGGCATTACCTCTGAAACTGAATGGCCCACCGTCGGCTGGGAAAGCATTATTGCTGTAAACCCGGATGTTATTGTCGTTTCGAGCCTTGACCGTAACCGCTGGGCGCTGGATAACGCACAGGAAAAAATAAAATTCCTCAAAAGCGATCCTGCCGTCAGCCAGCTCGACGCCGTGCGGAAAAATCATATTGTCGTGATGGACGGACAGGCAATGAACCCGACTATCCGCACGCTTTACGGCGCTGAGCAAGTTGGTGAGCAGCTTAAAAAAATGGGGCTGAATTAATGACCTCAGCAGTCCACTCCACACGACAAGGGGTCATTCTGACCACGTCGTGTGTTCTCTCCGTGCTGCTTTTAGTGTTGGTGATTGCCTTCGGGGTCAGCGTCGGCGAGCTGTCGATCCCGATGGCGAGCGTGTTCCAGGCTATCGGTAATAAAACCGGGCTCACCCATGTTCCGCTGAGTCGCATTTATGAAAGCGTAATCTGGGATTTTCGTTTGAGCAGAGCGCTGGTGGCTGCCTGCTGCGGCGCCGGGCTGGCAATCTGCGGTGCGGTGCTGCAAAGCCTTTTGAAAAATGCGCTGGCAGAACCCTACGTGCTGGGTGTTTCAGCCGGAGGCTCAACCGGCGCGGTGTCGGTGGTAGTACTCGGCATCGGCACCGGTTCAATATCCCTTTCTATGGGCGCATTTGCCGGGGCTTTCGCGGCCTTTGCCTTTGTGACCTTTCTGAGTAACGGCGCGCGCGGTGGCAACGATCGCACCATTCTGGCTGGGGTCGCAGCTTCGCAGCTGTTTAACGCGATTACTGCTTACACCATCAGCACTTCCGCCAGCGCTCAGCAGGCACGCGACGTGATGTTTTGGTTGCTGGGCAGCTTTAGCGGAGTGAGGTGGCCAGAGTTTCAGTTAGTGCTGGTGATCATCATGCTGGGTCTGGCTGTCTGCCTCTACTATTCCCGCGCTCTGGACGCGTTTACATTTGGCGACGATGCTGCGGCCTCGCTGGGTATCTCAGTCCCAAAGGTTCGGCTTATCCTGTTCACCACGACCGCGCTTATCACCGCAACCATTGTCAGCATGGCGGGTTCGATTGGCTTTGTCGGCCTGGTTGTCCCCCACGTGATGCGCTTCTTCTTTGGTCCGCTGCATAGAATATTGCTGATTGCGAGCGCGTTAGCGGGCGCCATCCTGATGGTGCTGGCGGACATCGCCTCCCGACTCCTGATTGCTCCGCAAAGCCTGCCCGTCGGCGTCGTCACGGCACTGGTTGGCGTGCCGTTCTTTGCCATTATCATCTACCGTTCAAGGAGCCAGTGATGAGTATCAGCGCTGATAAAGTGACCTGGAAGGTGGGGGAAAAGATTATCGTCAACAATGTTTCACTCAACGTTAACCGTGGTGAAACCGTTGGTTTGCTGGGTCCCAATGGTTCGGGGAAATCATCCCTGTTGCGCCTGCTGGCAGGATTAAGACGCCCCCATTCTGGCGTGGTAGCGCTGGACGCAAAGGACATCAGCCAGATGGCCAAAAAGCAGCTGGCTCGCCGGATTGCCTTCGTAGAGCAACACGGCATGACGGAGTCGAATATGCGCGTCCGGGATGTCGTAAAACTGGGCCGTATTCCCCACCACTCACCCTTTTCTAACTGGAGCACCCACGATGATGAAACCGTCAATGGTGCGCTGGAAAGAGTGGGTATGCTTGATCACAGCGATCAGGGTTGGCAGAGTCTGTCCGGGGGCGAACGCCAGCGCGTGCACATCGCCAGAGCGCTGGCGCAGTCACCAACAGAAATCTTGCTGGATGAGCCAACAAATCATCTGGATATTCACCATCAGATCCAGTTGATGAAATTGATCAGCGAATTGCCAGTGACCAGCCTTGTAGCTATCCACGATCTCAACCATGCCTCAATGTTTTGCGATGCACTGATTGTTATGCAACAAGGCGAGATCGTTGCCAGGGGAACACCGGAGGAAATACTGACAGAATCCCTTCTGTGGGATGTTTTTCGGGTTGAAACCAGAATCGAAATTTCTCCCTATCATGGTAAAAAACACATTCACTACATTGTGTAAAAGCACCGTATCAGTCTGGAAAAGTCAGCACCGGTGATACATTGGAGTATTTATGAAACGAGAGACGCTATTCAGTTACGCTCAGGAACATTTTAACGCAGAGCCGGAATATCTCTGGCGTAACCTGCCGGATTACGCAGTACTTCGTCATCATAATGGCGATAAATGGTTCGGTATCGTGATGAATGTACCTGGCACAAAACTGGGGCTGGAAACGGATGATAAAATCGACATTCTCGAAGTGAAGGTCAGGCCGGAGCACATCGGCTCATTACGTCAGAAAGAAGGCATTTTGCCTGGGTACCATATGAATAAAGAACATTGGGTCAGCGTGATCCTTTCCGGATCGCTATCTGCAAAGGAAATTCTTGAGCTGCTTGCTGACAGCCATGAGCTGACCACAGGATAAATGTCCCCTTACAGAAGGGCTAGATAGGCAGATTCACACAATTGCAAAAGGACGCGCGGCGCCAACTCAAGCCCTAAGTGACTTGCCTCTTTGGTCTGAGTGCGCGCTGCCGCGTGAAATAACCCTCTGATTTGTATAACCCCGGGCTTTTATTTGGCTGTGTTATCAGATAATAAATAAAGGTGACCAGCAATAGTCCTGAGCAAAAGGCAGGGGAATCGTTGTTGTATCCCCTGACCTTTTTGCCCATCAGCCGTTATTCATAATTCTCGCCATACAACCCGATCAGCCTGCGCACCACACCGTTGGTCCAGCCGAAACCGTCCTGAAGCGGATACTCCCCGCCGCCACCGCCGCGCGATGCATCGCCGGAGATGTGGTATTTTTCGATCAGTTTATGATGCTGCTGATAATACTGATTTACGGTTTTCAGCCAGCTGCGGGCGATGAGATCCCCCAGCGCGTCGTTGCCGTACAGCTTAAAGCCCTGGATCGCCATCCATTGCAGCGGCGCCCAGCCGTTGGGTTTATCCCACTGTTCGCCGGTGTCATATTCAGTCGCCATGATGCCGCCCGGTGTGAGCAGGCGGTTTTTCACTGCGTCGGCCAGCCGTTCAGCCTGCGCATGCGTAGCCAGCCCGACGTACAGCGGTACCACGCTGGCGGCAGAGAACAGTGACATTTGTTGCTGGTGCCAGTCGTAATCGCGGAAGCACCCCTGCTCTTCATCCCACAGATAGCGGTTAACAGCCTCGCGGCGCAGGTCGGCTTTTTCCCGGAACTGTGCAGCGGTGACCTTGTCGCCTTTCAGGCCGGATATGTTGGAGATAGCGCTTTCCAGCTTGTAAAGGAACGCGTTGAGATCCACCGGGATAAACTGCGTGGTGCGGATACTGGCGAGACGGTCGGCGTCACGCAGCCAGCGCGAGGAATAATCCCAGCCGGATTCGGCTCCCGCACGTAAATCGCGGTAAACCTCATTGTCCGGGCGGCTGGAAAGCTTCGCGGTTTCCACATCTTCCCGCCAGGATTCATCGCGCGGTGTATCACGGTCATCCCAGTAACGGTTGAGCAGTGTGCCATCCGGCAGGCAGACCACATGACGATAGGCCTGATTGGGCGTCAATGATTCCGCGCCGTCCATCCAGAAGTCGTACTCCATCAGCAGGTGATCGAGATACCGTTTCGCGCCACGCACGCCATCTTCCTCGAACAGTTCAACCATCAGCGCGAAAATAGGCGGCTGCGAGCGGCTGAGGTAATAAGTGCGGTTGCCGTTGGGAATGTGACCGTAGATTTCGATCATCCACGCGAAATTGTCTGCCATGGTGCGCAGCAGATCGTTACGGCCACTCTCCGCCAGCCCCAGCATGGTGAAGTAGGAATCCCAGTAGTAAGTCTCGCTGAAACGGCCACCCGGCACCACATAAGCCTGCGGGAGCGGTAACAGAGAAGACCACGGCACGTGATCTTCCGGCTGGCGGGTCAGGACAGGCCAGAGCTTGTCGATGTGCTCTTTCAGCGAATCGCCCGGATCGGAAACGTACTCATCACCGTGGTGTGCCGGAAGCGAAAAATGGGCGTCCACAAACCGTTGTAAGTTGAAACCGGGGTGATTTTTGATGCGGCGGTAGCGCAGGAGAATATCCAGCGGATCCATTTTCGGCGGGCAATCGGGAAAAGTTTTGCTGTCTTCAAACAGGTGCGAGGACTGCACGGCGGTAAACAGTTCCAGATAACGGTCGGCGGGCGTCAGCGCATCGGAATGCGGCAGGCCTTCGATCATCTCCGGCTCTGGCTCGGCGTCCATCATTCTTTCGAGGATCAGTTCAATAGGTTCAAGTTCAGTCAGGCGATCGTCTTCCACGTCGAACTCAGTCGGATCCTTCATCTGAATTTTGGTGTTTTCCATATGATACAAGCCTCTGTATTGCTGAAAGAGCGCAACCCGGACTCAGGGCTGCGCCAGAAAGTGGAATGTGACGATGTTATTTACGCCACGGCGTCATGGTCGATGCTGTGGGTAGAGATGGCGTTCAGATCTTTCAGGTAGGTATCGCCCCAGTTGGCGATATCGTTTTTATGCAGGACATTCATCATGTCGTTGTAGCGCTCAATACGCTCTTCCAGCGGCATGGTCAGCGCTTTATCCAGCGCGGCGGCGACGTCATCGCGGTCATACGGGTTGACGATCAGCGCAGCGGTCAGCTCATTAGCAGCACCGGCAAACTGAGAAAGCACCAGCACGCCCGGATCTTTCGGATCCTGCGCGGCCACATACTCTTTCGCCACCAGATTCATACCATCGCGCAGCGGCGTGACCAGCCCGACGTCGGTCAGGCGGAACAGCTTCATCAGCAAACTGCGCTGGAAATGCTGATTGAGGTAAAACAATGGCGTCTGGTTCAGGCTGCCGTATTTACCGTTGATGCGCCCGACTTCGGTCTCAAGCTGATGGCGCAAATCCTGATACGCCTGCACATCACCGCGCGACGTCGGTGCGATTTGTGAATAACGCACTTTGCCGCGATGTTGCGGGAATTTTTCCAGCAGCGCTTCGAACGCCAGAAAACGCTCCGGAAGCCCTTTGGTGTAATCCAGACGTTCACAGGAAATAATGTTTTGCGCTTCACGCAGCTCCTGCTCCATCGCTGCCAGTTTGGACGGCAGTGGCCCTTCAGCCATCTCTTTGATGCTGTCCGGCGCGATGCTGATCGGGTAAACACCAGTGCTGAAGGTGTTACCGAAAGCCTGATGCATATAAGTGCCGGTCGGCTGCAAGGTGGTCAGCTCGCCCAGATTATCGAGAAACGCCAAACGGTCGCCTTCGGTCTGGAAGCCCAGCAAATCGTAATGCGACATCATTTCCAGCAGCTCGTTATGAGGCGGCACTGCGTTGAAGATTTCAGGTGTCGGGAACGGAATGTGCAGGAAGAAGCCGATGCGGTTAGTCACGCCCAATTTACGCAGTGACGCGGCAAAAGGCAGCAGATGATAATCGTGGATCCACAGAATATCGTCAGGTTTAAGCAGCGGCAGCAATCTTCTCGCCAGCAGGTCATTGACACGGCAGTAGCCTTCCCAGGCTTCGCGCTGGTAATCCACCAGGTCGATGCGGTAATGAAGCGCTGGCCAGAGGACGGCGTTGGAGAACTGACAATAATAGAGATCGTAATCGTTCTGATTGAGCGGTACCGAAGCATAAGTAATGCCGTCGTCTTCCACCACGCTCATATCATCATCTTCGTTCTCTGAAATTTCGCTGATTTCACCGTTCCAGCCAAACCACAAGCCGGAAGTATTTTTCAGTGCATCAACGATACCGACGGCAAGACCGCCGGCGGATTTGGTGCCATCAGGGATAGCAATACGGTTTGAGACTACAACGAGGCGACTCATAAACTGGACTCCTTTTCTTCTACATTTTTGTTATTTAGGTGACGTTGTAACATCGCTTGCTCAAGCATTTGTTCAATCCAGCTGTAGACGTCGGTGACTTTCCCGAGCCGGTAGCGCGCATGGCTTGAACCCTCTCCGACTTTCACGGTGATCCCGTGCAGTGCGTTGACGGCCTGAAACCCTTTTTCATCGGTCAGATCGTCACCCACAAATACCGGCGTACGGCCTGCGAACGGCGCTTGCTGCATAAATTCAGTGATGGCCGCGCCTTTATCATTGCCACGCGGTTTGATTTCGGCCACGCATTTCCCGCGTTGTAACATCAGTTGCGGAAACTTCGCCACAGCGGCTTCAGCCAGCGCTAACACCTGCTGCTGAAAATCTGTCGCCTGACGGTAATGCAATGCAAACGCCATTCCCTTGGCCTCAAGCAGCGTGCCGGGCAGTTCGGCCATGCCCTTTTCCAGCATCTGCTGTAAAGGGACCGCGACCTCGTCCGGCAGGCTGACGCGATGCAGATTGCCCGCGCTGTCGCGCAGTTCTGCGCCGTGAACACCGGCGGCCGGGAAGACAAACGGCGTGGCCAGCTGATCCAGCTGCTCAATCGGGCGGCCTGAAATCAGCGCCAAGGCGCCGTTGCTGGCTAAAGATAAGGTTTGCAGATTGTTACGGACATTAACGGGGATACTGACGGCGTCCGGTTCGGGGCAAATTTCTGCCAGCGTGCCATCGACGTCGAAGAAGAAAGCATAATCCCCGCCGTGAATGGCGGGATTCGGGGGTGTTTCCGGGGTAGTATCCTGCGTGCTGTTGGTCAAATTGCTGTTCAAAATGATGCTCCTGTTTGTGAGGCTGAGCACAATCACATGCTGTGCTTCTTGCTTTTACAATCGATTAACTATAGCCCCAATTAAAGGGGCTAAAGGGATTATCGGATTATTCCAGACAGGAGGGTTGGGGCTGCTGATGAAAAAAAGCCCGGCTGACACGCATTTTTCGCGCTAACGCGAGACATCCATTTCCATCACTTTTATGCCCACACGACGGGCAAATTTTATACAATCTGCCGTATCCTCTCCACCGGCAAATGCCAAAATCACATCCGGCTGGCTGTCTTCTATCATGAAAAGGTTACGGCGGATTTCTGCATATTTGCCGTGCAGCGCCCAGTTGGCGGGGTAACGCACGACATGCACATCGGCCTCGCGCGCCCAGCGTTCAATCATTGCGCCAAGCGTCTGATGCCCGCCATGAATCAACACCCGCACCGGCTGAGACTGGGAATGCTGCTGCGAAAATAGTTCCAGCACCCGCTCAACGGTGCGGATATCGGCATAAAAACGCCCGGCGCAAATAAGTACTCTCATCACTGAACTCCCTGATTTTTATTGTTGTTATTACGCTTGGGTCAGCAAGCCGTCATCACTCAGGCGGTCAATTACCGGATAGGCCACGGCGGCAATGTGATGATGTACGCGGCGGTAATCGCGCAGTACGCGCTGAAAAATATCGCCGGATTCCGCCCAGGCATTTTTATCCTCACGCAGCTTTTTAAAATGCTCGCGGCTGGCGGTGGCTTCGATCTGGCGGATCACTTCTTTGCGCGCCACCAGCTGATGCGCGGCGTCCAGGTCTTCGCCAAGGAACGAGGTGACCGCCAGACGCAGGCTGGTCAGGATTTCCGCATGCAGCAGGCCGATGTTATGCAACTCGAATTCGCTGAACAGCTCACCCCGTTGCGCACGACGTGTCGCCAGCTGCGCGAGACTGCTGGAAAGAATGTCTCCGGCGTGCTCGGTGTTTATCACAAACATCAGGATCTCCTGCGCGCGGTCGGCGTCGGAATCGCTCAGCCCGTCCTGTCCCAGATCGGCCAGATAGGCGCGGATCGCCGCACTGAGTCCGTCAAGCTGATGATCCAGCTGGCGAATTTCTGCCGCTGAACGCTTTTCAGGTGCGTGAAACAGCGCGCGAAGCCGGTCGAGCATCATGTTCAGCATGTCGGCGGCGCGCAGCGATTCACGCACCGAGTTGGACAGCCCGATATACGCGATATCCAGTCCGGCTTCGTCGAGATACATCGGCATTCCGCCGTCAACAGCGTGTGCGGCTTCCGGCAAGATTCGCTCAAGCATGCGGGCCATCGGCGCAGTCAGCCCGATGAAGACCACCGCCAGCACGGCGCTGAATGCAGTGTGAAACCCCACCACCAGCTGTGGCGTAGTCAGCGCCAGCCTGTCGGCGAGCGTACTGAGCAGCGGCATCAGCGCCAGTGCCAGCACGCAGCCTGCCCCACGAATAAGCAGATTTCCCACCGGCAGACGGCGTGCGGCGGCGGAACCGGCATTGAGCACCGGCGGCAATGCACCGCCGATATTAGCCCCCAGCACCAGCACCATCGCGGTGACCGGTGTCATCACGCCGGTCGCGGCCAGCGAAGCAATCAGCAAAATCACTGCAACGCTCGAGTGACAAATCAGCGTAAGGACGATCGCCACCAGCAGCGCGATCAGCGTATCGCCCTCAAGCCCCTGCATTACCGCGTGGAAAACCGGGGTCGTTTCGATATGGCCGAGCGTCGCGCCAAGCAGGCTGAGCGACATCAGCATCAGACCGAGGCCAATCAGCGCGCAACCGGCGCTTTCGAAACCGGAATGATCGCGGATTTTAAACACCACGAAGCCGCTCAGCACCAGCAGCGGGACGGCAATCCCGGTGTTGAAACTCATCAGTTGCACGACGAGCGTGGAGCCCACGTTCGCGCCGAGCATCACCGCCAGCGCCGGTGCCAGGCTGAGCGTACCGGCGGCGGTAAAAGACGTCGCCATCAGGCTGACCGCCGTACTGCTTTGCAACAGGCCGGTGATGCCGACGCCAGCCAGCAGCGCCATCCAGCGGTTGGTCAGATGCCGCCCCATCCAGTTGCGCAGTGGTGTGCCAAAACCGCGTTGCAGTGCGGTCGAAATCATATGGGAACCCCATAGCAGCAGCGCGATCGCGCCCGCCAGATGGATCAGCAGCTGGGTTCCGGATGGGTGGGTCATAGTCATAACAGTCATTGGATTGCTCCCCTTTTTCAGGGTTGTCGTTGTTATTCTTTTATGATCAAAAAATGATGGTCAAAAGCTAACAGCTAAATAAAGCGTCAAAGCAGGTGCCGCGATGGGCTGCGGCACCTTGTTCAGCGGATCAGAACCACTGTTTGAAGCGGCGGATATAGAAGGTTTTCATACCCTGCGCGACGCAGCAGTACGCCAGCAGCGTACCGGCCAGCCACGGGAAGTATTCCCACGGCAGCGCCTGCAAGCCGACGATCGGACCCAACGGCGAGAACGGCACATAAATCCCGAACGCCATCACCAGACCGGTCATCATCATCACCGGCCAGGCAGCAGTGCTCTGAATAAACGGGATTTTCTGGGTACGCAGCATGTGCACCACCAGCGTCTGCGACAGCAAGCCTTCCACAAACCAGCCGGACTGGAACAGCGTCTGCATATGTTCACTGTTGGCGCTGAACACGTACCACATCACCGCAAAGGTGGTCATATCGAAAATCGACGAGGTCGGCCCGATCCACACCATAAAGCGGCCAATGTTTTTGGCATCCCACTTACGCGGTTTTTTCAGGAACTCTTTGTCGATTTTGTCCCACGGCAGCGCCAGCTGGGAGATGTCGTACATCAGGTTTTGTAACAACAACTGAATGGCCAGCATTGGCAGGAAAGGAATAAACGCACTGGCGACCAGCACCGAGAACACGTTGCCGAAGTTGGAACTGGCGGTCATGTTCAGGTACTTCATGATATTGCCGAACGTCTCGCGCCCTTTTAGTACGCCCTCTTCCAGCACCATCAGGCTCTTTTCCAGCAGGATGATATCAGCCGATTCTTTGGCAATATCGGTGCCGCTGTCGACTGAAATCCCGACGTCCGCATCCCGCAGCGCAGGCGCATCGTTGATGCCGTCGCCGAGGAAGCCAACCGTATGGCCGTTAGCCTGTAACGCTTTCAGCACCCGCGATTTCTGCAACGGCGTCAGTTTGGCAAACACCGTGCGCTCTTCCACCAGTTGTTGCAGCGCAGCATCGTCCAGCCGCTCGACCTGCGGCCCGAGTACCGGCTCGCCTGGCTCCAGCCCGACCTGACGGCAAATCCGCATCGTCACCACGGCGTTATCGCCGGTCAGCACTTTCACCGCCACGCCAATGTCACGCAGTGCGGCAATCGCCGGGCCTGCGGACTCTTTCGGTGGATCGAGGAAGGTCAGGAAACCGCTGATAATCAGATCATGCTCATCGACGGTACCGTACTGTTTTTTCGCCTCTGCTTTCGCAATGCTGCGCGTCGCTACCACCAGCACGCGGAAACCGTCTTTGTTGTAGTCATTCGCCATCGCCAGCAGCGCATCACGGCGCGAGTCGTTCAGCTCGACCACTTTGCCGTTTTCCTGCATATGGGTGGAAATGCTCAGCATCTCCTCCACGGCGCCCTTACACACCAGCAGGTGATTTTGCTGTTTGTCCTTCACCACAATAGACAGACGACGGCGGATAAAGTCGAACGGCATCTCATCCACTTTGCTGTAACCCTGCGGTTTGACGAAGCCCGGCGTGTTATCGAAGAAGTAGATAACGGCCTGATCCATCAGGTTTTTGATACCGCTCTGGTGATAGCTGTTCAGCCACGCCAGTTGCAGCACGGCGTCATTTTTCTGCCCGTGCGTATCGATATGGTGCTCAAGAATGATTTTATCCTGCGTCAGCGTGCCGGTTTTATCGGTACACAGCACGTCCATCGCGCCCAGATTCTGGATGGCGTTCAGACGCTTCACCACCACTTTGCGCTTCGCCATCGCCATCGCGCCTTTTGCCAGGTTGGCGCTGACAATCATCGGCAGCATTTCCGGCGTCAGGCCCACGGCAACCGCGACGGCAAACAGCATCGCGTCCCACCACTCGCCCTTCATGATGCCGTTAATCAGGAACACCACCGGCACCATCACCAGCATGAAACGGATCAACAGCCAGCTGACGCTGTTCACGCCGCGATCAAACGCCGTTTGCGCGCGGGTGCCGACAATGGCTTTCGCCAGCGAGCCAAAGTAAGTCCGCGGCCCCGTGGCTACCACCACCGCCTGCGCTGTGCCGCTCACCACGTTGGTTCCCATAAAGCAGATGTTCGGGATATCCAGCAGATTTTCGTTTTCAGCCGCCACGTCGCTGGCAGATTTCTGCGCCACGTCGCCGAGGGTGTCGTATTTCTCCACCGGCAAAGCTTCACCGGTCAGCACCGCCTGACTGATAAACAGATCCCGAGATTCAATCAGCCGCACATCAGCCGGGATCATGTCCCCGGCGTAGAGCTGCACGATGTCGCCGACCACCAGTTCGCGCATCGGGATTTCACGCAGTTTACCCGGCTGCCCCGCCGCATCGCGACGCAGCACGCTGGCAGTGGTGCGCACCATGGCTTTCAGCGCTTCGGCAGATTTTGCCGAACGATGTTCCTGCCAGAAACGCACCAGCCCGCTGATGGCCACCATCGCGCTGATGATGTACACCGAGACCAGATCCGTTTCTTCACCGGCACGCAGCGGGAACCAGAAATCAGTGAAGAAGCTGATGACCGCCAATACTGTGAGTACATAAATGAACGGGTTGTTGAACGCTTTCAGTAACTGGATCAGTGCATGAGGCGGCTTGTCGTGCGCCACTTCGTTATAACCTTGTTTCTCCAGACGCTGAGCGGCGCTGGATTGTGTCAATCCTTCACGGGTGGCGTTGACGTTAATCAGCGTCACGGCCACGCCGTTTCTGGCTTCCATCGCAGCACGCATGGAGAGCGCCTGCTTCTTTTTATCCTGGTGTTTAGGATCGAGCGTATTGTTGTTTTGTACAGTCATGGTGGTGCTCCTGTCGCCTTCACGCGTCCGTTTTCGCCGGTTTGCCTTATTACGGGCAGCCGAAAACATTCGCGTTAATTAAGCGATCGGTATTTATCAATTTTTATGCGCAGGACTTCCCGCCGTTTATTATTTCCCTTTCAAAGAGAGAGAAATAAAAACAGAGTGAAATCGATTGTTTGTCTTTTATTTCAGCATGGCTTCGCCGCTCTCTTTATTATTCCGGTAAATTGGTAATAATAAAAAAGACGATGACGGTCAGGCGTCAATAAAGACGAGGTTCAGCGCGGCAAAATGCCACAGGCCGAATCAGGCGGGGGAAAACCGACTTTGTGGTTCTTCGCTGTCAGAAACGATACAACGCTGCTCCAGCTGGCCGGTGACAGGACTGACACGCCAGGTGGTCACAGAGTGATTCATTCTGTTGATTTTAGAAGAAAAAAGGGATGAGGAATCTTTCTTGCGCGCAGCCAGCGTCCTGTCGCGGGACGGGCGGACACGCAAAGTGGATGTCAGCGCTTTGACATCGGCAAAAAGGGTAGATTTGAACTTCATAACACACCTCGGGACCGTGACATTCAGGTTGAGGTGAGGTAACACAAGAGCATCAGGCTCTGGCGAGGCACACCCAAACGATGAAATGACCACAATCGATTTCATGTTTAATATTCCGGCGCGCTATGTCAGCGTCGTCCGGTGAGTTACTAAATACTGTGTCCATTAGTCTCTTATGTATTAGTGGATAAAGGCCGCAACTTCCGGCTCGTGCAATTTACCCATACTGTATATTATTGTCAACCCGCAAAAGCAGTTTAAAATCGTTCGTTTATATTTGAGTGAGGTTTCATGGAAATATAAACGAACTTAAACAACCTTATAACGCCGGTAAGTGTGAACCGACCGGCGTGTCTGTCAGAGGTGTTGACGTTTAACTATCAGAAATTGTATTGCACGCCAAGACGGAACCGCGTCTGGCGTTCGTCGGTGGTTTTACGCACCGAGACATCGCCGATTTGGGCATACGGCGTCCATTGTTTATTAATGTTATAGGCGACTTTTAAATCCTGTTCGTAATCCCATTTATCATTGTCGTATAACACCTGGTCGCTGTGTTTATAAATGTAGTTATATTCGAAGCGCCAGTCGGCAAGACGATATCCCAGCCAGATTTCACCACGATTGGTTTTTCGGTCTTCGGTATTCTCTTTGGTATATCGGGTATATTCATAACGATAACGGGCATTAAAATAGATGCCGCTGTCGAAAGTATATCCGGCGGTTAAAAATGGCTTATAGATGCTGTTATCCGAACTCGATTCCAGCGTAAAACCGGGTTGCAGGAAAAACGCCGGCGTCACTTTATACTGATAGCTGATGGTGCTTTCCGTTCCGTTATCTATAAGATTATTAAACGGTTTATTTGGATTGTCGCCACCGGATTTCCACTTCGCTTCCAGCGAGAAACCAAAGCCGTTGGCAAAGCGGTGTGACACCATCGCCCGGTCTTTATTTTGCTTACTGTCGTCGAGCCATTCATGGCGAAGATCAATAGTGACAGCCTGACTACCGGCGCTGGCCAGCAGCAGACCGCAGAGCAGCAGTCTATTATTTTTCATGTTGTAATAATCCCAGAGATATTGAGTAGTGTTTTTATGTTTGTATTTAAGACTTCAGTCTTATTTTGACTTCATTTATTTCTTTTTAAGAAAATCTTGATAATTAAACGTACCGTCAGGATTACGCGTGACAGGCTCCGGCAATGTCAGGGAGAGATAATCCTGCGGCTGTATTTCTTTTCCGGCGTTATTCACGCTTTTCTGGCTGATGTAAAAATAATTGCTGTCATCAACGTTGCCGCTGACCGCATCGTCGTACCTGCCCGCCGTGGTACGCAGTGAGAAATTGTCTTTGAACACGCCCTGTTTGTCGGCGGTGGTGTAAGGCGACGGGCGGAACAGGAAGTTGAAGCGTTTGTTGTCCAGCGCGCGGTTGTTTTCAATCACCAGTGCGCCCGGATTGAAGTTGTCGGTGAAGCCGTCCATGCCGTTTTCCACCGCCACGTTATGACGGGCGACGTGCGCGACCGGTAATCCTTCGCCACCGAGTTTGAAACCGTTGCTGCCGTTGTGAACCGACAGACTGTTTTCGATAGTGACGCTGCCGTTCGGGCCGTCTTCAATCTTATTGAACAGATCGAAACCGTCGTCGACGTTGTCGTGGGAATAGCAGTTCACCAGACGGTTGCCCTCGCCGACGCGCATTTTCACCGCAAAGCCGTCGGCGTTTTTCCGCCCCGGATCCTGATTCCCCCAGGATTCTGAATTGCTGATCAGATTGTGGCTCGCCCACAATGCGCGACCGATGCCGTCCGGCGAAGCCACCCAAATGCCGGTATCGTCGGCGTGATGTGCTTTAACGCGGTCGATATGATTGTAACTTCCGGCAATATGGAAACTTTTCTTCGTCACAGTAATGCCCTGCACGTTCCAGTAGCTTGCGTCGAGTTTCAGGCCGTTGAACACTACCTTATCGCCCTGCGTTTTGAGGTTTTTCATCGCCTTGTCCGTGCCGCTGGCGGTCGCCGGGATGACGCTGGCCGGATATTCGCCCTCCTCCAGCAAAAGCGTACCGCCCGGTGCCAGCAGATTGACTGCGCTGGCGAAATCCAGCGGATGCGCGCGGGAGCCGTCATTGCCCGCAACGCCCTGCGCGGAGACGTACAATTCATCCGGATTGCTCACCAGCGCCATGCTGACCGGAAATTCCTGCGTCAGCGGCTGGCCGTTCTGTGGCGTGAAGGTTACGCGCAGCGCCGTCGCGGGGCTTTCGGCATGGAAAGGCACGGCGACCACTTCGCCGCCGCGCACGGATTGCTGGCGCAGCAGCGGTTTGCCGCCCTGTTCAATCTGCAACTGCCCGTCACCGTTGGTGCGCAACTGGAAAACACTCTCGCGGCGGGCGATCACCGCCGAGGACATCACCTCAATGCGCGGCTTAAGTGACGGCGTCACGTAGGCTGCGGAGGGCTGCGTATGGGCTTCGCTGAGCGTCAGCTTCGCGTGATTGACGGTAATGCTGGCGTTGCGCGAGGCGAAGAACCCGACGTAATAACCTGTTTTATCGAGCATTGTGATGCGGTCAGCGCCTTCGACGGTTTTCGTCGTCCACTGTTCGCTGCCCTGAGGCGCATACGCGACATCAAATCCGGTGTCCGTGCGTGTCAGGCGCAGGGAGAAATGCGCGGGCGTGGTCAGCGGGTGATAACTTGCGCGCATAATGCCGATGCCTGTATTTCCCCACGGCTGCTGCACGCCCTGTCTGGCGATCAGCGCAACCACCGGCGGATTATCGCCTGTCGCCATCACGCTGTTCATGAGCATATTGGACGCCGCAGGTAATTCCTCGATACCCGGTTTGGTCACCGGTTGGCGCGGCGTACCGAGAATATCGCGCACCAGTAAACCCGCCCCTTCCTGGCCCGCCGGTTTGGCGCCATTTTCCGGGCCAAACTGATTGAGCGTGATGTCGGCTTCCAGCTGGAAATTCACGTCTGCCGGTAAGCGCGTGTAGAAATAGGTTAATCCATCGTGGCTGTTACCCACTTTTCCGCCGCGGCTTTCGAGGGTAAACGGCGTAGTCAGCGGCGTTCCGGCGGCAGGGATCGTTTTACCGTCCGCCAGCCGGGTTTCATTCATGCCGATTTTTTCCGGCAAAACGTTGGTCGCAAAATTTATGTCTGTGGACTGGCCAAAGGTGATGCTGTGCCAGACCAGACTGCCAGTGGCAGGCAATGCGGCGGCCATGCCCTGTGCGCTTGCTCCGAGAGACAGCGCGACAATAAACAGGTGTCGTTCCCACATAGTCGTTTTCATCCTGAATGCGTAAGGCGTCGCTGGCCGGTTTCCCGGCCAGTCGGTTAAGTCATCATGAGTGAGGTAAAACTCAGGGATTACGGGTGCTGCGTGGTGCTCACCATCGGTTTAGGATCGGTTAGCTCAACGGCGGGCGTATCGAAGATTTTGCGACAGACTTCACTATTGCCCCAGCACTGTTCGTACGGATAGCCAATCAGGTTTTCCATGACCGCACGTACGTCCGGTTGGATCTGGCTGATTTCGCCGCCCGCTTTGATACGCGCCACTTCGCCCAGTACCACCAGGTGAGTTTTGCGGTTCAGCTTCATCTGATTGCTGAACACCATCGCCATCAGCGCAAGCGCAATCACCCCGATACAGAACACCATCGCAATGGCAGTAACAGCGCTTTCAGGCTGAGTGTGAGATTTGGACTGGAAGCCGTAGAAACTGAGGATAGCGCCCATCACGAAGACGATGACCGAGCGCATCAGCTTGCCGGAGAAGGTCATAGCACCGGCATAGATGCCTTCACGACGACGGCCAGTGAAGGCTTCGTCAATGTCCGCCAGGAAGGTGTAAACCGTCCACGGAATGTAATACACGCCGCCGGTACCGATACCGAAGATGACGGTGATGGTCAGCATCGCAACCGTCGCGTACTGCTGCGGCAGATGCAGGAAATGCAGCAGGCTGTAGCAGGCGACCGAGAACACCACGATGCCCAGCGCCAGAATGTAAGGTTTGCTGAAACCGTGTTTCACGCAAATCCCGATGAAGATCGCGGTGGAGAACAGTTGCAGAATCGAGTTCAGACTGCTGAGCCCGGCGACCATTGTCGGGTCATATTGCAGAACGAAAATGATGAAGTAAGTGAAGACCGAGGCGAACAGCCATTCCGCACCAAATCCGCACAGGTACATGCCCAGATGTTTGCGGAAAACGCGCAGATGGAAGGTAGATTTCATGTCACGCAGCAGCGTAAGCATGGTTTTGCCCAGGGTCATTTTCTTCTCATCAACGGGCGTGGTTTCTTCTGTCGGACGTTCCCAGGAAGAGAGATAGAGCATGCCAATCGCGACGCATAAGATCACGCCGTAAGTCAGCGCCGTGAAGAAAAACGGTTCGGCGGAGTCTTTTCCGTAGATCAGAATGAACTGACCGGGAATAAACGCGGCGAGGAAATTGGCCACTTTACCGAAAATCGCTTTGTAGCCAGTCAGCTTTGAGCGCGCGGAGAAGTCGGTGGTCATTTCAGTCGCGAGGGTTTCGTACGGCACCATCACCGATGGTGTAAATCAGTTCAAACACCACGTAAGTGGACAAGTAATACCAGAAGCCGAAGCCCTCCACCCACAGCAGCGGGTAGAACATCATCAGCGGAATGCCGAGGAGGATAAAGAAGCGGCGGCGGCCAAAACGTTTGCCGAGGCGGGTTTTGCCGAAGTTATCGGAAAGGTAGCCCATCAGCGGGTTGCTGATCGCATCAATGATGCTGGCGACAGAAAAGATCGCCGAAGCCTGTAACAGCGTCAGCCCACAGAATGTGGTGTAGAAATAGAGCAGCCAGATACCGGCAATGGCCAGCGCACCGCTGCCCAGTAAATTGCCGCCGCCGTACGCCAGCTGATGCCTGAATAAAATCGGTTTTTCTGCGTTCATTGCGTTTCCCGCCCAGAGAGTTTGAATTTATGAACCGGTGTTTCGTTTTTATAGATATTGCGTTTTATATAGGCGGAGTGAATGAATAGATGTGAATTAACTCACATTTAGCGCAGCGGGAGGATTTTTGTCAGATGGAATTGCGATACGTGTAACATTCTCATTCATAAAAAAAACACAATTCACGAGATTATTCATAATCTATTAGTTAAGAATTGAATTATTACCGTACTAATGCTTTACGAAACCGTGACTTAAAATGCACGAAATTCTGAGGGAGAGAAAAGAGAGGTGCACTGACCTGCCATACAAGTCAGACAAAAACGGGAGGAAAGGCCAATCCCTGGCCCTGGTGCTTGCTACAGCGAGTCAATCTCAGACGTGTTGAACCACAAAAAACGCCGGTTCAGGCTTTCAGTAATGACGCTGTACTTTCGTTTAATTCATCCAGCAAGGTATAGCGTTTACGGTATTCCGAACGCTTTTTGCTCGGCAACTCTTCCATGGTTTTACGCGGCAGCGTCAACGGCACGTCATATAACGCAGAAGAATACGGGGTCGCGCTGATGGAATCCCAGAATTCGTTATAGCTGGCGACAAACACGTTTTTCTTGCGGTGACGGTAACGCAGGCTGCGGAACACATGGCCGGTATCGCTGACCGCCAGAATACGCTGCACGCCGGTTTGCGCGGCGATGCGCTGCAGGCTTTCCAGCAGCAGACGTTTCGGAAACAGTCCGTAGCAGGATTTAGTCGCCTGTTTAATCACTTCATGCGGCGTTGAGCGATGCGCACCCTGGAATCCGCCAACGATCATCGTCAGCCCTTCCGGGCGTTGCACCACGCTAAACGTCAGCGCCGCCAGCAGCGTCTCTTCCATGTACAGGAACATATTGGCTTCGCCTTCGCGCTCGGATTTACCAATTGACCCCAGCACCACGCTAAAGGTTTCGCCATCTTTGCCGCTGAACTGATTCACAGTGCGGCCATCTGCGCTCAGAAATGCGTTACGCAGTTGCACGTTTTCCAGGTTTCTGACGAACTCATAGTGATCAAGAAGTGCCCCGGCACGACCGGCGGACGGCAGCCCGAGGTGCAGATAAGGTTTGTGGATTTTGCTCGGCAGTTTGGTCTGCACGGTGAACGCTTCCTGCCATACCGGCTCGGCGGCCATTTTGTTCAGGACGTTGAGCGTATCCAGCGGGTGCAATAAGGTGCGGACAGCGTATTTCACGCGGAACATCCGGTCACGCCAGAGGTTGTCCGGCACGCACGCGCCGCTCAGCAAATCCATAAACAAACTGAATCCGCTGGCTTTTTGGCTGTTGGAAGTGTCAGCAGACGAGGTGCCGCTGAGGGATTCGATGTCGTTAAGGGATGAGTGTTCCATGAATGATTTCCGCTGCCTGAAATATTCACGGTATCACCCGATTTTTAAACAACTTTACAACGCTCTGTTAAAGAAAACGGCAGTCCATGACTGGATGGATCCTGTTGAACTGCCGTTTACATTATCCTGACAAAACGGCGGAATTTTTGATCAGCGCGCCGGTTTTACTTCATTTATTTTCGACAAATTCCAGCGCCAGACGCAGCTGTTCCGCGTTTGGATTGCCCGGCAACAGATGGATAGATTCCCCTTTCTGTAGCGTGCGTTCAATGAGGCGCGCAATCTGCTTTTCGTCGTGAATATCGACATTCAGTTCCGCCAGGCTCACTGGCAGATCCAGCACGCGGTAAAGCGCTGTCAGCTGTCTCACGACCTCCGGCTGATTGAGCAACGCGCTTTGCACCAGAATGCCGTACGCCACTTTGGTGCCATGCAGGAAGGCATCGGTCTGCGGCAGTGCCGTCAGGCCGTTATGCACCGAGTGCGCGGCGGCGATGCGCGTATAGCGATCCCCCAGTCCGCCGACCAGACCGCCACCGGCGATAATCGCGTCAAGCACGTTGAGGAACGTCTGCGTCAGTTGTTTATCCACCTGCGCCTGCAACGCGTCTTCACTTTGATTGAGCAGCACGTCGCGAATGGTCAGCGCGGTATTCAGACCGAGCTGAACGGTCAGCGGCAGCGTTTCCGGCTGCGGGCTGAGCACCACCGCTTCATACCATTTCGCCAGCGTGTCGCCGATCCCGGCCAGCAGATATTCCTTCGGCGCGGCCAGAATAATGCGCGGCTCGACCAGCACCAGATGATTGGCGTCGTTGAAAATTTCGTAACGCAGCGCCTGCCCTTCATCGTTGTACCAGACCGACAGCGGCGTCCACGCGGCGCAGGTGGCCGCGATGGTCGGCACTGCCACTACCGGTAATCCCAGACGGCGCGCCACCACTTTCGCCGTATCCAGCACTGCGCCGCCGCCGATGCCGATCACCACCTGACGATCGCGCCCGCCGATGTCGGCAATGCGCTGCACTTCAGTTTCGCTGCAATGCGCCTTGAACAGCACACGCTTTGCCTGCGAGGCGGTAAACGCTTCCGGCAGATAATCCTTAGCGGCGACTAACGCCCGCTCACCGTAAATCCACAACGCCTTATCCAGTTGCTCGGGCGTGTAAAAATCGCCCAGACGGTCAATCGCACCGGGGAAAGAAAAATAGTTGGCGGGGCCGGTTACCACACGGATATCAGTATCACTCATCGGGAATTCCTTAATATAGAAGCTGTTACCATCCTACGCCCGGACATCCGGATGGCTAATACTCTTTGGCATTAACTTATACGTTTTAGTTCGTTGCCAAGCGTGACGCCGTCATCAAAACTCGGGCAATCAATTCATTAACCCACAAAAAAGCTTGCTCAAAAGCTCAGATGAATTGTCTTCCCGCTTTAATGATGATTAACCACACAGGGTAATAGAAATGAAACTGCTCTCCACCTCACTGCTGGCGTTAAGTTTGCTCTCCGTCTTCCCGTCTTTTGCTGCTGATTCAGCAGCCGTGCCGAAAGCGATTGCCGATCATAAAGGGCCGATTCGTATTGCGGTGATCCGCAATCTGGGCTCGGATGACAACACCACGCAGTTTATCTCCGGTGCCATTTCAGAAGGTCGCAAGCTGGGCTTTCAGGTCAGCACTTTCCTCAGTAACGGCGACGATGCAAAGTTTCAGGATTTCGTGAATCAGGCCATCAGCCAGAAATACGACGGCATTATTTTGTCTCAGGGACGTGACCCTTATTCCACCGAGCTGGTTAAACGCATCACCGCCAGCGGCATCGCAGTGTCGGTGTTTGATACCGCCGTTAACGGTGAAATCCCCGGCGTGACCGTCACCCAGCAGGATGACGCGTCGCTGACCGATCTCTCATTCGGCCAACTGGTGAAAGATTTCAACGGCAAAGCCAATATCGTCAAATTATGGGTCGCCGGTTTCCCGCCGATGGAACGCCGCCAGACGCAGTACAAAAAACTGTTGCAGGATCAACCGGGCATTCATGAACTGGAATCTATCGGCGCGGTCTCTTCGGATGTGCAGGGCGATACGGCGAATAAAGTCGGCGCGATCCTTGCGAAGTATCCGAAAGGCAAAATCGACGCTATCTGGGGAACCTGGGACGCCTTCAGTCAGGGCGCATACAAAGCCTTGCAGGAAAATGGCCGTACTGAGATCAAACTCTACAGCATTGATATTTCCAATCAGGATCTGGCGCTGATGCGCGCGCCGCAAAGCCCATGGAAAGTCAGCGTGGCGGTGGATCCGAAACTTATCGGCGCTGTAAACCTGCGTCTGGTCGCTAACAAAATTGCCGGTGAGAAAACGCCTGCTACTTATGAATTCAAAGCGGCAGCCATCCCGCAAGCCCTGCTGGCCAGCAATCCGGATGCCGTTAACGTGGCTTCACTGGCTAAAGTCATTCCTGGCTGGGGCAAATCCGATGACTTTATCGCACCGTGGTTCGCCACGCTTGAAGCCAAACACAAATAACAGGCCACGCCATGACAACCCATTCTCTTCCCCAACCGGAGTACAGCCGCAATATGCGGCTGATTGGCCACAGCGATCAGGGCGGCAAACCTGACGGCGTGCAGGTTATGGTTCATCGCGGCTACGCGTATATCGGCCATATGGTGTCGCAGGGGTTTTCTATCGTGGATGTGCGCGATCCGAAAAACCCGCGCCCTGCCGGTTTCGTCGCCGCCCCGCCGGGCACCTGGAACGTGCATTTGCAGGCGCACGATGATCTGCTGCTGGTGATTAACGCCCGTGATTTGTTCGCCGACGTACGTTTCGCCGATGAAAAGGTCTATTACACCCGCTCGGTCAGCGAGACGGTACAAGGCTCACAACAGCGCGGCTGGAGCGCCGGGGTGCGCATTTTCGATATTTCTACGCCCGATCACCCGAAGGAGATAGGTTTCCTTGGGTTGGAAGGCATCGGCGTTCACCGCATCTGGTACGTCGGCGGGCGCTGGGCGTATGTTTCAGCGCTGATTGACGGTTACAGTGATTATATCTTCCTCACCATTGATCTGGCCGACCCGCGCAATCCGCAGGTCGCCGGACGCTGGTGGCTGCCGGGCATGCATACCGCAGGAGGCGAAACGCCGGACTGGCCGGAAGGCAAACGCTACGCGCTGCATCACGCGATCATCAGCGGTGACACCGCCTACGCCAGCTGGCGTGACGGTGGCCTGACGTTGCTGGATATCAAGGACCGCACCTCGCCGCAGCTGATTTCGCACCGCAACTGGAGCCCGCCTTTTGGTGGCGGCACGCACACCGCGCTGCCGTTACCGGACCGGGATTTGCTGGTAGTGCTGGACGAAGCAGTGCTCGACAATCAGGAAGACGGCGAAAAGCTGATCTGGCTGTTCGACGTGCGGGAGCCGTCGAATCCGGTGAGTATTTCCACCTTCCCGCAGCCGGATGAGCGGGATTACGTCAGTAAAGGCGCGCACTTCGGCCCGCACAATCTGCACGAAAACCGGCCAGGCAGCTTCATCAGCTCAACGCTGATTTTCGCCACCTACCAGAATGCAGGCGTGCGAGCCTACGACATCAGCAACCCGTATCAGCCAAAAGAAACCGGCGCGCTGGTGCCCGCCGCGCCAGAAAAAATGGTCGATAAACGCCCTGGCCGCCCGCAGGTGATCCAGTCCTGCGACGTGTTTGTCGATGCACAGGGCATTATCTACAGCACCGATTACAACGGCGGTCTGTCGATTATTGAGTATCTGGGTTAGTGCTGAGACTGCGCCTGAGTTTATTTTGTTTCAGGCGCAATTTTGCTCTCCCTTACTATTTTCCTCCCCGGACTCAGCACCAGCCATACCGCCAGACAGATCAGCACCCCACTGGCAAAAAATCCTTCCGACAGCGTTTCGTTCAGCAGCAGATATCCCCACAAAATACCGAACGGCGGAATGAGAAACGTGACGGTCATGGTGCGCAGCGGGCCGATATCGGCTATCAGCCGGAAATACAGAATGTACGCCCATGCCGTACAGACGAAACCCACCGCCAGCACGCAAAGCCAGATCAGCGGTTGCGCCCACATCACCGGGGCTTCAGTCGCCGAGGTATAGAGGAAGAACGGCAGCAGGAACAGTGTCGCGCCAAGCTGGCTGCCGGTCGCCACCAGTTTGGGATCCAGACCGCCGCGTTCGGTTATCCAGCGGCGGGTCAGAAATCCGGCAATCGCATAACACCCGGTCGCCACCAGACAGGCGATCACACCCGCCAGTAAATGTGTCAGCGACCCGGCGCTGCCAGTGGTGGTCAACAGCGTAATCCCCAGCAGCCCGAGCAGGACGCCAAGCGCTTTTTTAAGCGTCACCGCTTCCTGGAAAAACAGACCGCCGATAACCACGCCCATCAGTGGCGTAGTGGCGTTAAGGATCGCCGAGTATCCGGCGGGTAACCAGCGCGCCGCCAGACAATACATCAGAAAAGGCAGACCGGAGTTGATCACTCCGAGCAGCAGCGAACTGCCGAATTTTTGCTGATAATCACGCGGCGTTCTGAGCACGGTCAGGATCACCGCCAGGCCGATAAACCCGAACAGTACCCGCAGAAACGCCGTATTAATCGCCCCGAAAGCCGGTGCGGCGATGCGCATAAATAAAAAACTGCCGCCCCAGATCGCCGCCAGCAATAACAAACGGCCATAATCACCACTTTTCATTCTGTTCCCCTGTTAAAAATTGGCTGAAGCATTATTTTTTTGACGGCATGATGACAGCATTCACGGTTCTCAATCCCGCAAATCAGTGTAGTTAAACCCGATGATTCAGAACCCTCTTTTTCTTGCTTTGTTATTCAGGAAAACCCCAAAGGCTGAGCAGCTCTGTCCAGCGTCCTGAGAAGCAATTTTTGGCAAACCGCTCTTTTTGCCCCTCCCCTGATCTATAACCCGGCCAAAGGTGTGTGATAGGTTGACTACTTATCATCTAACTTTTCATTTTGCTGTTTTTCAGGACAGACACCATGAGCCAGAGTAAACCGGATGTCGCAGAACATCCGTCGAAGGAAAGTGCCGCACATTCAGGGATCTCCGTTATTGCCTTACTGGTCGCCGCCGCTTTCTTTATGGAGTTTATTGATGGCACGGTGATCGCCACCGCGCTGCCGCAGATGGCGTTGTCGTTTGGCGTTTCGGCGGTAGATCTTAACGCCGGGATGAGTGCTTACATGCTGACACTGGCGGTGCTGATCCCAGCCAGCGGCTGGGCGGCGGAGCGGTTCGGAGCGCGTAACGTGTTTACCTTCGCGCTCGGCGTGTTCACGCTGGCCTCCCTGTTCTGTGCGATGGCGTCAAGCGTCAGCGAATTTATCATTTTACGCATTATTCAGGGGATCGGCGGCGCACTGATGGTGCCCGTCGGGCGTCTGACCGTGCTGAAAACCACGCCCAAACCTCAGCTGATCAAAGCCATCGCCACACTCACCTGGCCCGCGCTGGTCGCACCGATCCTCGGGCCGCCGCTGGGCGGATTTATCACGCATTACGCATCGTGGCACTGGATTTTCTACATCAACGTTCCGCTGGGAATTATTGCGATGATCCTGGCGTGGCGGCTTTTCCCGCAGGCACGTCCGGCGGAGCCAAAGCATTTTGATAAGCGGGGATTTGTGCTGACCGGCGTAGCGATGCTGTCGCTGGTTACAGGTCTTGAGTTGTTAAGTCAGGACCACATTCTGTGGGTGACGGCCACGCTGTTGCTGGTGCTGGGTGTGGTGGTCTCCGTGCTGGCGATAAGACACCTGTACCGCGCTTCTGCGCCGATGGTGCATCTGGGATCGCTGGTCATTCCGACCTTTCGGGTCAGCATGGGCGGCGGTTCGCTGTTTCGCGTCACCATCAGCGCCGTGCCATTTTTGCTGCCGCTGATGTTACAGGTCGGGTTCGGAATGGATCCGTTCCACGCCGGGTTGCTGGTGCTGGCGGTCTTCGCCGGGAATCTGGCAATGAAACCGGCGACTACGCCGTTGATCCGGCGCTTTGGATTCCGGCCTGTGCTGGTGGTAAATGGATTGTTAAGCGTGTTTTCACTGCTGTTCTGCGCCTTCCTGACGCCCGGCACGCCGGACTGGCTGGTGATGCTGTTGCTGTTCCTCGGCGGTCTGAGCCGTTCGATGCAGTTTACCGGCATCAGCACACTGGCCTTCTCTGACGTTCCTGCAAAACAGATGGCCGACGCCAACACCTTGTTCAGCACGGTTCTGCAACTCTCAGTGGGGCTGGGTATTACGGTGGGCGCGTTAGGTACGCGGCTCGGGGAGCAACTGGTGAATTATATGCAATGGCAGGCCGTGCCAGGCATGAGTTTTAAAATCGCGTTTGTGGTGATCGCCCTGCTGACGTTGATCGGCTGGCTGGATATGTTGCGATTAAAACCGGATGCGGGGGCAACCGTGTCGGGTAAATACTAAAAGGGGTAAAGGATGAACCTAATATGAACTGAGGTTGAATTATTGATTAGAGTTATATAAACCTCTAAGATTCATTCTTCGCGCAAATAATCCTATATTTCAATGGGTTAATAATCATAAATATTGTGTGTGCCTTCTCGTTTTTTGATTTTTCTTCGCTGCGTAAATTCTCCTGCGATTATCATGGATTGATGTTGAGTCATTTACCTCAACATCAATAAATGTTTTAAATTTGATTTAAAATAATTCTACAAGGAGTGGATAATTATGCCATACGGTGACCAACGTCAGGGACTTCTGCGCAGAGTCGAGCTGGAACAAAAAATACTGCAAAGTAATCGGTTCTCAATTTACGCTCAGGCAGTTTACTGTGTTAATAGAATGTTGCGTGAAGCTAACGTGGGGATCTCTGAGCAAGCCTATCGGAGTATTTCGCAAAACATTAATGCAGTTGCGGAAGGCAGACTTTTTGAAACCTCGGCATCCCTTTCAGAAGCCAGGGTTTTCTCACGTGATACCGTGAGTGCGATAAAAGCCGGTGATTATAAATCTGCAGCAATCACGGCCAGCGGCGTCGTGGTAAATGCGCTCGGTGGTCCGCTATTTTTCGGCAATTATGATCGTAATAAATTGACCGACATTGAACGCCATCTCTACGATAGTTTTCATTTTTAATATGACGCGCAGGCGTTTCTGATCCAACTCTGGATGACGGTATTGATTCCGTCATCCTGTATTCCCTTCCCCACGCCACAAACAGCCACCCTTTTAACCGCTTATTCCGCCGTTTGATTTCCCTTAAATCACTCAGAATGCTCGCATCATGCACCTTTTCTATGTGCACTTTTTGCAGACCAAAACCAACAAGGGTTACTCAGGCGTGGCAAAATCATTTTTACGCAGTGGCAGTCTCAACGACATCCTTGCGCTGGGCGAAAACGGGCAACCGGTTTATGCATCGGCCCTGCAATTACGGGAAACCTTACGCCTGCGTAAACAACCGTCGATTGCCGATTGTCTGGCTATTCCACAACTTAATGAATCGGGCGATCGTCTCGACTGGTACTCTCCCCGCGAAGGCAAAGTGATTTCCTGGGCAGCAGCGACGGATGCGGCGCGTGCGTCGGCACTGCGTCATCTGGAAAACTGCCTCGACGGCGTCGCGCAAATTAGCAGCGCGGCCAAAGCCTCGGAAAAATCGGCCTTACAGTTTTTCGGCGCGTTACTCGAAAAAGCCTTTCGCTTCCCGGATCAAAATCATGTCTATCTGGTCGGCGGCCAGCCTGTACTGACGTTCTGGGGCTTTGTCAGCCTGGATAACAGCAGCAATACCGATGCGTTCGCCTGCCTGCGCGAGACCCTGAAAGCCGAAGAACCGCTGCCAGCGTTCACCATGACCGCAGAACCCGTGCCGGTGGAAACGCCGGTTACACCGCCAGCCGAGCCGGTTCGCGTGGTGAAAACCATCGAAGCCCGCGCCGCTGAGCAGGACATCCCTGAACCGAAGCCAGCCGTCGTTCGCCGTAAAGTCTCGCCGCTGCTGTGGGCGTTACCGGTGGTCGCGCTGGTGTTAGCCGGTTCTGCCGCTGCCTGGATGTATTCGCGCACACCTGCGCCGCAGCCTGTCGTCGCGAAGGCTCTGCCGAAACCGGAGCCGGAAGTTATCGCACCGAAAGCGATTGCAGCCGAGCCTGAAGTCAAAACACCAGCAACACTCTCGCCGGTGGTGGAAGCCCCGAAAGCAGCTCCGCTGCCGGTTGCGCCTGCGGCCGTGGTCGTGCCTTCGCCAGAACCGGTCGCCGAAGCCGAGAAAAATCCGGTTGTTGCAGAACCGGCTCCCGTACCGGCACCTGTCAGCAAAAACGCGCTGGTCATGCCACCGGACGCCGTGAAAATCGGCTCGACGAAATTCCTCAACGGTAACTGGAATGTGATCGTGGATATCAAAGATCCGGTGACCGGCAAGCCACCGGTGCTGCGTTATCAAATTAAAGAAGGTCAGGGTACGGTGAAAATCAGCTATGGCGCAGGAATTACCTGTCGAGCAGCGATCAATGCCGGGCTGATGCAGTCGGGCAATCTGGTGATCAACAGCCGTTACCGCGCGAAATGCAGCGACGGTTCCCGCTATCAGATGCCGGAAATCAGCTGTACCCAGGGCGCGACCGGCGCTGCCGTGTGTCAGGGCCGCTACAACGGCGACACGGTGTATCCCATGACGATAAAGCGCGAAGGTAAATAACCCATGCTGGCATCCATTACTGATTTTAAACAAAAGATTACCCTGATTCAGGACAGCGGGATCCAGTTCCTCGATTTCGCGCTAAAACCGGTCTGGGACGACGCGCTGCCCGCGAAGTTCGTGCGCAAAAGCGCCAACGGTCCGCTGTTGCGGCTGGATTACAACGCGCAAAGCGGCCGCCATTTCCTGCCGGGGCTCGACGGCGCGGCGCCTGAAGTGGTACGCCCGGAGTTCAGTTTTTCGCTTGAGCAATCCTTACAGTTGCTTGATCAAATCTGGCTTCCGCTGCCGTTTCTGCGCTTCAATCCGCCGCGCACGTTTATGGCCGGGCCTGACAACTGGGCACGGGTGCAAATCCGTGCGCTGGATGCGCCGGAAGCCGATGGAAGCACGCACCGCGTGGTGATCGCGTTTGATACCCGTGTGGCGGAAGGCGATGACGAACAAACGCAGCTGGCACCGACGCCGGACGACGTCAAAAACGGTATCAACTTTGCGCTGGCGTGGCATAACGAAGAGCTGCTCGATTTTCTCGATCAGACCTGGGTGGACGGCTGGCTGCGCGAAGTCTTCACCGAGCAGGCGGCAATCCGCGAGCTGCGCGAAGTCCGCAACATCAAAGTGGCACTGCGTGAGTTTGAATATCAGGCGCATTACCTGAATGTGCTTGGGATGCTCGGCAGTCAGCTGGGCATTCCAGAGCTGAAGATCAACGGCGCGACCTTGCAGGAGCCTTCAATCAACGTCGATTTGATTCTGGACGTCGGCAACTCCCACACCTGCGGCATTCTGGTGGAGGACCACGTCGGCGAAACCGATGGTTTGAAACAAACCAGCGAGCTGCAACTGCGCGATCTCTCCCAGCCGCATTTTCTCTATAACGAACTGTTCGAAAGCCGCGTGGAATTCTCGCAGGCGCGTTTCGGCAAGCCGAATTTCTCCGTGGAAAGTGGCCGTGATGATGCCTTTGTCTGGCCGTCGATTCTGCGTGCCGGGCGCGAAGCCAGCCGTCTTGCGCAACTGCGCGAAGGTACGGAAGGATCCACCGGCCTTTCCAGCCCGCGCCGCTACTTGTGGGATGAAGACAGCTACACGCCGGGCTGGCGTTTCAGTCAGGGCGGTCACGGCGCGGTGCAGGAACCGGTCGCCGCCGCGATGCCGCTGACGTTTCTGATAAATGACGAAGGACAACCGCTGTCAGATCTCGCGCCGGAGGATCGTCTGCCGGTGTTTTCCGCGCATTACAGCCGCAGCTCGGTGATGACGCTGATGCTGTCCGAACTCCTGGCGCAGGCGCTGATGCAAATCAACAGCCCCGCCCAGCGCGCCAAAATGCTGCGCTCTTCTGCGCCGCGCCAGCTGCGCAACATCATTCTGACCTTGCCTTCGGCGATGCCGAAACCGGAGCGTGAGATTTTCCGCCGCCGGATGCAGGAAGCCATTGGTCTGGTGTGGAAATCCATGGGCTGGCATCCGTCGGACGACGGTTTCAAAACCCACTCTGATAAAGCCAAAAGCCGCATGCCGGTGCCGGATGTGCAGATGGAGTGGGACGAAGCCACCTGCGGGCAGATGGTGTACCTGTACAACGAAACGCAGGTGAATTTCGGCGGCCATACCGGCGAATTCTTTGCCAGCATGGCACGCCCGGATCGCCAGCTGGCTGACGATGAACCTGTTGGCAAAACCCTGCGTATCGCGTCGATTGATATCGGCGGCGGCACGACCGATCTGGCCATCACGCAATACTGGCTCGACGACGGCATGGGCAATAACGTCAAAATCACCCCACGCCTGCTGTTTCGTGAAGGCTTTAAAGTGGCGGGTGACGATATCCTGCTCGATGTTATCCAGCTTTACATTTTGCCTGCCCTGCACGCCACGCTGAAAAAAGCCGGTCTGGCCAATCCTGACGGCCTGATGACGCGCCTGTTCGGCAGCGAGGGCCGGATGGACGGTCACGCGACGCTGCGCCAGCAAAGCACCTTACAGATTTTCATTCCTCTGGCGCACGCGGTGCTGGAGGTGTACGAACGCTTCGATCCGCTCGATACCCATGCGGAAATCGACGCGCCGTTCGGTGAATTGCTGGAACAGCGCCCGACACAGAAAGTCCTCGACTATCTGCACGGCGAGATCCAGCGCGCGCTGCCCGCCGGTTCGCCGGTGTTCGACATTCTGCAGGCGCCGCTGGTACTGAAACTCAGCAAGCTGCACAGTGAGTTTTTATCCAACCGCATGAGCATCACGCAAAACCTGCGTTCGCTGTGCGAAGTCGTCTCGTTGCATGACTGCGACGTACTGCTGCTGACCGGTCGCCCTTCGCGCTTCCCCGGCATTCAGGCGCTGTTCCGCCACCTGCAACCGCTGCCGATCAACCGCATGTTGTCGCTGGATGGCTATCACACCAGCGGCTGGTATCCGTTCAACAAAATGGGGCGCATTGATAATCCGAAATCCACCGCCGCCGTCGGCGCGATGTTGTGCCTGCTGGCGCTGGATCTGCGTCTGCCGGGCTTCTACTTCAAAGCCGGTGATTTCCAGCCGTATTCCACCGTACGCTATCTCGGCATGCTCGATGGCAATCAGGCGCTGACCGATGACAACGTCTGTTACAGCGATATCGATCTCGATGCGCATGATTACAAACTCGACGGCGCAGCCAACTTCCGCATACGCGGCGCGATTTGCCTCGGTTTTCGCCAGTTGGAAAACGAACGCTGGCCTGCGTCGCCGCTGTACACCCTGTCAATTGCCGAGCCGGAACTGGCGCGCAAAGTGGCTGGTGACAGCGTGTTACGTGTGAAACTGGCGGTAAAAAAAGGGGAAGATCACCCGACGCCGGAGTATTTCGACATCGCCAGCGCAGTGCTGGATAACGGCACCAAAGTGCCGTCTCATCACCTGCGACTTCGGCTGAACACACTGGGCGAGAGCCATTACTGGATCGACAGTGGGAGCGTATTCGTCTCATGACTTTAACAAACACGACCTCAGCAACTCTGAATGCCGTCCTGCTGGAACAGCAGTTTATGCAGATAGATGACACTATCGGCGATGCGCTGGAATGGGTGGAAATGACCCGTGAGCAGGCACCGCGTCTGGATCTGGAAGCCGACCGCCTGAATCTGCAACTTCAGCGCTGTCGCGATAAAGCGCGCCGCCTGACGCAGGCTGCAAAACTCACGCAAACGCTGGGCTTTTACGGCCATTCACAGGCGGGCAAATCCTACCTGATTTGTGCGCTGGCAGCCGGTAACTATGGCCGTCTCGAAACCCGTCTCGGCGGTGTGACCCTTGATTACCTGACGCAGATAAATCCCGGTAACCGCGCCGCTCGCCTTGCGACCCGCTTCACCCGTCAGACGGAGCTGAAAGACCGGGCGTTTCCGGTGCGCGTGTTGCTGCTCAATGAAGCCGATCTGGCGCGCATTATGGTTCGCGCCTTCCAGCCGGATGCGCTGTATCACGCGCCGGATACCCAGCAGATCACAGAGCATCTGAATAAACTGGTGATGCATCGTCAGCCTTTACCGGTGCCGGGATTCAGTAGTGAGGAGATGATGGGATTATGGGATTCCATGATTCGTCTCGACGCCCGCCGTTTCCGTCATCTGAATGCGCACTACTGGCCGGTGGCTGTGAAGCTCGCACCCTATCTGAACATCGACGACCGCGCGCGCCTGTTCTCTCTTTTGTGGGACAACGTACCTGCGCTGACCACGGCGTATCGTCATTACGCCCACACGCTGCAACATCTGGGTGGCGCACAAAGTCTTCTCGCGCCGCTGAGCGTTCTGGTTGACGACGCCATGCAACCGGCTGACGGCATTTTCAGCCAGTCACCGGCCTATGATATTGAAATTTCGGTATGTCCTGAATTTAACGGTCAAAGCGCTGCGCCAGTGACGTTGTCACTTGAAGAGCTGACGATGCTGGCCGCCGAAGTTCAAATTCCCCTGCTTTCTCCCCCGCGTGAAGCGCTGTTTGAAGACATCGACTTACTGGATTTACCCGGCTACGGCGCGGCTGATGAAGAAATCGACAGCGAAGACGACATCACTCCGCTGTTTCGCGCCAAGATCGCCTATTTACCGGAGCGTTATACCGATCGCCATGAGATGAACATGCTGATGGTGTGCACCGCTGCCGATAAACGTGAGGACGTGGTGGCCGTGGGCCGGACGCTGGAGCACTGGGTCAAAGAGATGCACGGCGAGAACACGCAAGTGCGCAGCCGTCGCAAACCGGGTCTGGTGTGGGTATTGACGCCGTTTGATCGCCGTATGACCGAATCCGTGCATTACGACGAAGCCGTGCAGCGCCACGTAGGTAATCCGGGCGATGCCTGGGGCGCGCTGCTGGCCATGGACGATCGTGGTTTACAACGCATGGCCGATTATCTGGTGGCAGAAATTCGCCCGGAAATTCGTATTAACCGTCTGGCCGAGCAGCGTGACGAACTGCGTCGCGAGCTGGGCGATAATCTGCTGGGCAGCTGGTATCAGGAAGGCGAAACCGCCGATCCGGCGCAGAAACAGCGTACCGTGCAGACGGTGATCAAAGCGCTGCAAACCCGCACCGGCGTTCACGGTGAACTGCTGGAAAAACTGCTGCCGAGCCGCGACGAGCTGCACCGCATCTATCACGAACTGGCCGCACAGCCGGACGACGCCCGCGTGCAGGATGACGCAGGTGTGGAAAGTTTTGGCATCGGTATCAATATCGACCTGTTTGCCGAACAGCAGGACACGCAGGTCTGGCAGGAAAAACCCGACGACGGCACGGCGTTTGCGCGTCAGGTACAACGTTACTGGATCAACCACTTACGCAGCCTGCCGGAAAACGAACCGCTGATTGCGCTGCTCGGCGTCGCCAAACCGACTGTCGAGTTGCTGATGGAAGAGCTGATCACCGCCAGCTTCCGTCTGGAAATGGGCGAATCGCTGGCCCGCTCGCTTGGCGGCGCACTTCCTGCGGGCACGCGTGAGCATGAACATCACGCCGACCGTCAGGTATCCCGTGCGCTGACCGTGCTGGGAGATTTCGTGGCGTGGCTGGGCTTTGAGAAACAGAACGAAGCCGAACGACCAGAAAGCCGCATCAACAAGGGTAATAAGATTTTTGCCAAACCGCAGAAAAGCGTCGCCAGCTGGAAATCCACCCAGCGCCTGACCAAACTCTCTGCCACACCGACCAATTCCACGGCGTTTTACATCTACGACTGGCTGGTCGGTTTGCAGGAAAGCATCATGCGCAACGCCGGTTACGCCGCCGGTGGCGAAATCCCCGGTGCGCAGCGTGAACGGCTGGTGCAGATGTTGCGGGATCTGAAAGTTTAAGACCTCAGTCTTACAAAGAAAAAGCCGGAGTTGAACACTTCGGCTTTTTTGCTCCCTCTTCCCGCACAGCGACTTCAGATATCTCCCAGGCGTTTCCCCTGTGATTTTTGAATGGGTATAGACATCGTCAGACTCAAAAATGGCGGACAATAACATCGCCTAAACGGCTACAAAAAAACCTCAATATTCTGTAACTTTGGCCGATAGATTTCTCTTTCGGCCATTTTGTTACGCATAAATGTTCATCGCCATCGCGGGTATGGGCTGGCACTGGAATTATTCAATATATCTTCATAGAAACTTCGAGCAGCTAAAATATCATTTGTTTCTCCGCCATAGCCTTTAATACGAAGACCGCCGAAATCTTCCTCTTTGAGGTATGACGACACACACGTACTGATGACAGCCGGTCGGCTGAGCCGGCTTAATTTGGCACCAATGTGCGCCTGTACGGCAGCATTCCAGCGTTGGTTTGCATAAACATGGAAGCCTTTCAATGCGAGGTCGCCAAAAATATGCTGCACGTCACGGGTTCGAATCATTCTGCTTGTTCCTCCGGGGCAAAACATCGCCAGTTCGGTGTCGTTCTCCGGGAAAGGATTATTTAATTCAGTTCCATGATTAACCACAGGAGGATAGCCACAACGTCTGTTTATTTCTTTCATGATGCCAAGCTGGAAAAGAGACAGAACCCCGCGCATACCATGGTCCGAAACCCGGGTTACCGTTTTAGTTTCAAAGTTATTAGCAGAAAAATGGGGGGCAATAGCAAAGAGATCGTAATCTGCTGTGGCCGCGGTGGTGACATTGTTAACGGTATATCCTATGACAAACAAAGGTGTTCTGGTATTAGTGGCCATTGGCCAGTAAAAAACAGCATATTTATCACCTCGCTGTTCAAACTGAAAACGTACCGCTGGCGCATTCGGCTTTGTTGCTGTGAATTCATGGGTGTCATTTTCAAGCGTGAATAATTTTTTATTAATCAGCTCATCAACACGTTTTTTTGATATCACCAAATGGGTTTTGCCTACGCCTGGCGTGTTCAGAGATTTTCTCACATCGTTAGCATTGCGCACGATTTTCTCAGGATTACCGCCAGCCAGTTTACTCAATGTTGAATCCACACAAATGAATCCCGCCATTGGCCCCCAGTCAGAACTTTTGGCATGAATATCCAGCTTTTTAGTCCGATAGCCTTCTTCTATCAGGCTGGTGGAATAGAGATTAACTGGCCTTATAAATATAAAGCATGAATACTCACGTGATATTTTATTGATTTTATCAATATGGTTTTTCGTAATACCACAATTTATTGGAATTAAATGCATTCAATCTTCATCCTGAATATTTATGGCGGTAAATGCGGTTTTTTGTTAAACCGCGATTATACCAAAGAGAAAAGCTTAACTGAGTTTTTCATGAGAGTTGTGATGATGAATGCTTTTGTCATACAGGGTATTAACTTAAGCGATTATTGTTTAAGTTAAATACGTGTGAAAGCATGGAAAGTGTATTGTTTAAATCCAGCTAAATTAAAAACCTTTTATAGTTAAAGGCCGACATCCTGTTCGGCCATATTATTTAGTTACTCCGCTAAAATCCAAACGCTCACACTGCCCGCTTCGCAGAAGAACTGTGCCGTGCCGTGCTCGTCGGTTTCGATAATATCTTCACGATGTTCCAGCAAATCCCGCCATTTTCTGTGTGCGAGATTTTCACCCAGTTCAATGGTTTTCTCTCCCGCTTCGCTGTTGGACATCACCACCACGCAGCCCGGATGCTCTTCGGTGCCGCTGCGACTGAACGCAATGCAGTTCGGGTGATCGAAATAGTCGGTTTGCACGCCCCACGCATGGGTCTGCCGCGCTTTAATCAACGTCTCCAGCCCCGGAATGGCAGGCATATCGATGGTGTAATTATTGCCGTCATCGCCTTCATCTTCATAGGTGGCACCCAACAAGTCGGGATAGAAAACGATCGGCACACCCTGTTCACGCAACAGTATCAGCGCGTAGGCCAGCGGTTTGAACCACGGCTCGATCGGGGCTTCCAGCGATTGCAACGGCTGTGTGTCATGGTTAGCGACCAGCGTCACGGCATGCGCCGGATCGGCGGCCACCAGCGTATTATCGAAGATCTGCGTGAAGTTAAAATCCGCCCCCTGCTTTGACGCATGGTGGAAATTCAGCTGCAGCGGCGCATCGAAAAGCATCGTTTTGCCATCGACCTGATCGATATAGTTTTGCAGCGTCGGGACATCATGCGACCAGTATTCGGCGACGATATACATCGGCTGCTCCGCTTCTGCCTGAATATGGTCGATCCAGTCTTTATAGAACCACGCCGGTATGTGCTTGACCGCGTCAAGGCGAAAACCGGTGCATTGCGTCTGATCCATTAACCAGCGCGCCCAATATTTCAGCTCCTCATTGACAGCGTTGTTACGGAAATCGACGTTGGCGCCCATCAGGTAATCGTAATTACCGAACTCGTCATCCACCTGATCGTTCCAGCCACCGGCGGTGTAATCGTTGACGATTTTGAAGATGCCGTTTTCGTCCGGATTTTCGATGTGATCAACGCCGCTGAAGCAGTGGAAATCCCAGATAAATTTGGAGTACTGGCCGTTGCGCACCGGGAAGGTGAAACGCGTCCAGGCGTCCGCTTCAATGACGTCATCGCTGATGTCTTCGCGGTTATCAATATTGACGCGGTTAACCTGCACGCGTTCTTTTTCGTCAGCACCCATTTTGTGATTGAGCACCACATCGAGGATCACGCCGAGCTGATGTTGTTTCAGCGCAGCAATAGCCGCCAGTAAGCCTTCTTTATCGCCATACTTGGTGGCGCGGGATCCCTTTTGCTCGAACTCGCCAAGGTCGAACAAATCATAGGTGTCATAACCGACCGAATATCCGCCGGAATCGCCTTTATATGCAGGCGGCAACCAGGCCGCAGTGATACCGATTTCTGCCAGCCACGCGGCTTTCTCAGCCACTTCCGGCCACAGCTTTCCGCCGTCCGGGTAATACCAGTGAAAGAACTGAAACAACGTAGGATTCTGCATTCATGCTTTCCATTCAGATGACCGGGAAATGAAGTATGGAGCAGGATTTGGAAAAATGCGGCGCAAGGAAAAAAAAAGCCGGTCAGCAAGGCCGACCGGCTTCATTTACTTCATCAAAAAATCATCCGTTGATTTCAGGATGCTGGTCAATCAGGTTCTTTCTTTTGGCCTGAAGTTCAGCAATCTGCGTATCAATATCTTCGATTTTTTGTTCGATATTGTCGTGATGCTCTTGCAGGATTTCCTTCGCTTCAGCACGGTCAGAAGCCGCCGGGGTCGCGCCTTTCAGCGGACGGTTGGCGGTTTCTTTCATGAAGATCCCGGTGACCAGACCAATGACCGCGACCACCATCAGGTAGTAGGCAGGCATGTACAGGTTACCGGTCGATTCCACCAGCCACGCGGCGATGGTTGGCGTCAGGCCAGCAATCAGCACCGAAACGTTGAAGGCAATCGCCAGCGCGCTGTAACGGATATGGGTCGGGAACATCGCCGGTAAGGTCGAAGCCATTACGCCGATGAAGCAGTTCAGCAACACTGCGAGGATCAGCAGCCCTGCAAAGATAAGCCCCACCACACCGCTGTTGATCAGAATGAAGCACGGGATTGCCAGAATAAACAGGCCCACGCTGCCGATGAGAATAAACGGCTTACGGCCAAAGCGGTCGCTCAGCAAACCCATAAACGGCTGGACGAACAGCATACCGACCATGATGGCGATAATGATCAACACGCCGTGGTCTTCAGAGTAGTGCAGGCTGTGCGACAGGTAGCTCGGCATATACGTCAGTAACATGTAGTAGGTGACGTTGGTGGCGATCACCATACCGACGCAGACGATCAGCGGTTTCCACTGTTTGGTCAGAATTTCGCGGAAAGAGACTCTCGGCGGCTCTGCAATGTCTTTACGGGAATCGCTGTCGATTTTATCAACGTGCTGCTGGAACGTCGGGGTCTCTTCCAGCGCATGACGAAGGTAGATACCGATCAGGCCCAGCGGTGCGGCGATGAAGAACGGAATACGCCAGCCCCACTCGAGGAAGTTCGCTTCACCGACGATGCTGGAAATCAGGACAACCACGCCCGCACCGAGGATAAAACCGGCGATGGAACCGAAGTCCAGCCAGCTGCCGAGGAAGCCACGTTTTCTGTCCGGAGAGTACTCCGCAACGAAGATCGCGGCACCGGTGTATTCACCGCCCACCGAGAAGCCCTGCGCGAGTTTTGCCAGTAAAAGCAAAATCGGTGCCCAGATGCCGATGGTGGCGTAACCCGGTATCAGTCCGATACAGAACGTACTGACTGACATGATAATAATGGTGACAGATAACACTTTCTGGCGGCCAAACTTATCGCCCAGCGCACCGAAGAACAGACCACCCAGAGGCCTGACGAGGAATGGCACGGAGAACGTTGCCAGTGCGGCTATCATCTGAATACCTGGATCTGCGCCAGGGAAAAACACCTGACCCAGCGCAAAGGCGACAAAACCGTACACCCCAAAGTCAAACCACTCCATCGCATTACCGAGTGCAGCAGCGGTGATCGCCTTCTTGAGCTTGGAATCATCGATGATAGTGATATCGTTAATGTGCATCGGTTTGGCGCGTTTCTTTCTTAATCTAATCATGTACATCCCTTTTCTAAAATAACTCCACTGTGTAAAGCGTGAGGTATTTGTTCAGTACCCTTAATGTATTTCGGGCATCAATTGTTATTTACGAAACCATGACATTATAGAATGTTTTTTACAGAAGGGAAAAATGTGATCAGCATTACATTTTTAGCAGCGCCCGCCGTCAGTCCGCGGCAGTAAGTGGTAATGTGTTTTCAATTTAATGAAATCACATTTCAATTAATAAATGAAAGCCAATGACCGGCTGATTTTATTGCCACTTATGAGGTGAATCATGGCGAAAGGTTCTCAGATTCAATTCAGTTTCCACACCGTTTCTGACCCGCAAACCGGTGCGCGCGTCACTCGTCTGACGCCGCCCGATGTGCTCTGTCATCGCAACTATTTCTATCAAAAATGTTTTACCCGCGATGGCAGTAAGGTTTTGTTTGCAGGGGAATTTGACGGCAATCGCAATTATTACCTGCTGGATCTGAGCACCCAAAAAGCGGTGCAACTGACCGAAGGTAAAGCCGATAACACCTTTGGCGGATTCCTTTCCCCGGACGATCAGTACCTGTATTACGTTAAAAACGAACGTCGTCTGCAACGGGTCACACTGGCGGATTTCAGCGAAGCAACCGTATATCAGGTGCCGGAAGAATGGGTCGGTTACGGCACCTGGGTGGCGAACAGTGAATGCACCAGCCTGGTGGGTATTGAGATCAGCCGCGAAGACTGGACGCCGCTCTCAGACTGGAAAATCTTCCAGGAGTTCTACCACAGCAATCCTCACTGCCGCTTGCTGAAGGTGGATCTGCTGAGCGGAAAATCCACCGTCATTCATGAGAAAAATGAATGGCTCGGCCATCCTATCTATCGTCCGTATGATGACAGCACCGTCGCGTTTTGCCATGAAGGCCCGCACGATCTGGTCGATGCGCGCATGTGGCTGGTCAATGAGGACGGCACCCATGTGCGCAAGGTGAAGGAACATGCGCCGGGCGAAAGCTGCACGCACGAATTCTGGGTACCGGACGGCTCCGCGCTGATGTACGTCTCCTACCTGAAAGGCCAGCACGATCGCCATATTCGCCGTTATGATCCGCAAACCGGCGAAGATATCAGCCTGATGACCATGCCGGCCTGTTCCCATCTGATGAGCAATGAAAAGGGTTCACTGCTGGTCGGCGACGGTTCCGGTACGCCGGTAGATGTGAAAGATACTGCCAGTCATACGATTGAAAACGATCCCTGGCTGTACATTTTTGATGCCCAAACACGTCAGCATGCCCCGCTGGCGGCGCACAACAGTTCATGGCGAGTGCTCGACGGCGACCGTCAGGTCACGCATCCGCACCCTTCTTTCTCGCCGGACGATCGTCACGTGCTGTTCACCACCGATTATGAAGGTTTACCGGCGTTGTATCTGGCTGAAATTCCTGATGCCCTGCTCAGCTCATTACGTAAGGACTAACTGATGTTCATCTTAAGAAAAGACATTCCATTGCAGGATCTGGGCGACGGTGTGAGCCGTCGCGTTCTGGCGCACGACGGCACTATGATGGCGGTCGAAGTGTATTTTGAAGAAGGCGCGGTCGGTCCGATGCACAATCACGTGCATGAACAGCTGACGTACGTGCTGTCCGGACGCTTCAAATTCACCATTGGTGAAGAAACGCGGGAAGTGTCGGCAGGTGACACGTTGTACAAAAAACCGTACATCATGCACGGCTGCGTGTGTCTGGAAAAAGGCGTACTGCTCGATACCTTTACGCCGCAGAGACAAGATTTCCTCTGATTTCCTCACATTAAAAAAGCCGCAACGAGGGATAATCGCTGCGGCTTTTTCAGTACATCAACTGACAGGGTTATCGTCTTACCACTGGTATTTCACCCCCACCATGCCCTGATAGCCCTGATAGTTGTTATCACCCCAGGTGCTGCTGACTTGTCCCCATGTCTGCCATTTTTCATTGATGGAGCCCGTCACCCCGGCTTTGACTTCGTAACGGTTCACTGACGTCGCATTTTCAAAACGCACCTGATTGAAGTCCACGCTGTCTGACGCAGGCTTGCCGTTGTACCAGTTCACTTCGACGAACGGTTGCGCACTGTTCAGTTTCACTGTGTTCTGCCGGGTCAGACGAACGCCCATGCGGGTTCTGATGCCGTCGTCGCCGTTGGCGTTGACGTGTGTACCGTTTTGCTCGGTGTGACCGTCAGTTTCGTAGTGGCTATAGACCAGCTGTGCCTGAGGCGTGACTAGCCAACGGACTTCATCGGATTGTTTTAGCGCGAAGCCGTAACCGGTTTCGAGTGAGACATCCGTCCCCTGACTGTCATAAGACTCCTGCGGTAAGCTGTCGCCGTTAACATCGTTTTTATACCAGGCGTGCTGGATCCAGCTATCGACGTAGGCCCCGGTCACGCGATCAGCCTGCGCATACCATGTGCCATAAGCCCCTATGCTGTAGCCGTTCACCTGACCACTGGCTTCGTAAGTACTGTTTTTCACGCTGGTATTGCTGCTGGAGTGGCCGTAGCCCGCCATCACACCGGCGTTGACCTGTTCACCGTTTGCACCATCGAGCTGATACAAATCGCTGCCCAGTTGCACCAGCGTGGTGTGGGTTTTCTCATCGTACAGACCGCCGTTACTTTTCTGTTTAGTGTAATCGCCGCCCAGACGGACCCAGCCTTTCGCCATGTCGGTCTCCTGACTGCTGCGGGCTGCCCCAGAACGGTCATATAGCGTGTGCAGGAACATGTTCTGTGCCGCACGCTGGTTCGCCAGATACGCGCCCGGTTCAGGACGGAAGCTGTTGGAAGATGGCGTCGGAGGCGTTGGCGGTTCTGGCGGCTGCGGCGGCGTTGGTGTGTCATTGCCGGACTGAAGATACCAGTCGCCATTGGTGCTGTTTCTGACCAGATGATATTCATACGCGCCCGCCACCGCACGGCCATTGAGGCTGAACACACCGTTCGATGCCCCGCCGACGTCCACCACCTGAATCCCGGTGTTGGTCTGCGCGCCGCTCCCGCCGGCATTTTGCACCGTGACCTGCGTGGTTCCGGAGGTATCGCCTGCAACCACCAGTTTATCGGTTGCCGAGTTATCGCCACCGAGCACGGTTCGCAGCGCCAGTATGCCACCGCCGACATAGTTACCGCCGACGGACAGTGTATTACCGACCGTTGAACCGGCCAGTTGCAACAAACCGTTGTTGTTCAGATTACCGTTGAGGTTCAGTACGCTGGCCACCGCAGAGCCGTAAGCCGGGAGGCTGTTCAGCGAAGCTAATGTTCCGTTGTTGGTCACGTCGCCGCTGACGGTGCCGTCGCCGGAGAGCATCGCGCCCGATGCCACGGTTACCGCACCTGCACTATCCGCACCCAGTCTGGCACCTGTTTGTGTGCCGTCTCCGACAATCACCGTTCCGCTGTTGATATCGGTGGTGCCGGAATACGCGGGTTGATAGACGGTCAGCGTGCCTGCGCCGGTTTTCACCAGTCCGCCGGTGCCGGTGATGCTGTTAGTCAGCGTTATGTCGGCGGCGTTGTTAATCTGCAACAAGCCGTTGTCGGTGAGGGTCGCCGTGCCGAGGTTCGCCGTTTGCGAGGCAATCAGCGTGGCGTCACTGCCGATTGTGAAATTGCCGCTGAAGGTGCTGTTATCCGCCGCGAGGCTGATCACTTCGCTGCTGTCGAGCTGCACGGAACCTGCACCGAGCAGCTGATTATTGAGCGCCCCGCTGGCGGTCTGGCCGTTAATCGTATCAAAGGTCAGCAAATCGTCTGCCGCATCCAGGGTGATACTGCCGGTGCCCAGCCCCTGGACGTTGTTCAGACGCACTTGCGAGCCGCCGGTGATCTGCGTAGTCGCCGAGAGATTCGGGTTCGCCCCCTCGATGGTAAGAATGCTGGGGTCGACAATCAGCTGGCCGCTGCCGCTCAGACGCCCTGTCACGGTTCCGCCGTTTGTGTCGCCCGTTGCGCGCTGGCTGTCGGTAATGGTCAGCGTGCCGCCGTTAAGATTCACATTGGTGTTCGCCGCGCTGTTCAGTGCGCCAATGCTCTGGGTTTTTCCGTCAAGATCCACCTGACTGGTGCCGAGCAGATCCAACGAGGAGGTATTGCCGAGCGTGTGATTAAAGCCCAGACGCAACGTACCGTTGGTGACCGTCGTGATACCGGTGTAATTGTTCAGCGGGTTGTTGAGTGTGACGCTATTCACCACATCGACATTGAGCCCCCCGACGCCAGTGATCAGCGCGTGCATCTCATTACCGCCGATCGGCGCGCTGGCATCCTGTACCAGCGAAACTTGCTGACCGGCCATGAGATCCAGTTTGGTCAGACCGGAGTAAAGGAACAGACCGGTCTGGTCTTCCAGATTGCTTCCGGTCAGCCCGTAGCTATAGGTCCCCACCCCGACGACTTTGCCAAACTGGGTGACATCAGCGATGGTGGGCGCCAGCGCATTGCCGGATCCATCAGTCAGCGTCAGGTTGGCCGAAGAGCCGGTATTACCCTGCGACAATATCAGCGCATCGCCGATAATGTCGTCCTGCTGAAGCAGCGGTTCAACGGTGGCGTTGGCCGGATCCGGCATCGTCTCAAGACCGTTCACCCGGATTTCGCCGCCGTTCAGTGCCAGTTGATTGGTGGTGATCAACGTGTGGGTCAGCACGTCGAACGTTGTGGTTCCGCCGTTCATCACCAGGTTGCCAATGTTTTGGGTGCCTGCCCCAACGGTCATGTTGGCCGACTGATTTTGCAGCGTGGCGTGAGTCAGCGCCAGCGTATCCGCGCCGAAAAGCTGGAACGCGCCCTGCCCAAGGCTGACCTGTCCGGCGAAGGCGTTACCGCTGCCCGCGCCGAAGGAGAAGCGATCAGTCGCCGTGGCCATCGCCACGTTCATCGCACCCTGACCGGTCAGCGCATTAGTGAATGCAAAATTGCCACTTGCCGGAGCGACGTTGAGCGTCCCGTTAAGCAGCGCGTTGCCTGCACCGAGATTTTGTGCGCTGGTGACGGTCGATGAACTGTCCGCGGTCAGATCCCATGCGCCGCCAAAACCGCTGTTATCGCCGGTAATGTTCAACCCGGTGGCCGAAATACGGTTGGTACCGCTGCCGCTGATGGCACTGCTCAGCTGATTCCCCGCACCGCTGACGGTCAGTAAACCGCTGTTATCAATAGCGTTACTGAATGTACCGTTGGTGAGATTGATCGCCAGCGTACCCGGTGCAGCAACGGTGGCTGGACCCGTGCCGATACCCTGTGCGTTGGTCAGCGTCAGGGTACCCTCGCTGAGCGTGGTGCCGCCAGTGAAGGTGTTCGTGCTGGCGAGGGTGATATTACCGCTGCCCGCTTTTTCAAGGACACCGCTACCGCTGACGACGTTCGTGAATGTCCAGTCGGTGCCGCTGTTAAGGGTCAACGCACCGTCGTTGCTTATGGAAGCGCTACCCAGATTCTGCGCCGTGCTGGCCGTCAGGTTACTGGTGTTATCGACAACATAGTGACCACTAAATCCGCTGTTATTACCTGAAAGCAAGACATCCGAGCTACCGAGCACACTGGCCGAACCGGTGCCGCTCAGGGCGTTGGCCAATGTACCGGTTGTGCCGGTCAGCTGCACGCCGGTGCCTGCGCCGTTGAGATTCACACTGCCGGTGCCGAGCCCCGCGACATCATCAAGCACCGCCTGCGCGGTATTATTGAGAATTACCGCTGCACTCAGACCGGTGTTTGCTCCGCTCACCGTCAGGCTACCGTCGTTCACCGTCAGATTCCCCGCGCCGCTCAGCGCACCTTCGCTCTGACCGCCCTGGCTCAGCGTCAGGTTCCCGCTGTTGACGTTCAGCGTTGAGCCCGCCGCACCGCTCAGGCTGCCGAGCGTCTGTGTTTTCCCGTTAAGATCAAACCCTGTGGTGTCTTGCAAGACCAGTTCGGAAGTCGCCCCGAGCGCATTATCACTGCCCGCGACCAGCGTGCCGCCGCTGACGGTTGTGGTCCCGATATAGCTGTTGCTGGCATTGGAGATAGTGAGGGTCTGATCGCCAGAGGCACTGCCGTTCACATCCAGATTACCCGTGCCGGTCACCAGCGCATTCAACGCCGCACTGCCGGAGGCCGCGCCGCCGTCCGGTGCCAGATGCAACGTCTGGCCGCTCACCAGATCCAGCCCTTTCAGACCGTACCCGAGATACAGACCGTCGTTGTTACTGCCGGTTGTCAGCATGAAATCATAACTGGCATTAGCTACTGTGCTTGCGCCTTCGGTGATCGCCAGCGTCTGCGGGTTACCGACCGCCTGGCCGCTGCTGTCGACCAGCCCGAGCGAAGACGCATCGCCGGTTACCGTGCCGCTGGCTGCAACCAGCTGAGCCTGAATTTCGCCGTCGTCCTGGGCCAGCAAGTTCAGCCCCGGCGCAGGTACCGGATTAGGGACACCGTTGGTCACCGGCACGTCCAGTTGCACGGTGCCGCTGTTGAGGGTCAGGTTGGAGACGTTAACGATCCCCGCTGGCGTTTGCGGTGGTGTTTGCCCGCTCCACGCCATGGTGCCGCCGTTCAGGGTTAAATTGCCGATGCTTTGATCCGTAGCAGCAACGGTCGTGATGTTGCCCGCATCGACCTGGAGCGTCGCGTTGGTCAATGCCACGGTGTTATCGCCGCTGAGCGTGAACTGGCCCTGACCTAATGCAACAGTGCCGGTGAAAGCGCTGCCCGCGGAGGCATCGAAGGCAAAGGTGTCGGTTCCCGCCGTCAAACCTGCTTTCAACGTACCGTTGCCGGTCAGCGCGTTGCTAAAGGTGTAGTCTCCGCCGGTCGGCGCATCAATGAATAACGAGCCCGGCAAGGCGATCTCCACCGCACCGCTGCCCAGGGTTCCGTCGCCGGTCAGACGCAGCGCACTCAGCACGTTGGTGCCACCGGTGTAAGTGTTCGCGCCAGTTAATGTCGCCGTGCCTCTTCCCAGCGCATCGACCCGACCAGAACCGCTGATCACGCCGTTAAAGGTGTAATCATTACTGCGGGTAAAGGCCAGCGTGCCGTTGTTGATGACATCCCCAAGAATACTGCCGGTAGTGGTACCGCGCCCTAAGGAAAGTGTCGAAGCATTGCTGATAGTGGTGCCGCCGGTGTAGGTGTTATCCGCGCTGGTATCGATAATGCCCCGCGTGGTCAACTGGCCTGCGCCGCTTATCACGCCACCCAGATTGATTCCCGATGTTCCGATGATAGTGCCGCCACCGGTACCCAGTGTGATGTCGTGGGCAAACTCGCCCGCGACGTTAACACCGAGCGCCGCGTTGTTATTGATTGTCACCGCCCCGCTCTCATCACCGAGTGAACTTGTGTTTATGATAGTGACCTGGCCGCCGCTAATGACCGTTCCGCCGGAATACGTATTCTCACCAGTCATCGTCAGCGCTCCGGTGCCGTCTTTCACCAGCCCGCCAGTGCCGCTGATCGCGCCGCTCAAAGCTTCATCGACGTTATTTTCCAGCGTCAGCGTAGCGGAACCGAGCGTGATATCACCGTCGGCGCTGAGGTTATTCACTGTCTGATCAAAGTTGTTCAGATCGAAAGTCGCACCGCTCGTGATATTCACTCCACTGCTTGCCGCCAGCGCATTTTCAATACTCGTTTGTAAGGTACCCGCATTGACAGCCGTTACACCTGTATAAGTATTCGCCGCCGATAAGGTCAGCGTCCCCGTGCCCGCTTTAGTCAGTGAAGTACCATCCCACACAGCGCCGTTAGCGGATTTGTCAGCCAGCACCACGTCCACATCAAAAGTATCGGCATTATTGAGGGTAAAAGTACCGGAGGAAAGCGGTGACGTTGCATTCCACGCCAGTGAGTTGCCAACGCTATAATCCATGCCATCGTCGGATTTTTTCGCATCAGTGATAATGTAATCCGCACTGCCCGCGCTGACGCCTTGAACAGCACCGAAGTCACCGGTGATGCCGCCTGTGGTGTGGATAACGACTGTACGTGCGCCGTCGAGATCGCTGGCTTTGGCTACAGGTCCACTGGTATATCCGGAGATATCCAGCGTGGAACTGGAGGAATTGAGCGTCGCGTCTGCCGCTGTAACCAGCGGTGCCATGCCTCCTAAGGTGACATTCAGCGTACCGTCGATCACCGCCGAACCGACAGAGACAATCTTCGAATTGGCGTCCAGTTGCAGGGTTGCGCCGTTGTCGACATTCAGCGACGCGGCATTAAACGTGCCGGTTTGCGTCAGATGTAGCGTACCCCCGCTGACGTTGGCGGCGCCGACCGAGTTACCGGTATTGGAAAGTGTCAGAACGCCGATGCCGGTTTTGGTCAACCCGCCGGTGCCCGTGACTGAACCGTCGAACGCCGTGTCGCCGGTATTTTGCGTCGTCAGCGTCCCCGTCCCGAGCGCAATGATCCCCGCTCCGCTCAGATCCTGCACCAACTGGTTGAAGTTGTTCAGTGCCAATGTCGCCCCGCTGGTGACTGTGACACTGTCACTGGTAGCGATCGCGTCGTTGATACCGGTAGTCAGCGTCCCCGTCGTTACACGGGTTGCGCCGGTGTAGGTATTGGTGGCGGACAGCGTGAGATTGCCTGCGCCAAGTTTGGTAAGCGACGCGCCATCCCAGCCGGAGCTACTTGCCGCCTGGTCGGCCAGTGCCACATCCACGTCAAACGCATCCCCGGCGTTGGTCAGAGTGAAGTCACCGTTGGCTCGCGTCGTTCCGGCATTCCACGTCAGAAGGCTGCCCACGCTGTAGCTGTTGCCGTCGGTGGATTTACTCGCACCGTTAATAATGTAATCAACCCCACTTGGCGTGATGCCGGTCACCGAGCTGAAATCGCCGTCAATACCCCCGGTGGTCTGGATAATCACTGCGCCCGTACCGTTCAGATCGCTGGCTTTGGTGGCTGAAACAGGCGTAAAGCCGCTGACATTAAGCACCGAGCCGCTGCCAAGGCTGGCATCAGACGCCGTCAGCATTGGTCCGGTACCGCCGAGCGTCACGTCCAGCGTGCCGTTAACCGTAGAGTTTCCAGTGGTAGCCACCTGCGACGTGCTGTCGAGTTGCGCCGTCGCACCGGTATCGACCAGCAGGCTGGCGGCGCTGAAGGTACCGTTTTGCGTCAGATGCAAAATGCCGGCTTCAACTTCCGCTGCGCCGATACTGTTGCCCGTGCTGGAAAGCGACAGGGTACCCGTGCCGGTTTTCGTTACGCCACCTGCGCCAGTGATTGTGCCGTCAAACGCAGTGTCGTTGTTGTTTTGCGCTGTCAGGGTGCCGGTGCCCAGCGTCACTGCGCCCGCGCCGGTCAAATCCTGCGCCGTCTGGCTGAAATTATTTAACGCAAGCGTCGCGCCGGAGGCGACGTTCACCGCCGAGCTGGTGGCAAACGCATTGGCGATGCCGGTAGTCAGCGTTCCCGCCTCAATGTCAGTGCTGCCGGTGAAGGTATTGGTTTTGGACAGCGTCAGGTTCCCCGCGCCCAATTTGGTCAGCGATGTGCCGTCCCACGTCGTGCCGTTAGCGGTTTCATCGCCCAGCGCCACGTCAACATCAAACGCATCCCCCGCATCTGCAAGGGTGAAATTACCGGTCGCCTGCGACGTGCCGGACGTCCACGCCAGCTCGCTGCCCAGACTGTAATTTTTGCCATCGGCAGAAAGTTTGGCATCGTTGAAATAGTAATCCACGTTGCTGCCCGTTACGCCCGTCACCGTGCCAAAGTCGCCGGTGATCCCGTTCGTGGTTTGCAGGATAACCGTGCGCGTGCCATTCAGGTCGCTGGCCTTGGTCGCCGTAACCGAACTAAAACCGCTGACGTCCAGCGTGGAACCTGCACCCAGCGTGGCAGTATCGGCGGTGATTTTTGGCGTCGTGCCGCCGAGCGCGACATTCAGTTCGCCCTCAATATCCGCCACGCCGCCAGAGGTGATGTGCGCATTGCTGTCGAGTTGCGCTGCGCCGCCGGTGTTAACCGTCAGATCCGTCGTAGTGTAAGCGCCGTTTTGAGCGAAATGCAGGTTACCGGCATTCACCGTCGTGGCACCCACTGAGTTGGCGTTGCCGGAAAGAGACAGTTCGCCGGTACCTGTTTTAATCACATCGCCGGTGCCAGTAATTTTGCCGCTGAACTGAGTGTCAGTATTATTTTGCGCGGTCAGATCACCCGTCCCCAACGTGATGGTCCCCGTCCCGTTGAGGTTCTGCAATGTCTGGTCGAAATTCCTAAAGCCCAGCGTGGTATTGGTATCCATTTTTACCGAGCTACTGGTGGCAATGGCGTTTGCAACGCCCAGATTGATCGTGCCGCCGGCGATTTCTGTCGTCCCGGTATAGGTATTCACGCCATTGAGCGTCAAAATGCCGGTACTGCTTTTCGTCAGACTTCCCAGGCCGCCAATCACGCCATTCACCGTCCCGGCACCGACCTGTAAAGTCGTATCCGCATCGGTGATATTCACAATACTGCCGCTGCCGGTGCTTATCGCCGTGGCGGCATGGATATTGGAACCGTTAAAGTTCAGCGTCTGCGCACCATTAATCGACCACGACGCCTGCCCGAGCAGAGTATTCACATCCACCGTGTAAGCGTCACCGTTCAGACTTACCGTACCGGTGTAATTGTTCGCTGCACCGTTAAAAGCGAGTCCGAGTGAATCCGGGGTATTTTCACTCATATTCACGCTGAACGTGCCGGAACCGGTGAGATTACCGTTCATCGCCAGCGTATGAGCGCCGGAGTCGGCGGCATAGTTCAGCGAACTGGTGTTGAGGGCGTCGACATCGCCGTTAAAAATAATATTCGCACCGGCAAATTGCTCAAAATCCAGCGTCGAGTTTGAAAGGGAAATCGGTGAGGTCAGACTGTCGAAGTGATAGGTTACATCGCCGCTAATCGGCGTGGCCTGCGTACCTTTCATGAGCAAGGTTGAAGCATCAAGCGAAAGCGCATTGGCAGAAAAATAGTAATCAGCAAACGTCGAGGCATCACCCAGTTGCACGATCGCCCCATTCGTCACGCTGACCGCGCCGGTGCCAAGCGCATTCGTTGCCGCCATCCCGTTCAGTGTGCCGGAGGTGACCTGCGTACCGCCGCTCCAGGTGCCGCTTCCCGCCAGATTGGTGACGCCTGAACCTGTCTGAGCCACAACACCGGTCCCCGAAATATTATCGGCAAACGTCAGGTCATCACTGCGGTTGAACGTCAGGGTGCCGTTGTTGACGACCACGCTGTCAAGTGTACCGGCGGTGCCGCCGTCACCTATCTGCAATGTGGTTCCGCTGCCGATTGTCGTTCCTCCGGCCGCCGCGCTACTGAGATCTCCCGTCACGACAACATTACCGGCGATAAGATTAATCGCGCCAGCAACCGGCAATGTATTTGTCAGATCCCATTCCACACCGGGAGCGTTGATGTTCAGGGTATTGATCGAATTACTGTTTACATTATTACCGAAAGTCCCGACTGACGCACTGCCGCCCAAAAGGTTGAGCACATTTCCTGTCTGACCCGTCTCAAGCTGAATATCCCCGGTAATATCAGAACTGGTATTAAGATTAATGGTATTGTTACTGCCAAAGAGTTTAATCGCCACGCCAGCGTTGCCTTCATCTGACGTTATTGACCCGGCATTATTGATAGTGGTGCCGCCCGTGGAGGCGCTGCCGTTAATAACACCGTGCGAACCGGAAATAGTCGCGCCTTCATTATTCGTCAGGGTCATTCCGCTGCCGAAATTAGCTAACCCGTAAAACGTCGTGCCGCCCGTACTATCAATCAGGCCATTATTGATCACAGTGAAATCATTGCCACCGTTGAAATTCAGGCCATTCCCGCCCTGAATGGTGCCGTTGTTGGTGATCGTATTGGCACTGCTGTCGGTGGCAAAGTTAAGCCCGGAACCCGAAGTGCCGCCCGTGACGCTCACGCCACTGTCGATGGTGAAAGTACTGCCCGTCACGGTTGCATCAGCGCTTAACGCATCGACGGGCGCACTGATGTTGCTTATGACATCAAAGTCAGTGCCAAGGCTAAGGGTCACGTTACAGGTCGTGGTGCCGCCATCACACCCGGCCCCGGCCGAAGGAAGATCAACAGCTAACGCATGTTGAATACCGAGAGTGGAAGAAAGCAAAATAATCTTTAGAGCGATATACAATTTGTTTAGAGGATAATCTTTCAACTCACGTTTTATTTTTTCGGAATTAAAGGAGTGCTGTTCGCTTTGCATAATGTACTCGCCCTGTATAAAGATGTTGTTTCCCACGAGGTTAAAATTTTTTTGCGCTGTAAATTAATTACCCTTCCTAAAAATAAACACAGATTAAAACGTCGAGTAATTATCATCCCGAAAATTTTTGTGATGAAAGTGTCGCAAACCAGTGTCAGAGGTCTTAAGAATAGTCTTAAGTAATTTACCTTAAAAAGTTATAGTCTCTCGAAGAAAAATTGCCAATTTAAAAATACGCATCCTGTTAACTTCATGCGAGTAAATTAATATCAAAATAATATGATTAGGGTGGAAATGATTTTTTATATTAATGTTATTAATATTTTCTTTATATAAAAATTATAAAAACCTGACATAAAAAAAGCGCCTGTTAAGGGCGCCTTCCGGAGTGTCTTATTTATTAGGATGAAGCAGGCACGCAAAGATATCAGAGCGTGCCGGTACCGCCATCGGAACACCACACCTGACCTGAGGTGTAGCTGTTTTCATTCGAGGCTAACGCCACGTACATTCCCGCAATTTCGGCAGGTTGTCCCGGACGACCCAGCGGCGCCTGCTCACCAAATTTCTCGACTTTTTCCTGCGGCTGACCGCCGGAGGTTTGCAGAACGGTCCAGTAAGGCCCCGGTGCGACAGAGTTCACGCGAATACCTTCCGGTGCCAGCTGCTTGGCCAGGCCTTTGGTAAAGGCAACGATCGAAGCTTTGGTTTGCGAATAGTCGAGCAGGTTGTCGCTCGGCAAAAAGGCCTGTACTGAAGAAGTATTAATGATTGAGCTGCCACGCGGCAGATATTCCAGTGCAGCTTTGGTTATCCAGAACATCGCATACACATTAGTTTTAAACGTGGCATCAAAGGCTTCAGTAGTCAGATCTTTAATCGAGTTACAAAACTGCTGACGACCGGCATTGTTGACCAGCAGATCCAGCCCGCCGAGTTGCTCAGCGGCATCTTTCACCAGACGCTGACAGAATTTCTCATCGCGAATATCACCGGGGATCGCTACAATTTTATGGCCTTCTTTACTCAGAAGGTTCACCACATCTTGCGCATCCGGCTCTTCATCCGGCAGGTAATTGATCGCAACATCTGCGCCTTCGCGGGCGAAAGCAATCGCCACCGCTCTGCCGATACCGGAATCCCCGCCGGTCACCAGCGCCTTGCGCCCCTTCAGACGTGAACTCCCTTTATACGACGTTTCGCCGTGATCGGGCACCGGGATCATCTTGCTGACCAGGCCGGGGAACGGCTGTTTCTGCTGTTCAAAAGGCGGAGTCGGGAAGGTGTCTACGCGCGGATCGTTAAGGGAAACGGGGATGGTTTTTTTGCTGTTCATACACAAGCTCCTTGTCTGAAAACGTATGAAGGAACCCTAAGGGTAGGACAAATTACGCGGGGCATGATGCATTAAGGATATTTCTGAGTTTGCTGGAACGCCCTCCCGCAGTAAGGGAAACCCTTTCAATCATTTGCATTTCGACACAATTATTCGCCCCTCCTGTCAGGCCGTTTGTCGTTATCATCCTGACCTATCTGAAAAGAACAGGCTTCGTTGCAATGACAAGGGAATGGCAGCGGGCGTTATGTTGATGGTGTTGAACGGGAAACATTATGCGTCATTCAAAAATTATTATGTTGTCAGCTCTGGTTATGACCTCCCTGATGACGGTTGCTCACACCGCATCAGCGGCCACTACGTCTCATGAAATCCAATCGTTCTTTGACGATTCTACCGAATATAAAATTGGCGACGCCGTGCCAGGTATGTACCGCACTAAGCCCTATGAAATTATTGACTGGCAGCAGCGTCACCTGCCTGCGCCGGACGCGGGTACCCACTGGACCTACATCGGCGGCAACTACGCGATGATTACCGATACTGACGGCAAAATCCTTAAAGCCGAATCGGGCGATATCTATTTCCAGTAATACGATTACTGGTTATACCAAAAGGGCGCTTACCGTAAGGAAAGCGCCCTTTTGTTTCCTGCGATCTCAGTGCTTATCAGCTCAGAGTTCAGCAGCTCCGGGATTATCGAATCCTACACGGCCAATGAAGGGTAAGCGCAGTGCGGGAGATTTGATATCCACACCGAGGTTCAGCCCCAGCACATTGACTTCAACTCCCTCTTCGACACCCAGTGTCACCCCCAGCAGCCCCAGTACGGAGACCTGCACCCCGCGCCCTGACGGCGGTAAACCGATCGGATTCGTTATCCCGCGGTAATCTTTACCAATGGCATTCGACGGCAGGTCCAGCTGCAGATCCGGCACTTCGCGGCCAATATGCGCCATAAAGGTGTTGCTGTTCGGCCCCGGCCACGCGTGGTAGGTCTGCGGGTAAGGGTAATTTTTGATGGCCGCTTCAATTTGCGGGATCATCGCCTGAGCTTGTGCACCACGGTGATCGACAAGCTTTCTTGGTCGTGAACCAAACCAGTAACCGTCCGGGATTGCGTAGTCACGACGTACAACATTGGTGCTGCCCCAGCTGATCACGTCGTAACGGGTAAACTGTGTTTCCCCTTCCCGCTTGAAAATAATCCACGGATGTACCGCTACCAGCCCGCGCCAGCCGTAGGTCGGCGCGGCATAAATCTGCACAATGGCGGTACTTTTAAATTTCACCGGATCCGGTGCAATCCCGGCGGAATCACGTCGCGCCGTCGACCAGTTTTGCGCCGGTGCTTCTTTGGTTTGCGTCGCTTTGGCATAGCTGTAACCAAACGACAGCAGCAAAATGCAGACAAACGCGATGCTGAACCATTTAAGGGTGATCATGCTTTATTCACCTGAGGGAGTTGTTCGAAACCACAACATTACCCATTGCCTATGGGGGTGGCAATGTGAAAATCGGCAGCGAGAACCAGAACTTATAATGACACATCAGGGGCTGGCAGAAAGTCTCTCCAGCCCGTTTGAAATTTAGCGCTTCATCGCACATTCCATGCGACCACCGTGAACGGTAAGTTGCGATAAAACAGCGTCGAGTTCGCTCAGTCCAACGGCGGTTTTCCTGCCTGTATCACCCGGCTGAGTTCTGCAACCAGTAGGCATAAGGCACGGGGAGTACGGTTTCCGGTTGGCTGACGTTCAGCTCGCGCGCGGCCAGGAATGGCCAGTGCGGATGAGTTAGCAGCGTGCGGGCAAAAAAGACCACATCCAGCTTTCCGTCCTGAATAAAGGCGTCGGCGTCCGTGGCGCGGGTGATCATCCAGCTGGTCGCTACCGGAAGACCGGAATGACATAAAAAAAGGGGAGATATCGCTATCTCCCCTTGATGATTTACTGACTTAATGATTAATGACGCTGATGCGTGAACACCGGTTCAGGTTGAGTACGACGACCCAACATGCCCATGGCACCGGCCAGAACGGCTTCGACGATCAACATAAAGAAGGTGAACCAGCTGGCTTTGGCGGTTGCAGCGGCCGCTTTCTCACCGGCTTCACGGGCTTTCTGCTCGGCCTGCTTTTTCAGTTCTTCGTATTTCGCACGGGCCTGCTGATAGGTTTGTTCAGCCTGGCTGACAATCTGATCGACTTCCTGATCGCTTTTCCCGGTACGCGCTTTGATGATATTTTTCAGTGCATCGCGGTCAGCGGCCTGGAATGTCGCTTCATTGCGTGAGATCAGACCTTTAATAAAGTTGGTCAGATCCGCATCGGCGGTTTGAGGATGGTTAGCCGTATCATTGGCCTGAGCCTGCGCATTATTCGCCTCACCTTCGGCTTTATTTTGCAGATTCTCTGGCTGTAATTCCGGCTTGCCGGTCTGACGCAGCGTCGTTTCAAGTTCATTCTGCAAACTGTCGAGATTAATATTATTCTCGCCCAGTTTTTCTTTTACCATCTGAGTCACCGGCGGCGCGGCGGCGGATATTCCGCTACCTAACGTTTGTAACCCGGAACCCACCACGCTCATTGCACCGCTCATGGCGTTATTCACGACCACCAGCAGGAACCAGGCGCAAATCAGCGTATTCACCCCGAACATCAGCAGGCCGTGCAACGCACCTTCGCGCTGGGCCAGACGTCCGCTGGCGTACGCACCGGCAGCAATAGAAATCAACATACTGGCGCCAGTCCAGATTGCGGCGCCCATGCCCAGACCGTCCAGAGGATTTTGCTCTTTAAGCGGGTCAATCGTACTTGCACCCACGGCCGTGCCCAATATCGACAGCAGTAAATAAACCACCATCGAAATAATGACACCCGCAAAAATCGCGCTCCATGAAATACGTTTCAGTGGAACATTGTTCACCGGTTCGACCACGGTATTATTGTAATGACCCGGTGCAGGGGTTGGGTTTTCAATCATTTTGACATCTCCATTTATTACCAGACTTTTCGTTAGCAAAATGCAAATCAGGTACGTTGAACTCCTAAGAACCACCGCTAAAGCCAGAATTAAATATAAAAGCTGACATCAGCTTAAATAAGGTTAGCCATAAAACGGGAAATTTCCTCTGCGCTGCCGAAAATTACGCAGACGTTTTAGCAAAAAATGCCAAAAACTCATTACAAATCATTATCTATTCGCATTGAAACTATTTCACAAATTTATTGATGAAGTGGGATTTTTCGCGATATTCACGCAGCAATATAAGGGGCTTTTTTGCTACGTTTTGCCGCTCAGGGTCTACGCTTAGCTGCTAGGGTAGGAACGATTCTCAGAAAAATTCCTCATACAATAAGGACGACTATGACTGACTCATCAAAAGCACTCATCATTGGCGCATCACGCGGTATCGGTTTAGGCGTAGTGAGCGTATTGACGGAACGTGGCTGGCAGGTGACGGCGACCACCCGTGATGCCGTACCGGCGGGCAGCCCAGAATCGGCTGAGTGGGTGAAACTTGACATTAATAATCCCGACCAGCGTAAAGCGGTGAAAGACGCGCTTTCAGAAAGCACATTCGACCTGATTTTTATTAATGCAGGCGCATTCGGCCCGGCCAGCCAGGATGTGAATCAGGCCAGTGACGACGAGATTGTCAGACTGTTCATGACCAACACCTTCTCGCCGGTGCGCTGCGCGACGGAGCTGCTCCCGCTGCTCAAACCGAAAACCGGCGTACTGGCGCTAATGACTTCCGAGTTGGCCAGCCTGAACGAAAACGAAGTTGCCACCTATCCGCTCTACTCCGCCAGTAAAGCGGCGCTGAATATGCTGACTCGTCCGCTGAAGGAAGAAACCGATAAGCACGGTCAGACGCTGTTATCTGTCCATCCGGGCTGGGTGCAAACCGACATGGGCGGCGAGAATGCCACGCTGACCATAGAGCAAAGCACCACCGGCATCGCCGATGTGTTCGAAAAATGGCGTGGCAAAGGCGGACATCATTTCGTTGAGTATTCCGGACGTGAGCTGCGCTGGTAAACCATGTTTTAATCACGAATAAGTGTTTTGATAACGACCTCTGCGGAGGTCGTTTTGCATTGAGATCTGACTCATTCCGCCATCGGTACAAAGCTCTGCACCGGCGATAAACCTGCTTTCATCGGATGCAAGAAACAGCCCGTCACTTTGTTAATTATTTGCATCCCCAATAATTGCCGGGCTAGTTTGTAGCACAGTACAAAACAGACGCGGCAGCATAATTTATTCTTTCAGGGATTTACCATGTTATCACCCTCCGTGAATTCGGACTCGCTGTTACAGCACCGCTCATTTGTTGCATTCTGGATAGCCCGTGCGTCGTCCAGTTTTGGTTTTCAGATGCTGTCGATTGTCGTCAGCTGGCAGATATATTCGATAACAGGCCGGGCGTTTGATCTTGGGCTGATCGGGCTGGTGCAGTTTTTGCCTTCCGTCCTGCTGGCGCTGGTGGCCGGTCATGTGGCGGATCAGTTCGACCGCCGCCGCGTGGTGCTGCTAGGGCAAATCGCTGAATGGGTGGCGATTGCTGCGCTGGCGTATCTGACGCTGACCCATCACGTTAACGAAGTGGTGATCCTCAGCCTGATATTTATTATTTCCACCGCCAAAGCAATGGAAGCGCCGTCATTGCAGTCGATGCTCCCTGCGCTGGTGCCGCCGCATTTGCTGGCGCGTGCGATGGCGGCTAACAGTGTCTCCGGCCAGGCGGCAGCGATGGTCGGCCCGGCGCTCGGCGGTTTCCTGTATGTTGCAGGCGCCGGTGTGGCCTACTCGGCGTGTGCGGCGCTGTATCTGCTCTCCATCGTGATGGTCAGCCGGTTGCGCTATGAGCACACCCCGCCGCGCCGCGTGCCCGCGACCTTTAAAACGCTGTTCGCCGGTATCGGGTTTATTCGCAACCGACCGGACGTGCTGGGCGTGATTTCTCTCGACCTGTTCGCCGTTCTTCTTGGCGGCGCGACCGCCCTGCTGCCGATCTTCGCCCACGATATTCTGCACACCGGTCCATGGGGATTAGGTTTACTACGCGGCGCGCCTGCGGTCGGCGGGTTGATCGTCGGGTTCTGGCTGAGCCACCGCGCGCTGAACCGCAACGTCGGCAAAATTATGTTCGCCTCCGTCGCCGGTTTTGGTGCCGCAACACTGGTCTTCGCCTTCTCGACGTCCCCCTGGCTGTCGATGCTGGCGCTGTTCGCCCTTGGCGGTTTTGACATGGTCAGCATGGTGATCCGCGGTGCGCTGGTACAGCTCGATACGCCTGACGATATGCGTGGCCGCGTCAGTGCGGTGAACTCGATCTTCATCAACACCTCCAATCAGCTCGGCGAATTCGAATCTGGTCTGATGGCCGCTTGGCTCGGCGCGGTGCCCGCCGCAGCCATCGGCGGCGTCGGAACACTGATCGTCGTCGGCCTGTGGATGACGTGGTTCCCCGGTCTGCGTAAACGCCAGAAACTGGAGAATGAGGTGGCGGTTTAACCGGCGGGGGAAATTCCCCCACTGGCAAAAACGCACATTCCCCAATATAATCAGCTCATTCATTCACCAAATTTATATAAGGAGGATTGCCATGCTGACCCGTGAATTGTTTTTAACTTCACTCGTCCTTAGCGATCGTCATTGCTCAAGCGTTACCGGTATCGTGCTGCGATAACCTGCTTGAGCGAAGCTAACTGACAATCTGAGAACTTCCCTCCGGCTTACCGGTTATCGTCGGCTTTATTGACGAGAGGCATTCTTATGCCTGTAAACCTTGAGTAAGCATCATGACCCTATCTCCAAACACATTACTTTCTGCGCAATCTGTCTCTTTCGACACTGCCTTCGGCCCTTTGCTGGCTGAAATATCCTTCGGCCTGAAAAAAGGCGACCGTATCGGGCTTATCGGCCACAACGGCTGCGGCAAAAGTACCTTGCTGAAAATCCTCAGCGGCAGTCTGGCGGCCAGTTCCGGCACCGTCACCCTGTCCAGCCAGTGCCTGATGGCGCGCATCGAACAGCATCTTCCCGCCGAACTGGCGGAATGTTCGCTGATTGACGCAGTGTTCAGCCATTTGCCGGAAAGCCTGGATCAGCCGGAGCGTTGGCAGGCGGAAGTGCTGCTGGCCACGCTCGGTTTTGATGAAACAGCGTGGGAGCTTACCGCCGGGACACTCAGCGGCGGACAGCATACGCGCCTGCTGCTGGCGCGGGCGCTGATCCGTCAGCCGGATTTGCTGCTGCTTGATGAACCGAGCAACCATCTGGATCTGCCCACGCTGCTGTGGCTCGAAGAGTTTCTGAAAAACTGGGGGGGCAGCTTTGTGCTGGTCTCCCACGACCGCAGCCTGCTGGACAATGTCACCAACTGCACCTGGATCCTGCGCGATAAAACGCTGCAATTTATTCGTCTTCCCTGCACGCAGGCGCGACAGGCGCTGGAGGAAAGGGATGCGGCGGATGCGCTGCGCCGCAGATCTGAGCAAAAGGAGATCGACCGCGTGGCGAAAAGCGCCAAACGGCTGGCGGTCTGGGGCAGCGTGTATGACAACGAAAAGCTGGCGCGCAAGGCCAGGCAAATGGAAAAACAGGTCGACCGGCTGAAGCAAGATCAAACCGAGGTCACCGCAGGCAATCTGTGGAAACTACGTTTAAACGGTGAAGCCTTACCGGCAGATCGCGTCCTGGCGTTGTCGGACCTGCATGTCCGCCCTGCGCCGGATGCCCCGGTGCTGTTTAAGCTGGACGAAATGCGGGTAAAAAGTGGCGATCGTATCGCGCTGGTCGGTCGCAACGGCGGGGGTAAATCGTCACTTCTGCATACGCTGTGGCGGGCATTCTGCAATCTGGAAAATGCAGAACCGGGCGTGGTCTTTCATCCGCGCGTACGCACCGGTTATTACGACCAGAGCCTGCAACAACTGCGTGACGACGACATCCTGAGCGACGCGCTGGTGCAGTTTGCTCCACTGACGGAAGAACAGCGAAAAATGGCACTGATCGGCGCAGGCTTTTCTTACCTCCGCCATCAGCAAAAAGTCAGTACGCTCAGCGGCGGCGAGCGCTCGCGACTGCTGTTTATCGGCCTGACGCTGGCGAACTACTCACTGCTACTGCTCGATGAACCGACTAACCATCTGGATATGGAGGGAAAAGAAGAGCTGGCTGACACGCTGAAAACCTTCAGCGGTGCGGTATTGCTGGTGTCGCACGACCGGCGATTTATCGAGCAAAGCTGTAACCGGTTCTGGCTGATTGACCATCAGCGGCTGGAGGAATGGCATGATCTGAAATCCGTCTATGGGATTTTAGCCGGTGTTCCGCAACTGACTCCTGCCCTGCCCGTGGCAGAGCAAAAACCAGAAGCGGCGAAAGTGCAGGAAACGCAAGAGGAACGGCTGCTGGCGTTGCTGGTGGAGCTGGAGGGCAAACTGGAGAAAGACCGGGCGCGTAAGCCGAAACATCAGAAACCCGGTTTGCAGGATCAGTGGCAGCAGCAGATCGCCGAACTCAGCGCCATGCTGGATTTAACCTGATGAGGGGAGCAGTAATAATAAACCGTTGTTAATCAGGCGCTAAAATGAAGAAAGCCCCAGTAATACATCACCGGGGCTTTCAGGTTACTACCAATTTAATATTTAACATTCATCAACTTAATTACTTAACTCTACTTCTCATGATGCACATTTTTTCACAGGATATATTGGTTACTGATTTACTGCTGTCCTCCTAGAGTTTTATGGAATAAGCGTTTCATCCTGCTAATTTCATTAAGACAATTCCTGAAGAGTTGACTTAATGAGTACATCGCCCTCGCGATATATACTCTTTGATGCGTTGCCTTACTCTCTTCGCGACATTCTCGATTTCATACTTACGTACCCAATCGCGAACATTACTCTTAACAACAAGGCCTTACATCATCGCGGTGTGTTCCACATTATGCGATTGCTGTACTCTACTTCGGGGCCTGACATCCTCTTCTCACGTGGCTAAGTATTTCAGCCCGGTGTTGAAGAACCCATCCAAAATATGTCGTGGCCTTCATCGCATCTATTTACTGCTTACTTACTTTGATACTCACTTCTCGGTAATACACGCCGGTTAATAAATCTCTTACTCATCTCCTCACCAGCGTTAAGTTCTAATCTACTCGTTATAAACCGAGTGTCAACACTGTATTTTATTACAGGTTTAAATTAATTTTTGTTATTAGAAAACGTAATGAAATCTGTGATGTAAACCCTATTTTCCGATGAGGAATGGGAGAGTTTGGGCAGCGACTCCGAAGAGTCGCTTATTAAACAGGCAGATCGGTCACGAACAGTACAAACGGGTGATCACCCCTTTCTCATCAGATTCAATATTGAGACGTTCCGCGCGGTAATCCATCGTCACCGCCGTGTTCGGTGTGATGTGGCGCATCGGCTGGGCGAAACGCATTGTATCGAGGACAGAAGCTTTTTTGCCGATCAGAGAACTGAAAGCACCGGCATTGCAGGTGTCCGGCTGCTGAACGGTCGCCGCATTTTTCGCGCTGTCATTTTTCTCATCAGTCTTGTGATTCTGACAACCCGCGAGGGCGAACACGGCCAGCGCGCAGAGGGAAAGCATTTTTTTATTCATCGTGGTCGGACTCTTCATTCATAAGTGGGTCAATGTGCGGAGAGGAATCACACGCAACTCCTCATCCGCACGGATAGCAAGACCAAGAGTATCAGGTAAGCGGTTGTGTTGTCCTGATGTACTATCACACTAGTTCATGGTGTACATGCATCGCCATTTGCACTATATTGTCGCGCTTAAGGTCAGAGCCGCAGGATAAACGCGCGTTTTCTGCCTCCATAACCCACCCATTCTTTTACAGCAATTCTTGAAATGAATCGTGATAAAAGCCACGCGAGGAACCGCACTATGGCGACGCTTTCCACAGAAGCCCCACTCCGCTCCGTCTTTGGCGGCGCAATGATTATTGGTGGCACCATCATCGGCGCGGGCATGTTTTCACTGCCGGCAGTGATGTCAGGGGCCTGGTTTTTCTGGTCAGTCGCCGCGCTGGTATTTACCTGGTTTTGCATGCTGCATTCAGGGCTGATGATCCTCGAAGCCAATCTGAACTACCCGATTGGATCCAGCTTCAACACTGTCACCCGCGATTTGTTGGGCAAAGGCTGGAACCGGCTGAACGGCCTCACCATCGCTTTCGTGTTGTATATTCTGACCTACGCCTATATTTCAGCGAGCGGATCGGTTATTCAGCACACGATGCGTGAAATGTCGGTGAACGTCTCCCCGCGCCTCGGCGGCTTGCTGACCGCGCTGGCAGTGGCGTTTATCGTCTGGCTGAGCACCCGTGCAGTCAGTCGCATGACCGCCATCGTGCTCGGCGCAAAAATCATCGCGTTCTTTCTCACTTTTGGCAGCCTGCTGTGGCATGTGAAACCGGTGAATCTGCTTAACAGCGTGGAGATCAATCCGACTTATATGCCCTATGTGCTGGCGACGTTGCCTTTTTGTCTGGCGTCGTTTGGTTATCACGGCAACGTGCCGAGCCTGATGAAGTATTACGGCAAGAACCCGCAGGTCATCAAAAAATGTCTGCTGCTGGGCACGCTGATGGCACTCGGGCTGTATATCATCTGGATGCTGGGAACCATGGGCAATATTCCACGCCCGGCATTTATCGGCATCGCAGAGCGCGGCGGGAATATTGATGTGCTGGTGCAGTCGCTGAGCCAGATCCTCAACAGCGAAGGGCTCGACTTACTGCTGACCCTCTTTTCGAATTTCGCCGTCGCCTGTTCCTTCCTCGGCGTGACGTTGGGCTTGTTTGATTATCTGGCGGATTTGTTCAAATTCGATGACAGCAAAACCGGTCGTTTCAAAACCGCACTGGTCACCTTCATCCCGCCGATGATTGGCGGCGTGATGGTTCCTGATGGATTTATTTATGCCATCGGTTTCGCCGGTCTGGCGGCCACGGTCTGGGCGGTGATTGTGCCTGCGCTGATGGCGCGTAAATCGCGTAAACGCTTCGGCAGCCCGCGCTATCGCGTATGGGGGGGCAATAAAATGATCGCGCTGGTACTGTTATTCGGTGTGCTCAATGCCGTGGTGCATATTTTGTCGAGCGTGGATTTACTGCCGGTTTATCGTTAAGAAAGAGGGAAAGAGAAAGCCCGTCCTGGCGACGGGCTGAAATCACGCCTCTGAAGACGCCGGATGCCGCCAGTGCAGCTTCGGCGCGAGATAGCAGCGTAGTTCCTGCGGCTGCTGCTCATTAATAAGACCGATCACCACCTCAAAACAGTGCATCGCCAGTTCGCGGCAATCCTGTGCGACGGTATCGATTTTCACGGAAAGGGAATCGTAGAGATAATGGTCGTCGAAGCTGCACAGATGGATATCACTTTCCAAAAGCTTGTGCTGGCTCATATAGCGCAACACCCCTTCCATCAGCCCGCAAGACGCCACGTACAGCGCTTTTGGCGGCCTTCCAAGACGCGCACAGAGATTGGCAAACATCTCGTAACCGGAACTCGGATGATAATTACCGTACATAATCCACTCGGGTTTCAGCGTCACACCGGCACGTTCCAGGCCGAGCTGATAGCCCGCCAGACGGTCACGCGTCGGGGAAATGCGCGGCTGGCCGCCGAGAAAATAGAATTCATCTGAGTGATTTTTCGCCACGCGGGCTACCAGTTCGGCGGAGGACTCGATGGCCTCACAAACCACCAGCGGCAGTTCGGTGTCCTGCATATGTCGGTCGAAAAGAACGACCGGCAGTTGCTGGCTGATTTTGACGTATTCCGCATCATTGAGCATGCTCGAGGCCACGATCAGGCCATCCACCTGACGCTGGATCAGGTTGTTCACCACCATCGTTTCCTGACTGGTGTTTTCATCCGTGCAGGCGATCAGCAGTTGCATTCCATTTTCGCGACACAACGTTTCCAGCTCGTTGGAACAGGCGGCGAAACCGTAGTTGGTCATTTCCGGTACCACCAGCCCCAGCGTATAGCTGCGCGCCGCATTGAGAGAACGGGCGTGAATACTCGGCTGATAATGCTGCTCCGCCGCCACTGCCAGCACGCGATCGCGGGTGCTGGCAGAGATGCGAAACTTTTTGCTATGCCCGTTAAGCACCTGGCTGGCAGTCGATTTCGACACGCCAGCCAGTTCGGCTATGCCACTGATAGTGATGCGTTTGGTCTTTTTCACTGCGCCATATTCTATTGTCCGGAAAGGCTTTTATTCTAACACGCAATCCGTCAACGACCAGTGGCGCAGCGCAATCTGCCCGTCTCCGCTGAAGGTTAACCGTGCCGGCAGTGCAGGAAAATAGCGCGAAGACATCACCGCATCGCCATCATTAATGAAGATTTCCACGCTGGAACTGTCGCACAACAGAGTGAGATGGCGTAACGCGCCGCGCCAGACCCTCTGCTCCGGTTCGCCGCTGCGGCGGTTTTTGCGCATCAGCCGCAGCCATTCGCCGTCCCAGGCAAGCGTCAAATTTCCGCCCAAATCGGCGCTGAACGGTTGTTCAGTCCCGATAGTGACTTCTGCACGCGTGATGTCCCACACCGGCGCGTCCTGCGCGATACCCTGCCAGACCTGTTCTTCGCCGCGTAACCGCTGAAGTTCGCGCGCCGGGCGTTGAATAATTTTACCGTTTTCCAGCGTCAGCTCGTGCGGACAGGTCATGATGTGCAGCCATCCGTGCTCAATCGTCGGCTGATAAAACTCATCGCCGTCAGGAATGCCCATCCAGCCGATCAGCAGGCGGCGGCCATCGTCAGTGTGCGTGGTTTGCGGCGCATAAAACTCGAACCCGAGATCCAGTTCGTGGAAATCGCCGTGCGAAAACTGCCCTGTCGCGTAGTCCAGCTGCCCGACGAAATAGCCGGACTGGAAGGTGTTCAGGTAGCGATCGGATTGCGCCGCTAACCCCTGCGGGCAGCAGATCAGCACGTCGCTGCCGGTGATACTAAACAAATCCGGGCATTCCCACATGTAGCCGAATTCGCCCAGCCCGTTGAGGCCTGAACCGGCGATTTCACCAAGCATCTCCCACGCCAGCAAATCGGCGGATCGCAGCAACAGCACTTTGCCTTGCAGGCTGAGATCCTGCGCGCCGAGCACCATGTACCACTGGCCCTCGTGCTGCCAGACCTTGGGGTCACGCACGTGACCGGTGTAACCGGCGGGAAGATCCAGCACCGGTCCGGTTTTATCGAATTCACCGCGCTCGTTTTCACGCGCCAGGCACTGAAAGGCCGTGCGGCTGCCGTCCGGGTATTTCACGTTGCCGGTATAGATAAGCGTCAGCTGGCCGTTGTCCACCACCGCCGAACCGGAATAACAGCCGTGCGATTCGTACTCTTGCGCCGGTGCCAGCGTCAGCGGCTCATGCCGCCAGTGGAGTAAATCCGCCGAGCTCCAGTGCCCCCAGAACTTCGCACCGTGCGCACAGGCGAGCGGATTCCACTGATAGAAAAGATGATAGCGCCCGTTATGCTGCACAAATCCGTTTGGGTCATTGAGCAAACCGACCGGCGGCGCGAGGTGCCAGCCGGGCCGGTACGGATCGCGGGCAGCGGTTACCTGCCCCGCCACCACGCTGCGCAGCGCCTGTTTCAGCAAACTGACTTCCGACATTATTCACTCTCCGTTTTGTATTTCAGCAGCAGGGAAAGCAGGAATGCGCTGCCGAAGGCAATCACTAAGCCGATGAGATAGCTGAGCATCGAACTGGCCTGCACAATCGCCAGCCCTGGAATACCCGTCAGGCCAACGGCGGTCATGTTGACGTGCATCGCCACCACCCACGCGCCACCCAGCGCACCACCGGCTAAGGCGGCGATAAACGGTTTCATAAAGCGCAGGTTGATGCCGAAAATCGCCGCTTCGGTAATGCCCAACATGGCCGAGAAGGCAGACGGCACGGCAATCGCTTTAATTTTTGCATCGCGGGTTTTGAAGTATACCGCCAGACAGGCACCTCCCTGTGCCACGTTAGCCATCGACCAGATCGGCAGCAGGAAATTCACCCCGATGCTCGGGTTGCCCAGCAGCCCCGCTTCAATCGCGTGAAAGCTGTGGTGGATCCCGGTGATGACAATAACCGAATACAGCCCGCCGAAGATAAGCCCCGCTACCCAGCCAGCGTGAGTGATTAAGGTGCTGAGGATAAAAGAGATGCCGTCGCCGAGCGCGCGACCGGCCGGGCCGATAATCAGGAACGCGATAAAGCCGGAGATGATGACGGTGAGAAACGGCGTCAGGATCAGATCCAGCGCATCAGGAATGAATTTGCGCAGACGTTTTTCGAGGAAGCTCATAAACCAGACCGCCAGCAGCACCGGGAATACCGTGCCCTGATAGCCAATCATCGCAATCTCCAGCCCGAAGAAATTCATGGTGTGGAAACCGCTGGCGACGCCCCAGGCGTTGGTCAGCGCGGGGTGCGTCAGAATGCCGCCCAGCGTCGCGCCGAGGAACGGGTTACCGCCGAATTCACGCGCGGCGGTGAAACCGATGAGGATCGGTAAAATGATGAACGCCGCCGAACTGAACATGTCGAGCATGATAAAAATCGCGCTCTCCGGATTTGCCCAGCCGTAGGTTTTCACCATGCCGAGCAGCCCCATCAGCAGGCCGGATGCCACGATTGCCGGAATGATCGGCACAAAGATGTTCGACAGCACGCGCGCGATGCGCTGGAACGGGTTCAGTTTTTGCGCCGCAATGTTAGCCGCTTCGGACTTGCTCGATTCACCGATGCCCGCCACGTTGATGAACTCAGCGTGGACTTTGTTCACCAGCCCGGTGCCAAAAATAATCTGGATCTGCCCGGCGTTGCTGAAGCAACCCTTCACGCCTTCTACTTTCTCGATAGCGCTTTTGTTGACCAGGCTATCATCCACCAGCACCAGCCGCAGACGCGTCGCGCAGTGTGCGGCGCTGGCGATATTGTCTTTGCCGCCCAGTAGAGGGAGCAGTTCTGTCGCGATTGCATTGATATTCATAATGTTCCTTGTCTTACCCTGTGTGACAGCGCCCGGTCAATTCAGGCGCGTCATGGTGATTCAAACCCTGTTTATCAGAACCAGGTTTCCATCTGGATCCCGAAGTTCCACTGGCCGCCGGAGGTGAAACCGTCCGTGCCGAACGAATCGCTGGAAGAATAGCTGTCGAGCTTGTGGCTCCAGTCCATATAGCTGGCGAAGAAGCGGATTTCCGGACGGCTCAGCATGTCGCTGATATCGCCCACTTTGAACGTCGGTGCGAACGTCAGTTTGTAGAATCCGCCTTTCACGTTGTTGTTATCTTTATAGCCCTGCGAATCGAGATCCATGTACTGATAGCTGCCTTCATAGGCCAGTTCGAAGTTTTCGGTGATTTGCTGAATCAGACGCGTATTGAAGGTCAGCCACTGATAATCATCGCCGGAAACATAACGGTCTTTACTCTGCTGGGCGAGGATCGCCGGAGCAATACTCCAGTTTTTACTCAGCGGCGTGATGCCGTAGGTGGCCAGTCGCACGGTGCTTGCATCGTCGGTCAGATGGCCGTCCGAGCCGAGCGCTTTAACCTCTGCCCCTAAACCATGGCCGTACAGCAGCGCGGTGGTCGATGTCCCTTCGCGCAGGCCGTAGAAGCTGTCGCCGTGGTACGCCAGCATCGTATGGAAGCCGGTATCCGCCGCATTAGTAACGCCCTGCGTGCCGGTGTTTTCACGATCCTGATTATTTTTGGCGCGCAGTCCGCTGACCATCCACTGGAATGGTCCGGCATAGTTATTCGCTGTGACAATGTAGTTCTCAATGCGCGTGTCGTCATTGCTGTTGTTGTTATCGTCGAGATCGTCGAAATTGCGCCCGTAAAGCGAGAAGTTACTTTTCAGGTTCTCGCTCCACTTCACGTCATAAATACCGCCACCGGTACCGGCGAGGAAAATGATGTCGGAATCGAGGAAATGAATATCGAAGTTATCGCGGTCGAAGCGTTTACCCGCCCACAGCGTCGAGTCTTTCCACGGGCCGGTGAAGGTCGGCAGCGAACCGAGTTCGACAAACGCCTGACGAATATTCAGATCGCTGGTCGCGCCAGTCCAGTCGTTGTAACTGCGCTGCCCGTCCGCCAGCATCACTTTATAGCGTGAGGTCGCGCCGCTGGCCATCGTCTGATTGTGCTCGAGATTGACCTCAACGTAGGTGTTATTTTCGTTACCCAGACGCCCCACCGCACCGCCGGTTTGCCCGGCTGGCGTGACGTAAGGGCCGCTTTCGGTCGACGTGCCGGAATCATTCATGATTACGCCGGAACGCGCGTAACCGGTGAATTTAAACCCGCTGTTGTCGCTGTCACTGCTTTTGGTATTGCTGGCTAATGTTTCGGTACGTTTAGCCACGTCGGCGGTTTGCTGCTGGGTAATTTCAGCCGTTTTGGCCACCTGACGGGTTTGCTGTTCATTACTGGCGGTGCGTGTCTCGAGTTGTTTAACCTGTTGTTCTGCCTGGGTCGCACGGGCTTCGGCTTTCGCAGCGCGGCTTTCCGCCTGCTGCAAACGTTTTTCCATGGCATTGAAGCGGGCTTCAATAGCACTGGCAGAAATGTCGGCACCCTGAGCCGCAGAAGAAAGAATAAGTCCAACAGCAACAGCCAGATAGCGAGGTTTCATCATCATTTTTATCCTTCAGAGGAAGCTTTATTATTATGAGTAAAACCGTTTAGCTAAATTGCTAAACTGGTTTTCCTGAGCACAATAATCACCTCGCCCTGCTTTAGGCAATCAAGTTCTCTGGTCTTAACGTGGAATTGTGATCTTGCTGGCAATTCGTCACTAAATCTTAAAGATTCGTTTGTGCTTGATTAGCTAAACCGGTTCTTCTACTTTATCGACAACCAATTTATCTGGAATTTAAAAAAGGGAATGAAGATGAAGAATCGGGTTTGGGTGCTGGGCGATGCCGTGGTGGATTTGATCCCCGAAGAAGGTGACCGTTTACTGAAGTGTCCGGGCGGCGCACCGGCAAACGTCGCGGTGGGCATCAGCCGTCTCGGCGGCGACAGCGCGTTTATTGGCCGCGTGGGCGGTGATCCTTTCGGCGAATTTTTGCGAAAAACGCTGAAAGACGAAGCGGTCAACACCGACTTTATGCACCGCGATCCGCACCACCGTACCTCCACCGTGGTAGTGGAAAACGACGCCGACGGCGAGCGTTCGTTTACGTTCATGGTGCGTCCGAGTGCCGATCTGTTCCTGCAATCGACCGATATTCCGGCGTTCAAAGCGGGCCAGTTTTTGCATCTGTGTTCGATTTCACTGTCCGCTGAACCTTCCCGTTCATCGGCGTTTTTAGCGATGGCGCAGATTAAGGCCGCCGGCGGGCATGTAAGTTTTGACCCGAATATTCGCCACGATTTATGGCCGGACGAGAACCAGCTGCGCGAATGCCTTGAACAGGCGCTGTCACTGGCCGATGTGATCAAGGTTTCAGAAGACGAACTGGAATATCTCACCGGTGAACGACTGCTTTCCGAGGGGATTTTGCGACTTTGCCAGCGCCACGATCCACAGCTGCTGCTGGTCACGCAGGGCAAAGACGGCGTGTCGGTATACCGCAAACAGGATGCTTCGCTGATGCAATATCCGGCACCCAAAGTGAAAGCGCTGGATACCACCGGCGCGGGCGATGCGTTCGTCGCCGGTTTGCTGGCCGGTCTGGCGAACAACTGGCCGATGGCGTCGGATAACGTCTGGCGCGACATTGTCCGTCAGGCACTGGCCTGCGGCGCTCTGGCTACCACCGCACGCGGCGCGATGACCGCCCTCCCGGATGCGAAAGAGCTGGCAGCGTTTTGTGGTCAGGCATTTTAGAGATTTCGCTCAGCGAGTGAATACTGTCAAACCGTAATCCCGCCAACATCCACATTTCGTTAAACAGCGAAGCATCACTTTTTTCAGTCTTCATAATCGGCTCCTGAAATATACTGACAGGAGCCATTTTTATGATTGCAGTTCTTTTTGAAGCGGATGCGGTACCGGAACATCAGGCGCGTTATTTTCAGCTGGCGGCGGAGCTGAAACCGTTGCTGGCGGAGATCGACGGGTTTATTTCTATTGAGCGTTTTCAGAGCATGACGACAGCAGGAAAAATCCTCTCGCTTTCCTGGTGGGAGACGGAAGAATCTGTGCTGGCGTGGAAGAAAAATCTGCAACATCAGGCCGCTCAGTCTGAAGGCCGCAACAGCATTTTCTCGTTTTACAGGATCCGTGTTGTTCAGGTTCTGCGCGATTATTCGTCTGAAAACCGGGGGCATTCGCATGTATGATGTTCACGTTATTCTCAGTAATACGCCGGGGGCGCTCGGCTTGCTCGGCGCTGTGCTGGGGAAAAAGGGTGTGGGTCTGGAAGGCGGTGGCGTTTTCACCGTGGGAAACGAAAGTCACGCACATTTTCTGGTCGAAAACGGTGAGCGCGCACGTCAGGTTCTCCTGCGTGCCGGGTTAGATGTGCGGAATGTCACAATGCCACTCATCCGCAAGCTAAAGCAGGAACGCCCCGGCGAACTGGGGGAGATAGCGGCGGTATTGGCTGAAAGTGGTATCAATATTCTGGTTCAATACAGCGACCACAATAACCGGCTGATCCTGCTTACCGATAATCACGAACGGGCCGCGAAGGTCACGCTGAAATGGGGTTTATCATCGGAATGAAATCCGCCACGTTAAGCAGTGTCGAAGATGATGCAGGTTTACTGGAGAAATCCATGTCGGCGGTGGCCTCTGCGATGGCGGATCCTTCGAGGGTCAGCATCCTTTGCGCTCTGATGGATGGCCGCGCATGGACCGCAACAGAGCTCAGTGCCGTGGCGAATATCGCCGCGTCAACGGCCAGCACCCATCTGGCGAAATTGCTTAAAAGTGAGCTGATCACCTGCCTTTCGCAGGGAAGGCACCGTTACTACCGACTGGCTGGCCGGGATGTGGCTTATCTTCTGGAAACCCTGATGGGCGTTTCGATGAAATTCACACAGCCTCCGGCGATCAGAACGCCGGTCAACCTACGTAACGCCCGCACCTGTTATGACCACCTCGCGGGAAAAGTCGCTGTTGGCATCTACGATTTCATGTGTGCAAACGACTGGCTGGAACCTGACGGCAACAGTCTGACGGCAGGCGGAAAACTTCATTTCCAAAATATCGGCATCGTTACTCAGCCGCAGACAAGACGCAAACCCAGCTGTGCCTGTCTCGACTGGAGCGAGCGTCGTTTTCATCTCGGAGGCGATGCCGGTGCCGCATTACTGAAAGCCTGCGAACACCATGGATGGCTGACACGCACACCCGGCTACCGTGAAGTCACTGTTACCGACGCCGGTAAAAAAGCCTTTTCCCGCTTATTTGGCATCAGTTAAAAAAACGGCGCAACCTCACAGGCTGCGCCGTTCGTCTCTCCACGTGTTGCGTTATTTCAGTTCTGGCCAGTAGTCTTTATTGGCGACGATCAAATCATCCAAAATGGCTTTGGCAACGGATGCGCTCGGCACGGTTTTCGAGATCGTAATCGCCTGCCACAGTTTCAGATAAGATTTCTCCACCCAGGCTTCGACCACCAGTTTCTCCACCGCCACCTGCTGGCTCATCAGCCCGTGCTGGAACAGCGGGATCTTACCGACCGTCAGCGGTTCCGGGCCGCTGCTGCCCACCAGACACGGTATTTCCACCATCGCTTGCGGATCGAAATTGCTGATAGCACCTTCGTTCGGCACGATCAGCAGCATTCTTGCCTGGGTATTGAAGGCGATGGCCGTCGCCAGATCGACGATGTAAGACGCGTGCTCGTCAATTTCCAGCTCACCGGCGGAAGATTTTCCGGCCTCGATAATGGCGGCGCAGGAACTGAACACGTGTTTTTCACGGTGTTCCATCACCTCATTGGCGCGGGTATGTTGCGGATTGGCATGCGCGACCACATAGTCCGGGTACAAGTAATATTTCAAATAGGTGTTCGGGAAGGTGGACGGATCCAGCGCCCAGACGTCTTTGGCCTTAGCAAAGGTATCGTTCCAGCTGGCCTCACCACCCTGCTCGCCGGTGTGCGGCACGTAGCCGTATTTGGCCACATGTTCGCGGATTTTCGGCATCAGATCGTTGCCGTGCGCATCTTCAATTGATGTCCACCAGCCGAAGTGATTCAGCCCGTAATAACGCACGCGCATCTCTTTGCGTGATTTCAGTCCGGCAATCTCTGCCATGCGTCCTTCAATGCCGATCGGCATATCGCAAATGTTGAGGATCTTCGAGTGCGGGCGCAAACGTCTCGTCGCCTCGGCCACAATGGCGGCGGGATTCGAGTAGTTGAGCATCCATGCGTTCGGCGAGTATTTTTCCATATAATCGACGATTTCCAGCACGCCGCCAATAGAGCGCATTCCGTAAGCGATCCCGCCCGGCCCGCAGGTTTCCTGCCCGACCACGCCATGGCTCAGTGGGATTTTTTCGTCTTTTTCACGCATCGGGTATTTACCGACCCGGATGTGCGCCATCACGAAATCAACATCAGTAAACGCCGCTTTTGGATCCGTGGTGTAGCTGAACTCAATGTCCGGTGCCTGTTCTTTTAAAATCACCTTGCACGCTTCGGCGACAATTTCCTGACGTGCGCCGTCGTTGTCATAAAACTTGATGGCACGGAGCGGAAATCTTTCCTGATTCGCCAGTAACATCAGAACGATACCCGGTGTAAATGTGCTGCCACCGCCTGCTACCACTACTGAAAATTTCTTCATCATACTGCCTCCGTAAGGGATGTTTCTGTCGGGGAACGCGCCCCGGATGTGGATGATTGTGTGAAAGCGTCGTGTTTTATCAGCGTTTCTATCTGGTCCCGCACCTGAGGTACGTGCAGACCCACGATGACCTGAATGGCGTTGCCGCGCCGCACCACGCCGTGTGCGCCGAGAGCTTTGAAGATGTCGTCACTTTGCGTCAGCGCCATGTCGCTGAGTGTGATGCGCAGCCGCGTCGCGCAGTTGTTAAGGTCGAGAATGTTGGCGTAACCGCCAAGCGCCTGCAGATAACCGGCAGCCTGACCCTGTGCGGACGACGGTTTGCCATGGCCTGTGGCATTCTTCTGCGCCTGATAATCGGCTTTGCTGTAGAGCTTGATTTCGCTGTCTTCTCGCCCCGGCGTTTTCAGGTTAAGACGCAGGATCACCGCGCGGAACACCAGGAACCAGACGCCGGTAAACACCAGCCCGATACCAATCTGGGTAAAGATCATCGAGGCGTGGTTGTGGAACATCGGGATCCAGTTTTGCGGCAGGAACGAATCCAGCAGGCCGCCGCCCATATTGCCGACCACACCTGCCATGTACATCAGCGTCGCCAGCGTGGCGGCCAGTAGTGCATGGACGGCAAACAGCAGAGGTGAAATAAACAGGAAGGTGAATTCGAGTGGTTCAGTAATGCCGACCAGTACGGCGGTGAGCGTTGCCGGAATGAGCAGCCCCGCCACTTTGACGCGGTTCTGCGGTGCGGCGGTGGCGTAAATCGCCATTGCGACCCCCATCGAACCGAAGACTTTCGAGTTACCAAACAGCGCAAACCCGCCCTGCGGGAACAGGGATTTCAGCGGCTCGGTGCTCTGGCTGAAAGCCTGCAAGTGCTCAGCCCAGTAGACCTGAATGCCGCCTTCGATCGCCGCCGGGCCAAAGACAAAGGGGCCGTAGACGAAGTGATGCAAGCCAGTCGGGATCAGAATGCGTTCGAGGAATGTGTACACCCAAACGCCGAGCGAGCCGGACACCAGCATGAAATGCTGCATCGAGAGGATGCCGCTCTGGACTTTCGGCCACAGCAGCAGCGTCAGCCAGGCGCAGGGGATCATCAGCAGGAAGGCGATAATCACCACGAAGGAGCTGCCCTGAAAAATACCCAGGAAGACGGGAAGTTGTTTATCAAAAAAATGATTATGTATTGAGGTCACCAGACCTGAAATAATAATCGCGCCAATAATACTGGTATCGAGTGTTTTAATTCCGGCGATCATCGCCAGACCACTTTGCCCGCCGGGTTCTACATTAAAATTAACCCCAAAATAATCCCCCCAGGTTAATCCCATCGCATTAATTAAATAATTCCAGGTCATAAAGCTGACCAGCGCCGCCATACAGGCGCGGCCTTGCGCCTGTTTCGCCAGCCCTATAGGTAAGCCGATGGCGAAGATCAGCGGCATGTTACGAAACACCGTCCAGCCACCTTCTTCAATAATATGAACGATTTGAGCAAAGAGATTGTTTGGAGCGGTGAGCGATTCTCCCACGAACATCGGGTTTTGCAGCATAATCGCAATACCCACCACCATTCCCGCGAACGGAAACAGTAATACCGGCGTAAACATCGCACCGCCAAAACGTTGAATTTGACTGAGCATATACAATCCTCATTTTACTTCAGGGGTCAGAGTTTTTTATTAAGATGTTTTGATAGCGTTTTTTATTTTCTGATCAGAGAGTAGGAATAATAAAAAATAAGATCGCAAAATGATTAAGCGTTTCGTGATCGCATTCATGCTTTTTCTGCGGGTGAAGTGATCTACTTTTCAGGCTTTTTCTATACACTGAAATTGGCGGGTCAAAAAACCCCGCGTAACAAAGATGGGATAATGAGGATTTACAGGGGCGTAACCGGCTTTCATGACGCGGTTGCGGGGATTCGCTCACGGAGAAAGAGGTCTGCCGGTGATCTACAAAACGCTTGCTGAACGCTTAAGAATTCGCATCAATTCTGCCGATTTTGGCATCGGTGACGCTCTGCCCAGTGAAAAAAAACTGGCTGCCGAGTTTGGTGTCTCTCGCATGACGCTGCGTAAAGCGGTGGATTTGCTGATCGAATGGGGGCTGGTACGTCGCTGTCATGGCAGCGGAACCTTCGTTGCGCAGAAAGACGTCCAGCATGAAACGCGCGGGCTGATGGGTTTTTGTGAACTGATGAAACAGCTGGGCCGCCCGACGGTAAGCGAAGTACTGGAGTTTAAGATCATGGGCGCACCACCGGCCATCGCCAGTCAGCTGCGAATCAAAACTGACGAACGCATCTATTACTCCCGCCGCCTGCGGTCGGTGGAAGGCAAACCGCTGGTATTGGAAGACAGCTACATGCCTGGCCGGTTATTCAGCAATCTATCCGTAAAGCATCTGGAAGGTTCGAAGTTTTCTTACATCGAAGACGAATGCCACATCTGCATTGCCGGGAACTATGAAAGCTTCAGCCCGATACTGGCCGACAGCACGGTCGCTGCCCTGTTCCACGTCGCAGAAGGCACGCCGCTGCTGCGTCTGACGTCACTGTCTTACAGCGATACCGGCGATTACATCAACTATTCGGTAATGATCCGCAACGCCAACGAATACCACGTGGACTACCATTTGCAACGCAATAAGTCGTGTACAGGTCACGTGCGCCCTGCATAAAACGCCAGCACCTTCTGCGGTTCAAACGAGAAAATCACATACCCGCGCCCGTTCAGTTCAAATTCGCCGGCTTCTGTCATCGGATAATGGCGGTGGATAAGCAGGGATTTGTGGTTTTCTTTATCAACAAAGGCCACGCCGAGGGTGAATGTGTCTTTCAGCGCATGGCAGATGTGCAACAGCAGTTTGGTCAGCAATCCCTGTCCGCGAAAAGCCTTGCGCACGCTCACCGGGCCATAGAGGAAAATCTGATCGGCAGCGGCGGCACCGCTACTGAGTACTGCATTGTACGCCGCCTGCGCTGCGCCATGTTTCGCCAGACTACCGCGAATAGTCATCGCCACACCGGAAATCTCCGGCTGACCTTCGCGCTCATCACGGCTGACAAACACGCCGCTGCCGGACTGAAATGTCGCCAGCATCCCGGCGTCCATCGCGCCCTGCGTAAACCCTTCTTCTTCGCGCTGCTGCGCCGTCAGGTTATCGCCTTTGGATTCGCTCAGAATGTTAAGGATGGCGGGAATGTCATTGTGATCGGATTTCGTGATTTGCATGTCGACGTATCGCTTTGATAAGAATTGATGAAACGTCATTATGGCAAAAATTTGATAAATCAGGGGAGAGGGAAAGGAAATTTGAGGAGGACAACGTCACGCAGCCTGCTCTGCGTGTGGAGACAACAGGCCGCGATCTTCGGTAAGGTCGTTAACGTTACGCTTTGTTCACTGAAACAATTTCTTTGATGAAGGTGAAGTTAGAATTGCCGTGATCTGTTTTGATCGTCGGGTAAATTCTTTCCCCTTTCTTCACAAAGCCAGTGACTTCGTGGGTTGAGCCGTTCTTGAGGGTAAAGCTGTCGCCAATGCTCATCGAACTTTCTACTTCGCTCATAACAATCCTTAACTCTTCTTGCATGGAACTTCAAAAAACCAGGGTAGTACTTAAACAGGTCGTTCAAAAAACCTGTTGCCGATCGATGGTAGGCCTTTATCGGGCAGGTAGCCAGAAAGGTTTTATTCTTTGTATTTTACGCCTTGTCACCCTGCTCCTGCGCGGGGACAGCGCCATCCTGACCGCAGCCGGGATATCCGCCGTACTCACCGGCATGGTCGTCCGTCGATGCCAAATGAATAACATGCTGGTCGCCGAGGGTAATCGACGCCAACGCTATACATGGCGGCTTTTGTGGCCACGCAATTTAATCCCGCCCATTAGAATGTTCTATCAACGGCTGCTGTGACCTTAACCTCGTTAATTAATAGATCGTGATGTCAGTAATGCCTTAACCAGTTGTGAGAACAATTGCGAACTTCCGCTGTTCGCTCAAAGCTGCCGATAAATTTCGCCACAACCACAGTTAAATTAAGCATTCTAAAAAAATTATTTTGTTTTTTCTTAGACTGTGGAGGTCAGTTTCAGTATGCGCTACCGAGCAGTAGCGCATACTTGTCCTACCTTTCTTTATAAGCGTTGCGCACGCACGCGGACGGGGGTGAGATCGGTGAAAATTGGCACGTCTGCCATCACCGTAGGCACTTCCGGGGAGGAAAAGACAACTTCCATTGCCGCCTCATCACGGAAGATACACTCACAAACGGCGACCGTTCCTGTTTCTTCCACGGCTGGATAGAATGCGGCGACGTTGAGCAAACCATATTTACCCCATGAACGCATCACCAGCGGGAGGTGCACGTTATTATAATGTTCCCGATCAAACCGATCCTCCGGCGTTCCTTGATAAGTCACATACACAACGACCTGTGAATCATAAATACTCATAGTCTTCTCCTATTAAATGAATCAATAATTTATGTGTTACTTAAAAGTGCATAATTTAACGGGCCGCTTGCTTTTTAAACGCAGACGTTTCAACAGATTGCCGTGCAAGCTTAATGGCCAGTCCTGCCCCCATAGCCAGACAGCAGGCGATGCAGAGGATCGCGACAAGAAATGCATGAGTGATAGTTGCTGTGCTCTGGTGGTCGCCGATGAGGGTATAAAAAATTCCACCAATGACTGCAACGCTGAGTGCGGTGCTGATTTGTAAAGTTGAACTCGCTACCCCGGCAATCATGCCCGAGAAAGCGGGGGCAACGCGGCCTGTCACCATCCGCATTAGCGTTGGCAGCCCAAGACCCTGCCCAAAGCCGATGACAAACAGCAGCACAGCGAGCGGGGCGGTTGGGGGCGAGGCCCCAATAGCGGTATCTGAGATGAGGCAGGCCATGCCAATGAGCCCCAGAGTTTCCAACCCCATGCCAATGGGATTGACATAGTTCCCGGCAAAGCGCTTCAAATAAGCTGTTAACAGCGGGCCTAGCAGCAATCCTGCACCGAATGGCAGAAACACCAGTCCCGCGCTCAGTGCACTCTGATGTAAGGCACTTTGCAGGTAGACCGAAAAAAGCAGAAAGAAAACGCCGATCGAGTAAAACATTAAAGCCACCATCAGGCCTCGCGCTAAACCCGGCGTGCGCAGAACCCGCGGATCGATCAGCGGCGTTCCTCCCTTCTGACCAAGGCGAGTCTCATAGCGCCAAAACAACGTTGCCAGCAGTGGTACGGTTATGAACGATAACCATACCCACCAAGGCCAGCCGGCTGTACGACCTTCGATTAACGGGACTATCAGCAGACTCAGCGTCACTATGGATAACAGCACGCCGCCGGGATCCAGCTTGGCCGCATGCTTCGCCCGCGTTTCTTTTAGCAATGGGATGCCGAACATGATGACCAGCAGTGCGACTGGCAGGTTAACGAGAAAGATCGCGCGCCATCCTAAACCAAACAGGTTCAGCGAAATCAGGATACCGCCCAGTGCCTGCCCGATAACGGATGCGAGGCCAAACATCGCGCCATACAGGCTGAGTGCAAGCGGTTTTTCAGATTCGGGAAAAATGACCTGAATAGAGGCAAGTGCTTGAGGTGCCATAACAGCTGCCGTCAAGCCTTGCAAAATACGCCCGGCAATGAGCGTCCATGGGGACCAGGCAAAGCCACACAGCAGTGATGCGCCCGCAAAGCCTATAAGGCCAAGAAAAAACATTCGGCCACGTCCGTAAAGGTCACCTAACCGACCACCGGTAATTAATGTCACGGCATAAAATGCTGCGTAGGAGGAAATAACTAATTGTTCTGCCGAAGAGGAAGTGCCTAATTCTCCCTGAATCGAAGGAAGCGCAACATTGACAATAAAAAAATCAAGCGGCGGGAGGAACGTGCCAACCAGCAGTACCATGAACATGGCCCAGCGCCGTGGCTCAGCAGCTTTAGCATTAGTCGTTGACATAAAATCCTCTTTATGGAACCGATTGGTTCCCAATTGGGTAAAAAATTTCTTATTCCAGAATACGCATTGCACAATCCACCAAACCAATCATGTCTGCTTCAACCGCGCCAGTTTTACCTAACACTCGCATCCCTTGGATTTGGCATACCAGAAAACGCGCCATAACCTGCTCATCGCGTTCTGGGATCTCACCGTTTGCCTGACCGCGTACGATGGCACCCGCGTAAAGTTGCTGCAATCGTCGGAACATGCGTCCGGTTCGCTCTGCCACTTCAGCATCATACGCCGCCATTTCAGTAGCCAACGAGACCACGAGACATCCGCGTAACCCAAGATCACCCGATGACAGTTGAGCGCAGCGTAAAAGTGACTCACGAATTGTGTTCTTGACCTTGCCTGGTTGGGACAGCAAATTTGCAGTTTCCCGTAACCCTTTAGACATGTACAAATCAAGCGCGGCCAATAACAGACCTTTTTTATCGCCGAATGCCTTGTAGAGGCTGCCGCGCGATAATCTAGTGCCTGCGATTAAATCGGGCAACGACGTTCCTTCATATCCTTTATCCCAAAAGACCTGCAGGGCATCATCGGCTGCGGCACCAAGTTCAAATTCACGCGGTCGCCCGCTGCCAGTCGGATTTCTCATGGTTGTCCCTGCTTTTTTATCGCACAATTAGAAACTGATTGGTTCCTATGTTAGCGTCAACTTTAAGGGAACATCAAGTATTTAATGCGTCTAGCGTTGAGGTCAATGGGTTACCGGGCAACAGACCTGCTTCGTTTCCTTATATGAAATACTTGTGCTGTCACGCCGACTACCAGAGCGAGGGCAATAAACCCGAGAATACCGCTGAGCAAAGGAGAGTGTGGGTCGGTCACAATAGGGTGGCTGTCAGGCACTCTACGCAATGTTTCAGATACTGTCGGGACCAGCAGAAAAAATGCGGTCAGACTCAGTATGATGGTTTCCAGGTATACGCCCGCTTGCCCTTTCCAGGGGATGAAACCCACTGTGTAACCTGCGAGTAACAATAAGAGAGTGACGGCACCAATTGCCGGACTTATGGGCTGATGTGCCACCAGAAAAACGGTGCAACAGCCGATCAACATGCAAAGGAAGTAGGCCAAGCCGGCCTTTGACCGAGGAACTATGCGGCCATGCTTGATGAACATATAAGCAGCTAATGGAACGGCTGGTAGGCTTCCTAATGTGTGTACCCAACCAAGCGGAGTTATTCCGAACATTCGACTATTCCTGTTTGATAGATCTTTTGAAGGAGATAACCTTCATCGCTGTAAAGTGTCAGTAATGACAGCGTTGAAGCGTTAAGATTACGATGCTTAAGCTATCAGAACCAAGGTGGAACAGACATGACCGAATCACTCGAAAATTTGACCATTCTTCCAGAGATGCGCTTGGAAGGGCTTGCCTCTGGGGATCTTCTCTCGCAGGTATTGGCCCAAATTCGCCTCACTGGGGATCGCGTCTACTCTTCCTCATTGGCGCTTGGTGAACGGCTTGAATTGGATGCAAAAAGTGCCCACGTCTGCGTGCTTCGAAGCGGTGAGATGCAAATAGAGGGCACCGATGGGCAGCAAGTTACCATCAGTCAGGGCGATATTGTATTGCTTCCTCACGACTCGGCATCGTTAAATATCATCATGAGTGAGGGGAATGCGCAGGTAGTTATTTGTCGATTTTGGTTCGATGCCAGCAGTTTTCAAGCGATGCTGTTTGCAATGCCCAATCTTATCCATATCAAACAGATCGATACGTCTACTTGGGCTGAAGGCATACTTCATTTTATGTTATTAGAGGCCAATGACTCGCAGCCCGGTGGCGCATTGATGGTTTCGCGTTTAATCGATCTTACCGTTATTCGAATTTTAAGAACATGGGTCCAACAGGGCTCTGCATCAGGATGGCTTGGAGGCCTGTCTGATGAAAACATTGCCCGCACACTCAAAGCCATCCACGAAAAACCCGATCAACAATGGCGCATTGATGCACTTGCTTCGTTAGCTGGAATGTCTCGATCTGGTTTTTGCGAACGTTTTAATAGGCTGGTTGGACGTTCACCGCTGCGCTATCAAAATGAATGGCGACTCAGCCTGGCGAAAGCTATGCTTTCAAAAAAAGATAGCCGCATAGGTAAGGTAGGTTTTGCCGTTGGCTATGAATCCGAAGCGTCCTTCAGCCGGGCATACAAAGCTTATTTTGGCCGTTCCCCTCGAGAGGATATTAGTCAGAAATTCGATTAGCTTTGGTCGGGTAAACTTTTTGCGCTAAACAGCCTACCCGTGACGATCCTCAGCATAGTGCCGCGAAGGAGCGAGGGGCCGTCTCATTAAATAACCTACGTTAATCCTGTTTCTTAAACGGGCATGACAGTCTGCTGTGTGCCAGAAGCTGACTTAACCAGTTTTGAAAGAGTACAGATGGACGTCGCTAACATCGCGTTGCGTTAAAAATTAGGGGGCAGGTCACTGCTCCTAGCTCATAGCCGCCGACGTTTCTTAGCAGGCGGCTTGGTGCCAAGAGCGGACTGTGGATACTCCCAGACGGTGGTGGAAATAGGTGTATCCCCAGGCAAGGCTTTACATTCCAATCATAAAAGATAAGTATATCTCAGCAAGAAATTCCGAAACTACCTCAGATGTATCTATTTAAAAATGGTAGTGATGAAAAAAATGGTCACGGTGGATTTTCCGCCTTTTTATGGGGGTGCTGTGTGTACTTATTTAAATATTATAGGCCGGACTTCTTCTTTGATAAAGCTATCAGATATAACGAATTTTATTTCTCATCAACAGAGCAACTAAACGACCCTAATGATTTAAAGACCTCTTATTATTTTGAGGATGACGTTTCTCTTTGGCAAAGGGTTTTGGAAAAAGAGACGTTTTTAGGTGTTAAGGATTTAAAGGTTTTTTTGGATTTAGACGGTAACCATCTTGCAAAGCAATTGTGTCGGATATTTTTAGGTTGCTCTATTGATGGTTCCATTGAAGACCTTCAACTAATGTTCAAAAGATACGATTCAGATGTAGCATCAGCATTAAGTTTGCACATCAATAAAAACAATTTAATTGATAAGGGATTGCTCGAGGATTCAGATGAATCTATGTCACAACTGATATCTCTCTGCTCCAATGGAATTAGAGAGAGAATTCTAAAAGGATTGCGAGTAGGTGTATATAGTGTTTCATTCTCGAAAAATGCCTTAGAGCCAATGATGTGGGCGCATTATGCTGCTGGTTTTAAAGGTTGTGTTGTCATCTACAATGCACCAGATAATATTATTCCTCTTAAGCGCAATATCTATTCTGACGAATATATTAATTACCCTGTTGACAGTGTGGAATACAGGGACCATGAAAAACACATACCGATTCTTAAAAGTGTTTTGCAAGATGACCTTGCGATTCGGGAAACTCTTTTGGCGAAAAATAAATTCTGGCATTACGAGGTAGAGAAGAGGGTATTTCTCACAAAAAAATATATAACACAGAGTTTAGGAGGGTTAAATTTCGCATTGTCCAATGATAATTCTGATCGCATATTTCATCATGATCCATCGTTGATAGCTGGCATTATTTTTGGCCCCGGCTTTGATAGAAATAAAAAGGAGTCACTAGAACTTCTCCTTCGTGATAACAGAAGGCATAAGCCTTGCAGTCAATTTTATTTTTTTGATACTAAACTCACAAGTGCAGGTACTATAAAAATTGTTCGAGGTAAGGAAATTGAATCCAGCTTCAAGACTGGTAATTCAGGTGAAATATCAATCAAAAAATTACCAGGTATATTGAATCAATTAGGTATTACTAAAACTTGACGAATCTTTCGGTTATGAATTGCCATAGCTACAGTAGTCATCTTTTAAGTAGGTAAGTAATCAATTTCCGCTCCTCGCTCAAAGCTGCCTGTCATAGTTTGTACCCACCATGAATCTCGGTCTCATAGCCACACACAAGACTGTTGATTGCAGAGCCATGCCCAGCTTCTTTCCTGTCAGTAGCATATCGACACCGGCCTGTGCCGGGAGAGCGGCGTTAATCACGCCGCAAAAGAAGGGATCACACCAGGTCTGTATTGGCGTTCAGTGGTTCACCGGTGGCGTAAAACTGGCCGCCCGCGATGTAGTGCAGGCTGCGTAAGGACGGAGCGGCTTCTTCGAAATGCCAGTGTCCGTCTTTGAAAACGCGCGTATCGGCCCATGCGCCGACAATCTCGCCGATAAACAAATCATGCGCCTGCTGGTTGTGCGGCTCGGGGATCAGCTTACAGGCCAGCCACGCGGTGCAACCGGCAACGAACGGTAACTCGCCCTGACCTTCCATGCGGAACAACTCTGTACCGCACTTCGCCAGTTTATCGGCATCGTCACGCAATGTACGGTTGCCGAGATCATAGGTCATTTGCAGCTGTGCCACGGTAGGCACCTGAATCACGAAGTATCCGCTCTGCTCGATAAGCTCACGGGTTCTGGCGATTTTATCCAGCACCACGGTCAGTTTTGCCGGTTTGAAATCCAGTCCGCATACCCATGAGGCGGACATCACGTTGTCCACGCCCGCATGATGCGCAGAAACCAGCGCGGTCGCGCCGTGGTTAATCAGACGATAGGCTTTTGCCAGTTCGACAGGAGCAAATTGTTGGGTCATTGGCGTCTCTCAGAAAGTAGTCCAGCGTACAGAATCGCAAAACTCTGCCCGCAACACTAAGCATTCGGTGCGGACTGACGCGGTTTAACGGATTTGCGCAGCAGATGAACGGTGAGCGCCAACAGGAAAATCGCCGCCTGAATCAGCACAATCGTCGGGCCGGTTGCGGCATCAATATAAAAGCTGATAAAGGTGCCGGTAACGGCGGCGATCAGTGACGCGGTCACGGATACCGCGATCATTTTCGGCAGGGTTTTGCACAACAGAAAGGCAGTGATACCGGGTGTGATCAGCATCGCCACCACCAGCACCACGCCGACCGCCTGAAGTGCGGCGACGATGGTCAGTGCCAGCAGACACAACAGCGCGTAGTGGTAGAAACGCACCGGCAGGCCGATGACCTTGGCCTGCACAGGGTCGAAACAAAACAGCATCAGATCTTTGAATTTAATGACGATAGCCAGCGTCACGACAACGGCAATGATCAGGGTTTGCAGCATTTCGTTGTCAGTCACACCCAGCACATTGCCGAACAGAATATGGCTCAGATGCTGCTCGGTATTCACCCGCGAGAACAGCACCAGCCCGGCGGCGAACATGCCGGAGAATACGATGCCCATGACCGAATCTTCTTTTACCCGACAATGCTCTTTGATAAAACCGGTGGCGACCGCGCAGAACAGACCAGAGCCAAATGCGCCGATGACCAGAGGGATGCCCGCCAGATAGGCCAGCACCACTCCCGGCAACACCGCATGAGAGATGGCATCGCCCATCAGCGACCAGCCTTTGAGCACCAGAAAACAGGAGAAGATCGCGCAGACGATGCTGGTCGCGGCGGCGGTCAGCAGAGCGCGCTGCATGAAATCGAAGCTCATCGGCTCCATCAGGACATCCATCCAGCTCATCATGCGCGGCTCCCTGCCCGTTTAATGCGGAAATGATTCACCAGCCAGCCGTGTTTCGGCGCAAACAGAAACGCCAGCAGGAAGACGGTGGTTTGCAGACAGACGATTACACCGCCGGTTGCGCCATCAAGGTAATAACTCAGCCAGGCGCCGACCGCGCTGGTGACCGCACCGATAATGACCGAAATAATCAGCAGATGTGAGAAACGGTCCGAGAGCAGATAGGCGGTCGCACCGGGGGTGATCACCATCGCGATAACCAAAATCGCGCCGACGGTCTGTAAGGCCGCCACGCTGCATGCGCTGAAGATAGTGAAGAAGATAACTTTCAACCACAGCGGCGACAGGCCCACCGAGCGCGCGTGCGCTTCATCAAAAAATACCGCCAGCAGGTCGCGCCAGATGACGCACAGCACCAGCAGGGAAACGCCGACGATGATTTGCACCTGCAAAATATCGGCGTCGTCGATGCCCAAAATGTTGCCGAACAGAATCGACTGGACGTTTACCGACGTCGGATTGAGCGACACCAGCAGTAAACCAAGGGCGAAGAAAGTGGAGAACACGAAGCCGATGATCGCGTCTTCGCGCAACTTAGTGAAATGGCGCAGCAGCGTCATGGAAAGCGCCGCCAGAATGCCGGTGCCAAATGCGCCGATGGCGTACGGAAAACCCAGCGCATATGCGCCCGCCACGCCCGGAACAACAGAATGCGACAGCGCATCGCCCATCAGCGACCAGCCTTTGAGCATCAGATACGCCGATAAAAACGCACACACCGCGCCCACGCCCGCGCTGACCCAGATAGCTTTCACCATATAATTGTAGTGAAACGGCTCCAGCAGCAGATCAATCATTTCACCCGCCTTACCGGTGAAACGGTTTCAGCCATCATCTCCTTGCCGACCAGATAGCTGATATTGCGCAGCGCGCCGCCGAAAGTATTTTCGAGATTATGATGGGTAAACGTGGTTTCGAGCGGACCGGCGGCAATCACTGTCCGGTTGATCAGCACCACCCGGTCGCAAAAATCCGGCACGCTGGCGATGTTATGCGTGGAGACCAGAATCAGGTGGCCTTCTTCGCGCAACTGGCGCAGCAACTCGATAATGGCGTTTTCAGTTTTGATATCGACGCCGGTGAACGGCTCGTCGAGCAGCATAACGCGCCCCTGCTGGGCCAGCGCACGCGCCAGAAACACGCGTTTTTTCTGGCCGCCGGAAAGCTCGCCAATCTGACGCTGCGCCAGTTCAGTCAGGCCGACACGCGCCAGCGCCGACGCTACCTGTTTTTTATCTTCCTGCGAAGGAATGCGCAAAAACGACATTTTGCCGTAGCGCCCCATCATCACCACATCCCGCACCAGTACCGGGAAATTCCAGTCCACTTCCTCGGACTGTGGCACGTAGGCGATCAGGTTCTGCTTCAGCGCTTTGGCGACGTTGAGGCCATCGAGAGTCACGCTGCCGTGCGTCGGGCGGATAATTCCCATGATGGTTTTGAACAGGGTGGATTTACCGCTGCCATTGACGCCGAGCAGCGCGCAAATCGAGCCGCCACGAAGGCGGAACGATGCCTCTTCAATGGCGGTGTGACCGTTGTTGTAAGTCACCGAAATGTTGTCAACGTCGAGTTGCAGCGCGGTATCACTCATTGGCCAAACCCTTCTGCGATGGTACCGACCGTCACTTTCAGCAAATCAATGTAGGTCGGCACCGGGCCATCGGCGGTGGACAGCGAATCGACGTACAGTACGCCGCCGTATTTCGCGCCGGTTTCCTTACTGACCTGTTTCGCCGGTTTATCCGAAATGGTGCTTTCACTGAACACCACCGGGATATTTTTCTGACGCACCAGATCGATGAGCTTTTTCACCTGCTGTGGCGTGCCCTGTTCTTCAGCGTTGATCGGCCACAGATAGGCTTCTTTCAAATCATAATCTTTCGCCAGATAGCTAAACGCCCCTTCGCTGGTCACCAACCAGCGTTGCTGTGCCGGAATTTTAGAGAGGCGTTCGCGCAGCGGCGCATCCAGCAGGGTTATTTTTTCGGCGTAGCTTTTGGCGTTACGGTCGTAGATCGCAGCGTTTTCAGGATCGTATTTCACCAGCGCGGCACGGATATTCTCGACGTACACCAGCGCATTTTTCGCTGACATCCACGCGTGCGGATTCGGGTTGCCGAGATACGGTCCTTCCTGGATTGGCAACGGTGCGATGCCATCGGTCACCGTCACGGACGGTACGTTTTTGATATTGGCAAAGAAGCGGCCGAACCAGCGTTCGAGGTTAAAGCCGTTCCACAGGATCAAATCGGCAGACTGGGTTTTGACGATGTCGCGTGGCGTAGGCTGGTAATCGTGGATTTCAGCGCCGGGCTTGGTGATCGACTCTACCGTGGCAGCATCACCGGCGACGTTCTGCGCGATGTCCTGAATCACCGTGAAGGTCGTCACCACTTTGAACTTTTTTTTGTATTTTTCCGCCGCCGTTGCGCTACCGGTAATCAGCGCGACGATCATGCCAATCAGCATGAGGCGCAAACGAAACGGCGAGTGGCCGAGGTGTTTCGCGATGCTGTGTCCATTTCCCATGAATTTTCTCCTGTCACTCTGTGCGTCAATCGGCGGTTTATTATTCAGATATAGCATAGGCTATACTCCATAGCCAAGGCAAAGTTTGCAGAAATTGGTAGATATGTGGAGTTGGTTTACAATGCGGTTCGTTGTCGCGGCTTAGCGGCGACGGTAAGAAACCGTTGAGCAAGAAAGAGGCAGGCGTTGTGAA